>NZ_JBALEF010000023.1:0-18823 GCF_036918245.1 Nostoc sp.
ATAAATCCTAGTCAATTCTCCCAATCATTAGTTCTTATGTACTAAATAGATCCGTTTCTTTGGGGTGTGACAGTTATGGGTGCGGAATGTGGGTTTTAATGACTGGACTTATCTACAAAAAGAATCAGAAGAGCATACAGAAGAAACGACTAAGCCTTCCTGTATCCTCTTTTTAGATGAAGACCACCACAAACCATCATTTCTAATTACTAAGATAAAAGATAAATTTTATTCGATAGTGAATATTTTAAATTCGCAGTATGGTCATATAAAAATGTTAGAATACAATGATTTATTAAAAAGATTTGAAAAAGATTTCAAGGATTTTATTAGTTTTGCAAGTTATAATAGCATTTGCATTGAACTATCAAACGAAGATATTGGATTAGATGAAATTAATTACATCTCCAAAAGCAAGAGAATCTTTTGAAAGATACTTGAGACGATTTCCGTTAAGTTATCATCCCAACGATATTGAACGGCTGGATTTTTTTATTTGTGCTGCTTCGCGTTTTTGTAAAAAAAAGATAAATACTGAGTTAATCGAGCAATATCTTGTTGAGGATCTAAACTGGCCTCAAAAAGATGCAAAGTGGTGTCGTAATAGAATTGACGTTGGATTAGAAATTTTGAAAGTAAATAAACAATTCTATTCATACTATATTTAATTTAAAGAATGACAAGCTTGATTTACCTAGATTATGAGTACCCTAAAGGAAGTAGAACTCGCTGTTAGTCAACTTTCACCAGAGGATTTAGCTGCTTTTCGTGCCTGGTTTGCGGAATTCGATGCAGTAGCCTGGGATAAACAGATTGAAAAAGATGTGGCTGCTGGTCGGTTAGATGTATTGCCACAGAAAGCACTCAAACATCTGCGATAAGGGCGTTGTACTGATCTGTAAAACATCGAGTAACCACAGATTTTTGGTATTACTATCGCCAGTTACTAATTGATATCCAAGAGCTTGCTGATCGATGTTACGAGTTTCTTCGGGAAGATCCCAAATATCCATCATTGCATTTCAAAAAAGTCGGTCAGTTTTGGTCAGTGCGTATTGGTATATATTATCGGGCGCTTGCTGTAAAAGAAGATGATAATTTTGTATGGTTTTGGATTGGATCACATCCAGAGTATGACAGATTGCTAAGTGGTGGATAGCGTTCTAACATTGCCTAAGAGCAGCCTAACTGATCACTCATAGTACAAAGTATGGAACTATACTTAATTCGTCATGGCATCGCCGAAGACAAGGGATTAGGCATCAAAGATGAAGAGCGCAGCCTTACCAAAGAAGGAAGGCAAAAAACTGAGAAAGTTGCCCAGAAACTTGTTAAATTAGGTTTAAACTTTGATTTAATTCTTACCAGTCCCTTAGTGCGTGCCCGCCAAACGGCTGAAATCCTAATAGCAGAAAAACTAAGCTCCCAGTTAGAGGAATCTAGCCACCTCGCCCACGATGGTCAAATTTCTAGTTGGCTAAAAGACTGGTTAGAACCAAGAAATTATTCCCAAAATACCCAACTGGCGCTGGTTGGACACGAACCTGATTTGACCAGTTGGGCTGAAATTCTCCTGTGGGGAGAAGTCAAAGCAAGCTTAGTCTTGAAAAAAGCAGGTATGATTGGGATAAAACTACCAGAAACAGGTTCTGCTCTGGGTCGTAGTCAGATGTTTTGGTTGACACCACCCAAGTACCTGCTATAACAGTTTTTCAACATTTTCGATTGTTGTTAGAACGGCTACTGTTATGGCGACAATAAATTTCTGGTAAGTTAGCTTGATCAGATATTTCACAAAGCGAATGGTGTTGCCATGATGGTGTGCGAATACAAGCCTGGTTTAGAAGGCATTCCCGCCGCTCAATCAAGTATCAGCTATGTTGATGGGCAAAAGGGAATACTAGAATATCGTGGCATTAGGATTGAGGAATTAGCAGAAAAAAGTACATTCTTAGAAACTGCTTATCTCTTAATCTGGGGTAAACTGCCAAGCAAGGAAGAACTGGAAACATTTGAGCATGAAGTTCGTTACCACCGACGGATAAAGTACCGCATTCGGGACATGATGAAATGCTTTCCAGAAAGCGGTCATCCAATGGATGCCTTGCAAGCCTCCGCTGCTGCTTTAGGCTTGTTTTATTCGCTCCGCGATTTACATAATCCTGTCTATATTCGAGATTCGGTGGTGCGCCTGATAGCAACCATTCCCACAATGGTGGCGGCGTTCCAACTGATGCGAAAAGGCAATGATCCGGTACGTCCCCGTGATGACTTAGACTACTCCGCCAACTTTCTATACATGCTCGATGAGAAAGAACCCGATCCTCTGATGGCGCGAGTTTTTGATATCTGCTTGATACTTCAGGTCGAACATACAATGAATGCTTCCACTTTCAGTGCCAGGGTGACAGCTTCCACCTTGACCGATCCTTATGCTGTGGTTGCTAGTGCTGTGGGAACTTTGGGTGGGCCTCTGCATGGTGGAGCCAATGAAGAAGTAATTCAGATGTTGGAAAAAATTGGCTCTGTGGAAAATGTCCGTCCCTACATAGAGCATTGTCTGGAAACTAAATCTAAGATTATGGGCTTTGGACATCGTGTCTATAAAGTTAAAGACCCACGAGCCACAATTTTACAAGGACTAGCAGAGCAACTGTTTGAGAAGTTTGGCCATGACAAGTTCTATGACATTGCTCAAGAAATGGAACGAGTGGTAGAGGAAAAACTCGGTAGCAAGGGGATTTATCCCAATATTGACTTTTATTCCGGTTTGGTGTATAGAAAGATGGGGATTCCCACAGACTTGTTTACGCCAATATTTGCGATCGCTCGTGTTGCCGGTTGGCTAGCCCACTGGAAAGAACAACTAGCAGAAAACCGGATTTTCCGTCCTACCCAGGTTTACAACGGTCATCACGAAGTAACTTATACCCCCATTGACCAGCGGTAAATGGGCATAGGGCATAGGGCATGGGGCATAGTTATTCCCCTTGTCCTCTCATCCTATATCCACTCAATAGCGAATCTCAATGCCAACCATAAGTAGAAGTTCTCATCTCGCTTCAGGGTGGTCAAACCATCCAACGATATACTAGGCATGGGAATTGGCAACAAATCTTCAATCGGGCGTCATCACAGCAAAAATTAAAAATGGGTGAATTTACAGGTATTAATTTAACTAATAGTTGTAACTCACCATGACTCGATGTCTTAAAGAGCGGAAACATGAATTCAGGAATTGACCTCCAAGGAACTTTTATTGAATCCCTCCGGGATTTAGGTATACCAGCAGGAACAGCCAAAGCGATTTGGATGCCGCTGCCAATGATACTGATGCTGATTGGGGCAACAGTGGGGGTATTAGTTGCTACTTGGCTAGAACGGAAAATTTCTGCCTCCGCACAGCAGCGAATTGGGCCAGAATACCAAGGACCTTTTGGGTTGCTGGTACCTGTAGCAGATGGTCTGAAGCTAGTATTTAAAGAAGATATTGTACCAGCCAAGTCTGACCCCTGGCTGTTTACCCTTGGGCCAATTATTGTTGTAATTCCGGTGTTTCTGTCGTTCCTGATTGTGCCCTTTGGACAGAATATCGTAATTAGCAACGTGGGCATGGGCGTATTCTTGTGGATTGCCTTGTCAAGCATTCAACCCATTGGTTTATTGATGGCAGGCTATGCATCTAATAACAAATACTCCCTCTTAGGGGGCTTGCGGGCAGCAGCGCAATCTATTAGTTATGAAATTCCTTTGGCGCTGGCGGTGTTAGCGATCGCTATGATGTCTAATAGCCTCAACACCGTTGATATTGTCAATCAACAGTCTGGCTACGGCATTCTGGGCTGGAACATTTGGCGACAACCAATCGGTTTTCTGATCTTTTGGATAGCCGCCCTCGCTGAATGCGAACGATTACCCTTTGACTTACCCGAAGCGGAAGAAGAAATCGTCGCAGGCTATCAGACTGAATACTCAGGTATGAAATTCGGTCTGTTCTACCTGGGTTCCTACGTTAACTTGATCCTTTCTTCCTTACTAGTAGCAATTCTCTACCTGGGCGGTTGGGACTTTCCTATTCCCCTCAACCTCATTGCTGGTTGGCTGGGAGTCAGTGAAGTAAATCCTGTGTTCCAGATAGTAACTGCGGCTTTGGGTATCATCATGACCGTGTTCAAAGCCTATTTACTAGTGTTTGTCGCCATCCTGTTGCGCTGGACAGTGCCACGGGTACGGATTGACCAACTGTTAGATTTAGGATGGAAGTTTTTGTTGCCAGTTGGTTTGGTTAATCTGCTATTAACCGCCGCCTTGAAACTAGCCTTTCCCTTCGCTTTTGGTGGTTAGTCATTAGTCATTAGTCATTAGTGAGCCAGCGCGGTTTTCTCCCAAAGGGAGAGGCTAGCGCCAAGGGGGTTTCCCCCATGAGTGACTGGCGTTAGCGTTCGCGCAGCGTCTCGTAGAGAAGCGGTAGCAACGCAGGAGCGTCACCCGTAAGGGTCATTAGTACAAATGACTAATGACCAAGGACGAAAGACAAGGGACAAATAACGCTGATAGCTTCAAAAGAGAGAGTGAAACACAATGCTAAAGTTCCTAAAACAAGTTGGTGATTACGCCAAAGAAACGGTACAAGCTGCGCGTTACATTGGTCAGGGACTTTCTGTCACCTTCGACCACATGCGGCGGCGTCCAATTACTGTACAGTACCCTTACGAAAAACTAATTCTTGGCGAACGGTTTCGCGGTAGGATTCACTTTGAATTTGATAAGTGCATCGCTTGCGAAGTTTGCGTTCGCGTTTGTCCAATTAACCTACCTGTAGTCGATTGGGAATTCGACAAAGCCAGCAAAAAGAAAAAACTCAACCACTACAGCATTGACTTTGGAGTTTGTATCTTTTGCGGTAATTGTGTGGAATTTTGCCCCACTAACTGTCTATCTATGACAGAAGAGTATGAGCTTTCCACTTACGATCGCCATGAATTGAACTATGACAGTGTAGCGCTAGGTCGTCTGCCCTATAAGGTAACAGATGACCCAATGGTTACACCACTGCGCGAACTAGTTTACCTACCCAAAGGCGTCCTCGAACCCCACGGACTGCCCGCAGATGCACCGCGTGCGGGTGCGCGTCCAGAAGACCTGGTAGAACAAACAGAAAAATAAATGTCATTTGTCATTTGTCCATTGTCCTTTCCTAATGACCAATGACCAATGACCAATGACCAATGACTAATGACCAATGACAATTGACTAAGGACAAAAAACAGTGAATCTAGCAGAAGGAGTACAGCTTGTATCGCTTGGCATACTGGGCGTGATGATGATTGGGGCGGCCATTGGTGTGGTGCTGTTCTCCAACATCGTCTATTCTGCCTTTTTGCTGGGGGGTGTGTTCATCAGCATAGCGGGAATGTACCTGTTGCTAAATGCTGATTTTGTTGCAGCTGCACAAATACTAATTTATGTTGGGGCGGTTAACGTGTTGATTTTGTTTGCCATTATGTTGGTGAACAAGCGAGAGAACTTTGTAGCATTTCCTAACTCATGGGTGCGTAAAGTACTTACGGGTGTAGTTAGTGTAGGATTGTTTGGTCTTTTAAGTACGATGGTTCTAGCTACTCCTTGGGCGTACTCAACTGCTCCTGTAGCGGGTGGTGAAAGTTCTATAGTTTTGATTGGAGAACATTTCTTCACTGACTTTTTACTACCTTTTGAACTGGCTTCCATTTTGCTGCTGATAGCGATGGTAGGAGCAATTATTTTGGCACGTCGTGAGTATTTGCCAGATCAACTGACACGATCCGATCTGGGGCAAACTGTTTTGACTTTGCAAGAACGCCCCAGAGAACTAATATCAACAACCAGCGAAACAAAAGAGTAATATTTGCGACCTGAATCGCAGATAAACAGCCAGCTTTTTCAGGAGGGATACCCAGATTCATGCAACTCCAGTACTTTTTATTACTAGCAGCAGCTTTATTCTGCATCGGCATCTACGGTTTAATTACCAGCCGCAACGCTGTGCGGGTGCTGATGTCAATTGAATTACTGCTCAATGCTGTTAATCTGAATTTAATGGCATTTTCCAACTTCCTCGACTCAACATTAATTAAGGGTCAGGTTTTCACAGTATTTGTGATTACCGTGGCCGCAGCCGAGGCGGCGGTGGGTTTAGCGATCGTGCTGGCCATTTATCGCAACCGCGATACCGTCGATATGGAGCAGTTTAATCTCCTGAAATGGTAATTGTGCGTGCAACTCAAGCAGGTAATCATTGCTTATAAAGCGCGGGATGCCCGGAGTAAAGAATGGGCAGAAATCTGTGCTAAACAACTAGAAAGCCGCGATTGCCAAGTGTTGATGGGGCCTAGCGGGCCGAAAGACAACCCCTATCCAGTCTTTTTGGCTTCGGCGGGTCAACCAATCGATCTCGCTTTGGTACTCGGTGGCGATGGTACTGTTTTAACCAGTGCTAGACATTTAGCCCCGGCTGGCATCCCAATTCTGGGAGTGAATGTGGGAGGTCATCTGGGGTTTTTAACTGAGTCAGTGGAAGAGTTTCAGGATACAGAGAAAGTTTGGGATCGGCTGTTTGAGGATCGCTATGCTATCCAACGACGGATGATGTTGCAAGCTGCGGTGTATGAGGGTCATGGATCTAATTTAGAACCAGTGAGCGAACGTTACCTGGCTTTGAATGAATTCTGTGTCAAACCCGCCTCCGCTGACCGAATGATCACCTCAATTCTGGAAATGGAAATCGACGGTGAGGTAGTCGATCAATACGTCGGGGATGGGTTGATTATTTCCACTCCTACAGGTTCCACAGGTTATACCGTTTCTGCTAATGGGCCAATTATGCATGATGGTATGGAGGCGCTTACCATCACTCCTATTTGTGCAATGAGCCTTTCTAGTCGTCCCCTCGTTTTACCCCCTGGTTCTGTGGTGAGTATTTGGCCTTTGGGGGATTACGATTTGAGTACCAAGCTGTGGACAGATGGGGTTTTAGGGACTTCAATTTGGCCCGGACACCGTGTTGATGTGCGGATGGCAGAGTGTCGGGCTAAATTTATTATTTTGCGCGAGAACAATTCCTACTATCAGACGCTACGGGAGAAGTTGTTGTGGGCAGGTACAAGGGTTCACTACAGCAATAATCACCGTAATTAATTAAGTATTTTAGAGTGCATTTATCACAGATTGCGATCGCGTACCCATCCGCCGCAGGCATCGCAACCAAAATTGCCCAAGCCCTTGGATTCATCCGGGGGCTTTCTGCTCTGATGGTGACTTTCTTTGCTGATAACGTTTATTGGTGACAATTTAGAATGATGTAAAAAAAGTCAAGTAGGGAAAGCCTCCTTTGCTTCCACCTCTTCTTAACTCCGCCGCAACTGTTTCTTTAAGGCTTCTGGCACATTCACTGCTGTATCAAGTCCTTCCACATTTTCCCAGTTTGTATTTTCATCCCAGTCCATATCTCCCCAACTCTTCTGGCTGAGATTTGCGCGGCTGAGGTTTGCGCCCCAGAGGTCTGCACCGCTAAGGTTTGCGCCTTTGAGATTTGCGCCACTGAGGTCTGCGCGGCTGAGATTTGCGCCTTTGAGATTTGCGCCACTGAGGTCTGCGCGGCTGAGATTTACGTAGCTAAGGTCTAAGAAGATAAGGTTTGCGCGGCTGAGATTTGCGCCGCTGAGGTTTGCTTCGCCAAGGTCTGCGCCTCTGAAGTTTGCACCGCTGAGGTTTGCTTCGCCAAGAACTGCGAAGAAAAGGTTTGCACCAATGAGGTTTGCGCCGCTGAGGTTTGCGCCGCTGAGGTTTGCGCGACTGAGGTTTGCACCATAGAGGCTTGCAGCACTGAGGCTTGCGTAGCTGAGATTTGCACCTTTGAGGCTGGCGCCGCCAAAGTATGCGCCACTGAGGTTTGCGTAGCTGAGGTTTGCTTCGCTAAGGTTTGTGAGGCCAAAGTATGCGCCACTGAGATTTGCGTAGCTGAGGTTTGCTTCGCTAAGGTTTGCACCTTTGAGGTCTGCGCCGCTAAGGTTGGTGTCGCTGAGGAATTGCCCAACTACACTATTAAAAGTTCCAAGCTGAAAGCAATCACTGTAATTGATGACACGAGTTAATTGGTATTCTTCAAAATTGTCTGCACCAGTTTGACCAGACGGATAGAAGACAATTTCTTGTTTGAGATCATCTCGCCCTTTAGCATAACGGTGCAACTCCAAAAGCAAAATCATCACATTCAACCCAGCATAAATATCCACCTCACGCTGACCTAGCCCTTGAATCCCATACTGTTGCAACTGTTGTAGCTTTTTCTGAGGCAAAGTCTGTTTCGCAGAGTCAATAAATTTCCCTATACACCAGTTATGGTAAAAATTTTCTAAGCGTTTAAATAATTGCTCCCAAGAGAAATCTTGTTTTTCAGTAAGCAGCCTCATCAAATATTCCACAATTTCTGGTGTGAGTCTGCCAAAACCCAGCAAATCATAAATTTGCCAATTCATTTCGCCTTCGAGAATAACTAGTTGTCTTCCGTCTTCTGTTTCTTCGTATTGTGTCCACGCTTTCAGGTGTTCAGCGGCTTCCAAAACTGCCTTGCCAGTCTCAACTGTGGTGTTCAGACTCTCTTCTATTGAGAAGGATTGCTGAAACTTCTGCCAGGTTTGCGATAAACGCTTGTTCATTCACTGGGACTCGTATAATTACTGGTTATTTAGAGTTTAGTGTAAAATTTGGGGTTGATGGGTGTGGGAAAAATGACGTAGACGCGCAGCGGCTTGCCGTAGGCTACCACAGAGGCGCAGAGGACACGGAGTCAGAGAAAAGGCGATCGCAATTAAGCTTGAGTTTTACCTTTCCCGTTGTCCCCTTCATCCGCCTCATCTCAATTCAGTCCCAGTTCTTCCTTCAACGCCTCCGGTATATTAACTGCTGTCTCTAATCCCCGCACACCTTCCCACTGCTGCTTTTTACCCCAGATCATTTCTTCTAGATTGGCGTCGCTAAGGTCTGCACCACCCAGAATGGCGTAACTGAGGTTGCTATGGCTAAGATCCGCGCCGTTGAGGATAGCACCACTGAGGTTACTGCCACTGAGGTTAGCACTGTTAAGGTTGGCATAGCTGAAGTCTGTGCCAAAGAGGATGGCGTCGGTGAGGTCAGCACCACTGAGGTCGGCGTCGTTGAGACTCACGCCGCTGAGATCAGCTTCGTTGAGAATCACCTGACTCAGGTCTACGCCGCTGAGGTCGGCACCTAAGAACATTGCACCGTTAAGTCTGGCATTGTTAAGTTTGGCACCGTTAAGTTTGGCATAGCTGAGGTCTGCGGCAACAAGGATAGCATTGCTGAGGTTGGTACTGAAAAGAATTGTGTCACTGAGGTTAGTACCGTTGAGGATGGCGTAACTCAAATCAGCACCACTGAGGTCGGCGCGGCAAAGGTCGGCATGGCTAAGGCTGACGCTATTAAGATTGGCTTCACTCAGATTTGCACCGAAAAGGATGGCGTTACTTAGGTCAGCATGGCTAAGGTTAGTGCTGCTAAGGTCGGCGCGGTTGAGGTCGGCGTGGCTAAGGTCGGCACGGCTAAGGTTGGTATTGCTAAGGTCGGCGCGGTTGAGGTCGGTGCGGCTAAGGTTGGCACAGCTAAGGTTAGCACCGCTGAGGTTGGTGCTACTGAGGTCGGCACCGCTGAGGTTAACACCGCTGAGGTTGGCACCGCTGAGGTTGGCATCGCCGAGGTTGGCACCGCTAAGGTTAGCACCGCTGAAGTTTACGCCAGTTAAGTTGGCATCGCCGAGATAAGCAAGGCTTAGGTCAGCACCACTAAAATCTGCCCCTGTAAGGTTGGCATCGCCGAGGTAAGCATTGCGAAAGTTACCGCCTTTAAGGAATTGTCCAACTATACTACTAAAGTTACCAATTTCCAGGGCATCGCTATAATTGATAATCCGCAGCAGTTGGGATGTGAAAAAATTGTCTGTGTCCGGTTGCGCAGATGCATAGAAGGTGATTTTTTGTTTGAGTTCTTCTCGCCCTTGGGCGTAACGGTGTAACTCTAATAATAAAATCAGTACGTTCAGCCCTGTATATATGTCTACCTGTCTCAACCCGATCGCAATATTTTGTGCCGCTAGCTTTAACCTTGTTTTCTGAGGCAGGTTATCATCTGGTGTCCCATCGATAAATTCCCCGTGACACCAGCGACGATAAAAATCTTCTAGCCGCCAAAAAAGCAATTTTGGACGAATTTTTTGACCAGTCACAACCAATTCCATTAGTTGCTTGACTATTTCAGGTTTCAGGGCACCATTGCCCAATAAATCATAAATCTCTTCATACATCTGGCGATCGCATACTTTAAAGCAAAACCCAGTGAGTAAAGTGCCCAATGTGCGATCGTCTATCTGAGAAGTCAAACCGTTCTTTGGTATTGTCCATTTTTCTAAGCTTTTTTGCAATCTTGGAGAGTACAAATATTCCTGCAAATTATCTTCAGCAAATCTAACGCTTTTGTCTGGTTCTTTAATATTTTTTCCTAGAGTTAAAACTGCTTCTGTTTCTGGCGATGTGGTCTTTGGCATCTCTTGTAACCTTGTACCCCTCACATAATTTCTCAGCAGCTGCCAGACTTGAGATAAATATGTTGACATTTTTGTTTCCGTTGTTACATTTAAATAACTGTTTTTGATAATCCTGAATTAAAAACTTTTCTATGCTAGTTTGGTTTGCATTCCCAACAATCAATAGTATAAATAAATACTATAGTAAAAAAATCATAAGTTGGCGATGTTAACGACAGACTACTTCTGATGAATTTGCCAACAGCGTTCCTGGATGGCGCCCTCTTGCTCACCTGTTGTAGCCTTAAGCTTCTTCTCATGATGTAAACAAAGTGTTAACTTAAAAATTCTTTCAAAAATTAAGTAATTCCACGGTTTGGCTAATTTGTGAGGCTTTTTCCCCATAAATTTACTAGTCTGATGTAAAAATCATACTTACTGTTTGTCAGAGATACAATTGTTAGGAAAAATCCTACACTAAAACAGCACAACAAAGCTGAAAAATGGCAACTAAAATTTAACTTGAAAGTTTGTTGCCTAATATAAAGCAGCTAAGAGAGAGAATCGGCAGAGGGCAGGCTATTTGGCTTTGCAAAAGTTAAAAATTAACGAGAGATAGTTATCAGGTCATGAATGCGATGAACAGATTAACCTTTTATATGATTTTGTTACATAGTTTGTTTTTAGGGATAGCGACAGCTAGCGCTAAGTCACCGTTTGTTAACAATGTTGATACAGATTTGTCAGCTAACCAAATCGTTGTAGAAGATGTGGTTACAGCCAGAAATGAAAAAAAATCCCATAGTCAGTTATCGACAGAAACTTCTTCAACTAAAATCTCAGCTTTATCATTAAAAGATATTAGTACTCCTCAGAAACAGAGGCTACCATCAGGGCAAATTTGGGTAGTTAATCAAAATAAACACGTACAGCCTCAACCGTTTATTTGGATAGTCAAAAACCTAAAAAAAGCAGGTCAGCAACCATTTTTACAAGTTGCAAAACCAGCAGAAAAACCGAATGCAAAGCCTAATCCTAGTGCTAAACCAGCAGCAAAGGATGATTTAGAGCCATTTAACGAAGTAATTAAAAACACCCAAAAGTCAGGGGGATTGTTCACCCTTTATCGCAATAAAGAAAAGAATAAAATTTATCTAGAAATTAAGCCAGAACAACTTAATAAAAATTACCTAGCTACGGCAACCCTGGAATCGGGTATTGGCGAACGGGGTATTTACAGTGGTATGCCTCTGCAAGATTTTTTGTTTTATTTCCAACGGGTGGATGATAAACTACACTTTGTCATCCGTAATGTGAATTTTCGCACTCGTGAGGGAGATCCCCAGGTGCGATCGCTGACGCGATCTTTTAGTGACTCTGTTCTCTACACCATTTCCATTAAAAGCATTCATCCAGAACGCAAAACTCTTCTCATTGACTTGGGAGATTTGTTACTCACAGACTTAGCTGGATTATCTGCAAGTTTAGGAGTCCCCGCAAGCACAGACCAGTCCTATTTTGGTACTGCTAAAGCCTTTCCCCAAAATTTAGAAGTCGAGTCAGTTTTGAATTACTCTGATAGCGCTGAACCCAACAGTGAAGTGGCAAACTTTGCTTCGCTAGCTGACAACCGTGGCTTTACCCTGCGCGTTCACTACAGTCTCTCCCAACTACCCGATCAAGATTATCGACCACGCCTTGCTGACGATCGCATCGGCTATTTCATCACCGCCTACCAAGATTTATCCAAAGACGACGATCGCGGCGATTCTTTTGTCCGTTACGTAAATCGTTGGCATTTAGAAAAACAAGACCCGAAAGCAGTCATTTCTCGTCCCAAAAAACCGATTGTCTTCTGGATTGATAACGCTGTACCCTTAGAGTACCGCGATGCCATGAAAGAAGGCGTTCTCATGTGGAACAAAGCCTTTCTCAAAGCTGGATTCAAGGATGCAATTGAAGTCCGCCAAATGCCAGATGATGCTACCTGGGACCCGGCAGATATTCGTTACAACACGATTCGCTGGATTAACACAGTCGATGGATACTTTGCGATGGGGCCATCCCGCGTTAACCCATTGACAGGGGAAATTTTGGATGCAGACATTCTCGTAGATGCTAGCTTTGTCCGGGCACTCAAAAGTGAATATCGCAAAATCATCCAACCCAGCCAAACAGAAAATCGCACTACTTTATCAGCTTTGATGCAAAATCGTCTACTTTGCGCCAATGGTTTAGATGCGAAAAACAATGGTCTACCCCAGAAGATGCAAGGACAAGAGGGGTTGTTGAGTCGTTTATCGAAAATGGCAGGCGAATACGATTTATGCTATGGGATGGAAGCTGCTAACCAGTTTGCCTTTGGTTCACTGGCAATGTCACTGCTGCCTGATACTATGGCTACTCCAGACCAGGTGAAAGACTATATTAATCAATATTTACGTTTAATCATCGCTCACGAAGTTGGACATACTCTTGGTTTACGTCATAACTTCCGTGGTAGTACACTGCTACCACCACAGCAGATGAATAATACAGAAATTACCAAAAATAAAGGTCTGACAACTTCTGTCATGGACTATATTCCCCCCAATATTGCCCCTCAAGGTACAAAACAAGGAGATTATTTTCCTAGTATGGTGGGGCCTTATGATGAATGGGCAATTAAGTACGGCTATACAACAATTCAGACATCAACTCCTATAGCAGAAAAGCCAATTTTGGAGGAAATTGCTGCACAATCCTACAAGCCAGAGTTGAGTTATTCCACAGATGAAGATGTATACGATCTTGACCCAACTGCTGATGCTTGGGATAACAGCGGTAATGTGCTGCTTTATTCTCAGTGGCAGTTGAATAATTCGCGGCTGATGTGGGAACGTATTGATAAGCGTTTCCCAATGGCTGGTGATAGTTACAGCGATGTCAGCGAACGTTTTAGCACAGTATTGGGTAACTATTTCCAGCAAATATATTTCACCACAAAATACATCGGGGGACAATCTTTCTATCGCATTCACCCCAGTGAAATACCTTCGGAGAAAGTCTCTGGAGTCCCCCAACACCGATTACCATTTGAACCAGTACCTGTTGAAGAACAACGGCAAGCTTTAGAAACGCTACAAAAATATGTATTTGCAGAAGATGCCCTCAGTTTTTCACCAGAATTACTGAATAAATTGGCACCTTCCCGTTGGCGACATTGGGGTAGTTCTCCTCGAGTTGGTCGTTTGGATTTTCCCATTCATGACTTGGTGCTACTGATGCAGGGTTCTGTGTTGCGAGATTTACTCTCAGGCGATCGCCTCTCTCGTCTCAAGGATATTGAACTCAAAACTCCCGAAGGAAAAGCACTGACTCTGCCAGAACTATTTGACACTTTACAGTCGGGTATTTGGACGGAAGTCATCCAACCAAAAGCTAAACCGATGAAGATCGCCAGCTTGCGGCGAGGCTTGCAGCGTCAGTATTTGGACATTTTGACTGGTATGGTATTGCGAAAAGAAAATGTTCCAGAAGATGCTCGCACTCTAGCTTGGTATAAACTCAAACAGCTTGATGAGAAACTTAAGGGAGTTAGTTCTGAGGATGAATATACCAAAGCGCACTTATTAGAAACACGCGATCGCATCGAGAAAGTCTTGAATGCACCGTTGCAAACAAATTAAAAAAGTTAGGAATTGGCACTTTCAGAGACCATTTATAAAGTAAATCTTTAGTTTGGCGTTTACGTCCGCAAAACTCAGCTTACCGCAATCATTGCCGTACACTTCCCACGCCAGTTGCTTCAAGTCGGGCTTTGCCCGCCCAACGCACTGGCTCCCTTTTTTCTAGTCGTTTTCAGCGACTGACTGTCTGCTGCGATGCCTACGGCGAGCTTTGCTAACGGAGTTGGTTGGACTGACCTACCCATTTGTTCCCGAACCTGGTTACGTAGTGTGTGGTTCAATTCTTGCCAAACTCCTTGTTTGTGCCATTTCCGGTAGTAACTATAAACCGTCGAGCTTAGAGGAAAGTCACGCCTGTTGCATGTCCCATTGACAACCTGTTTTCAAGTGGTAGTAGATGGCATTGCATACTTTGCGCATATCAGTTGTGCGCGGATGTCCACCGGACTTAGCTGGTGGAATTAAGGGAGCTAGAATAGCCCATTCTGAGTCACTCAGGTCGGTAGAATAAGCCTTTCGAGTCATTGAACGCTACGTAAATGCACTATCTCAAAAGTATCTTATCGTTATCATTTCATTTGATTAGCCACTTTTAGATTTACTTTATAAATAGCCTCTTAGCTGCAACTTCAACAAAATGTCTTAAAATTTATCGCAATGCAACTCAAATTTAGGCAGTGTCTAGACCAAGAAACCAGGTATCCGCTCAATAAATCGGGGCGAACTACCAGTTCAGGAACGAGTTTACGCCATTTGAGCCTTGTCACTGAGCGATTTACCCCGAATTATTGAGCGGTTACGAAACCAGTGTAAGTACATGCTACATTTATTTGAACTACCTATCTAGGGTTTCTCCCCGCTGGCAGGGCTACTCATAGATGACACCTCTGCCAGCGAATATTTCTGAATCAAACTTATAACCGAGGGGATTGATATGGCAGACATTATTGGAGACAACACGAATAACACTCTAATTGGCACGTTTGAGAATGACGCTATCCTTGGTCAGGGCGGTGATGATAACCTCTTTGGTCGGGGCGGCAATGATGACCTCTTGGGTGGGGCTGGCAATGACTCGCTTAATGGCGAGGACGGCAATGACCTTCTCAATGGTGAGGACGGCGAGAACACCCTGCTTGGTGGGTTCGGCGATGATGTCCTCCTTGGTGGATCTGGCAATGACCTTCTCGATGGCGAGGAGGACGACGATCAACTCCTTGGCAAAGGCGGTGACGACACCCTGCTTGGTGGGTTCGGTAATGATGTTTTCCTTGCTGGATCTGGCAATGACCTTCTCGAAGGCGGGGACGGAAATGACCGACTTGCTGGAGAAGACGATAAAGACCAACTCTTTGGCGGGGAAGGGGTTGACACGCTCAATGGCGGGGCTGGCGATGACCAGATTGATGGCGAGGATGGCAATGACAACTTGATTGGTGAGGCTGGCGATGACACCCTCCTTGGCGGGGCTGGCGATGACCGACTAGAAGCAGGGGACGGGGATGACAAAATCTTTGGTGGGACTGGCAATGATACTGCTGACTATTCAAATACCACTGTTGGTGTCACCGTTAACCTAGCGACTGGAACTGCCAGTGGAGGGGCTGGGAATGATGTCCTATTTAATATCGAACAAGTCTTTGGTTCTGGTTTCAGCGACATTCTAACTGGTGGGCGCGGTAATGACACCCTCTTTGGTAGAGGTGGCAATGACCTGCTTGATGGTGGAGTTGGCAATGACCTGCTTGATGGCGAGGAAGGCAACGATATTGTCCGTGGTGGGGCTGGCGATGACACCTTGCGTGGTGGAACTGGCAATAATCAACTCTTGGGTGGAGCTGGTGTTGATACTGCTGATTATTTCAGTGCCACTGCCGGAGTCACGATTAACCTTGCCACTGGAACCGCTACAGGGCAGGGCAGGAATGATGTGCTGTTGGAGATTGAAAGAATCGTTGGTTCTAGGTTCAATGACACTATCTTGGGCGGAGCTGGCAATGACTTCTTCCTCAGTGGTGGGGACGGGAATGACTTTGTCAATGGTGAGGCTGGTAATGACCGCCTCTTTGGCGATAACGGCAATGACACCCTCCTTGGCGGGACTAACGACGACTTTATCAATGGCGGGTACGGCAATGACTCCCTGCTTGGCGGTAGCGGCATTGACATCCTGCTTGGTGGGGCTGGCAATGACATCCTGCTTGGTGAGGACGGGAGTGACACTCTCATTAGTAGAGAAGGCAATGACTCCCTGCTTGGCGGCAGCGGCAATGACATTCTGCTTGGTGGGGACGGCGACGACCAACTCCAAGGTGGAGGCGGGGATGACCAACTCTTTGGTGGGACTGGCATTGATACTGCTGATTATTTAAATGCCACTGCCGGAGTCACCGTTGACCTTGGCACTGGAACTGCCAGTGGGGGAGATGGGAATGATGTCCTGTTCAATATCGAGCAAGTCTTTGGTTCTAGTTTTAACGACTCCCTGATTGGAGGAGGCAGCAGTGATACCCTCTTTGGCAGAGGCGGCAATGACACCTTGCTTGGTGGGGATAGTGATGACTTTCTTGATGGTCAGGAAGGTAATGACCTCGTCTTGGGCGAGGATGGGAATGACAGCCTGTTTGGCGGGGCTGGCAATGACCAAATCGAAGGAGGGGAAGGCGATGACACCCTCCGTGGCGGGGTCGGCAATGACACTCTCCTTGGAGGGCCTGGAAATGATGTCCTCATAGGCGTTGATACTAACGGTTCTGATTCTCCTGGATTAGGGGAGGTTGATACCCTAACTGGAGGGCCTGGGGAAGATCAGTTCTTACTTGGAGATGCTACTAATGTCTTCTATGACGATAACAACAGTGGAAGTAGTGGTTTGGCAGACTACGCTACCATCAGTGGCTTCAACTCCAACGAAGATACAATCCAGCTCAAAGGAACACTGGCAGACTATCGCTTGCAGACTGTGGGAGCCGATACAAGGGTATTTCTGGACAACTCAGGAGAGCTAGATGAACTCGTTGGTGTTGTGCAAGCATCGCCTCTGAAGCTTGATAGTGACGACTTCCTGTTCTACGAGAAAGAAGATGCTGGACAAGGGACAAACAACACACTAGCCACTGCTGAGAAGCTAGGTACTTTAACATCAGGTTCAGAAGTTAATACCTCTGCTCAACTGGCAAGACTTCCAGGGAACAATCCTGATTTCGACTTTTTCACATTTTCTTTAGCTAACCCAGGAACTGTGACTATTAGCACGCCGAATTACAGTGGTAGCTTTCCAGTTCTCGGCCTATTTAATAGTGCTGGGAACTTACAGAGTTCCAGTACTTCTCTATCAATCACCGCTTCACTAGGGGCAGGTACTTACTCCATTTCAGTAAGTGATTATGATTACTTCCCTCAAAATGGCGGAACTTTCAGTTCTGGCTTTTTTGACCCTGGTTCTTATACGCTAGGAGTCACTCTAGTCTAAAGACAAATGGTACTAAGAAAAGCGGAAACAGTTGCCAATTAAGAAGTTTGCAGTTGTTTACGTAATTCTTGTCGAGGTTTTGTCATGAAGGGGTAAGCTTTGGGGCGGCGTTTTTGAACTCGTGGTTCCCTGCCTGCGGGACGGTCAGTAACGACTTTATGAACGATAATTTTGATTGTTCTGCTCATCCATCATTACTATCCGCTCAATAAATCGCGGCGAACTACCAGTTCAGGAACGAGTTTATGCCATTTGAGCCTTGTCACTGAGCGATTTACCCCGGATTATTGAGCGGTTACCTTAATTGCATCAGCTTCACAGGCAAATCTTTCTTGAGACAACTTTTTTAAATCAATTTTATTTTTCTCTTCAGCTTTCGTGATTTTTTTAGCTAGCTTCTCTAAATCTGATTTTTTCCTGGCTTGGCTCTGTACACTAACCATCTTTGTTCTATTCCCCCATAAGTGATATTTTTAACTCCAAATGAATATCCTGATAACTCACTTTTAACAAATTCTGATTACGCAGTATTTGCTACTAATAATTGTGCTGATTTCACAGTCCCTGGGACTCTACATAACCATGTCATTTTGGACATTAATTTGATATTGTCTTCTGTGTAGAGGGCGGCATCAGCTAGTATTAAACTATCCACTTCTATCTGTTTTTTATAATCAACTGCTATTTGACCAAAGCTAGATGAATCTGTTTGATTTACCGATGCTGATTTGAAAAATATTGGGATATCTCCATATCCAGAACAGATTAGTTCTATCAGAAATTGTTTTAAGTCTGGCCGATGGTCACGAGAGTATCCGTGGGTAATATTTATCGCTTGTGCTGATTCTTTTTTTTGTTGGCGAATTTTCGCTTTCACCATTTTCAAATATTACCTCTGGTAATTTTACATTATATTCTCCATGTACATGCATTGATGAAGAATCTAAGTGTGATGTCGCTAAGGATACTTGAAATTTATTTACTGCTTCTAAGCTAATTGCTAAAAATATTGTATCTATAGGATTAGTATTTGATTTCTGAAAAAACTCCGTACATCTGGAGAGATAGAAAATCAAAGGTAGTGTTTCGGATAAACCACTCAAACAT
>NZ_JBALEF010000024.1:0-12322 GCF_036918245.1 Nostoc sp.
ATGAGTTCGCCAAAATAACAAATGAGTTCGCCGAAATAACAAATGAGTTCGCCAAAATAACAAATGAGTTCGCCGAAATAACAAATGAGTTCGCCGAAATAACAAATGAGTTCGCCAAAATAACAAATGAGTTCGCCAAAATAACAAATGCGTAGGCGTAGCCAGCACTTCGACAAAGCTCAGTGACCACCGTAGGCATCGCCATGATTGCAACAATTTAGCTTTGTCACGCCAGCGTAACGCACCGCAAATCTTTGATGGATAAAGTTTTTCCGACTTGTGTATACACCGTAGGGAGGAGCAGGGGAGCAGAGGAGAAGTAGCAGTAAGTCTTTCCCCTGTGCCCAATGCCCAATACTTCGACTACGCTCAGTACAAGTGCCCAATGCCCAATACCCCGTCCCTCTTCTATTCTGGTAATTTATATTGCCTAACAATACGTTTGGCAAACTCTGGAACGTGCGCTTCTAATTTCTCTGGATGATTGCGTTTCACATACAAATAATTCCGAGTAAAGTGAGAATCAATGGAAAATCGCGCATATTCTAGACCTTTGGGGCCGATTTTTTCGATTACCACACCCATCAGTTTTGCTGCCCACATCGGCAGGGTAACGCCTTTATCGTAAGCGGGAATACTTTGTTGTACAGCTTCTTTCCGGTTGCCTTTAGACGTTACTGGTTGGGTGTCTAACTGGTCTTTGACTAAATCCAGCATTTCCTTACCAGTGTCATTTCTAACTACAATCCATTGCCAACCGAAGGGTGCGCCCATGTAGCCAACAACTAAGTCGGCTAGAGAGTTGACATAATCAAAGCAACTCATACAGGATGGTGCAAAGACATCTTTGAGTTTGTTGGTCTTCAAGCCAAAGAAAGGCACTGTTTCAGATGAGCCATCTTCATGTTTGAAATGAACCCGGAAGTCTTGCATGAATTCGTAATGCACAACTGTATCAGGCGATCGGCTGGTGGTTTCTAAGAATTTTTGCAATCCGGCGCGGTTAACGTTATCTACGCAGGGCGTACCCAAAACATATAGCTTTTCTAAACCAAGTTGTTTTTCTACAGCTCGTAGTGCCTGGATTTGGCAACCAACACCAATTACCAACAGCCGCTTCATCCCCGATTTTTCCACCTGTTCTAATACGGAAAGGTTCGGAGAAAGTGTTGGTTTATTTACCCGCGCTGCTAGTATTTCTTCTGGGGTACGGGCGATGACGGGCATGGGTTGAAAGCGGTCTTCTTTGGTGTTTTGCACGCAGACTACACCTTCAACTAAGCCGTGATTAAGCATTTCAATAGCAATGCTGCTAACAATACCTGTCCATTGTGCGCCTTCAATCGCCTGCTGTTTCTTCGCAGCTATCATGTCTTGGTGAACACCAAAGTAGAGTTCATCGGGGTTTTCGAGATGGCGCGATCGCGTGTGTGTTTCTGCTTCAAGTTTGCCTATTTGCTGATTAATAAAAGCGCAGGCTTCCTTGACATAGTGAATATAGTATGTATCGCATAGTCCGCACTCGCTACAGAGTTCTTTCGCAGGGCGGCGGCTGGTAGGTTTTAAGGCTTTGGCTTTTTTGTGAGGAAAAACTGAGGTCATATAAACTTTTTGTTTTATCCAGGAATCGCTTTTATTACAATACCTTCACTCGCTATGAACTTGACGATAGAGGATGAACAAGACATTGTAATATTTTGAAACGCAGAGGGACGTAAAGTAACGCAGAGTTTTACCTAATTTATTTCGCTACGAATTAATTAAATATTGTACTGAGACTTTGATGAGGAACTATAGAAATACAATCTCACTCAGCGATGAGTAGGAGAAATAGAATTTGATTTTTGATACACAGATAAAAGCAGACATTCCCAAACTAGCCGTGGTTGAGCGTAAGAAAGCAAGTGTTTCCGAGATTGTTCTAGCTGGTTAATGATACTAGGTTGATGCCACTGCTGCCAGTAGAATTGCTGAAGATAATCAACTAACCACAGTTGTGCTTCTGTATCTAAATCCTGATCAATTTTTTTGGCTAACTCTAAGGCGTTACGGTAAGATTTAGGCGCTTTTTTCAAGTCTTCGAGTAACTTATCAGGAATAGCTTGTAATTGCTCATAAGATGCGATCGCACTTCCAGCACTACCAGCTGCTATGCTCAATACTGCCTGATTTGACAAAATTTCCTGATGACCTGTTTGTGTGAGTACAAAAGCCAAAGACTGTGCATCTAAGCGATAAAAAGGAATGCGTTGACAGCGTGATACCAAAGTCGGCAACACAGATTCAGGTGTAGGTGCAATTAAAATTAATGTCGCCTGTCCCGGTTCTTCCAAGGTTTTAAGTAAAGCATTCGCTGCGGCTTCTGCCATTGTTTGGGCTTCTTCCAGCACTACCACATTTCTCGGCGCTTCCAAGGGCGGACGACCTAAAAACTCGGTAATTCCCCGAATTTGCTCTAGTCGGATTACCGGAGGAGCTTTACGCTTGAGTCCTTTTTCGGCTGCTTCTGCTGCTGTTAATCGTTGTCCCTGGTATTGGTACGTTGGTTGCACCCACAACAAAGCCGGATGGTTCCCCTGACGCAAACGGTTTTGTAAAGATGCATTAACTCCCATCCCACTAGAAAATAGCAATTCCACAAAACACCTGGCTGCTAAACTCCTGCCTACACCATCCGGCCCCACAAATAAGTAGGCTGGAGGAACCCGCTTTTGTCTGACAGCCTGAGTAAGTAATTCTATAGCTTGCTGTTGTCCGATAACTGGTGCAAATGGGTCATTAGTCATTAATTAGATGTTGTAGAACTGCTGACAGGTCAACATAATTCGTAATTGATAATGACGCTCTCTACGTTCGCGCAGCGTGTCGCAGACAGATGCTAAAAGCGTAGCTTGCTTCTCTGTAAGAGTACGCGGACTCGCTACTGCTACGTTCGCGGAGCGTCTCGTAGAGAAGACAGTAATTCGTAGTTTAACTTCATAATTACGAATTACAAATTACGAATTAGTAATTATTTGAGTACGATTCTTACTTTTTTACTCAGCACTGTTTGGGTAAATTAGCGATCGCTGCTTATAAAAATCTTACCTTTAGGGACTTCTAGTTAAAAAAACATCCCATCCCTGCGGGACGCTCCGCGAACGTAGGGGCACGGCCTGCCGTGCCCCTACTACAAATAATTTGGGATATTGATTTTTTGCAAGTCCCTTAAACCTTAGACGTGAGAAATCTGGATATCTCTGCATGTGCCAACACAGCACCAGGTTCGCGCTGGAGAGCGTTGTAATACTTTCTCTCGAAGGTATTGCCCGTCTCTAACGGTACAATGAGTGTACGGACATCAGCAATCAATTTTTGGAAGTCATCCAGCAATATCGGTTCATCTGCTTGGAGCATTTCATCAACTTGCACAACCATCTCAGAAATGCGATGTAGCCAAGCAAATTGTTCATGAGCGATGACTAGCTGAAGAAGTTCTCCACTTGATACTCGTCCACTAATCTGTTCGTAGGCAATGCGTTCTGTCTCCAGCAACATCTTGTGAAGATAGAGTAATTTGTTTCGTAAATCACGCAGATATTGATGCTGACGTATTCTTTGTGTAAGTGTGTTAGAAGTCAATGTTAATTATCCTTTCGTTACAATAGTCTTCAATGGCTTAAATAATTTCTAAGCATTGAGAATTGGGCATTGGAATTGGGTGACAGGAGACAGGTAACAGGTGATAGGGAATAATCTGTACCCTGTAACCTGTAACCTATTCCCTTCTTCTTCCCTACTCAGCACTGGCTCAACCCTAGCTATCCACTAACAGCACTCCTGAAGGGAGTTGGTAACTCTTCCCCATGCCCTTGTGAATGGAGTTTTTTATGTATTTGGTTTCCTTGCTAAGAAGCATTATAATGAGCATATCTTTTTATAACCGTTATGTCTTATATTTGATTAATCATATATTAGCATAAAATTATAAGAAGTACATAGTGTAGAACTGAGCGAGAAAATATCAATTATGGGAAAACCATCTTCATGTCGCTAGCAAATGTAATTTTAGGTCTTCTTCAGCAGCAAGAAATGACGGGCTACGACCTGAAAACGAGCTGCTTCGATCAATGCATTGCCCATTTATGGCCAGCAGATCAGGCACAAATTTACAGAACTCTCGATAAGCTAGTTGAGCAAGGCTGGATTACCTGTAACATTGAGATTCAACACGATCGCCCCAACCGCAAAGTCTACAGTGTGACAGAGCTAGGGAAAGCCGAATTTAGCCGATGGCTAGGGATTCATCAGCCCTTACCGACTATCAGAGAACCTTTACTCGTCCAGTTGCATTTTGCAGATCAGTTGTCGAATGAAACCATCATTCACCTACTGGAGCAACAATTGACGGCTCGAAGCAAAAAGCTGACTGAATGTGAAACCATCGATTTGCCATCACTCGGTGATGAATCTGCCAACCGCAAGCAGGTGATGCAAAGGCTGGTGCTGGAGTTGGTAATCCGAAGAGAGGAGACTTATATTGATTGGTTGAAGACAGCAATCGATGTTGTCAGTCGCCAAGAGCCATACCCATTTACCAAGAAAGAATTCAGGAGTCAGGAGCCAGAATTCAGAATTGAATTTTGAACGAAAGAGCAGATGAATCGTGGATTATTTGTAGGTTTAGTAACTTTAGATTCGATTTACCTTGCTGACTCTGCCCCTAAGAATAATCAGAAGATTGTCGCTACTGACTATACTGTAGCGGCAGGGGGCCCAGCAACAAACGCGGCTGTAACTTTCAATTATTTAGGAAATCAGGCTACAGTCTTAGGTGTAGTGGGTTCTCACCCAATGACGCAGCTAATTCGAGGTGACTTGGCAAATTACAAAGTTGCGATCGCAGACCTTGAGCCTACCACTGATTTAGTACCGCCTGTATCTTCGATTATTGTCACTCAAGCCACAGGTGAACGCGCTGTGGTTTCGATCAATGCTGTCAAAACTCAAGCTAGCAGCGCATCTATCCCGCCAGATATTTTGCAAAATGTCGATATCGTACTGATTGATGGGCATCAGATGGCGGTTGGTGATTCCATAGTTCAAATGGCTAAAGCCAATAATATCCCAGTAGCGATCGATGGTGGTAGTTGGAAGCCTGGATTTGAGCAAATTCTACCATTTGTGGATTACGCTATCTGTTCAGCTAATTTTTATCCCCCCAACTGCCAGACTGGAGAAGACGTTTTTAGCTATCTCAGTGGATTTGACATTCCTCACATTGCCATTACCCACGGGCAAGAATCAATTGAATACTTGAGTGGCACTAAAACTGGTATCGTAGATGTGCCGCAGATTCAAGCGGTTGATACGTTAGGGGCTGGAGATATTTTTCACGGTGCTTTCTGTCATTACATTTTAAGGGAAAGCTTTACTGATGCAATGTCACTGGCAGCTAATATTGCTGCTGATTCCTGTAAATTTTTTGGTACTCGGCGCTGGATGAATTTAAAGGGCTGAGTTGTCAGGTTAATAAAATTATAGAAGGCTAAATTAATGAAAGATTTACAAGAAATATTAGCGATCGCTCGTGAGGTAGGTTGGGGTGCAGCAGATATACTGCGCTCGTATTACCACGGCACAGCAAAAGACCGTAACTTAGAAGTCCAATATAAGCAAAATGAGCCTGTCACTGTTGCCGATGTAGCAGTGAGTCAATACATTTTGCAGAGGCTACAAGCAACTTTGGGTAACGAAGATTTTGCTTACATCAGCGAAGAAACTTATCAATCGTCAAGTAGTGGTATACAACCTTCCGCCCCTTGGGTATGGATAATTGACCCTTTGGATGGCACACGAGACTTTATCGAAAAAACTGGCGACTATGCAGTTCACATTGCTTTAATCAAGGAAACACGCCCAGTATTGGCAGTGGTGGCAGTACCAGAGGCTCAAAAGTTATATTACGCTACCAAAGGCAGGGGTACATTTGTAGAAACCCGTGACGGATCTGTTCCTTTACAAGTGTCGTCAGGTAAACGAGTTGAGGATTTAACCTTAGTCGTTAGTCGCTCTCATCGCAACCAACGGTTAGATCATCTGCTACAAAACTTACCCTGTCAAAATCAGAAATCTGTCGGTAGTGTAGGCTGCAAAATCGCCACCATTGTCGAGCAACAGGCAGATATCTACATTTCCCTTTCCGGCAAGTCTGCGCCCAAAGACTGGGATATAGCCGCTCCAGAATTGATTTTAACAGAAGCTGGTGGTAAATTTACCCACTTCGACGGCACTCCGTTGCAGTATAACACTGGTGATATCAATCAATGGGGAGGTTTGCTAGCTACTAATGGTGAATATCACGAAGTACTATGTAAGAAAGCAGAAGCTATCTTAGCGCAGTTTGACCATAGCTAACGGGGTACTTGAGGATGAATATTTTTTAATTTGCTTTAATTTGCTTTTAAGACAGTTGATCGTGGTATGATTAATCCCACTACCGATAATAATCTTTGCCTTTTAGTCCACAGCTTAATTTTAAAAACACTAAATATTTGGGCGATCGCGAGTTAATTACGATTTCCGATTAAAAGTGTAACTTTATATAGTACAAGTACAAGCAAAAAAAGCCAGTCTTTAGAAAGTCTGCAAACCGTCCTTAAAGGTTTGATTTGTGAATAAAATTCACTATCAGACAATATTCAAAGGCTGAATGCTGTGCTACACTCATGGACATAAAGATTATTTTCGGTTGAGTAACTCGTTTTGATTTCTAAAAACCGTCTCTCCGAATTTAACTCTCTACACTCCCTGAATTCGGAGATTTCTATGTCAATTTACGTCGGAAACCTGTCCTATCAGGTTACAGAAGAGGACCTAAAGCAGGCTTTTGCAGAATACGGAACAGTAAATCGTGTTCAACTACCCACAGATCGGGAAACAGGCCGGCCGCGTGGGTTCGCTTTTGTGGAAATGGAATCAGACACACAAGAACAAGCTGCCATTGATGCACTTGATGGTGCTGAGTGGATGGGACGTGATTTGAAAGTGAACAAAGCTAAACCTCGTGAGGAAAGAAGTAACGCCTCTCGTGGTAGTTGGGGTGGCGGTAATAATGCCCGCCGCAACAATAATCGCTACTAAGTCGATTCCTGAGAATTTCACATTTAGAGTCTCCAGCAGATAAAGCCAAAAGCTCCATTCTGCTGGAATATTTTATTTGGTATCTAGTCTTGAACTATTCATCCACATTAAGGAGGAATGAGAATGACACAAGTAGTTTTAGGGGAGAATGAAGGTATTGAATCAGCCTTAAGAAGATTTAAACGGGAAGTTTCTAAAGCAGGAATTTTCCAAGATATGAGAAAAAAGCGTCACTTTGAAACACCCATAGAAAAAGAGAAGCGTAAAGCAATTGCTAGGCACAAGCAACGTCGTCAACAACGTTCTCGCTTCACTTAAAAAGTCCAAGCAAATTTGCTCTTCGATTTAATATCCAGCCAGCATCTCTTTATTATTGCCATATCTCCAGGCAAGCCACAAGTAATTAGGCATACATCAAAAAATAACACTGTTCGTAGTAGCGCTGTATTGACTTTCAGCGCTATTAGCCGTATAGATTTTCAATTGCTTAAGGATTATTATGTTAAACAGCAGCCAAAACAGAGCAAATACCACCTTGCTTCAATGTAAACGCTTTGCTGGCGTTGCATAATAGCGGTATGAATCATTGAGGAATTGGAACATCCCAAAATTTGAGATAGTGAAGTAACAATCGAATCGAATATCTCAGCATTTGTGCTGACTTGGAATAGCATAGGGTCTTGCGATGTAATCGAGCCAGATAGTGACGCAAGCGTGTGTTTTCCCCCTCAACCCGCGTCATGTAAGTCTTGCTTACAATTTGGTCCCCCTTTGGAATAAAGCCTGGATAGACTAACCATCCATCTGTGACATAGAAATAGCACTGCCAAGTACTGACGATATCCCATAACGGTCGGAAAGTTTCAGCACTATGATCGCCCAAAACCCATGCTAAAATGCCTTGTGTGAAGTGGTTCACTGCTGTCCAAAGCCAAATTTTGTTTTTTTTGAGCCGACGAACGTTTCTAATTCATCGAGTTCACCAACTTCTGGAATTGCTTGTGGGTTGTAAGCATCAGGCAGCAGTTCTCCCACAAGTTTTACCCAAGTAATCAATGTCGTGTGATGCACACGCAATGACTCCGTTCGATGCCACGAAATCCCATGCCATTAACGTACATTTTCAGGCATTCCCGTTTCACTTCATCACTGTAGCCTTGGGGTGGTTCATAGCGATCAATGAATTGGCGTTAGCGTTCGCGTAGCGTCTTGTAGAGAAGCGGGGCGGAACGCACGTCGCAATCACAGCAAATGTGATTCTGCTTACCTCTTTTCTTTCCGTTTTTACGGATGTGACACGACCCACAACGCGGACCTTTGATCCAGTTTCACCTCAATTCATACCGCCATTATGCAACGCCCGCTTTGCTTAACTTTTTTGTATTCAAAATCACATCTGCATTTAGCAGTAGTTTATTCCACTACAATAACTTAGGTATTACTAACCAATGCTAGAGGCAGGATCAGTTTCTAGCTTTTTAAGATTAATACTGATGAGGCACTTTAAAAGGTTAAGTAAGTCTCTTCAATGCCATCCAGAAGTAAGCTTACTGCGATCTGAGCCACTTATAACAGGCTAATAATCCAGTGCTTGAGATAAATGATGTCGTTAGCGATGTCTACGACGGACTAGGCCTACGCGTCAAATTGGATGGAAAAACCAGTCAGATTTAGGTTGTACTTCTGCTGTGGTACTTTTTGGAGGAGTTTGTGAATCAGAAAATATCGAGAAGAGAGTTTGCCACACTAGCTGGGTCAGGGGTGGTGGCGATCGCCTTAGGTAGCCCACTTCTGGCAAAGTCAGCAGAGGCTGTATCCACACCTGATGCTCAGATGAAAGCCGTGTTAGATGAACTTACCTCTTTTAACGCACCGCCCACTGAGAAATTGTCGCCGATGAATGCTCGCAACAACCCAACTGTGGCAGATGCAGTTATGGGCGTGCTTGCCAAACGTCGCAAACCTGCGGTGGAAATGGTCGGGGATGTCAACCATCAACTTATACCAGGGCCAGGGGGCGATCTTCTAGCGCGTATTTATCTACCAAAGGGAAAAGGACCCTTCCCGGTGCTGGTCTACTTCCACGGCGGCGGCTGGGTAATCGCCAATTTAGATACCTATGATTCATCGTGCCGCGCTTTGACTAATGCAGCTAACTGTATGGTTGTATCTGTCGCCTATCGCCAAGCCCCAGAACATAAGTTTCCCGCAGCGGCGGAAGATGCTTATGCTGCAACTCAATGGGTTATGGCGAATGCTGCCCGAATTAACGGCGACCCCAAGCAGGTTGCAGTCGGCGGCGAGAGCGCAGGTGGCAACTTGGCAACTGTCACCTGCTTAATGGCACGTGATAGAGGTGGCAAGATACCTGTGCATCAGATGCTAATCTACCCTGTTACCAATTACGCCTTTGACACACCCTCCTACCAGGAGAATGCTAATGCCAAACCGCTCAACAAAGCGATGATGATGTGGTTCTGGAAGCAATATCTAAACAGTGAATCTGATGGGAGTAATCCCTATGCTTCACCACTGCGAGCAGAAAACCTACGCGGTCTGCCACCTGCGACCGTGATTACAGCAGAAATTGACCCACTGCGTAGTGAAGGAGAAGCCTACGCCAAGCGTTTGCGTGAAGCGGGTTCTTCTGTAAAGGCAATCAATTATAACGGCGTGACTCATGAATTCTTTGGCACCGGAGCAGTGGTAGATAAAGCGAAGCAGGCGGTTAAGGAAGCAGCAGCCGGACTGCGCTCTGGATTTATGAGTAATACTAAATAAAGGCTAGTAAATCAGACAGCGCGCCATTGCGATCGCGGTGACAAGGGTTAAACCAAATCGATACGCCACGCTAATTAATTAAACTGTTGAATAGCACCTGAAATATTTAACATGAGTGAACACAATCCGATCGACGAGCAAAGCAAGCAGAAGGCTCTAGACTCCTCTCGTCAAGAAGTTGGGGAATATCTGACCACCAATCAGGGACTTCGGGTTAACAACACAAATGATTCGCTCAAAGCTGGATCGCGTGGCCCCACATTGGTAGAAGACTTTCACTTCCGTGAGAAACTAGCACACTTTGACCGAGAGCGCATTCCAGAGCGAGTAGTTCATGCGCGAGGAGCAGGTGTTCATGGTTACTTCCAGCCTTATGAATCCCTGGCAGAGTATACAAAGGCAAAATTTCTTCAAGATCCCTCAGTTAAAACTCCGGTCTTCGTTCGATTTTCCACGGTTGTCGGGTTCCGGGGTTCAGCTGATACCGCCCGCGATGTGCGCGGATTTGCTGTCAGGTTCTACACTGAAGATGGCAACTACGATATAGTCGGCAACAATATTCCGGTGTTTTTTATCCAAGATGCCATCAAGTTTCCTGACTTGGTTCATGCCCTGAAACCCGAACCGCACAACGAGATGCCCCAAGCGGGAACAGCTCATGATAACTTCTGGGACTTCATCTCGCTAATGCCGGAATCGATGCACATGATTATGTGGATACTGTCCGATCGCACCCTTCCCAGAAGCTATCGCATGATGCAAGGGTTTGGTATTCACACTTTCCGCTTTGTCAACGAACAAGGCAAAGCAAGGTTTGTAAAATTTCACTGGAAGCCGATTCTGGGCGTTCATTCAATAGTGTGGGATGAAGCGCAGAAAGTAGGCGGAAAAGACCCTGATTTTCATCGCCGCGATTTAGGGGACGCGATCGAAATGGGCGACTATCCGGAATTTGAACTCGGTGTGCAGATTGTCGAGGAAGAGGACGAATTGAAATTTGATTTTGATATCCTTGATTCCACCAAGCTGATTCCCGAAGAACTGGTTCCTGTAAAGCCAATCGGCAAAATGGTACTCAACCGCAACCCAGACAACTACTTTGCCGAAACCGAGCAAGTTGCTTTCCAACCTGCCAATATTGTACCGGGCATCGACTTCTCGGATGACCCACTGCTGCAAGGTCGGATCTTCTCCTACGCTGATACGCAAGTACACCGTTTGGGAAGCGCAAATTATACCGATTTACCAATTAACCGCCCTGTTTGTCCGTTCCATAATAACCAAAGGGACGGCGTTATGCAGTACAACATTCCCACTTCAAAGGTAAACTACTTCCCGAATTCCCTCGGTAATGGTTGCCCGATGAACGCTCCGGAAAATCTTGGCGGCTTTGTCAGCTATCAAGAGCGGGTGGAAGGTCATAAAATTCGAGAACGCAGCCCCAGTTTCCAAGACCACTTCAGTCAAGCAACTTTATTCTGGAACAGTTTGTCTGAGACTGAGAAAGAACACTTAGTCAAAGCCGCACATTTTGAGTTGGGCAAAGTGATGAACCCCGCCGTCAAAGAGCGGATGCTGGAGTTATTTAACTCTGTCGATCATCAGCTAGTAACCCGCATTGCTGAGGGACTGGGCTTACCTGCTCCTACAGAAGTCAAACCAAATCATGGGCAAAAATCTCCGGCGCTCAGTATCCAAACTATGCTGGAGAAGATGCCAGAAAAAACGATTAAGAGTCGCCGGATTGCAATTCTAGCGGCGGATGGTGTAAATGCTCAGGAACTGGGCGCACTCCAGCAGGCACTAACGCAGCAGGGCGCTCATACAAAGGTCGTTGCAACTCATGGCGGTAAAATTAAAGGCGATGATGGTCAGGAAATCCCGGTTGAGATGACCTTTGTAACAGCTGCTTCTGTGATGTTTGATGCGGTGTATGTACCTGGTGGAGCGCAGAGTATCAAGATGCTCAAGCAGCAGGGAGAAGCGGTTCACTTCATTAACGAGGCATTTAAACACTGTAAAGCGATCGCCGCGACCAGCGAAGGGGTCGAACTACTATCGATGGCTAATATTGAGGGCCTGAAGTTGTCGCAAGATGGCGCACGCTCTGACATGGGTGTGGTGACTTCTAGTGAATCTGACTTAAAATCTGTAGCTGATGATTTTATCAGTGCGATCGCGCAACATCGCCATTGGATGAGATTTCAAAAGGAGATGGTGCCTGCATAGCCACTTGCTTGACTTTGTGAACGGTAACTAATCCTAAATGGGACAGAAGCAGGATAAACCTAACTTCTGTCCTTTCCATTTATTACAGCCGATAATATATAGCAACCGCCAAGGCTGTTAAGACGCGAAACGCAAGACATCCTCAATCGCATCTCGTAAACAATCGAACTGATCGAGTATTTTGCGGATT
>NZ_JBALEF010000025.1:0-41847 GCF_036918245.1 Nostoc sp.
AATCCGCAAAATACTCGATCAGTTCGATTGTTTACGAGATGCGATTGAGGATGTCTTGCGTTTCGCGTCTTAACAGCCTTGGCGGTTGCTATATAATTATATTTTGCTGTAGTTTGCAACTTCAACCTCATGAGCGATGCTTGTAGGTTTAGGAATAGGTAAACCATCTTCTAGCATTCCTTCTATATGAAATTCAATAGCTTCTGCAATCATCTGCTTGACTTCTTCTAAAGTTTCACCCACAGCTACACAACCTGGTAAATCAGGGACATAAGCGCCGTAGCTAGTTGCTCCCTTTTCAATCACAACTGTATAACGCATCAGTCTTCCTCCAATTGAGCATGTCTCCAGATATTTTTCAGAGTACCAATTGGTACATCCACATTTGGCTTACCAGCCACTGTTACAGTACCAGGTTTATCAGGATGTTTGAACTGTCGATGACTACCTTTAGTTCTAGCAAGATACCAACCATCAGCTTCTAGTCGTTTGATCACTTCGCGTACTTTCATGCTACTACTTATCTGTACAGTTAAAATTTCTGTTACAGATAGAGTGCCTTATTAAGAAAGCAAAGTAAATGCAATTCTATCCGTCATTTTGTCGTAGTTTTCAGTATTGCTACCCAACACATCAATCAACCAATAGGGCGATTTCCGGGATTGACTGCATGAATATATTCACTACCCGATCGCGGTCTTCCTCGTTTATAATAAGCCTCTTCTGGTTTACCCCATCCTAGCTGCAAAATCATTTCCAAAAAGCTAGAATTTTCCCACTTGCACAAACTTGCCCACTCTGTTCTTTGAACAATTCTCTCTACATCTGATGTGACAATTTGTTGGTGTTGTTTACTATTATTAAAACTCAAGTATAAATCCATCCCTATAGTGACATCATACCAAAATTCTACGATGGAATTTTTAGCAGCTTTTAATATCTCTAAGTCACCATTGAGGGCAATTAACTCAGTATCTACTTCGGGATAGTGCAAGTTTTTTCCTTTAACTGTCACTTCTCGCCAAATAATACCGGAAACTCGATTTTCTTTCTGATAATCGTGAATTGCAGTTTTGAAATCTTGATAGGCAGTAAACTGTTGCAACCCATCAGTGCTGATAAACTGGTCAATTACAGGATTGCCAGAGACTTTTATTTCTAATTTTAAGCGTTTTCCTTTGAGGCAAGCTTGGCGTTCGGCTGCCAAAATTTGAATTAGTTCCTGGGTGGTGTAAACCTTTGACATCAGAATACACTTTAGTTAATTATTGGGCAATGGGCATTGATTACGGACTATAGACTATGGATTAATTTTCTCGATTGTGAATACAGATATTTCAATATTATGCTTTGACATCGGTGGCAATGTAGTAACAGATATAACTAAAAATTAGGGCAGACCAATTTGATCTGCCCCATAAGTTACTTAGCTAACTCACTACTAAACTCGTTAAAAGCTCGCCGCTTTAACTGTGCTGTTTCAGTGCGTGGTAATAAATCAAAGATTTTACGAAATTGATCGTCTATCTCTTCAAAAGGTACTTGACCTTTTTTATTCAAAACTACTTCACCCGATTTATTAAACACCACTACTTGAGGAACACCCCCAGAATAGTAATATCCTACTTCTGTAGGGTCGTAGGTCTGTTTAGGCGGGATAGTATCTACATTAATCGGGATAATTTCTGCTACCCTACCATAGAATTCCTGTACCCGTGAAATGGAAATGGCATATCTTTTGGACTCACTGCTGTCATCTATATAAAAGGCCAAAAATACGGGTTTATGTTCCGCTAAAGACTGTGCGAGTGTCTGTCTGGGAGGAACCAATGAACCATTGCCAGCATAAACGACAAAGATGTTGCCATCATATAAATCATTATTAAGACCAGCAGATGCAGGTTGCATACTTATAATGAAAAGACTTACAAGCAACAACAGGCATTTGGACAACCACCTTCGCCAGCTAGTAATTTGTTTATGTAAAAAAAGAAACTTTGTGCTATTCATCAAAAGGAACCTTGCAAGCTACTACTTGTCGTGAGTTTGTGCTGAATTCGGCCAACTGGGCTGGATATGTAATTACGCCCACGCACTATTTTTTAAGATAACGCCTACTGAGATTATCTCTCGCAAGTGGCTGGTATCGCTACGCGCAAGTCAAAACAGAGGTAAAGTAGCGCAACAATCCAAAATTCAAAATTGCGATGACTGGCTTTTTCAGCCAGGATTCGCTAAACTCACAAGATTAAATTTGCACTTTTAATTAGCAACCGCCAGAAGACTAGGGTACAGATGTGGGAAACAAAATACAATTCATAGATAGGCTGCGATTGGGTTTCGCGGTGTCAGTGGCAAAAAGTGTGACGTTTATTGTGCGATCGCTCCGTCTGGGTGCTGCTAGTGTGTTACCAGGCTCGATTGCTCGTCGCATAGAACCCCGACTGTTACAATTATTGAGTCAGCAAGTTAAAAATGGGGTGATTTTAATTGCTGGTACTAACGGCAAAACTACTACAGCGCTGCTTTTATGCACGATATTAGAACGCAAGGGTTTTCGCATCACTCATAATTCTACAGGTGCAAATCTGGAAAATGGCTTGATGACAGCGCTGTTAGAAAGCACCAACTTACTAGGTACGCTCAATACTGATTACGCCATTTTGGAAGTTGATGAAAATATTGTACCAAAAGTATTAGCACCACTCCAGCCACGAATCATTCTTTGTTTAAACTTGTTCCGCGACCAACTCGATAGGTACGGAGAAGTAGACACAATTAGTAAACGTTGGACAAAAGTTATTTCTACCCTACCAGCAGAAACGGTGGTAATTCCTAATGCTGATGACCCAACTTTATCTAACCTCGGTCAGCAGTTACCCCAACGGGTGTTATTCTTTGGCTTGAATGAACCAGAACATTATCTAGAAGCAATTCCTCATGCTGTTGATTCTATTTACTGTCCCAAATGTGGACATTCCCTAGATTACAAGGGTGTTTATTTGTCTCATTTGGGAGATTTTACTTGTCCTAAGTGTGGTTTTAGTAAAAGTAAACCGACTTTAGAAAGTAATGAATGGTCGCAAATTCTGGTTGGTTTGTACAACAAATATAATACTTTAGCTGCTGCAACTGCGGCTATTGAGTTAGGAGTTGATGAAGCAACAATCAGAGATACTATTAACAATTTCCAAGCTGCTTTTGGTCGGGCTGAAGATTTAGTAATTAATGGTAAACGAGTGCGAATATTGTTATCCAAAAATCCTGTAGGAACGAATGAAACCATTCGCGTAGTTACTCAAAGCACAGATAAAACCACACTGCTAGTATTGAACGATCGCACACCCGATGGCACTGATGTATCCTGGATTTGGGACGTAGATACCGAAAAATTAGTTGAACGGGGAGGCACTTTAGTAGTGAGTGGCGATCGCGTCTACGATATGGCACTACGTCTACGTTACAGCCAAAAGTCCCCTGAGAGTAACTTAAATTTAATTGTAGAAGAAGATTTGCGACAAGCGATCGCAACTGCATTAGAGCATACACCAGAGAATGAAACTTTGCATATTCTACCCACCTACTCAGCCATGCTAGAAGTACGAGAAGTTTTGACTGGTCGAAAAATTCTTTAAATTTGTCATTTGTCATTGGTCATTGGTCATTGGTCATTTGCGATCGTTCCATTCCCTATTCCCTAAATTTATGACTTCTCAAAATTTGGAATTAACAATTGGTTGGCTTTATCCGACGCTGATGAGTACTTATGGCGATCGCGGTAATGTAATTACTATAGAACGTCGCGCTCAATGGCGGGGATACGATGTTAAAGTGTTACCCCTAGATCAAAATTCCACAGCCGCAGATATTAAAACTGTAGATGTCATAGTTGGTGGTGGCGCCCAAGACCGCCAGCAAGAGATTGTCATGCGTGATTTGCAAGGTGCGAAAGCTGATGCAATGCGCGACAAAATCGAAAATGGAACACCAGGAGTATTTACTTGTGGTTCACCCCAATTACTGGGACATTATTATGAACCAGGCTTGGGACAACGAATTGATGGTTTGGGAATACTCGATTTAGTTTCTGTGCATCCTGGTGAAAATACTAAACGCTGTATTGGCAACTTAGTAATTGAAGTCACAGCTTCTCGTCTAGCGCGAGATTTAAAAGAGATGACAGGTAGCACACCATATTTGGTAGGCTTTGAAAATCACGGCGGACGCACCAAACTGGGAAAAGTGGAAGCTTTGGGGCGAGTGGTGTACGGCTTGGGAAATAATGGTGAAGATGGGACAGAAGGAGCATTTTATCAAAATGCGATCGCTACTTATTCCCACGGGCCATTGTTACCGAAAAATCCCTTTGTTGCTGATTGGTTAATTCAAACAGCGCTGCGGCTAAAGTATCAGCAGGAAATTACCTTAACACCTTTTGACGACAGCCTCGCTGCACAAGCACGAGAAGCGATGTTTAAGCGCTTGAAAGTGAGTTTACCAAGTGCTGCTGCGACGAAAGTTTAACTTCAGTTCGTTGATTAAGCCTCTCCTCGTGTTGTGGAGAGGTTTGAGAGAGGTCAAATTTGATATAAAGCAGAGGGCAAAATGACTCAAGCATTAGCCAAATCCGAAGTCTACGATGGGCTACCTTATGCACTTTTATGTAAACTTTCTTCAACTCGAAGATTTATCATACTTATTCAGTGTCTTCCACTGACAAAAACTCATGTAATTCTTCTATAGTGAGTGAAGCATGGTAAATATTAGGTTCGATTTTTTAGACTTCAAAAAAAGAGGCGATCGCTTCATTAAGTTGATTGATTGCTGCTTCTTGATTTATCCCTTAATCCTTAAGAAGACCTTCAATATTTTCAAATTCAGCGATAGGAATTTGTACAGCAATAGGTCGTTGATTGTCGTCAAGAACATAGCTTTTGTGATTTGTGAAGTTCAAGTATTTTAATAACTCCTATGTGTAAAAAGTTTGGTATCAAGTAATTAGACTTTAACAGTTTATTGCGATCGCATAGATTGACCTCTCCCCCAACCCCTCTTTGAAGCAAAGAGGGGAGCCGGATTTCTCCTCCTTCCTTCGTAGGTAAGGGGGTTGGGGGGTTGGGTCAGATATGTTAAAAAGGTCGTAATTTATTCTAAAGTTCTAAAGGTTTGCTACAGGCTATCAAAACTTTTCTAAATATAAATTAAACTCGAAACTCCAAAATTTATAGAAAACTAAATATCAATAGAGAATTCAGAATACAAATCTAAAAACTCTTTTTTGTCAGGTTTTTTAAAATATAATTTATCTCCATAAGCATCTCTATAATATAATCCTCCTTCATAGCAAGTATACTCAAATTTATATTTCATTAAATTTTGTAATGTTGGTAGTGTGATATTGTCTGAATAAGGGCTAGAGTATGTAAAATCAACTTTTGAACCATGACTCATCTTGACTATGGCTACATAAAGTTGAGGCTGAGAAATTGAATTTGAACTTTCATAATAATAAGTTTTGTGGAGACTTAATAAAATTTCTATATTGCCATCAAATTTATAATGAGGTTGAGCATCATTTACAGGCAGTTCTAAGAGAACAATGATATCTTTGTCCTGTGATAGAGCTTGTTCTTTCAAAAAGAGAATTTCTTTTTCATTCTTATGGAGTCTGCTATCGTAAATTTTTATGGGTTTAGTTTTTTGTTGAAAGTATTCTTGATTTATATCTTCTGTATTGCCTTTTAACTGTAGTTCTTTTTTAGATTCTTCTGTGTTTTGTATATTCTTTAATTCTTCAATAGTTGATTGTTGTAGAATAATAGGTATAATATGATGGTCTTTGTTAATGCCAGCTTTTATTATTGCATCCCCAATAGCATAATAGTCAGAAAAACCCAAGCAAGGTACATTTTTAACTAATTTCAGCATAATTCCTGCTTGGGGTTGAAATTCAAGTTTATAATAGTTATCTCTCTGTACAGTATCAATTGTATATAGTCTCATTAGTATATTTATTAAACAACAGTGCAAAAGTTCATTTTTGCTTACCTGTTGATGTTAGATAATTAGGTAGGCATTGCCCACCGTATTATTACCTACCTCGCCGCCGTAGGCATACCCAAAATATCCTCAACTATCGGCATATCTTCCAACGGAATCACGTGCCCTTCATCCTCACAATCGGCGATTTTATCAAAGTTTAAATACCGATACAAATCATCTGCAAAAGGATGAATTCTACTCGCCACAATTATCTCTGAATCTTGTTCTTTTTCTTCAATAGATAAAAATTCATGTAATTCATCTATTGAAACGGTAGATTTATAAATATTACTTTCAGACTCATAAACCTCTTCAAAAGATTCAATTGCTTCTTTCAGTTTTTTAATTGCATCTTCTTGACTATTTCCCTGCCAGATAATGCCGTTTTCTAAACATAATGCAACCCAATAGCCAGAATTTTTTCTAAGTACGACGGTGTGAAAATTCATTCCTCGAACTTAATAACTACTTTTTAAAGTTTCTTCTAATGTAAACGGAGATTCTTTAGGAAATAAATTTAATTTAATATCTGTTTCATCAGATGCTTTGAGACGAGCTTTTTGATAACAATTTTCAAATAATTCTGCAAGTAGAGGTTGCAAACTGGGACTATCTTCTAATAATGTTTCAATACAGATACGTTGTTCAGAAATTGTACTGCGCCAACTTTCACTACGTTTTTCTGGTTGATATTGCCATTTCAACAAGTGCATTAATAACACAATTAATCGATTTTTTAATTCGCGTTTTTCACTCCTACCCATGCTTTCAATTTCTTCAATTAGATTAAGTATATCTATTTCATTAAAATTATTTTCTTTTAACTGATTGACAATTGTTTGTGTCCACAAGTAAAAGTCTTGTTCATAGAGATTTTGTTCATTTATAAAAGATGGACTGGTCATTAATATTCCTCTTGGAAACGCTAAAAATTAGGTGGGCATAATACCCACCTAATTAAACTATACTAACAAAGCCTGCTCCTCCTTAGAAATCACGCGCCCTTCATCCTCAAAACCGAGGATTTGATCAAAGTTCAAATACCGATACAAATCATCGGCAAAAGGATGAATTCTACTCGCCACAATATCCAAGTATTCCTGCACCGTGGGAAGCCGTCCCAGCAGCGCACAAACTGCGGCTAATTCTGCTGAACCAAGATACACTCGCGCATCTTTACCCATGCGATTATTGAAGTTGCGGGTAGAGGTAGAAAACACTGTTGTGCCATCAGCAACTCGCGCCTGATTACCCATGCACAAACTGCATCCGGGTATTTCTGTTCTAGCACCCGCAGCCCCAAAAATGCTGTATACACCTTCTTCTTTAAGTTGGTGTTCATCCATGCGGGTTGGTGGTGAAATCCACAGGCGAGTTTTCACTTCACCTGCGCCTTCCAAAACTTTGGCTGTTGCCCGATAATGACCGATATTTGTCATACAAGAACCGACGAATACTTCTTGCACTGGATCATTAGCAACTTCCGATAATAATTTAACATTATCGGGGTCATTGGGAGCAGCAACAATTGGTTCTTTGATTTCGTTCAAATCAATTTCAATTATTTCGGCATACTCCGCATCGGCATCGCCTTCTAATAACACGGGATTTGCTAACCATTCTTCCATCTTTGCCACACGGCGCAGCATGGTACGCGCATCTTGATAGCCTCGTGCTATCATATTTTTTAGCAGCGCTACGTTAGAACGCAGATATTCCGAAATTGTCTCTACACTCAGCTTAATTGTGCATCCGGCACAAGAACGTTCGGCACTAGCATCGGTGAGTTCAAAGGCTTGTTCAACTTTTAAATCTGGCAAACCTTCTATTTCCAGAATTCGCCCGGAGAACACATTTTTCTTGTTCTGCTTTTCTGCTGTCAGCAAACCTTTTTGAATTGCCACGTAGGGAATGGCATTCACGACATCGCGCAGGGTGATACCTGGTTGCAGTTCACCTTTAAATCTTACCAATACTGACTCTGGCATATCTAAAGGCATCACACCCAAGGCGGCTGCAAAGGCCACTAATCCAGAACCGGCGGGGAAGGAAATACCCAAGGGGAAGCGGGTGTGAGAGTCGCCGCCAGTTCCCACGGTGTCGGGTAGCAGCATCCGGTTTAACCAAGAGTGGATTATACCATCACCGGGACGCAGGGCGACACCGCCACGAGAGGCAAAGAAATCGGGGAGCTCGTGATGGGTTTTGATGTCTACTGGTTTGGGATAAGCAGCTGTGTGGCAGAAACTTTGTATCACTAAGTCTGCACTGAAACCAAGACAGGCGAGTTCTTTTAATTCATCGCGGGTCATGGGGCCTGTGGTATCCTGGGAACCAACGGTAGTAATGATCGGTTCGCAGGATGTGCCGGGACGCACACCAGGTAATCCGCAAGCTTTACCTACCATTTTCTGTGCTAGGGTGTAGCCTTTACCTGTATCAAAGGCTTGCTGGGGACGGGTGAAAACGGTGCTGGGTTCTAAACCAAGTGCAAGACGAGTTTTATCGGTGAGGGTACGGCCGATAAGTAGGGGGATGCGTCCACCTGCGCGAACTTCATCGAGGATGGTATCAGGTTTGAGGGCAAAGGTGGAAATGACTTCACCTGCTTCATTTGTGATTTCGCCTTTGTAGGGATGGATGGTAATTACCATGCCGGTTTCTAGTTTGGTGACGTCGCACTGAATAGGCAAAGCACCGGCATCTTCAGCTGTGTTAAAGAAAATTGGCGCGATCGCACCACCTAAAACATAACCCCCAGCGCGTTTGTTTGGCACAAAAGGTATATCATTTCCCATGTGCCATAACACCGAGTTAATAGCAGATTTACGCGAAGAACCTGTACCAACTACATCCCCCACGTAAGCTACAGGATGCCCTTTTTTCTTCAATTCGGCAATGGTTGCCAAGCTTCCCGGTTGCCGTGACTCTAACATCACTAAGGCGTGTAAGGGAATATCTGGGCGAGTTGTGGCGCTTTGGGCGGGGGATAAATCGTCGGTATTGGTTTCGCCAGGAACTTTAAAAACGGTGACAGTAATCGCTTCTGGTACTGTGGGGCGAAGGGTAAACCATTCAGCTTCCGCCCAAGAGTCAATCACCCGCTTGGCGAAAGGATTGGTTTTAGACAACTCTAAAACATCGTGGAAGGCGTCGTACACCAAGAGGATTTTGCTTAAAGCGTTGGCGGCATAAGCGGCGATGGGTTCCTTTCCTTGTCCACCCATTACCAGAGGTGTTTCAGATGAGTCTGAGAGAGATACGGTGGGCCATTGCAGCAAATCGATTAAAGATTGCACATTGTAACCACCTATCATTGTCCCTAACAATTGCACCGCTTCTATGCGCGAAACCAAGGGACTGATGATTTCCTTTTTGGCAATCGCGGTGAGAAATCCAGCTTTGACATAAGCTGCTGGATCAACACCAGGAGAAACGCGATCGCTCAATAAATGCAATAATATATCCTCTTGACCCTTGGGCGGATTTTTCAGTAATTCGCACAGTTCAGATGTCTGCTTTGCATCCAATGGTAAGGGGGGAATTCCCAGTGCAGCTCTTTCGGCAACGTGTTTACGATATGATTCCAGCATTCTTAACTCCACTCCAAATATTTAACCAAACAAAGTTTTAAGTGTGTATCATCACTTCCCTAGTTTCAGGAGGATTCAACCTCACAAGCTTTTACAGGTGGAATTAACAGCAAGTGAGTTTCCTTACCTTAAGTTTTTTGTCTAGCAAGGACTTATAATTATCACTGTATAACTATTTTTCCTTGATAAGGCTCTTTGAAAATAATTCTCTTTTCGTCTTTGTTTACTTGGTAATGTGCTTATTTATCAGATAAAATAACCTTCTTGTCCACTGAACTTATGAACGGCCAAAGCCTGAATCTCTAAAGTTCTCGTTGCATCACCTTCCTTTGTATATGTCCAAAACTTACACCGTAGAAATTAATCACCAAGGCAAAATTCATACTTTGCAAGTTCCCGAAGATGAAACGATCTTATCAGTTGCCGATGCTGCTGGTTTGGAACTGCCGAGTTCTTGTAATGCTGGTGTTTGTACAACTTGCGCCGGTCAACTATCTGAAGGAACTGTGGATCAAACTGATGGCATGGGCGTTAGTCCAGATTTACAAAAGCAAGGTTATGTATTGCTTTGTGTTGCGAAACCCCTTTCTGATTTGAAACTTGAGACAGAAAAGGAAGACATTGTTTATCATTTACAATTTGGCAAAGACAAATAATCTGTGAGCAGTTATCAGTATATCGGATGATTATTCATAACTGAATAACTGTCCACCGAGCATTACCAAATCTGATAAATAACATAAGTATTTCATCGCAACTGACATCAGCTATTCTAGAAATTACAAATCAACAGGATTTACCAAGATGACAACTCATTTTATTACCGCAGAAATTGATTTACAAGAAACTCCGGCAGAATTACTAGAAGCAATTGAAACAGAGTTGAACAAACAAGGCGAACCCCTGCGTTGGGCTGTTACCTCTGTAGATGTTGACGAACAAAAAGCGACAGTTGAAGCAGTAGTGACAAAGAGTGCTGAGTGCTGAGTAGTGAATGCTGAGTTAGAAGTTAAAAGTTAAAAGTTGAGAGTTAGGAGTTGAGAGATGGAAGTTATAAAGTTGAGAATTGAGAATTGGGAGTTAGTATTTAATGGCTTTTGATTTATAACTCAGCACTCAGCACTCAGCACTCAGCACTCAATATGCGTCCCTACACAGCTATCTTAATTGTACCAACTGGCGTTGGGGCTGCCATTGGGGGTTATGCAGGAGATGCTTTACCTGTTGCCAAGGTTATAGCACAGGTTTGCGATCGCCTAATTACTCACCCCAATGTCCTGAATGGCGCAAGTTTGTATTGGAATCTCCCTAACGCTTTCTATGTTGAAGGTTACGGGCTTGACAAATTTGCCTCTGGATGCTGGGGTTTGCGTCCAGTTCGCACTAACAAAGTAGGTTTGCTTTTAGACCAAGGTATTGAGCCAGAGTTGCGACTACGACATATACAAGCAGCAGATGCAGTCAGAGCAACTCTAGGATTAACCTTAACGGATTATGTAATTACTGATGCACCATTGAATGTAGAATTACGGACTACAGCATCGGGAGTGAGTTGGGGAACAATTGGCAACCCGGATAGTTTGTTACGAGCAGGTGAGATATTAATTAAAAAAGCGGGGGCAGAAGCGATCGCAGTTGTTGCCCGTTTCCCCGATGATATGGATGAGGAGGCAGTACAAAAATATCGCCAGGGTGAAGGCGTAGATCCTTTAGCGGGTGCAGAAGCCGTAATTAGCCATTTGCTAGTGCGAACCTTTCAAATTCCTTGCGCCCATTCTCCCGCCCTTTTGAGCGAACCTCCACAACCTGATTTATCTCCCCGTTCCGCCGCCGAAGAATTGGGCTATACCTTTTTGCCCTGCGTCCTTGTCGGATTAAGTCGTGCCCCACAATTTATAATAGAGAAAAGACAGATTGCATCAGACAAAGAAGATATTTGGGCAGATGAAGTGGATGCTGCGATCGTACCTGCAAATGCTTGTGGTAGCAGTGCTTTACTAAGTTTAAGCCAAAGACGATGCCAAATAATTACAGTAGAAGAGAATAAAACTCTAATAAAAGTTCCTGCCCAACCTTTGGGGATCAAATCTATACAGGTAAACTCATATTTAGAAGCAGTAGGTGTATTGGTAGCACACAAAGCAGGCATCAATCCTTGCGCTCTCCGTCCCAAATTATTACCTTTGCAGTCAATTAGTCATTAGTCATTAGTCATTAGTTGCCCCCTAAAACCCGTGATTGAACAACAAAAGCAAAAGCCAGAAATTCCATACCTGACGCGCATCCAAGTACTTGGGGCGATGGGAGCGACTGCAATCATTTTGTTGATAGTCGCCAAACTTTCGTTATACTTTGGCAATTTTTCGCTATTTTCTTGGGACTTGAATCAAAGAGAGTTGCTGTTGGGTGTAGGGTTGGGGTTTGTGCTCACCGCGTTAAGTGGCTTAACTTACCGCCTATGGACTGCCTATCGTAAAAGTGCAGATTATTACCTAGAAGTGGTACTGAAGCCTTTAGCTTTACCAGATTTAATTTGGCTGGGGTTGCTACCAGGGTTGAGTGAAGAATTGTTATTTAGGGGTGTGATGCTGCCAGCTTTAGGCTCCGATATTACAGCAGTAATTGTATCCAGTCTTTGCTTTGGCATCTTGCATTTTAGCGGTTCCCAACAATGGCCTTATGTAATTTGGGCAACAATTGTCGGGATGATATTGGCATATAGCGCCCTGCTCACGGGCAACTTGTTAGTGCCGATTGTCGCTCATATTATTACCAATTGGATTTCTAGCTATTTCTGGAAAATACGGCAATTTTCGGCAATTAAAAAATAAATATTTGTTGATCGGCAGAATGTTATCACAATTTATGCTTAGTTTTTGGGCATTGGTTACATTGGATAACATCAGAAGTTGACAACTGGTCTAATTTATTGTTGTAGCTGGGCAAAAGTTCAACTTTTTTTACTTTCTAGTTAGCCAACTGTGCGTTGCAATGCTTCGATACGTCCATGAGGGCGCTGTGCTGCACCGGACTATTAACCAGGAGACTACAGCAATGATGAAAGCCGAAGATATCATGACCAAAGACGTAGTTACCATTCGCGGTTCGGCAACTGTTGCTGAAGCAGTGGGGCTGATGAAGGATAAAGGATTGCGGGCGCTGGTTGTGGATTGCCGCCATGAGAATGATGCTTATGGCATTGTCACAGCAACGGATATTGTTTATAAGATAACAGCCTACGGTAAAGATCCAAAGCAAGTGCGGGTTTACGAAATTATGAGCAAGCCTTGCATTGTGGTCAATCCTGATTTGGGTGTGGAATATGTAGCGCGGTTATTTGCTAACACTGGTATTCATCGTGCACCTGTGATTCAAGGCAAGCTGTTGGGCATCATCTCGATTACCGACATTTTGACCAAAAGCGACTTTGTGGAAGCGCCAAAAGCGCTACTGCTGGAGGAGAGAATTCAAAAATCAATTGAGCAAGCTCGTGCTATTTGTACTGAACAAGGTGCTTATTCTAAACCCTGTGCAGCTGCCTGGGATGAGGTAGAAGAACTTCAGGCAGAAGCAGCTCATCAGAAAGCTGAGGGGATGATATCAGCGAAAGTCTCTTTTGAAGAATACTGCAAGGAAAATCCCGATGCACCACAATGTCGAAATTATCACCCGTAATTGAAGTGGGGGGATGAGGGAGAATAATAGACATCTGGTGAAAAAGAATGTAGAGACCTACCACTGCTATGTTTCTACAAGGGTTATGGATAACGCATATTTAATTTCACCAGGTGTTTAATATTGTTTGTGTACTTCCGCATCCCCTTCAATTTACCGTCTGGCAACTCGTATCAATAAGAATAAACCTATTCCCAAAAAAAGAAAGTTGGGCAACCAAGCCCCCATAAAGGGAGAAAGGACACCTGCTTGTGCGATCGCCCCACTAATAAAGAAAATTAAGTAGTACGAAAATATCACTAGGACACTAATCCCAAAGCTTGTACCTCTCCCCGTTCGCTGGGGTATGCTTCCCATCGCTGCACCTACCAAGCCAAAAACCACGCATACAAAGGGCAAAGAGATTTTTTGTTGAATCCGCACTTCAAGTTTACGAATTTTTTGGCGATCGCCACCGAGATTTTCCACTTCTAGTTGCTGTAGTGCTTCCGAAATATTCATCTCACCGTAGTCTCGGCTTTTTTCTGCCAAACTTAATGGCGTGCGCGGTAATAGCAGTTGTTGGTGTTCAAATTTGACGATATTTCGATAAGAGCGATCGGCAGCAACAAAATAGATCGTACCGTTGTAAAAATCCCAGACATTTTGAGAAGGATTCCACTGAGCAGATTCTGATACCACAATTTGATTCAGATTTTTTGTTGAGCGATCTATAATTGTCAACCCTGTCATCCGCTTACCATCAAATTGGTCGGCGTAAAACAAGCGTGTCAATATCCGATTCTTAGAACCATCCGGCTGGGCAACATCCTGGTATTCAGGATAGAAAATATTTTGCTGTTTAAAAGTTGGCTTGTCTGATTTCAAGGCTTTCTCTAAAGTCATCGCCGCTTGATAATTTGCTGCTGGTGCAATTTCTTCGTTAAATATAAATGTCATTCCTGTGACTACAAGACTTAACATCACAGCAGTTAGCACCATGCGATAGACACTGACGCCACAACCACGCAGGGCAATGAGTTCGCTCTCGCTAGAAAGACGACTGTAGGTCATCAAAGTAGCCAGCAGCGTAGACATGGGAAAGGCTAAAACGATAAAGTTGGGAAATTTTAATAAAAAAACTTGAATAGCAATGTCTATGGGTAGCCCAGATTCGACAATTTTTCTGATGAGATCAAATACAGCATCAATGGTGACGCCAATTGATGAAAAAGCTCCGACACCAAAGAAAAACGGCGCTAACAATTCGCTGGCAAGATAGCGATCCATGATCGTAAAAGGCAGCAGCGAATAGAGACTGTTGAAAAACGTGAGCTTCTTTGATATCATAAGCAACTTTAAAATTTCAATATTGGCAACCCTGGCCAAGCAAAGTATACAGCAGCAGGCAGCAGGCAGCAGGCAGGAGAAAAATAGTCTTTATATCTGGTCTTGAACTTTAGGCTCTCTACCTCACTTAATTGCAAACTGCTGTATCTAGTTTATTCAGTATCAAAGTTTAATTCTCAATAGGTGAGAAAGCAGAACTAAAATGAATTCATAAATTCATGCTGAAGAATAAAAAATCAAAATATCTTTTGAAATGATTAACTAAATAATTGTTTAATTTAGACTTGAAAATTATCTCCTAAATAATATTGCCGCACCAGGGAGTTGCTATAAAGTTCGTCAGCAGCGCCAAAAGCGAGGATTTGTCCCTCACGCATGATGTAGGCGCGATCGGTGATAGCTAGGGTTTCGCGGACATTATGATCTGTAATTAAGATTCCCATGCCGCGATCGCGCAGTCGTGCTACGATTTGCTGAATTTCTGAGACTGCGATCGGATCAACTCCCGCAAATGGTTCATCCAAAAGTAAAAATTTTGGCCCTTCTCGTCCAGCAGCTAAAGACCTTGCTAATTCCGTCCGCCGTCTCTCACCACCAGAAAGTTGAATTCCTTTACTCCTAGCTAATTTTTCCAACCGAAACTCCCGCAGTAAAGTATTGAGTCGCCTTGACCACTCCCATCGTGGCACATGGGTTTGCTCTAGCACTAACAGAATATTATCCTCTACCGAGAGTTGGCGAAAAACACTTGCTTCTTGTGCTAGATAGCCAATACCCAGTCGTGCCCTTTCATGCATTGGCATTCCCGTTACCTCTACATTACCCAGCCAGACTTTTCCTTGATTGGGTTTTTCTAAACCTGTAGCAATGTAAAAGGTTGTGGTTTTACCAGCCCCATTGGGGCCTAGTAAACCAACAACTTCACCCTGAGCAACAGAAAGGTTGACACGATTGACAATTACTCGCTTGCCGTAAGATTTGTGAATATTCTCTAAAACAATTTTCACTCTGGAAGCACCCTTTCTTGGTGGTAAATGCTAATTAGAAGGCTTCAAAGGTGGTGTCTTTGGGGCAGGTGTCGCAGTTTGTCCATTATTATCTGATTCCTGCACCATGTAGATGGACTCTACCTGACGGTTGGATTGGGGTAAAGCAACAAATCGCCCTTCATCAATTAAATAGGTTACTTTCTCCGCCCGAATACTGTTACCGCCCTGTTGTAAAATATAGACATTGCCACTGAAATCAATTCGGCGTTCTTTACTAAAATACTGTGCTTGGGCAGATGTTGCCTGAATTTGGCGAGCCGGATACAACATTTGCACATTACCGCGAGCCGTGATTACTTGATTTTTAGCGTCATATTCTTGCACATCAGCGCGGATAGTGAGGGGGCGATTTGCCTGAGATGTTTGTGCAGTAGCGGTTTGCACTTGGGTAGGGAAGGCAAAAGCGCCCAAAAGTGCAGCTGGCAGCATTAAAGCTAATCCAAAGCGACGTATCTGGGATAAGGGCAATTGATAGCAGGGCATCATAGCAATTGGGGATTTAGGATTTCAGCTTGCATTCTAATTATCTCAAGTACTTTATCCAGATATGAAATATACAATCTGGAGTGATTTCCGATAACTACTGGCTGAAATAGTGACGCTACCCCCAACCTCAAGGTTTCAGGTAATTGACATAAGAAGTGAAAATGACGTAGGCACAATACTCTTCTTTTAACGGAGACGCCACGCGTAGCTTGCTTCCACGTAGTGCTACGGGAAAATTTTGGCTACATGAATTGTGCCTACCAGGGATTTCGGACAACGCAATAATTTCACCAGATGTCTAATCAGTTGTTAGCACAATTCTAGGCAAAGATAAGGCTTGATTTTCACCCAATTCACCAGCAGCAATCAAGTCTTGCCCTATTTGTTGTAAATTCATCAACAACACTGCGCTCTGACTCAATAGCTCATCTACGTCAACGCCGCTGTAACTAGATGGGTAACGGCGTAGGCGATTGCTGCCTTCTCCCAATAGAATTACAGCACCTCGCCAGTTCCGATTTTCCAAATGATACAGTGCCACAGCAATTTGGAGAATTCCCTGATAAAAAGTTTTTTCCGGTTCGCCAGCTTCAATCCACAAAGCCTCTAAAGTGTCATGACAAGCGTAGAACTGTCCAGAATTGAACTGTTCTACGCCTTGCCAAAACTCTTGGGGGATGATTTCGCTCATCCCATACTGTCTCGAACTTCTTTGATTGTTTCCAGAGAGATTTCTTGTTTTTCTCCAGCAAACTCGTTGTCAGGGGTGAGGAATAACATACAATGACACTCCTGGCGTTCTCTCATTGGCACACAAGGACAGTTCCAATATGTAGCGTGAATCTCAGCTTCTTTATCTTCGTAATGGCGACAAGGACATAAAGGCGCACCTAGATCGTCTTTATGTTTGGCTAGTCCTTCAATCACAACTGCGGTAACAGAAGGTTCAGAACAGAAGTATGTTCCAGTACGCTTGGCGTATTGTTCGGAAAAATGCCGCATTGCCTCTAGGCTTTTATCGCTGGATTTTGTGTTATGTTCTGATGTGATCATGTCGCTCATAATTTAAATATTTCTTTGCATTGTACCTCAGCCTCACTAAGGGATTACTGGGTGTATTTCCCCAACCTTACCTGCTCAAATTATCTTACCTTTGCTCAAAGGCTGATGTGTCCGATGTACTGGGATCAGAGAAAATCCCAGAAATCGCAGAAACTTAACTTGTCAGCAGTCTTTGAAATTATAAAATTTGAATTGATTTATGAATGTAATGTTTTTTGTAGTTGGGGTTGCAGTGGGTGTAGGCCTAGCCCGTCGTAGGCATCGCTTTGCAAAACTATACCAGGGTGTTCCCAATTGATTACCTCTGGTTCTGCTGCTGAGGAAATATTTGGCCACAAAACCCAGCGACTGCCTTGAGAAAGAGTAGCAAGGCTCAGAGGGTTTTGAGTCAGCCAAATCAAAGGATAGCTTTTAGGAACTACTGAACTGGCATCTTCTAGGGCTGTGGTTGCTGCTAAGGTTTCTAGAACAAAACGATCGCCTTTAATTAAATTTGTTGATGCTGTCCACAGTTGCACCTGTAATTGTTGTTGCTGTGCATAAAAGTACAACGAAGCTGCGGCAATTACTGCTTGTTCAAAGTTTTCTTCTTCCCAATTGCTAGCACTGTCAAGGGCAATAACTATTTCTTGTCCACCTGTTACCATTTCTAACTCCCGCACCCTTAATTCGCCATAGCGGGCACTAGTCCGCCAGTGAATCAGACGAGTCGGATCTCCTAGACGGTAGGGACGGAGCGATCGCACCAGCCCCGTTGTCGCTGTCTGCAAGGGTCTACCACGAGGATCGCCCCTTTTACTCTCTTCTTGTCCCATTTCGTCTACTAGGGGGCAGGTAGCCAAGGGCAACACTGTGGGATAGACGATCGCTGTGGCAGCACAGTCACGCTGACGGCGACACCAGAATAACCCCAATGGCGCACCAGAACCCAGTTCGACTGTGTGCCAGCGATAAACACCCCGGCGCTGAGTAGGGTGATAATATACCCAACGGTAACTACCTTGGCTAGGAATTGTTTCGATTGCCTTTTGTACTGGTTTTCCTAAGACGAAGGGCAGTATATCCTCAACTTGCAATAGGCTTACAGGCTGCTGTGTCTGATTGCAGATTTCTAATTCCACCGTTAGATCGTCACCCGCTGACACAGGTTGGATGGGACGGCGGGTGATGGATAGACCTGTGAGGGATCGCGGCGGTAAGATGGCTGCTACACCCAAAAGGGCAAAACTAATGCCGCTAATGGCGTAAAGCCAACCAGCCATCGTATTGATACCTGCGCCAAAAAAACAAATTGCCGTTGCTGCTAGTACCCAACCGCCATAAGCAGGGGCACTGGCGCGGGTTTCTAACCAATTAGTGATGGGTTTGATAATTTTCATGTTTCTTTTTTAACCCAACACCACCCAAAATTCACAGTGTCTCAGGGTTCACCAAAAAAGCTTTTAGTTGGATTCCTCAAAAAGAGATGGAAAGTTACGACGACCACTTATAACCCGTAGAATTTCGATACCATCATCTAGCACTTTGTAGAAAACGATATAGCCTTGCAAGGATACACCTCGGAGGTCTGGACGAATTTTTGCGTAACTTTTACCACTGTTTGGAAAGGCAACAAGTTGTTGGCACTTGCGGTTGAATTCACTGAAAAATCGCTCTCCTGCTTCAACGCTAGTTTGAGCAAAGTAGTCGGCAATTTCATTGATATCTCGGCTGGCAAGAATGTTGATGACGTAGCGACTCATGCTTGCGCCTGATGTCCTTGTCGAAACCGCTCTAGAACTTGGTTTACGAATGTCTCTCCATCAATAGGAGGCGTTTGGTCTGAAGCTAAAATCGCCGCATCAATTTTTTCTCGCACATCTTCGAGCCATTTAGCATCGGCGCGATCATATTCATCAAGCAACCGTAAGGCGATTTCAAGGGCTTCTTCTGCGGAGCGATATTTCCCAGACTGGAGCTTGGTTTGAATAAAGCGTTCTTGATCGGGTGTGAGACTGATGCTCATAGAAAACCTCTATTCAGATTATTCACCATTTTAAGTTAAAAAACGCACCCTGCTTTTTCGTTCAGTTAAAGTTTATTAAAGAAACAAGGAATCCACAGCCTCAAACCATTGTGACCATTTTTCCACGGGTGATTCATCAGGCTGACTGTCAGCAATTTTAACTTGATGTTTGTGGATAACAAAATCAATGAAATCAGTCACTTCTTGTAGGAGTGGTTCGGAAAGTTGCTGCAATTTTGCGATCGCAGTTTCACGAATAGTCATGGGAATAATCCTTTTTCAGTCCTCTTCATTTTTACTCAAGGATTTGACTAAATGCACGGCAAGGGCGATCGCTTTCTGTAAGAATCCCTGCTGACTAGCGATGTCTACGAAAAGCTCGCCTACGCATTAAATTTCTCGACGAAATGCTCTAATAGCTTCTCCAGCATCAGTCTCAGCCATCAAAATGTAGCGTCTTAGTAAATCCAAATTCAGGTCATTGAGTCCGGGCAGTTGGCTGCGATCGACGCATTCATAGCTGCCGTCATGCAGATGATAGAGCGTTAACAGCCCATCTTCCCAAAACCAGACTTCCAGTACTCCCAGAGCTTTATAGCGCTCTAACTTGCTGATACCACCACTGGTAAAAACGACTTCGATGGACAAATCTGGAATCGGTTTAGCGCTGCCAATACAGTAAGAATCGTCTGCTTGAACCGAGACAACCCCTTCTTTTTCCTGGGTTATTGATCGGGTTGGCTGAAAGAAAATGCCTTTTTCGACGAGAAAGGTTGTCACTAAATAACCGATGATACTTGCAAAAATTTCATGTTCGCGTCCCGGCATGAGAATCTCGATTGTATCGTCATAGTAAAACAGTCGCACACCTGGAGAACCGTCAAAACCCTTTTGGATGAACTTGAACTGTTCCCACGTCCCATAATGGACAATGCGTTGGTCGGTAGTTCGGTCGAGTAGTGGGGGCATCGCGTTCACCTCTAGCAATCCCTGCCTGAATTGTGACATACTCTTTGCCAGCATGACTATGCATAGGCTTTAAAAATAATTGATTTGTTTTCAATCGCTCCTTGATGATTTGCTGCATTGCGTAGGCGTAGCCCGTCGTAGATATCGCTTTATGTGAAAATATGCCAAGGAGGAATTGCACTGTAAATCTATGCTGCTAATTGGCGATCGCTTTCTGTAAGAATGCCTACTGGCTAGCGATCTGCCTCTACCAATAACTTAACTATCTAACGTTACGCGGCGTTGATTATGCTGATTCTAGATAAGTGACCGGAATTTGTTCGGTTCTTTCAGGGAGTTTCGCTCCAGTTGCAACAGCATGAACCGCATGAAGAATATCGGCAGAATAGTACCGATTGCCACAGGTATCACAAACACCTATCGTCACATCTTCGAGGATGACAAATCCATCTCTATGTTTAAATGCCTCGCGCTTGACAATTCAAGGTTGAACAGTTCCTTCGCAATACTCGCATCTATATCCATATATACGGTTAGCCTTGAGCTTCAGTGACTTCATAAACAGTGATAATCAAATAACGTCCGTTGCTTGCGAAACGCCCAACAATCCCAACAGGCGTTTGTTGATCTAATTTTGTAAGAGCCAGGACTGCTATGTATTATGAAATTATAAAACGGAGGTGGAAGATTCATTGATGCAGTTAGTCAGTCGGGAGCATATTGAAATCTCTTCTAATGTGCAGAGTGGGAAGCCCCGCATTGTCGGTACTCGCATTGCTGTAGAAGATGTGGCAGTGATGCATTTAAAGTTAGGATATTCCTTGGTAGAGATTGCTAGTAAGTATGACCTGTCACTGGCATCTGTTTACGCAGCAATGGCTTATTACTTTGATCACCGAGACGAGATTGCTCGCTGTACAGCAGAAGAGGATGAGTTAGTTGAAGTGCTAAAGCAAAATCATTCTTTTAGAGTGGAAAAAACATGGTAGCAATAGTTGATATTGGAACCCTAATTGTGAGGACACCTCAAGTTGCTGGAGGTCGCTCTTGCATTGCTGGTACGCGCATGACTGTTCAAAACCTTGTGATGGATTCTCAAGCAGGCTTATCTCCTCAAGATATTGTCACAGAATATCCACATTTATCCCTAGCACAAGTTTATGCGGCGCTTGCCTATTACTATGCTAATCAGGAAGCAATGGATAGAGAAATTGCTTTATATCAAGCAGAATGTAACGCTCTGGAAACGCAGTGGATGTCAGGTAATTGTGCGTGAGTCAAATCTGCTTCTATTTAGATGAAGATGCTGGCAAGAAATCTCTAGCTAATGGCTTACGCAATGCTGGGATTGATGTAATGACAACGGCTGAGGCAGATAGATTAGCATCATCTGATGATAGCCAATTAATCTGGGCAACGGAACAGAGGCGCGTTATTTATAGTTTCAATGTTGGTAATTTTTGTCGATTGCATAAAGCTTATCTCGAACAGCAACAAAAGCATTCAGGTATTGTACTTGCTGCCAAGCAAAGTTATTCAATCGGAGAACAGTTGCGAGGCTTGTTGAAGTTAATAGAAAGTGTAGAAGCCGAGGATATGGCAAATCAATTAGTGTTTCTAAGAAAATATATTGAAAATTTTTAACCTGCGATCGCTTTGTGTGAAAATATGCAAAGGAGCGATCGCACTGTAAATCTCTGCTATGGTTTTGCGATCGCAGTTTCACGAATAGTCATGGGAATAATCCTTTTTCAGTCCTCTTCATTTTTACTCAAGGATTTGACTAAATGCACGGCAAGGGCGATCGCTTTCTGTAAGAATGCCTACTGGTTAGCGATCACGCTTGGCTTACGCCGTTATAGAATTGATGTTACGTACTCAAAACGATCAAGTCCAATTAGCGTTTATTCCGGAAACACAGCGAGTACTGTTTACCCCAGATGCAGATTTTTTGATTATTGAAAGTTGCTTTTATAACTAATTAAAAAAAGGAAGATTTTTAAAGAAAGGTTTTCGTACAGAATCAACTGAAAAAAATTATATACGCCCAACAATGACTTCTAATATTTCAAAATCAATATCACATCGCTCTGATTTCTCTGAGTTTAGCATTAAACATATTGGAAGATGTCCAGATGGTGCTGTCCGAGAGTAGTGAATATCAGAGTAGTATACCCAATCTCCTTCTTTCCGCCAGCCAACTTCATCACCAAATTTTTCTTGTATTTCCTCACTATTATAAGTGGTATCAGAACCGCCTCCAAGGCGTTTCCAAATGCGTTTTTGAACGCTAAATCCAAACCGCCCATTGCTATACTTTAACCAGAGTTTATTTATATTATTTAAATCTTTTCTTGGAAGAACTTTTATATGTTCTGAGCAAAAATAATCTGTAAGGTAAGTTCTGTATAGTGAAGTTTCTGGTAACTCTTTATGAGATATCACATAGATTATCTTAGCTGTTTCTAAATCAGCCTCTTTCCATTTCCTAGCTTGAAGTAATTCATCTAGTTTTTGATAATACCCCGATACTACTTCAGTAAAATCCTTAGAAGAAGTATGACTATAAGCTGTAGCACTAGTAACAACTTCTCTTGCTACTTCAGTTTCATCATTAGTTTTTTTAGTGTTAGTACTAAAAGATTTTTTCCACATAAAAAGCTTTTTTCTAACCTTGGGCTTTTTACGGGCTTCTTCTGCTAATTCAGTTGCAATTTCTGTTTTTGCGTCTTCTTCACTATAACCCTGATTTTTTAGTTCAGTTATTAACTCACGGATTTCTTTAGCAATTTCTGAAAAATCTTGATTTATGTTAATAACATCTCCATATATCTCAATTTGATCGCCATTAATATTAATGTTTTCGTTGTAATTACCTTCTGTATAAATATTGCGAGGTTCATTTATATCATCATCTATTGAGCTTTCATCTAAACTATTTTGTTTATATCTAGCTCTTGAAATATATAAATAGAAACCTAATCCAAATATTAGTACGGCTAGTAGTCCAAAAAAAATAGCAAAAATCATCTGATAATTTGCTAATATATAATCAATGGCTTTTTTTGATAAATTAAGAATGGTTAAATATACAGCTCTAACTAAAGCTATGCTAAACAAACCGTATATTACCTTTTCTACCAACGAAAGCCGATTGATCAGAAGATAGAACTCTCTGAATATTTGCTTTATTGGAATATTTCATATTTCAAATCTGTGCTTTATGGCATAGGAATAATTGACAATTTAAAATGGCAGAGGAATGCCTAATGAAGCAAACACTAATTTAATTACATCTAGCGTAGCTTCTCCTATGACAGCACTTGCTGCAGCATCACGTATAGATTGCCCTAATTTAACAAGTTTACCTTTAGCTTTGGGGTTATTTTTAACTTCATTTGCCCAATCTTTAGCTACCTTCTGTTGAGCATCTTGGTGATTATAGCCCTGATTTGCTAGCTGCCGTAATAACTCTTGTATTTGTGTAGCAGCTTGAGGTAAATCCTGACTTATATTTATATAATTACCGTGTACTTGTAAATAATCACCTTCAATAGAAATAGATTTGTTAAAGTTACCACCAGCCCCTAAATATATATTGTAAGTATTATTGTGATTTGCATTGCTCATATAAAAAACCTTTAGCTAGTATGTTTGCGAATCGAATTTACTGACTCGCTCTAAATGGATTAATTTATTTATAGTAGCGTATAGTACTACATTTAACTACTACAAGATTACCAAACGAAAAAAGCCTGCTGACGCAGGCTTTGTTTTATGATGTTATTAAATGAGTGGGTGAGCAAGAAAAGCCACCGCTATGAATTACCGTTTTGCCAACTTTTTCGACATCTTCCGCAGACGAATCGATTGGGGTGTAACTTCCACCAATTCATCGGGGCCAATATATTCCAAAGCACGTTCTAGGCTCATGTCTATCGGTGCTTGCAATTGAACCAATTCATCGCCACCAGCAGCCCGGTGGTTGGTTAACTGCTTGGTCTTACAGATATTCAATTCCAAATCTTGGGAACGATTGTGTTCTCCCACGATCATGCCTCTGTAAACCTTTGTGCCCGGAACAATAAAGAATGCTCCTCTATCTTCAGCGTTCCTCATGGCGTAGAAGGTAGAAACACCCTCTTCAAAGGAGATTAAAACGCCTTTGTTACGGGCTTCAATGTCGCCACTGAGTTGACGGTAGTCTAAGAAGCTGTGGTTCATGATGCCTTCACCACGAGTCATCCGCATGAATTCACCCCGGAAACCAATCAATCCACGGGCGGGAATGACAAACTCTAGCTGGGTGCGATCGCCACTACCTGGTTGCATATCTTGCATTTCGCCTTTGCGTTGTCCCAGGCGTTCAATACAGCTACCCACACCATCAGCAGGAATGTCTAACACCAAGAGTTCGTAAGGTTCGCAAGGTTGACCGTTGATTTCGCGGTAAATTACCTGTGGCTGAGATACCTGAAACTCGAAGCCTTCCCGGCGCATGGTTTCAATTAAGATACCCAGGTGGAGTTCTCCACGACCGGAAACGAGGAATTTATCGGGAGAATCGGTTTCTTCGACACGCAAAGCAACGTTGGTTTCTAGTTCGCGGAATAGGCGATCGCGTATTTGTCTTGATGTTACCAACTTGCCTTCTTGACCAGCAAAGGGTGAATCATTCACCCAGAAGGCCATTTGCAAGGTTGGTTCATCCACTTTAATTAGTGGTAAAGCTTGCGGTTCATTGGGGTCAGTAATCGTTTCCCCAATATAAGCATCAGCGAAACCAGCCACCGCGACAATATAACCTGCGGTTGCTTCTTCCATCTCTACGCGCTTCAGTCCATCAAAGCCCATCAACTTGGTAATTTTACCCTTGACAATGGTACCATCTTCTGTTACCAAAGCTGCTTGCTGTCCTGAGCGGATAGTACCGTTGTGAATTCTGCCAATGACAATCCGTCCCAGATATTCAGAATAATCTAGGGTTGTGACTTGCAATTGCAGAGGCTTATTGCTGTCGCCTACTGGTGGTGGAACGTGTTGCAGAATCGCGTTAAACAGAGGTTGCATATCTACCGATTCTGCTTCCAAGCTTTCTTTGGCGAAACCTGCCATACCGGAGGCAAACAGATAGGTAAAATCACACTGGTCTTCATCTGCCCCTAATTCCAAGAACAGATCCAATACTTTATCAACAGCAACGTGGGGGTCAGTTTGACCACGATCAATTTTGTTGATGATAACGATGGGGCGCAGCCCTTTTTCTAAAGCTTTTTTGAGGACAAAGCGTGTTTGGGGCATGGGGCCTTCATTGGCATCGACAATCAGAAGACATCCGTCAACCATGCCGAGTACGCGTTCAACTTCGCCACCAAAGTCAGCGTGTCCAGGAGTATCAACAATATTAATTAGTGTTTCTTTGTAGCGAACCGCCGTATTTTTGGACAGGATAGTAATACCCCGTTCCCGTTCTAGGGCGTTGGAGTCCATAACGCAATCCGGAACGTCTTCGCCTTCGCGGAAAATGCCGGATTGTTTGAGGAGTGCGTCAACCAGCGTGGTTTTGCCGTGGTCAACGTGGGCGATAATGGCGACGTTGCGAATTGGGAGCGTCATAGAAGCTTTTGGTGAACTCTAGAGGGGGTTTATAAGATTTACATTTGAATGCTAGGCTGTTTTAACAGAATTGGGGATGATCGGCAAATTCTGTAAAGAACCTTTAATAATTCTAGCGTAATCGTCACAATTGCGGGAAGTTTTGTAAACCTCACAATGGAGATGTGTAGTAATTACGGCGTTGGTGGGATAAAAAAAAGCTTCTGTGGCAAACAGGTGTTAACTGAAAGACTGTATTACTTTTGATAATTGCGGTTGATTCGCACAGAGGAATTTAGTCATTGAAATGCTTTGGTGGAAAGTGCAATCTTTGTCCAATAGAGATGAAGTTGCTGGCTGCTAAAAGTCAGGTTATTTCTTGTTTGGGATCAATAGAGAAGCGATCGCCAAGCCTGGTTTTTATTGATTAGAATGGGGTGGGTATCTCTACAAAAATATTCAACTTACACGGAATTATCACAATGTAGAGCTACGTCAATTGTTTAGGAGAGTAAGAAGCGATTGTCATTATCTATGTAGAGACTTTACAATCTAACGCCTCTAGGGAATTTAAGGTATATTCTAAAAACTAAATAAAATGACAGCGATAATTATATGGTCTGCTGCCTAAATCCTAATTGTGAGAATCCCCAAAATCCTGACGCGGCAAATTTCTGCCTCAGTTGTGGCACAGAGTTGGTATCGCTATTGAGAAATCGTTACCGAATCATCACGCCATTAGGGAGAGGAGGGTTTGCACGCACATATATCGCAGAAGATATAGACAAGCTCAATGAACGATGTGTTGTTAAGCAGCTGGTTCTAAGTCAATTTTATGCCAGTCAGGGTAGTCAGGCACATAAAAAAGCGACTGAGTTGTTTGAACGAGAAGCCAAACGTCTCAAAGAACTAGGAGAACATCTCCAAATTCCCAATTTGTATGCATATTTTAAGGAAGCTGAATATCTGTATTTAGTGCAGCAGTTTATCGAAGGGCAAAATCTGTTGCAAGAATTAAAACAGCAGGGAATTTTTGATGAAGCCAAGATTCGAGATTTTTTAAGTGATTTATTATCTGTACTGGTAGACATACATAAACAGCAAGTCATTCATCGGGATATTAAACCAGAAAATATTATTCGCCGTCAAAATGATAGGAAATTAGTACTAATTGATTTTGGGGTAGCAAAGCAAAGGACGGAACCTACAAACACTACAATAGGAACAATTATTGGTTCATTAGGTTATGCACCAATTGAGCAAATGCAAACTGGTAAAGTTTTTCTATCTAGTGATATATACAGTTTAGGAATAACTTGCTTTCAGTTGCTGACTAATATCTCTCCTTCGAGTTTGTGGATGAAACAAGGCTATGGTTGGGCTTCTAATTGGCGGCAGTATTTAACGCAACCCATAAGTCAGGAATTAGAGATGATTATTGATAAGTCTCTACAAGAAAATCACGAACAGCGTTATCAATCTGCACAGGCTGTCTTACAAGACTTGAAGAAGTTGCCACCGCTAAAGTATACATTAACTCCTACAGTTATTCCACCTACTCTGCCATCAAGATCGCAACCACAAAATCAACATAAATCAACTCGATATCTACCACAATTCTCTAACAGTAGATTATTGTCTGGAGCAATAATAGCTGGATCGGGTAGTTCCTTTTTAGCGATCGCACTTATAAGTTTCCTCGGAACTACTTGGATTAGCTCTGGATTGTGGTTGCTAATTTTAGGAGGATTAGTCTTTATTCAATCTCGCCCACTTCTGGAAAAAGCTTATTTAATTGTTATTGCAATCATCGCAAACTTACTCGTTGTCTTTATTCTCAGAAATCTCCTAACTAATAATCTTCTCAAAGCTGGTTTAAATGGACTGTTGCTTGTAGGATTGCTAGTTATTCTGGCAGGCTTATTGACAGTTATTATTGTCGGTGTGTCTGAAATAATCAACAAACTGATTTCTAAATATCTTTAGTTTTTTGTTTTTGCTCAATTGTCATAAATCTCTTTCAGATAATTTTTTTAAAATCTTGGTAATTATTCATGACAAATAAAAAAGAAAACTTGAGACTGCTTATTTCTCTTGGTCTTGCTGGGGTAATGGTAGCAGCTATTTTATGGTTAATTAGCAAAGTTTCTACTACTATCATAACAACATCATCAAACCCCACACAAACTTCATCTTCATTTACAAATAAGCCTTCACTAATGAATTTGGGTACAAGGATTTTAGTGAAAGTGCAAACATCCCCGGAAAAAACAGATGGAGTTAAAGCTTTTGCTGAGAAAGATTTCAGTACTGCCGTTAAAAAATTTACTGATTCTCTGAGAAATAATCGCAATGATCCAGAAACTTTAATTTATTTAAACAATGCCAAAATAGCACGAGATAATTCGTCAGCTATAAAAGTTGCGATCGTCGCACCAATTAACTTTGATCCTAGTTTAGCAGAAGAGATTTTACGCGGTGTAGCTCAAGCTCAAAATGAAGTTAATAATCAAGGAGGAATTAATGGTAAAAAATTGCAAATTGTCATTGCAAGTGCTGATAATAGAGAAGATTCTGCCCGACTAGATAATGAATTAGTTGAAGATAAAAGCCTTGTAGCTGCGGTAGGTGTTAGACGTAAAGCAGAAATATATAAGGATAAACGTTTGGTTTTAGTCTTGCCTGTCGAGCTACCAAATCAAGCAGAAAATCCAGAAAAATTAGATAATAATACAGTAAATAGTCAGTCTAATAGTTCCACAAGTAACTACTTGTTTCATGTAAATCCGCTATATGAGAATTTAGTAGATACTCATTCTCGCTACATTGCTCGACAAGCAAGAAATGTTGCTATTTGTGGCGATGTTCGTAGTTCAAGAGATAATTCAACCTCTTCATCAAATCAGATACTTGTAGAACAGTACACTCAAGCTATCAAAAAATATGGCAGTAACGTTATTAGTACGCCTTGCAATTTAGCAGATAAGAATTTTGATCCTAAAGCTTTTGTGGATAAAGCCATAGAAACAGAAAATGCAAGTGGCTTTTTACTAATGCCTTCAATCAGAAATATATATTTTGCCACCAAAGTAGCACAAGAGGTTAAAGGTAGAAAGCCACTGTTTGCTTCTGAAACTATGTACAGTGCTACAACTTTACAAAATGGCAAGGATCTCGAAGGAATGGTTTTACCTGTATATTGGCATCGTGATGCTAATAAAAATAACCCCTTTGCGAAAAATGCCTTTCAGCTTTGGAATGCACAAGTAAATCAGAGAACGGCGGGAGCTTATGATGCGCTGCAAGCAATTATTACTGGCTTAAAACAAGACAGTACCCGCGAAGGATTACAAAGCGTATTGTCTAATCCCAATTTTTCAACATCTGGAGCAACCGGAATGATTCAGTTTTCACCTTCCGGTGAGCGTCAAGGAGAAGCTTTGCTTGTCAAAATTGAGCGTTGTGAGTCTTGTTCTAGTGGAACTGGTTACAATTTTGCCCTCTTGAATAAGAAGTAGTTTTTTTAATTTAATTTTCATTCCAAAGATATAGGTTGCTTTCAAATAGGTAATCTATTCAACTTGAATGTTATCCTTAACTACTTGATTTGATTGCAATCAAAAATTGATGCGATCGCTCCAATTTTTCTGTAACGAAAAGTTTTGTTTATCTACCCAGAGTTGTGAGAGCGATCGCTCAAAAGAAAGATGGAATCTCTCTAACCTCTGTGTCAAGGTTATATCAGTAAGAATTACGAACACTTTGCCGAGGAGAACACGGATGGTAGCTACATTAGATGATACGAAACGCAATGCAATTGCTGTAAAACTTGCAACTCTTAAAGCTCTCCAACAGTTGGCGCTCGAAAAGGAACAATCGCTTTTGACACAAGGGCTTGATGCTGAAATTGCCGATCGCATCCGAAATTTTATCAATGACGATCAAAAAAATCTTGGTATTTTAGAAACCGTAATTGGTCAGTATGGGATTCAAGCTGAACCCAAAAAAAATATCACACAATTCATTGAAAAAGCTCGCGAAATGTTCAAAAGCTCTGAGTTGAGCCTCTATGAAAAAGTCTCTCAGCATGAATTGCTAAAACATCAATTAGTAATGAGTGGCTTAATAGTTCACAAAGCTGCTCAAAAAGTTGGTGCTGATGTGTTGCTAGCGATCGCACCTTTGAATACGATTAACTTTGAGAATCGCGCTCACCAAGAGCAACTCAAAGGCATTCTGGAGATTCTGGGTGTCCGCGAACTCACTGGACAAGATGCAGACCAAGGAATTTGGGCACGTGTTCAAGACGCTATGGCCGCAGTCAGTGGTGTAGTAGGTAGTGCTGTTACCCAAAACAGCGACAAAAAGGATCTAAATATCCAAGATGTCATCCGCCTCGATCACAACAAGGTAAATACCCTGTTCACCGAACTACTACAAAGCAACGATCCACAAAAGATCCAAGAGTACTTCGGTCAAATTTACAAGGATTTAACTGCCCACTCTGAAGCTGAAGAGGAAGTAGTCTATCCAAGAGTACGTCCTTTCTACGGTCAAGATAACACCCAAGAACTGTTTGATGAACAAGCTCATGCGAAGCAGGCGTTAGAGGAAATTAAGGCTATTAGCCCATCTTCACCTCAATTCAAAGAGAAAGTCAAACAGTTGATGACCGCTATTGGCGATCATATTCGTCAAGAAGAAAGCACAATGTTTGCTGCCATTCGCAACAACTTAAGCACTGAGCAAACTGAACAACTGGCTACTGAGTTCAAAGCCGCTAAGACCCGAATTCAAGAGAAATTGGGCATTGTTAGCGGATCGAATGTGTAGGATGCTTTTGGGCTTTCTATATCCGCTAAAAAAAGTTAGTTAAACAAAAACTCCCAGCAGATAAACGCTGGGAGTTTTTATTTACAAAGTTTGCTGACAGTATTTATAAGCGGCATAAGCCATAGTTACAACGCCGGTGATAATGGCAGATTCATCGACTTCAAATTGGGGATGGTGTAATGGGTGGTTAATGACTCTTTCTTTGTAGCCTACACCCAAGCGAAACATGGAACCAGGGACGTGTTCCAAATAAATAGAAAAATCTTCAGATCCAAGGGAGGGTTCGGGTAAAACTTGAACGCGATCGCTACTCCAAGCTTCTTCGGCGGCTGATTGTAACAATTGCGTCAAGGTATAATCATTTTGGACGCTGGGTACACCCTGGCGATAATTAACTTGATACTTTGCTCCATAGGTATGGCAAACATTAGATACAATGTTTTCAATCCAGCTTGGGAGATGGGCACGGGTTTCGGGATGGAGCGATCGCACAGTTCCCAATAACTGCACTTTATCGGCAATTACATTCGGCGCTCTGCCACCATTAAATTTCCCTATGCTCAAGACTAGAGGACGCAAAGGATTCTGCGTCCGGCTGATGGCTTGTTGCAGTGCAGTAATCACTTGGCAAGCAATCCAAATCGCATCAATCGCCTCATGGGGACGCGCCCCGTGCCCAGATTCTCCCATAATCAGAATCTCTAAATCATCAGCAGCGGCTGTCAAAGCCCCGTAACGCACGCCAATAGATCCTGCGGGTATAGAAGGGAAAACATGAACCCCTAATAAAGCTGAGACGTTTTCCATCGCTCCATCTTTCACCATCCAGCTTGCCCCTTGAGCAATTTCCTCGGCTGGCTGAAATAAAAACCGCACTTTGCCACCTAATTCCTGTGCCACTTGGGATAGCACCATTGCCGTTCCCAACCCTACTGTGGTGTGGACATCGTGACCGCAAGCGTGCATAATACCATCTGCACGAGAGGCATATTCTAAATTAGTACCCTCTTGAATTGGCAAGGCATCCATATCAGTGCGAATTGCCAATAAACGGTCATTTTGGCCAGTGCCTTGAAGTTCTCCAATTACGCCCGTTTTACCAACTCCCTCTTGCACTTGCAGCCCACTAGAAGACAAAACACCAGCTACGAAGGCTGCTGTTTGGTACTCCTGACCGCTGAGTTCTGGGTGAGAGTGGATATGGCGGCGAATTTCAATTAAGCGGGGCGCTAGTTTTGCTGCTAAGTCTTTAATACGGGTAAGCATCGATTTAATTAATCTATAGGCTTTTTTCCCATGATAAAGAAATGTTAACAAACAAAATGCTCTTTGCCATACAAGGATAGTTGAGAACAAGCAGGGAGCAAGGGAGACAAGGGGGAATTATTGAACAAGTCTCTCCCTTATCTCCCCCCTCTTCCTTGTGTATCTTGTCTCTTCTCAATGCCCAATGCCCAATGCCCAATGCCCCAGTTTATTTTGAGTAGCAGGTTGTGGCTAAAGTATTTTCGGGTTTGTACTCGTTACATTCTCTGGGATTTTGACGCTCTAACGACCAGCCATAAGGTTTGTCGGAGGTGACAACACCATTATTTAAAGTTGTTAGTCGGTAGTTAGCCCCCCGAAAATTAGTAAATTGCAATTTGGCATCTTTTAAGTTTGCTGCTTCTAAATTGGTACTGATGAAGCCGGCAAAAGACAGATCGGCATTTTCCAGGGATGCTGATTTTAAATTTGCTCCTGTTAAAGAAGCACCACTGAGATTCGCCGAATTTAGAATCGCACCTTCTAAATTTGCACCTGTGAGATCGGCATTCGTGAGATTAGCTTGAGATAATGTAGCGCCGCTCAAGTCAGCCCCTCGCAAATTTGCTCCAGTTAGATTCAGCCTAGTTAGGTCAGCGCCACTCAAATTACACCGAGGACAGGCACTTGTTGCCTTTAACTGATCCAAGTCTAGCTGATTTAATGCAAGAGCCTGCTCTGCAAACCCTAAACAAGCTAACAGGGAGACGGTGGCAACAATCTTAAGTTTCATATTTTTTACTGATATTTACAAAAATGACAAGTTACGAACATCACGTACTGCCATCCTTACATATACCGCTTCTCTAAGGAAGTACAGGGATGAAGCATTGATTAAGAAGCTGTAAAAATACTATAAATTATAATAGTAAGACTACTCAAACGGAAATATAGGCTATAGAATCAAATCGTAAGGAACTATACCGAACCAATTATAGACTACCAAATATGTGATCCCCCTAGCTCGATAAAAAATACGACTAGGGGGATCTTGTTTTTAGGCATTGGGCATTGGGCACTTGTACTGAGCGAAGCCGAAGTATTGGGCATTGGGCATTGGGCACTTGTACTGAGCGAAGCCGAAGTATTGGGCATTGGGCATAAGAAGCAGAGGTGCAAAGGGGAAAGACTTACTGCTACTTCTCCTCTGCTCCCCTGCTCCCTCATCTTCCCTGCTCCCCTGCTCCCCTGTTCCCCTGCTCCCCTGCCTTTTTCATCGCCATCCTAAAAGGCGCAGTCCAGGGACAATTAGGTAGTAACTCACTCCTAACCAGAAGCTGATAAAGACGCCTACAGAGCCAAAAAAAGTCAGAGGCAAGTATAACTCTGACCAGGCTGGTTGACTAGTAAATTGGAAAATTGGAGGTGCTAACTTCAAAAGAATTAAAACTGCATAGGCGATCGCACTGCCAAAGGCCGCGAACACCGCGTATACTACATGATGGCTGCGAAGTCCTAAACTCAAGGTGAGTAGGCAAACTGCCACTAAAATCACTGCCACTAAGCCCTCGCCGCTATCTTTTGGGGTGATTAATTGCAAAATCAACCAGCCGAAGCCATAGCTAATCATGCCCATCAGGGAAGCCACTAAAAACCGCCGCCGTTGACCAAAACACCCAGATACTGTCAGCCCCCATGCGGTTCCCCAGCCTGCGGCGACGAACACCAAAATATCTGCACCGAAGACGGGTTGAGTGTTTGGCACTAATTGGTTTAGCTGACTCCCAATAAATTCCACTACCTGACGCCCCAAGCTGGTGCGATAGGCCAAAATAAAACCAGCGATCGCACCAAAACAAGCGCCAATACTACTCAGGATCATCGCCCAAATCGTCGCCAAACAAGCTCGGAAAATTTTGATGATTGTCAGAGCGATAAAAATAACGGTTTTGGTGACAGCTTGGCTAAAGTTAGCTAAAACTTGTTCAATAGCTTGTGTTATCAGTGTAAATCTCTGGGAAACTTGCGTTGAGGCTTGCTTAATCTTGTTTCGCAGTTGGGCAAATAACCCTGGTGGCGGTAATGGTTGAGAAATCTTCGCCAAACGTTTTTGAATTATAGCTGCATTTGCTGGACGCGATCGCACATCCTCCTGCACCATCTCATCTAGCAAATCTGCTAGTTGCGGATTGACATTCACTATAGTTCGCCAGCGTAATTTACCCGTTTGCTGATCTTCCAACTCTAGCGGGTATTTGCCTGTTAGTAGTTCAATCACCGTTCGACCAAGGGCATAAAAATCGGCACTTGGCCCAACAATACCTCCAGTCACTTGTTCTGGTGGACTGTAGCCAGAAGAAAATAATCGCGTGGAACTAGACTGAGAACGCAGCTTAGAGGCACTAAATTGTTTTGCCCCGCCAAAATCAATTAGTACCAGGCGATCGCCCTCTGCTTGCCCTGGAGACGGGGTTACAGATGGCAAAGAAGTGCCCAGCATTAAATTAGAAGGTTTGATATCCCGGTGAAGAATCTGACGTTTGTGTAATTCTTGTAAAATCTGCACAGCTTGGGCAAACCAGTTTAAAACCAAATTCTCTGGACAGCCTTGGGGAAACTTTTTTAATATCTCCTCTAAAGTCCGCCCATTGATTTTTTCCATTACCAGACAAGGCAGTTGGTGCGGTTTGGGATTAAACAGGTTTACGTTAAAATACCCATCGTCATCGACTGTGGGGACACCCGGATGCTGCAAGCTAGATAAAACTGCCGCTTCTTGGGTAAATAATTCCAGTGCCTTGGGCGAATCTTCTACCAATACTTTCAACACTTTCTCTGTTTGAGTTTTTTCATCCCAAACTGTGTAGATTTGAGCAAATCCTCCCGATCCCAAGGGCTGAAGTGGAACATAGCGGTCTAACAACTCTAGCGGTGCGCCACAGCTGTTGCAAAATTTGTTTCCCCAAGGCTGAGGATAAGGACGTTGACAATCAGGATTTATGCAGTGAACCGCACTCTGAGTGATGTGGGACACAACCGCTACAATACAAAGGCTGACTTGATTTTAGCGTTTCTTTAGGTTTCCTGATTTTAAAATAGACAAAAGGAAAACCCTCATAAAATTTATGAGGGCATTCGTTTATATTTACAACAGAATTCAAGGAAGGTGAAGTACACAACGATTTGTGTCAAAGCAAGATATAAAGCCTGTTTCACTTCTGAATTCTGAATTTTGAATTTTGAATTCTGACTTCTGAATTCTGCTGTATGTCAGCTCTTAATTGCGAAAACTTCTCTTACTTTGTCTGTGCTTGGCAACTTCTTTGCGCTTGCGTTTTTCTAAGGGTGTTTCAAAATGACGATGCTTTCTCATGTCTGGAAAAATTCCCGCCTTGGAAACTTCTCGTTTAAATCGTCGTAAGGCTGACTCAATGTGTTCATTGTCACCTACAATTACTTGGGTCATTATTTCTCCTACTAAGTTGACTTCATCAATGGCTATGCAGGCGGTAACATTACAAAAAAAAGACAGACTCTTGTTTGTCTGACCTTAAGACTCTTGGTAAGTTTTTTGTTTCCAAGATTTAGTAGCGTCCGCCGCGTCCACCGCCGCCGCCGCCATATCCTCCTCTGTTACCACCACCAAAGGAACCTCTATCACCTCTGTCTTCCTTGGGTTTAGCCTTATTAACTTTCAGGTCACGACCCATCCACTCAGCACCGTCGAGAGCTTCAATGGCAGCGGTTTCTTCAGCTTCAGTTCCCATTTCCACAAAGGCAAAGCCCCGTGGACGACCTGTTTCCCGGTCAGTAGGTACTTGAACGCGCTTTACAGTACCATATTCTGCAAAAATACCACTTAAATCTTCTTGTGTAACGTCATAAGAGAGGTTACCTACATAAATTGACATCGATTCTCTCCAAAATCATCACTGTGTAGAGATTTTAATTTCTCTCAGAAGTCTGTAAATACTAAAAGGAAAAAGCCTTTCAATACTAAAACCAAAGACATCACTGAATTAACTCTCATAAATCTAGGATGACATACGAGCCAACTCTTTGCACCCAGTAGATAGTTAACCAGTGACGCGATCGCTTAGGTGCGATCGCCCGCCCCCACATACCCTAAGTATAGTCCACCGCAAAAAGGGGTTGGAAATGGAAGAAGATAAACTCTGTAGGGTGATATAGAAAATCAGACATGCAGGGGCGCATCTTTAATATCCGAATTGAACGTTTGACTGCATTAACCATGAAGCATTACTTCAAAATTTTAATACGAAAGGCAAAGTCAGGCAACAAATATAAAACTATTGTGACTTGTACTCTTTTGGAGAACCCGCTATAAAACCAACTGTGATGCTTACGGCGGCAAGCTACGTGAGTCTTTTTCTTTGGCGCTAGCCTCTTTTTTTGGAAAAGGGGAGTAAGTGGCGTAATATCATGTTCGGTTAATTAACCCAAGTTGCAAGGTTAAATTGCCGAACATCACCGTTCCAAGCTGTTTCCAATTCAGCTTTGACAACTTGAGCGGCCCGATTGCCTAGTACCTGCAAACTTGCCTATAAGCCAAATAGAGAAAGTCCTTTATATCTCTTCATTTTTGCGGTTGGTTTAAAGCAATCGTCACACTCGGCTACTCTCCCTAGTGCCGAGTTATCTGCTGTGCTGGGAATGGGTGAATTTCAGCTCTAGCCTGCTTTGACCTGTGAGGGGCTGTGGTGCGGTCGTGTAGCAGTAGAGAATTTTGGTAGTGGCAGAGTGAGTTTATGGTGAGAAAGTGACTTTTTTCTCTATTACCCGGATAATAGAAATGTATATGGTATTAACGACGTTAACAGAGGGTATGCCTTATTATGCAAACCTTGAAACTTCGTAAAATTGGAAACACTTTGAGATTAGTCACTGTAAAGAGAAGATTTATTTTAATTGTGACAACTCCTCGTAATGCTCAAGCACGCCGTAATGTTCAAGCACGCCGTAATGTTCATGAAATATCTCGCAAATCTAAATTTGATAAGGCTATGGAAGCTTATAAGCAAGTAAGTAAACAGTATAGGAATGCGCTTCGTGAGTTAGCTAAGTGAATGATATTTTTTGGTTGAGTGAGGAAGTTATTTTAGCTATGCACGAAGAACAACTAGCTGAACACGGTGGTCTTCCTGGTACAATTCCAAACGTCCTGTAGGTTGGGAAGATAAAGAGCGTCCTGATATTGTTCCAGAAATTGATCGGTAATAATTTTTTGTCTGCCTACTTTTAGTTTTCGTCAGCTAAAGGTAGACGGATAGTAAATGTACTACCCTTGCCTGGTTCAGATGTCACATTGATTGTGCCTTGATGTGCTTTGATAATACAGCGAGATAAATATAGCCCCAAACCACTACCAGAACGTTGGTGTTTCCCTTGACGAAATCGCTCGAATAATATTGCCTGATCTGGTTTAGAAATTCCTGGTCCTGTATCTCGGATATCAATATTCACAGCTACCGGAGTCAGATAGCAGTGAATATCTACAGAACCTTTGTCTGTAAACTTGATGGCATTGCCGATGAGATTTGTCAAAACTCGCCGCAGTTCCAAGCGATCGCCCATAATGGTGCTTGCAGTTTCACCTCGATCAATGTTTACAGCTAATCCTTTTTCTTCAGCTAAAGGAGTTAATTCTTGGGAAACTTCACTAACTAATTCCTGAATATTGCAGGGAGAAATTTTTAAGGTTTTACAGCCCGCTTCATGACGATAAACTTCTAACAAGGTATTTACCATTTCCAGCAGGTCTTGATTGCTGCCGATCATGGTATCAATTATCTCTTGCAAATGTGGCGAAACATCGCAAAACCTGCCTTCTAGCAATAATTTTAATACACGGTTGGAGGCTACTAGCGGTATGCGTAAATCGTGAGTAAAACGCGAGACAAAATCTGCCCGGAGGTTCGCCATCTGATCTCGTTCGTCGATACTATGCTTGAGGCGCAGGAGCGATCGCACCCTTGCATGTAGTTCATCAGGATCGAATGGTTTGCGAATGAAGTCATCTGCACCAGCGTCGAGTCCTTCAACAACGCTAGACTCATAGTGAGCCGTGAGCAGCAGAATCGGGATAAATGGCAACGCCTGATTCTGTCGGATGCGTCGAGTAAATTCATAGCCATCTAGCTCCGGCATCATCACATCTAAGAGAATTATGTCTGGCGGTGACTCTTCAACCATAGCCAGAGCAATCTTACTATCTTCTACCAAGCTAATTTCATAGTCCTCATCTTCTAGGACTGCTTCTAAGACCAGTAGATTGTCAAAAACATCATCGACAACGAGAATTTTATCTTTTTTGACAGTTTTAGTTAAAGACATGGCTAAATAAAAAAGAAGTGCTTGGCTATCCCTAGCAAATCTAGTAATAGCTTACTTCACCAGCGCTGAGATTATTAAGTATTCACATTTTCCTTTAAAGTTTCCTGAATTAAATATCCTACTTTGTAAGCAATTATACTGCCATTTTATTAATCAGCGTATAAATTAATAGCTATAGCTATTTTTAGGTAAATAGACCACGCAGTAGGGGCACAGCAATGCTGTGCCCCTACGATAGATGTGGTTCAAATAAATATTGAGATGGCAAATGAAAAATTGTTTACCATAGAACATCGCTCATCAAGTTAATGTATAAAAATATTTTTTGATTGAATTATATTGTCATATCGGAACTCTTGCCTTATAAAAGCTTACGAGATAAGGTTATTTATGTCTAATGGTAGATGAATTTCAGGGAATAATACCAAACGTATTGCTTTTTGTATAAGATCCCGAATAGAAGAACGAGATTATTTTAATCTGTACTTTAGATAAATAACAGTAAAGTTAAGCAACTATGAGTGAAATCAAGATCCTTGTAATTGAAGATCACAACCTGACAAGAATCGGCTTGCGGTCTGCCTTACAAACTCAGCCAGAGTTTAACATTGTTGGTGAAGCAGCCAATGCAGCCGACGGCATCAAGCTTCTGAAAACTCTCAAGCCGGATGTTGCTACTATTGACATTGGTCTGCCTGACATGGATGGTATTGAGCTAACACGCACATTTAGGCAATATCAAGCAGAGAATGAGAACTATACAACAAAGCTGCTAATTTTAACGATGCAAAATAGCGAACAAGCAGTTTTAGCAGCATTTGCAGCAGGTGCAGATTCTTATTGCATGAAGGATATAGAAACTGAGAAACTAATAGAAGCTGTGCAAACGACTTATGCAGGTAGCTCATGGATCGATCCAGCGATCGCAGACCTTGTACTACAACAAATACGTCAAGATTTCCCCGATGGCAGCAGAGGCGCATCTGGAAAAAGAGTCTTAATTGAAGGTATTGACCCAGATACTGAGAAAAGTATAGTCAGCTATCCTTTAACTCATAGAGAGATGGATGTTTTAGAGTTGATTGTTGCTGGGTGTGACAATGCAGAAATTGCGAAAAGGCTCTATTTAACAGTCGGTACTGTCAAAACTCATGTTCGAGGTATTCTCAATAAACTCTGTGTTGCTGATCGGACACAAGCTGCTGTCCGTGCTTTGCGGGCGGGATTAGTACCGTGAGCAAGTAAGTAACCATCATCGACTGCGTACACAAGAACACTTAACAAATAAAAATATTTCTTCCCCAGTCTCCAGTCAATTGTTTTTCGGTCAAAGCGGTTAACTGGGACAAAGATTTATGAAGAAATTGTTACAAAGTTTAGTAGAATGACATAATTGACTAAATAAGTATTTTTATATACATACATGATAGCGGATCAATTTCCCTGGCTTACCGCGATTGTCTTACTGCCACTTGTTGCTTCCCTGGTCATCCCTGTGTTGCCTGATAAAGATGGTAAGCGCGTGCGGTGGTATGCACTGAGTGTAGGTATTGCAGATTTTGCATTAATGTGCTATGCCTTTTGGAAGCATTACGATGCCAGCAGTGCTAGTTTTCAAATGGTGGAAAATTATGCCTGGGTGCCTCAGTTAGGTTTTAACTGGGCGGTATCAGTCGATGGGCTTTCAGCGCCACTTGTGCTTTTAGCCGGATTTGTCACCACACTCTCGATATTTTCCGCTTGGCAAGTTGATCACCGACCTCGCCTCTTCTATTTTTTGATGCTAGTGCTGTATTCGGCACAGGTAGGGGTGTTTGTTGCTAAAGACTTGCTGCTATTTTTCATCATGTGGGAAGTCGAACTGATTCCCGTCTACCTACTAGTCTGCATTTGGGGTGGGCAAAGGCGTCGTTATGCAGCTACGAAATTTTTATTGTATACCGCAGCTGCTTCTATATTTATTTTAGTGGCAGCCCTGGCAATGGGGCTATATGGCGGCGGTAATATGACATTTGACATCACCGCTCTTGCCAGCAAGGAATATCCCCTTGGTCTACAACTGCTACTTTATGCAGGATTGTTGATTGCATTTGGTGTCAAGCTTGCTGTTTTCCCCATGCATACTTGGTTGCCTGATGCCCACGGCGAAGCATCATCTCCTGTATCGATGATTTTGGCTGGTGTATTGCTGAAGATGGGCGGATACGGACTGATTCGCCTGAATCTTGAGTTGCTTCCCGATGCACACATTTATTTTGCGCCGATTCTAGCCATTCTCGGTGTTGTCAACATTATCTATGGTGCATTGAACTCTTTTGCTCAGACCAATATGAAGCGGCGTTTGGCTTATTCGTCGATTTCTCACATGGGGTTTGTACTGCTTGGGATTGCGTCCTTCACTGATTTGGGAATCAACGGCGCGATGTTGCAGATGATCTCGCATGGTTTAATTGCATCAGTGCTGTTCTTCTTAGCAGGTGTTACTTACGATCGCACCCACACAATGGTAATGAAAGATATGGGCGGTATTGGTCAAGCCATGCCCAAAGTCTTTGCCCTGTTTACAATCGGAGCAATGGCATCTCTGGCACTTCCCGGTATGAGCGGCTTTGCTGGCGAACTCTCGGTATTTGTTGGGATGACAAGCAGTGACGTTTACAGTTCGACTTTCTGCACCGTAACAGTTTTTCTCGCCGCAGTTGGAGTTATCCTCACGCCGATTTATCTACTTTCTATGCTAAGAGAGGTATTTTATGGTCAGGGTGCAGCACTCATCTGCGACATTAATAATGCAGGCTTGGAAAATCAAGAAGATGAGGGAACAGTTTGTTTTGGTACAGACTGCTTAGTGCCAGAAGATGCAGTCTACGAGGATGCTAGACCTCGTGAGGTATTTATCGCTGCCTGTTTTCTGCTGATGATTATTGGTATTGGTTTCTATCCGAAGATGGCGATGCAGATGTACGATGTGAAGACCGTTGCAGTCAATGCTAATCTTCGCCAGTCTTATGCCATAGTCTCGCAAACCAATCCCCAGATTTATGCTAAAGGACTCTTGGTTCCGCAAATTTCAGAGGTTGAGGTAGCGCCCGTTTTGGGAACTTTGAAGTAAGCTTTTTGACCAATAGACTTATACTTCGATAACTTCTAGGTATATTTCTGAGGAAGAACAGAGGATTGATAGCCGATCGCTATGGATAGGCTATCAATGCCAAATCATTCTCAGGATGCCCAAGATGTTTTTTCTGGAAAAGCTCCTTTTTTCCAATTTTGCCAAACCTTTACTGCTGCTCGTTGAAAAAATGCCTGCGAGTTCTGCTCTGGGGTTTCTTGAAGTTCCTTAATTTCTCCACTCAATTTATCTATCCATAAAGAGCCGAGACGATCTTCATGTGGGCCAAAGCGGTAAGTAACGCCGATCTCATCCTCCTTTTCTTTTAGAATCAATACATAAAAAGCCATAACAGTTTAATGTGGTTTATAAAAATTGCAATACTTCAGTTTTAACTCATTTGAGGTAAGGATTCAGGTCTAATATTTAGGAAGCAGTGATGGCCGAGACAGATAATTATTAGAATTAGCCAGCAGTGCTTGTGCAAAAAAGTCAATC
>NZ_JBALEF010000026.1:0-22314 GCF_036918245.1 Nostoc sp.
CTCTTTTTATCCCATTCTTACGGATGTTTTTAGAGCCACAGTCAGGACAATTCATGTTTTAGCACCCTATGTTCATACCCTATTATGCAACGCCTTTTTGATTAACATGTCTGCTTAATTGCCCATAATAAAAAACCTCACCCCGCTTATAGCTAAAGCTCAAGGCTCCCCTCCTAGTAGAGGAGGGCAAGAGCCTGAAGGAGAGGTCGCACAGGAATCATCAATAAATTACCGGACATGATATCAGAGGCAAAAGAGAGCGATCCCAAATAAATACCTACAAATTCTCTATAGGTCTATCTATAGGCAGTTTAATTGATATTAACTTGATATTAAACTGATATTAAATTGATAAGTTTTATACTTTTTCAATAGCTGAGTTGCAGTAGTGGCAGATAGTTCCAGATACTGGGATCATTTATTTATCTTTTAGAGTTTTTTAGCTTGCTTTGGAATGTGAATATTCCTAAGACAGGTATGGTTGCAGTGAAAAAATTGGGTAGTGCCAAAATTAAACGCATTTGATTGTTGAAATATTTACATAGACAAGGACTTAAACCATGACAATGCAGAATATTGAAGTGAATACCACACCTACAATTGCACCCAAGCAGATCCCAACAGCAGCAGAGATTCAAGTATGGATAGTCTCTTATCTAGCTGACTTGCTAGAAGTCGATTCAGAGGAAATCGAAGTCACAATACCTTTTGACCGCTATGGTTTAGACTCTTCAGCAGCAGTTGGTTTGACAGGTGACCTTGAAGACTGGTTGGGATGTGAACTCGATCCAACCCTACTGTACGATTATCCGACTGTCGAGGCTCTAGTTCAGCATTTGAACTCGGAGTTAAAAGCTAAAAGTTAATCTCAATTCTCTTCATATTTCACGCCAGCATCAGTGAAAATTGTCACTACCATCTAACGACTATTTCAGGAGAAAATCATGGTAACTATAAACAAGACTCTTACTCCGTTAGAAGTGCAGGAGCCAAAGCATTTCCAACGCATTGAAAAAACTTACCAAAATAATCAAGACTCAGATTATACCGAGAAAATTAAAGAACTGGGTAATGAATTCAATTACGCCAAAAACAGCAATTATTATTGGAGTAAACCCGACCTTTCGCTTCTTTATGGAACTCCTCTTTACGATGCTGCTTCTGACACACAAAAACTAGCGCTTAACCATCTTTATTGGGTTGGCAATTATAACCATACTGCTGTTAGCGAAGCCAGTACAAGTATTTACAACATGGTCACGTCTGGTGTTTTTCGTGCTGTTGGTGGTTACGAAACACTTTGTGATGAACTGGACTTTGAAACCGATCAGGAAAGCTACCACATTCGTACCTTTCAAAAGATAGGTTACAAATCGAAAATGGCTATTGTCGGCAAAACCATATTAGGTAATTCCCTTTATGGCAAAACAGAAAAAGACAATAATAGTTGGCTTAATCTTTTGATCCCTCAACCTGTGCGGGAGTATTTCACCTCTACTCAAGGAAGTTCTCCCTTTTCGACACAGCGAGACAATACCTTAACTGCGATCGCTAAGACAATGTTGAGCGATAAAAAACAGTATTATTCTCAGTATTTGAGAGATTTAGAGGAAAAAGGCGAGCCTATTCCTGCACCAGCAGATGGATTAGCAGGGCGAATCGCACCCCGCTACTGGTTAAGGTTTTTTACTGTAAACTGGGGTATGTCGCCGTTTATGGCATGTCAGTACTATTCTTTGCGCTACACTGCTAATGCGATTCTCAAAAATCAAGAATATCCTTATGTGAGGTATTACCGAGAGTTAGAGCAAAAAGGCGAGTATATTCCCACCCCAACAGCTGTTTCTTATTACCACTTATTGGACGAGGCTTTTCATACCACGATCTCTCAAACGATTGCCAGAGATATGTATAAGGATTTCCCAAAGCCAACTGCTTACGAGAAATTTATATCTGGTTCGATAGTCTATCAGATCCAACGCAACCTTTTGAGCGGACTTTCTGGAGTTTTACCCGGTCGTTGTGTTTACGATGACCCCATGTTAATGCTGTTTTTCTATAAGCTTTTGAAGTCTCCTCTATTCAACATGGAAACCAAAGAAGCACTTAATTGGATGGAAAAATGCTTCTGCCAAGAACATGAAGGCTTCCAAACCGCGCTAAAATATCATCATAGTCTTTTGGAATTGATGCAGAGATTATTTAGTCGCCTAGACTATCAGTGGTCTGTCAACCGTAACATGGGGATCATGGCTGCTGGAGCCTCAGTTGACAAAGCAATTCAAAACAATATTCCGGTCTTTAAAGAGTTCTCCAAATCGGTTTTGGCTCAAGAGAGTTAAAGCAATTCATCAGGGACTTCCAAATAAAAAATATCCAAACAACTCTCTTCTTTATTCCTGTGTGTTCTCTGTGTTCTCGGCGTCTCTGCGGTTTGTTTATTTGGGTAATTTATTTCTTGGAAATCCCTAATTCGCAATTCGTAATTGAATTCTTAACTACGAATTAGTAATTAGTTAAAAAGAGGCATAATATTTTGATGGAAGCCATAGCAATTGTTGGCATTGGTTGCCGTTTTCCCAAAGCTAAAAATCCTGAGTCCTTTTGGCATCTCTTGCGTAATGGAGTAGATGCGATCGCCCAAGTACCAAAAGAACGATGGGATATAGACGCCTTTTATGAGTCTAAGCCAGCTACACCAGGGAAAATGAACTCCCGCTGCGCCGGTTTTCTAGATCAGGTAGATTTGTTTGATCCCAGCTTTTTCGGAATTTCTGCCCGCGAGGCAGAACACATGGACCCCCAACAAAGATTAGTGTTGGAGGTAGGTTGGGAAGCTTTAGAAAATACTGGACTTGTGCCAAAAACTCTATCGGGTAGCCAAACGGGGGTGTTCATTGGTGTTACCAACGCTGACTACCACAAAATTATCTATAAAGACTCTTCTCAGATCGGTGCATTTAGTGCCACCGGTACCACTCCTTGCATTGCCGCCAATCGTCTATCTTACTTGCTGAATCTGCGCGGCCCTAGTATGGCGATAGATACGGCTTGTTCTTCATCATTAGTAGCAATTCATTTAGCTTGCCAGAGTTTGCGAAACGGAGAGTCCAATCTCTGCCTAGCTGGAGGAGTTAACTTGATGTTAGCTCCAGAGCCTGCAATCTCTTGCTCCCAAGCTCAGATGATGGCTCCTGATGGTCGCTGTAAGACTTTTGATGCTAGTGCTGATGGTTATAGCAGAGGAGAAGGTTGCGGCATCATTGTGCTTAAGCGTTTAGAAGATGCCCTCCGTGATGGAGACAATGTTTTGGCACTGATTAGAGGCTCGGCAGTTAACCAAGATGGTACGAGTAATGGACTGACAGCCCCTAATGGCCCTTCCCAGCAAGCAGTTATTCGCCAAGCACTGGAACAGGCTGGAGTGGCTCCAGCGCAGATTAGCTATGTGGAAGCTCACGGCACTGGCACTTCTTTAGGAGACCCAATTGAGGTTAAATCCCTCAAAGGCGTATTAATGGAAGGTCGTTCCCCAGACCAACCCTGTTGGATTGGCTCAGTCAAGACCAACATTGGTCATTTAGAAGGTGCTGCTGGCATGGCTGGCTTGATCAAAGTGGTCTTACAAATGCAACAACGGGAAATTGCCCCCCATCTGCACCTTAAGCAGCTTAATCCTTATATTTCTCTGGAAGGCACACCTTTTGCCATTCCAGTTGAGCGCCAGCCTTGGTCTTACCCTGGAAGTCGCTTGGCAGGGGTCAGCGCTTTTAGCTTCGGTGGCACCAATTGCCACATAATTTTAGAAGAAGCCCCGCTCCCAACCCCAGTCACGAGTGAAGCCGAACGTCCCCAGCACATCCTGACCCTATCGGCGAAAACTGCTCCGGCTTTAGCGGAACTAGCACAACAGTATCAAGATTTCTTCGCGTCTCATCCAGAAGTATCGTTGGCGGATGTCTGCTTCAGTGGCAACACGGGGCGATCGCATTTTGAGCATCGTCTCGCTGTTGTTAGTGAATCTGCTGTACAAATGTGTCAGCAATTGAGTGCTTTTGGCGCTGGAGAAGATACTTCCGGTCTTAAGAGTGGGCAAGTAACGAAAAAGAAGTTGCCGAAGCTAGCATTTTTATTCACCGGTCAGGGATCGCAGTATGTCGGTATGGGTCGCCAACTCTACGATACCCAACCGATTTTTCGGCAAGCTATTGACAAATGCGCCCAAATTCTGCATCCATACCTTAACCAGCCTTTACTTGAGATTCTCTATCCTGAAGCGGGCAAATCTTCACCTTTAGATGAAACTGCCTACACTCAACCAGCCTTGTTTGCTCTGGAATATGCTCTGTTTCGATTATGGGAATCCTGGGGGATCAAGCCAGATGCAGTCATGGGGCATAGCGTCGGTGAATATGCGGCTGCTTGTGTCGCGGGGATATTTAGTTTAGAAGACGGTCTGAAGCTGATTGCCGAACGCGCTCGTCTAATGCAGGCGTTGCCCCAAGATGGTGAGATGGTGGTGGTGTTTGCGTCGGAAGCTTTAGTAACCTCAATTATTCAACCTTATCCCCAAGTGACGATTGCTGCCATTAATGGCCCTAACATAATAGTAATTTCTGGCGATCGCCACGTTATAGAAGTAATCACCAACATTCTGCGGACAGAAGGAATCACGACGAAAAAATTACAAGTTTCTCATGCTTTCCACTCTCCCTTAATGGAACCAATGCTAGGTGAGTTTGAGCAAATAGCCAAAAATATTACCTACTCTTCACCTAAAATTAGCCTAATTTCCAATCTCACTGGTCAACCAATTACAGATGAAATCGCTACTCCTGAGTATTGGTGCAATCATGTGCAGCAGCCAGTACGATTTGTAGACAGTATGGAGGCGCTGTATCAGAGAGGCTACAAGATATTTGTAGAGATCGGCCCCAAGCCTACACTAATGGGAATGGGTCGTCACTGTTTGCCAGAGGGAGAGGGAGTTTGGCTACCTAGCTTGCGTCCTGTGCGTGAAGATTGGCAACAACTTCTTGACAGTTTGGCGCTATTGTACCTCAGTGGCGCTTTCATAGACTGGAATGGCTTTGATAGAGACTATGCCCGTCGTCAAGTGGTGTTACCGAATTATCCATTTCAACGCCAGCGCTATTGGTTTGAAGCAGTTAATAATGGGCATTCAAAAATAGAGTTTTTATCCCCAGATCGTATCCAGACTCAAATCTTCAATCTCTTGCATCTAGGAGAGACTCAACAACTAGCCAAATACTTAGAAACTACGGCAGAATTCTCCCAAGAAGAGGTTAAAGTCCTGCCTAAACTGCTAGAAGTATTAGCCAAGCAACATCAACAACAACTAAGAGCAGCATCCTACAAAGATTGGCTTTACGAAGTCAGTTGGCAGCCCAAGCCGCGTCATTTGAGACAAATCAGCGCTCACGAACCTGGTAGCTGGATGATTTTGGCTGACAACTGGGGTGTTGGAGAAGCCCTAGCCCATCTTTTACAAGAGCGGGGTGAAAGTTGTTTTCTGGTTTATCCTGGAGACAGTTATCAAGCTAAACAGTCTGGAACTTGGAATGTTAATCCATCGAACCCAGGCGATTTTGAGCGGCTTTTCCAAGAAGTAGTAGAAATTAACAACTTACCGTTAAAAGGAGTTGTTCACCTGTGGAGTTTAGAAGCAGGATTGACTTCAGAATTAACCATCCCTTTGCTAGAAAAGATTCAGGTTCTTGGTTGTGCCAGTACCCTGCATCTAGTACAAGCTCTTGCCGATCGCTTCGCCTCGCCTCGTTTGTGGTTAGTAACCAGAGGAGCAGTACCAGCAGTCTCCTCATTGCAAGCACCAGCCCAGGCTTCTTTGTGGGGATTGGGTAAAGTTATTGCTTTAGAGCATCCCAAGTTGTGGGGAGGACTACTAGATTTAGCTCCCGATGCTCCCACAGATGAAGCAGTAAATCTGTTAGCAGAGATTTGGGATTCTCAAGGGGAAGACCAAATCACCTTCCGAGAAGGACAGCGTTATGTGGCTCGCCTCATCCGCAGCGAAGTTCCAGAGGCTCGATCAATGTCTCTACACTCAGATAGCACATATCTAATTACTGGAGGGTTGGGGGCGTTAGGGCTAAAAGTAGCCCAGTGGATGGTAGAGCAGGGGGCGCGGCATTTAATGCTGACCGGACGCAAAAAGGCATCTGCTGAAGTACTCCAAGCGATCGCTCAGATGGAAGACATGGGAGCTAAGGTAGCGATCACCCAAGCTAATGTAGCCCAATGGAGTGATATGGTCAGAGTATTCGAGGATATTAAGACCTCGATGCCGCCTCTGGGAGGAATTTTCCACGCTGTTGGTATGCTCCAGGATGGCATCCTCCTACAGCAGGACTGGAAGTCCTTCGAGCAAGTTATGGCAGCAAAGGTGAAAGGAACTTGGATTCTGCACACATTGAGTGAGCAGTTACAATTGGATTTCTTTGTAACATTTTCCTCTGCTGCCGCATTATTAGGTTCGCCAGGTCAAGGAAATTATGCAGCCGCTAATGCTTTCATGGATGCCTTAGCCGATTATCGTCGGGCGTCAGGACTGCCAGGATTGAGCATCAACTGGGGACTCTGGAAAGATGCTGGCATGGCTACAACTCTGGGAAACCACCACCAAGCAAGATTAGCTGCCCAAGGAATTGAGTCAATACCACTAGAGCAGGGATTGCAGATATTAGGAAATTTGCTAGGAAAGGATACAGCCCAAGTAGGAGTATTGCCAGTTAACTGGTCTAAGTTCTGCCAACAAATTCCTCAAGGTGTGGTTTTGCCATTTCTGGAATCTTTCATTGCAATAGATAACAAACCATCGTTGCAGCGAACAAAATTTTTACAACAGTTAGAGATAGCCCCTGTAAATGAGCGGCAAACTCTTTTAATTGCTCACATCCAAACTGAACTTGTTAAGCTTCTGGGGATTGATTCATCGGAATTAGAGCCGCAGCAAGGTTTTCTTGATCTCGGCATGGATTCTCTGATGGCGGTGGAGTTGAAGAACCGTTTGGAAAGTACTCTGAGTTGTTCTCTACCTGCAACTTTAGTTTTTGACTATCCCACAATAGAAGCGCTTGTCGATTATCTACTTAAAGAAGCGATCGCATCTTTAATTTCTGATGAATCTGCTGTGGAGTCACAAAAAACCAACCATCAGGAGCAAGTTGTAGCTGAGTCATATTTTGACGATTTATCAGACAGCGAAGCCGAAGCACTGCTACTTGGTAAATTAGAGAGCATGAGGTATTGAACAGATGAATTCAGAACAAGAAAAGACTGTATCACCCATCAAGCGGGCACTTCGGGCTATTGAAGACCTGCAAGCCAAAGTTGACCTGCTGGAGTACGCCAAACGAGAACCAATTGCCATCATTGGCATGGGTTGCCGATTTCCAGGTGCTGACAATCCAGAGGCATTCTGGCAACTGTTACGCAACGGAGTTGATGCCATTACTGAAGTTCCTGCTGATCGCTGGGATATTGAAAAATTCTATGATCCAGATCCTGATGCTCCTGGCAAAGTGTGTACCAGCAAAGGCGGTTTTTTGACTCAGGTAGATGGCTTTAACCCAGAATTTTTTGGGATTTCAGCTAGGGAAGCAGCAAGTATAGATCCTCAACAACGGCTTTTACTAGAGGTTGGTTGGGAGGCTTTAGAAAATGCCACTCAAGCACCAGAGCATTTGTATAACAGTTCTACAGGAGTGTTTATCGGCATTTACCTCAATGATTACAGCAAGGTAATGTCGTCAGTAGGAGACTCAACCCAAATCGACGCTTTTAGCGCGATCGGCAATTCCTTGAGCGTAGCGGCTGGGCGCTTGTCGTATATTTTAGGGCTAAAAGGCCCGAGTATGGCGATCGATACTTCTTGTTCTTCTTCATTAGTTTCAGTGCATTTGGCTTGTCAAAGTTTGCGGCTGGGAGAGTGTAATCTAGCCCTAGCTGGCGGAGTTGGCTTGAATCTCGTCCCAGACACTAGCATTGCTCTCTCCAAGTCGCACATGCTAAATCCTAACGGTTGTTGTCAAACCTTCGATGCTGCTGCTAATGGCTTTGTAAAAGGAGAAGGGTGTGGTGTCGTCGTCCTCAAGCGTCTCAAAGATGCTTTGGCTGACGGGGATAATATCTTAGCCTTGATTCGGGGTTCTGCGGTAAACCACAATGGTCGCAGTAGTAGCTTGATTGCTCCTAATGGGATGTCTCAACAAGCTACGATTCGCCAAGCCTTAGAAAATAGTGGCGTAGACTCAGCCCAGATTGACTATGTAGAGGTTCAGGGTACAGGGACATCAGTTGGAGAACCGATTGAGGTGGCAGCTTTGGGGGCAGTGTTTGGTAAGAATCGTCCTGAAGACAAACCTTTGGTTATTGGTTCAGTAAAAACCAACATTGGTCACTTAGAACCCGCTTCTGGGATCGCTAGTTTAATTAAAGTAGTGCTGGCTCTGCAACATGGAGAAATTCCACCCCACCTGCATTTTCAGCAGCCTAATCCTTACATTCAATGGGATGAATTCAGCCTAAAAGTTCCGACTGAGCGGATGCCCTGGACTGTAGGAGCAAAGCGCAGACTGGCGGGAGTGAATACCTTTGGCTTTAGCGGCACTAACGCTCACGTGATTCTAGAAGAGGCTCCGATTTCAGAAGTAGCGCCAAAGTCAATAGAACGCCCCCTACACCTACTGGCACTATCAGCGAAGACAGACGAAGCTCTGATCCAGTTAGCCGAACGTTACGAGAAACATTTGGCTGCTAACCCAGACTTAGCTTTAGGAGATATCTGCTTTAGTGCCAATACCGGGCGATCGCACTTTCAGCATCGGTTAAGTGTGATAGCATCTTCATCTACCGAACTTTATGAAAAGCTAGCCGCCTTCAGGGCTGGACAAGAAGTAGCAGGGTTATTTAAAGGAAAGGTCGCAGGTTCTCCTAAAATAGCATTCATTTTCACAAGCTTTAGCTCCAATTATCTAGGAATGGCGCGTAAACTCTACGAAACTCAACCTACCTTCCGTGCTACCCTCGACTATTGCGATCAAATCCTGCGTCCTTACTTAGAGCAACCATTACTAGAGATACTTTTCTCTCAATTTCCCCCTGCTCCCCCTGCTTCCCCTGCCCTCTTCTCCCTAGAGTATACGCTTTTCCAGTTATGGAAATCCTGGGGTATAGAACCCTCCACAGTTATGGGTGATGATATCGGAGAATATGTTGCTGCCTGTGTAGCTGGAGTTTTCAGCTTGGAAGATGGCTTAAAGTTAGTTGTCAAGTCCCAAGTGGAGGAGTTTAAGAAAATCGCTAGGGAAGTAACCTATTCCCAACCACAAATTCCCGTAGTTTCTCATCTAACTAGTGAAATAACTACTCCTGAGTATTGGTGTCAACAAATACGACAACCCGTAAATGCTGCCAGCGTAGATATTCTAGCTCAACAGGGGTACGAAATATTTCTAGAAATAGGTAGCGATCGCTTGTCTAAAACTGAAAAACTTTCGCTTCTTAGTCTGCATCCAGGAAAAGAAGATTGGCAACAGCTACTAGAAAGTTTAGGAGCTTTATATGTACATGGGGCAAAAGTAGACTGGTTAGCTTTTGATCTAGATTACTCGCGTCAACGTCTGCAATTACCAACCTATCCCTGGCAGCGAAAGCGTCACTGGTTTGGAGCTAATCGTAATGGGCAAGAGAAAGTTGAGAGCTTTTCCCCGAATAAATCTCTCAATAACGCAGATTTCAAACAATTAGTCAAGCAGTTAGAAATGACCGCAGAACTCTCACAAGCAGAATTGAATTTGCTGCCTAGACTGTTTGAGCTATTGGAGAAGCAACACCAGCAGACCGAAACTGAGGAGGAAACTAACATAACATTGCAGCAGCTAAGTCTCAAGTCTCTGACAGCAGAAGATATTCAAGCTTGGTTAGTTAACCAAATTGCCCAAGAACTGGGAGTCAAACCCGATGAAATCAATGTCCGCCTACCTTTTGACAGTTACGGTTTAGATTCCGTGCTAGCGATCGCCATTGCTAGTGCTGGAAAACAATTCCTCGGACTTGATATGTCTCCACTTCTATTAGTGCATTATCCCACTATAGAATCACTTTCACAGCACTTAGCCAAAGAAGTAGAAGCTTCTGAATCAGAAACCTTTGAAATTTAACACCAAAGCTGTTTAAGAAAAAATTACATAACAACAAAAATGGTGAATCTATGAACGTCTCAGAACTTTTGGAAAATCTTAATCATCAAGGTGTTCAGTTGTGGGCAGATAATGATAAACTCAAGATTAATTCTCCTAAAGGATTATTAACACCAGAAATCCGCACACAACTAGCAGAACGCAAAACAGAAATTCTCGCCTTTCTGCAAAAAAGCAGTGATGCCGTTAGTGATAGTTTTACAACTAAAGCTCAAGACCTGAGTTTGCAAACAATTGGGCGTTTGATTGGTGGTTATTGTCGGAAAATTACAGGTTTTATCCCTCCTGTCATCGATCCAAAAATGATGGCAAATAGGCTAAAAGTAACTTTTAGACCTTTACCTAATGGTTACAAAGAAGAAACAGTTTTACAGTTTAGGAAAGAGTTAGAACATAAACTACAAGAAAACGGAGTTCAGATTCTATCTTGGGAAGAAGCAACTAAAGAGTTTAACTACGAAATTACTATTCCTTTGGTTAATTGGAAAAGAAATATCACCACAAGGGTGGTTAAATCTGGTGTTAATGCTGTCGTAGATGTTGAGAAATATCCTTCTTTATTTGGTAAAGCGAAGATATTTGTAGCAGAATTGCTGTATCGATTATATTCTCGTTTTGTTTTCAACAATAGCCCGATATCTGCTTCTAAAATTATGCAATTTATCAGTTGGGCTGAAGAGAGTGTCCAACCGCTTGAAGACCCAACAAATACGCAAGCGATCGTTTTAACAAAACTCAATCCAAAGCTAATCGATCCAAAAATTCCTTACCAGCAAAAGATTCCAATTGGTGTAAATACCCTAATTAAGAACTTTTCGGAAATTGTTATTGGGGTTGATAATACCAATATCTCTATCTTAAACATGAATCTTTCAGACTCGGTATTTTCTACAAAGTTGCTTGATGAGTTTGTTTCTAAATCTTTAATTCCTAAAATATTTGTCCCAATTCAACCATTACCTTTAAGTCGATTTGAAATTGGTGAATATGACTCAAAAACATCTGTCTATGCAGGCCAATTAGTAAAATTAGGTAATGAGTTAGCATCAACAGACTTACTACCTTCTGGTTTTAAAATTAACGATGTGATGAAAAGAAAGTCCCACCGAGATATTGTGGACTGGATGATAAATGGCAGAACAGGAGTTTCTTACGGTTTTGTTGCTTATGCCGAACAACCACAATATATCGGGGCTGTAGAAATATCTGAGAGGGAGTGGGACAGCTTATCAACAATCCCAGGATTCAGCGGTGATGAACTGCGTCAAAATGAAATCGGTAGAAGGTATATCAAAACCAAGATTGCCCAAAAAGACCTATTTAAACAGATACCAGACATCTGGCTTGCCAGTGCTCGTTCCGGCTCAAATAAAACAAACCTGAATTTAGAAACAGACGTATTTAGGGTTGGATTACAAGACAGGTTATTACTCCAGTTGCCAAAAGGTCTTAATTCTGTAGTAGGCGATATCAAACCTTCTTACGATATCTATGTCATGGTGGCGATCGCACTGGCTGCTGCTTTATACGCACCAAAGTTAATTGAAAATGGGATGCCAATGGTTCATTTCCACGGATATCCTTCAAAAGAGTGGTTGCAACCCCATGAATACTGCACTGGAGTTCAAAATCCCTCAGTTCCTTGTGGAACTTATGAATCAGGAGTTTTTAATTTCTTAGGTATATACAATCTAGTGAATAAATATGGCAGCAATATTGCCTTAGCAAGTCTGATAGAACCAGATCATGGCACAAATATCATCGCCTCTGACTGGAAATATTTACTTGCCAGAATCAAAACTGGAGTTGAACAGGAACAAATTGAACTCGGTGGTAAGCATTTTCCTTCTCTCAAAGAGAGCGTTGCCACTTGTTGAACTAGTGGTCTGTCAAGCTAACTTTGTGGGGTTAAATAACGTAGACGCAAAGCGGCTTCCCGCAGGGTACCACAGAGTCACAGAGAACACAGAGAAAAAGAGAGAAAGATTCTAAAACTTGGTTTACTTAAGCATTGTTGACTTGGTGGACTACTAGGTTGGTACTGAATGAAAGAGGATGTTAAGCAATCATGTCAATTATTGCAGGTCAGACAGTACTTTTGACAGGAGCTTCACGCGGCATAGGAGTTTTTATTGCTCGTGCTTTGGCAAAAGAAAAGGCAACTATAGTTGGTGTCTCGAGATCGCAAGAGGCACTAGACCAAGTATCTGCCGAAGTCAAAGCTTTAGGAGGTCGCTGGTTAGATATTAGATATGACCTCAGTAAGCTAAAGGATCTGCCAAACCTCGTTCAGCAAATTAATCAGGTTGCAGGGCCAATTGACATTTTGATTAACAACGCAGGTATAGAAATATATAGGCAATTTCAAGATTATTCTACTGCCGAGTTGCAGTTAATATTAACAATTAACTTGCTATCGGCGATGGAATTAAGTCGTTTGGTACTACCAACAATGTTAGCCCATAGTAGGGGTCACATTGTTAATATTGCTTCTCTGGCTGGTAAAAAGGGAAACCCTTACAACAGTGTTTACTCTGCCAGCAAAGCTGGTTTGCTAATGTGGACTGATGCACTCAGGCAAGAGCTAGCTAGTACTGGCGTGGGAATTTCTGCAATCTGTCCGGGATATGTTTCTGGTGAAGGAATGATTGCTGATACTGGCGTACCGATACCAAAGTTAGCAGGCGCATCTACACCAGATGATGTAGCAAAAGCCGTCATCCGAGCTATTAAGCAGAATCAGGCAGAAGTAATTGTCAATCAAGATCCAATAACAGCAACTATATCAAAACTGCTGATGGGGCTGTGGCAAATTTTCCCCCAGTTTGGAGACACAGTTTACCAGTGGATGGAAGTAGGTAAGCTCAATCAACTCCGCATCGAGAATCAAAAGCCTCTTGCGTTGAAATTTAGTAGAAGTAAATCAATGGTAACAGTAACATCAGACAAAACCACTGAAAGATAATGTTGCCGAATTTAGATATGAAATTTAAAAAAGATTGTCACGAATCTGAAACAAACCAAATGGTAAAACCATGAAAAAAGTATATTTGATGATTTATGATTTAGGCGCAGGTCATCGCAGCACAGCCAATGCTCTGCAAAAAGTGATTGAGAAGCGGCAATTGCCTTGGGAAATACATATAGTCGATGCTTTCAAAGAAATCATTGGCACGACTGCTCCACATTACGTTTACAATCAGCTGATACTCAAAAAAGACTGGGCAAAAATTATTAATCACCCTTTCTTAGTTCCCTCATTCAAATTACAAATACGCCTTTCTCATTTTGCTTGGTTAAGACGTTTTAAAAGATACTGGCAGCAGCATCAGCCTGATATGGTGGTTTCATTACTGCCCTATATCAACGGACTGATTAATCAAAGCTTGCAAGCAGTATCGCCCAGTGTGCCTTTTACAACCGTAATGACCGATCATGCCGATTGTCCACCCCACTTCTGGATTGATCCACAAGCACAATTCTTAATTTGTCCTACTCAACGAGCAGTTGAACAAGCAAAAAACTTGGGTTATACGCAAGAGCGAATCTTCAGCACTTCCGGAGTGGTAATTCATCCTCGATTCTCTGAACCCGTAAATAGCGATCGCCGAATTGAAAGAGAACGCTTAGATCTAGATCCAGATTTACCTACAGGTTTAATCACTTTTGGTAGTCAAGGATCAAAAGCAATGCTAGAAATTGCCGATTCTCTAGATAAATCGTCACTAAATCTACAACTCATTTTTATCTGCGGACGCAATGAAGAAATAGCAAATACTTTGCGCCGTCAACAGAGTCGCTTACCAAGGTTCATTGAAACTTTTACTAGTGAAATTCCCTACTACATGCATCTGTCAGATTTCTTTATTGGGAAATCTGGTTCTGTAGGTGTCAGCGAAGCTGTGGCAATGAAATTGCCAGTAATTACAGATTGCAACGCCTTAAGTATGTTTCAAGAACGACCCTCGGCTGAGTGGATTGCGGAAAATGAGATTGGTATTGTAGTCCGCGATTTTCGGGATATTAACCAAGCTGTAGCAAAGCTAATCCAACCGGAAACTTTAACTCAGTACCGTGCCAACGTCGCTGCAATCGACAATCAAGGAGTATTTGAAGTTGTTGATATTTTGGAGCAAATGCTTGAAAGTTCCTTCTCAGTTGCGCCTTCTCCAACGGTTGAGATAAATAAGCAGTTATCCTCGACAGTTTGATGAATATAGCAATCCGAAAAAAATAACCTGAGTTAAATAATATGCTATTTGATTGGCTAATCGTAGGAGCCGGATACTCGGCCTGTGTAATGGCTGAACAGCTAGCAACTCAACTTGGACAGAGAGTACTGATTGTAGAGCAGCGAGATCACATCGGGGGTAATGCCTACGATTATTACAACGAGCATGGTCTTCTCGTTCATAAATATGGGCCTCACATTTTTCATACTAAGTCTAAAAAAGTATGGGATTATCTGTCTCAATTTACAGAATGGAGGCATTACTATCATCATGTGTTAGGAGTCTTGGAAGGTAAGAAAGTACCGATCCCTTTTAATCTCAATTCTCTCTATGCACTTTTTCCTGAGAAATATGCAGAGAAGCTGGAGAATTTACTTCTAGAAAACTTTGGTTTTGGAGTGAAAGTACCAATTTTAAAACTGCGGGAAAGTGCTAGTGGCGATCTCACATTTTTAGCTGATTACATTTATGAAAATGTTTTTTTGCATTACACAATCAAGCAATGGGGGATGAAACCAGAGGATCTGGATCGGGGGGTAACGGGACGTGTTCCAGTATATATCAGCCGGGATGACCGTTACTTTCAAGACCCCTATCAAGCTATGCCTAAGCTAGGCTATACAGAAATGTTCCGGCGAATGCTGGCTCATCCCAACATTAAGGTACTACTAAACGCAGATTACCGCGAGATTATCAAAGATGTTAAGTTTCATCGCCTACTTTGCACTGGGCCGATTGACACCTTTTTTGATTATATGTATGGGGAATTGCCCTATCGTAGTCTGCGCTTTCAATTCGAGACTTTGGATCAAGAGCAGTATCAAGAGGTGGGTACAGTTAACTACCCCAACGATTACGACATCACTCGCATCACTGAACAGAAGTATTTGTCAGGACAAACTTCTCCTAAAACTACCTTGGTGATGGAATATCCCCAGGCTTATGTACCAGGGAGAAATGACCCTTATTATCCTATTCTCAATGAACAGAGCCGCGATCGCCTCAGCTTATATCTTAAAGAGGTAGAGAAACTCAACGGTACAGTACTGTTTGCAGGGCGACTTGGAGATTACAAGTACTACGACATGGATCATGCAGTACTTCGGGCATTGGGTTTGTTTGAGAAAGAAATAGCGAATCGTATGTAGAAAGTCCCCTAAGTATGCGATCGCACTTGTGATGGATAAAAAACATAGAACTCTTTCCCTAAAGTTCTGACTAAAAAATTGTTAATATTTTCTCATAGAAGCATTATGGTGCAACAAAAACTCGTTAGTACAATCAAGCAACGCCTTGAATGTTCGATTTGCAATTATCGCGTCGATCCAAATGACAAATCTGCATTTTCTACGTTCCCATGCAGTATCAGAGCCTTTATAGGCGAAAAGTTTCAGGTTTGGCGATGTCCCGATTGCAAGACGATACATTGTTTAGATGTCGTAAATCTTGACCACTACTACGCACAATACCCGACTGCTAAGGCAATACTCACATGGTCATATCGGTTTCTCTATGGCAACCTGTGCCGCCAGTTGACAAAGCATGGGTTTTCCAAGACTGACTCGTTGGTCGATTATGGCTGTGGTGCTAACGGTCTGTTTGTACAATATCTGCAAGAACGTGGTTTTGCCAATTCCTATGGATATGACCCTTATGGGCCAGAGGACGGCTTTGGCGATCCAAAAACCCTCCAGCGTAAACCATTTGATTATATCTCCCTCCAAGATGTCATCGAACATGTTGAAGATCCTAATGATCTATTAACTAAGTTAAATAATATGCTGTCCCCTGGTGGTTACATTCTAATCAGTACACCTAACGCCGCTAATATCGACCTTAAGCGACCCGACTTACCCGATCACTTTAACTGTATGCATATCCCCTACCACCTTCATGTATACACGCGTGAAACCCTCGAATCCTTAGGGAGATATCAGGGATGGGAGCCTGTAGATTTCTTTGACCGAAAATATGACGATACACCCTGGTTCGGCTTCAACAATCGAGTTTATAACGTTTACATGAGCCTCTTTGACAACTCACCAGACGTTTTTGTTGAGCCGTTGAAACTAGGAAAAGCGTTGTCCTCTTATAAATTCCTCTTCTACGCTATTTTCGGTTATTGGCTCAGTTTCCATTCTGGGATGAGCATCATGTTTCGCAAAAGCATTTAATCCAACGATCGCTTTCCTTATGGAGTCGCTGGAAAACTCAGTTGAATAGAAATTCGCGCACTAGCATAACAAAAAAAGTTTTGTTTTTAAGAAATATTTTGTTTTTATGGAAACAATGCAATCACCTTCATATCCAAAAAAAAAGTTTTTGATCAATCTTGTCACCGGAAATAGTGGTGGAGGGCATATCGCTACATCTAATGCGATATCTTCAATTATTGAGCAACAACTCCCCTGTCAAACTAGTGTTACCGATGTGGACATATTAGCGCAGCGTTTAGCAGAAGGAAAACAGACACTAGATATCTATAGGTTATTCGGAACTAGTGGAGATCAAGTTCTCAACCAGATCATGCAAAGCGGCTGGACATGGATTCATCATCTGATGATGCCCTTTAATAAATTACTGATCAAACTAAATCACGATGCTGGTGTGAGGATATTTGAAGAACACTGGCGCGAACAACAGCCAGATATGGTAGTTTCTGTAGTGCCGTTGTTTAATAAAATGATATGGGAAAGTTTACAAAGAGCAAAACCAGATACACCTTTGCTGACAATTATCACAGATTTTGCTGATTTTCCGTCCGCTTATTGGATAGAACCGGAAACAGGAAGTTATATAGTCTGTGGCACTGAAAAAGCAGTGGAGCAAGCTCGTTCTTTGGGAGTTAAGGAGGAGCTGATCGTCAAAACTTCGGGACTAGTAATTAACCCTCGCTTTTATGAACCAATTGTGAGCGATCGCGCCCAGGAAAGGCAACGGTTGGGTTTAGATCCAGACTGTCTGACTGGACTTGTGTTATTCGGGGGTAATGGCTCCAAAGTCATGCTAGAAATTGCCAAGCGTCTGGAGCGTTTTCAACAAAAGCTACAACTCATCTTTATCTGCGGACGCAATGAAGAACTAGCTTTAGTTTTACGTGAGAGCCAAGGTCTTCAGAAGAGGTTTGTCACCACCTTTACCAAAGACATTCCTTACTATATGCATCTTTGTGATTTTCTGATTGGTAAACCAGGCCCTGGTAGCATCAGCGAGGCGTTAGTAATGAAGCTACCAGTGATTGTAGAACGCAGTGCTGCGACAGTGCCACAGGAACGATATAACACTGAGTGGATTCAACAGCAGCAAGTAGGTCTGGTTATCCGCAGTTTTCGGGATATTGATCGAGCCGTTGAGAAGTTTCTTCAGCCAGAAAATTTTGCCCGCTACCGTGAAAATGTAGCTGCTGTGAATAATAGAGCCGTGTTTGAAATTCCCGATATCTTACAGAAGATTCTCGCTACTAATAAAACAACAGTGGCAGAACCACTCCAGCAGAGGTAGTGAAAGCAATGAATCAAGATCGTATTAAAGCAGTTACGCTGGCGGCAATGTGTTTCGCCCTGTTCATGGCCAATCTCGATGACACTGTGATGAATGTGGCGCTTCCCCAGATTCAGATAAGTCTAAACTCTGGCGTGTCGGGATTACAGTGGATTCTCAACGTTTACACTTTGTCTGCGGCTAGTATAATGCTGCCAAGCGGAACATTAGGAGACATTTATGGACGTAAGCGAGTTTTCCTCACAGGGCTAGTCATCTTCACGATCGCTTCTTTAATTTGCGGTCTGGCTCCAAGTTTGAGTATCTTGATTACTGGGCGAACTCTGCAAGGATTTGGAGCTGCTGCCTTAGTGACTGGTTCTCTCTCAATTATTGCTGATACGTTTCCTGAACCGAAGGTAAAAGCTAAAGCTCTTGGTATTTGGGCTGCGGTGTCAGGACTCGCCCTCGTTGCTGGCCCTGTGTTAGGCGGACTACTAGTGGATACCTTGGGATGGCAGAGCGTGTTCTTTCTCAACTTACCATTGGGGGCGATCGCTTTTCAGGTGACTTCGCGTGTTGTTAAGGAAAGTAAAGATCCCAACAAACAACGTCTTGATCTGCCTGGTTTACTGCTCAGTGTAATCTTTCTGGCTTCACTTACCTATGCACTTACCCAAGGCAATGCTGGGCTGTGGCGATCGCCGTTGATTGTCTTGCTGCTGATAGTTGCTGGACTTAGCTTTCTGGCATTTTTATTTGTTGAGTCCCGCAGTAGCCACCCAATGCTACCATTAACCTTGTTTCACAATTCAACGTTTACTGTAGTTAATGTCGTTGAAATTTTAGTATTCTTCACTGTTATCAGCTTGCTTTTTATCTTCAGCCTGTTCTTCCAGCAAGTTCAGGGGTACTCGGCGGGGGCGGCGGGCTTGCGCTTCCTGCCAATGAATGGAGCTTTTGTAATTGCATCTATATGTTCTGGGTGGTTTGCTGCTCGCTTAGGGTGGCGCTTTACGATCGCAACAGGACTGATCCTAGCAAGCATAGCTACGTTTTCATTGATCCGAATCAATGCCGATACAGAGTATGGAACTATTTTATGGAGCCTGATTCTTTCAGGGTTCGGTAGCGGCTTGACACTCGCGCCCTTAGCAGCAGTAGGTCTGAGTTCTGTACCCTCCACAAAAGTGGGAATTGCCTCAGCAGTAATCAACACTAGTAATCGTATCGGCACTATTTTAGGAGTTGCTATACAAGGAACAATTCTCACACAACTACTAGCCTCAGATTTGGCGCGATCGCTCTTTGCTTGGGGTCTACCCTCAAACCTCCAAGATCGCCTCATCGTTGATGTTTTGCGTGGTGGATTTCAAGTCCCCAGTCACCTGCCAGCCAACATTTCTACCCAAGCTATGCATCAGGCGATTAGCAATGCATTTGTGTCGGGTCTACATGCAACTGTGCTTTTAGCTAGTATTGCCCTCGTAGGTGGAGCATTTTTGATTTTGGTGTTTGTTCAGCCAACTTTTAACCAAGTCACTAACAATTCTCCTCTTTATATTAAACACAAAAAGCAGGGGAAACGTATCTAAATTAGACTTTACAAAAAAGAGGTTTTATGTAATAACGCTAACAATTCTCCTCTTTATATTAAACAGAGGAAGCAGGGGAAACGTATCTAAATTAGACTTTACAAAAAAAAGGTTTTATGTAACAACGAAAAAATCAGGATTTATCGTTTGATTAATTTTCCAACGGTGAAAGTGATGTCTACGACGAACTTACAAAAAATAAATCCTTTACTATTTGGCCTAACTATTGGATAGTATTCTTTGGAGATATCCAAATATAACCACCAAAGCATCAACATCAGTTAACGGAAATTAGTCACAACTCCGAAACTGAATCTCGAAAAAATCTAAATTGTTTCTGAAATAAGGGATTTAAACAAAATGGCTGATGAAAAATTAGCAATCTCATTATTGACACCTGCCAGTGATCTAGTTATCGGAGGGGGTACAAATGATTCTGAAGCCCTTTTCGGTCGTGCCGGAAACGATACCATTTATCCTGACAATCCGATTGTAAGCGCCACTCAAGCAACAAATGTAGATTATTTATTCGGCGATCTATTTGACAACTCTCCTGAAGAGTATGAGATTATTCTGAATATTCAGAATGCTCAACAAGGTGGTGATCCTTTTCTTATCCTAGATAGAAATATCCCATCTGTAGGGGCAGACAGATTTGTTCTTGGTGATACAACTCAGCCGTACTATACTACCTCTAATCCAGATACCCTACTAACTACAGACTTCCTTGGTTTGAATGAGTTTGCTGTCATTTATGATTTCGGCGTAAATAATGATGTCATCCAGCTAAATGGTAAAGCGAAAGACTATCGAATCGTAAAAATTGATGGATTACAGGTTCAAGGAGTCGCACGACCTATTTCTGGAGAAGGTATATTTTCACTACAACAGGGAGCACCTGATCTTGTAGCTTTTGTAGTTGCAAAGCCTGAAGTCAATTTAGATTTGAAGTCAAATAATTTCCGATTTGTCGGTGAAAAACCACCAAAAAAACCAACAGAAAACAAGAAGATTCAGCAACTAGGGACTACCGGAAACGATCTCAGTCTTGCTACAAGTACAGATTCTGTTGGCAATGTTTATATATCAGGAACTACCACTGGGTCATTGTTTGGAAGCAATCAAGGTTTTACAGATGCTTGGATAGCGAAATATGACAGTAATGGCAATCAGTTGTGGGGTAGGCAGTTTGGCTCCTCTGGTGATGAGTCTAACTGGGCGAGCGTCACAGACAATAGCGGTAACACCTACCTAGCGGGTGGTACGTCGGGTAGCGTCTTTCCAGGCAACCAACCATCAGAAACTGATGTTTGGGTGGCAAAATATGACACCAATGGCAATCAGTTGTGGGGTAAGCAGTTTAGTGCTGGTGGTTTTTCTAGTGGAGCCTTTGCCCTTGATCTAGATCCAGCAGGCAATGTCTACTTATCAGGAATAGCAATTAAGGAGAATCAAAGAACAGACATTTTCAATTTTGCGGTTCAGGATGATTCCTGGGTGGCGAAGTTTGACACCAATGGTAACCAGCAGTGGGTTACCCCGATTAAAAATCCTTCAGCGAGTTTCCCTTTTGACATAACTCCGTTTTTTGACGAATGTTACGACCTTGCCGTCGATAAGGATGGCAACAGCTACGCTGTAGGCTGGACTCAGGGCTTAGTCACAGAGTCAGACCCATCGCGACAACTTTTGAAGTACGATGCCTGGGTGTCAAAGGTGAACACCGCAGGGGAGATACAGTGGGTTCAACAACTTGGAAGTACAAATCAGGGACTTGATTTTGCCTGGGGTGTTGATACTGACAGCAAAGGCAATATTTACGTTACAGGATGGACTACAGGGGATATTGGCACAAAGGTAGGAAAAAAGGGACTCGGGGGTCGCGATATTTGGATTAGCAAACTTCGTCCAGATGGCTCTCAAGTGTGGGCTAAACAGTTTGGTTCTCCAGATGATGATGGCATGTACCTATCAGACATGCACATCGATGACAAAGACAACATCTTTATCATCGGAGAATCTAACGGGAAGTTAGGAAAAGGTCAAAAAGATGAATCTTATAATGCCTGGGTGGCAAGGTTCGACACTGATGGCAACAACAAGTGGATTCAACAATTTGGAAGCAAAAAGAATCTTGACTATCCTATAGGTGTTACTACTGACGGAAAGGGTAGTCTCTTCGTTACTGGGGCTACTGATGGCTTATTAGGGAACAGTGGTGGCGTTAATACCTCAGCTGTGGACGGTTGGTTAGCTCAACTTGACATCAACAAAGGAAAACTGCAAAAATTTATCGGCAGTTCAAATGATGTCATCAGTATTGCTGATCCTGAATCAATTCCCACCATTGATATCACTAATGATTTAGTGACTAAGGAAAGGCTGCCTCAAGGCGATAACCGGATTAACCCTGCTGAGGGGATCAATCTTAACTTCACTCAAGGGATTAGTACTAACTCTGCTCAAGCAATCACTACTAGCAGCAGTGCATTCAACTATGGACAGATTGTTTCTAATCTTGGCAACATATTTGACCCTCAGTCTCAAAATTCTTTTCCTTCAACTTTGGCTCAGGCAGTTAATAATGGTAGTATAGTGATTTGAAATGATTTAACGGGACTTAAGAGGCTATTTATAATGATACCGTCTTTAGTACGCTGTTCTAAAGCAAAGCGTAAGGATTCAGGTCTAATATTTAGGAAGCAGTGATGGCCGAGACAGATAATTATTAGAATTAGCCAGCAGTGCTTGTGCAAAAAAGTCAAT
>NZ_JBALEF010000027.1:0-151032 GCF_036918245.1 Nostoc sp.
CTCTTTTTATCCCATTCTTACGGATGTTTTTAGAGCCACAGTCAGGACAATTCATGTTTTAGCACCCTATGTTCATACCCTATTATGCAACGCCTCGATGTTTACAGACCTTAATTCGCCCTTGGCGTTCTTGGAGGATTGCGTTACGCAAAAAAAGCGATAATGCTATAGTAGTATAGGGAATCCAGCAATATTTCCCTAAATTTACAGCATTTGAATGTAGAATAGATACTCAAATGTCTGAATAAATAGTTGGAGAGGTGTCCGAGCGGTTCATGGTGACGCACTCGAAATGCGTTTTGGGGAAACCCAACGGGGGTTCGAATCCCCCCCTCTCCGTTCAAAAGATTACTGAAAATTTACTACAAGGTGGCTGAAATTTGCCTACCTTTAACAAAAATCTTGAGCAACTTGTTTGTTTATTTGCAAGTGAGATAGGATTATCGCTTAATATTTAGGTAGTCAAATATTTGCCAAAAACACTAAAATATACACCACCAACACAGATTTTTGGGATAAACTAATGCCATCGTGTGAGGAGTGAACGATGGTAGATCGCAGCTTGGGGCGAGTATTCTCATTTAGTCTTATTAGCATTTTTTTATATCTGGGTATTAGTATAGGAGTGATTATCCGGCTTGGGCAATCACAGCGATTAAACGCTGCTACTACACCTACTGAGCCTGTGCGATTTCCATTAGCTATTCCTGAACTTACGCCATCAACAACGGAACAACAAACCTTTCCAGATACTATTACCATCAAAGCCGTTGGAGATATTATTCCCGGCACTAATTTCCCTAACTATAGATTACCCCGCTTTCGAGATCAATTATTACCAAAGTCAGTGAGAACTCACTTGCAAGGATCTGATATCTTGTTTGGTAATTTTGAAAGTAGTCTAACTAATTATCCCTATACTGCCAAAGATATTAGTCGAGGACAAGTCTTTGCCTTTCGCTCTCCACCTGTATATGCCCAGCTTTTTGCTGAAGCTGGTTTTAATGTGTTCAATATGGCAAATAACCATGCAATGGACTTTGGACCAGTAGGGTTCAAAGATACAATGAAAAATCTTCAGGCTGTGGGCATTGCAACATTAGGTCATAAAAATCAAATTCTTTATTTGGAAGCTAACAATATCCCCGTGGCGATGATCGGGTTTTCTCCTTATGAAATGTATAATTTCATCCATAATTTAGGAGCAGCTAAAGCACTTGTGGCAGAAGCCAAAAATAAAGCCAATATTGTAGTAGTATCGATGCACGCTGGAGCAGAAGGAACGGGGGCACTACACGTTAAGAATCAAACAGAGTTTTTTTATGGAGAAAACCGAGGTAATGCGATCGCCTTTGCTCGAAACATGATTGATGCAGGAGCGGACTTAGTACTAGGACATGGGCCTCACGTTCCCAGAGCGATGGAAATTTATAAGGGAAAAATCATTGCCTATTCTTTAGGAAACTTTTTGGGATATCGGACTTTATCTACAAATGCCCAAACAGGTGACTCAATGATTTTAGAAGTCAAACTCAACTCAGCAGGAGATTTGGTATCAAGTAAAATTATTCCTGTTCGGATGGATCGGCAGGGAATTCCTCATATCGATCAGAGTTTTCAAACTGTGAGACTTATGCGTTATTTGAATAATCAAGCTTTTCCTAAGAATCCGGTAAAGATTAATAAGAAGGGGGAAGTTGTTGTACAGAACAGGCTTGATCCTCTCTAAAATAATTCGTACTTCGTAATTCGTAATTAGTTAGTAGGAGTCGGCGCTGTGCTGGACTCACCGCGCTGCTTCACCAAAATCCCAGATTGAAAATCTAAAATTCACTAGTTATTGTCATCTTGTGGCTTTTCCTCGAACTTCTGAATATTCTGAGGTTGACTATTAGTGGGTGAATTTTGCTTTTCCAGTGTTGGTACTACCACAGCAGAAGGATCTGATTGTTTGGATTCCGTTGGTGGTGCTGGTGATATAAGCACAGGCTTTGATGGACTCACGGGTTGAGGGGAAGCAGAATTTTGACTAGAAGTGGGTAAGTTCTTTTGTGGGAATGGCAATGGTGCGGGGGAAGCATTTCGAGATGAGCGGATTGCTCGTAGTTTCTCCACTAAGGAGGGTGTGGGGGAAACGCTAGGTGAAGGTGTGGATTGTTCGGAATCACCGCGTTGTGATTCTCTTGTAGGGCTGCTGGTAGATGCTTTTTGAGAAGAACGACGATTGCGGCGACGCTGCTTGGAATTAGAGCCAGGTGCTGTTTCGGTTCTTGAGGTAGTGTTAGTCTCTTCACCTCTGGGTGAAGATGTACTATCAAAATTAGGTGCTTTCGCGCCTGATTCTTGAGTTGGCTTTTCAACAAGTGGCTTGGCAGTCGGCTGCTGCTGAGATTTGGGTAATATGCTTGTGATCCCAAAACCTGCTGTAGCAGCAACTAAGGCTACACCTATACCAATAAGTACCTGAGATGATCCCAGTTTTTTAGCCAGTACACTTTCCTTAGCCATGCCTGGGTTGGGTTGCGCCAGCACAGATGGTCTATAAATAGAATTTTGGGCAGTTTTCCCAATTACAGTTGCTGCTTGCTGCGCAGATAAATTGACAGTTGGCACTGCGTAAGTGGACAAGACTTGCGATGTCCCATTCACCTGATTTCCAGGTAGCAATTGCAGCCACTCCGCAACTGTCACTGGCCGAAAACGAGACTCTACCGCCATACCGCGCATTACCGCCTGGTTGACAGCAGCACTCAAATGTGGTTGCAGTTCGCGGGGGGAAGGCATTTGTTCGCGATCGCGCAATAATGCTGGCATGGGAACTTGGGCTGTCAACAGTGCATACAAGGTTGCTGCTAAACCATAAACATCTGTGGCGGGTGTGCGCGCCGCTTGCGTCATATACTGCTCAATAGGAGAATAACCCTCAGAAACCAAACCTGTGTGAGTCTGTCTGACACCGCCATTAAATTCCCTGGCAATGCCAAAATCAATCAGTACTACTTCCTGTGTTCCTTGACGAAGAATAATATTATCTGGTTTGACATCGCGGTGTAACAAGCCGTTGTTGTGTACTACCTGCAACGCTGCTCCAATTTGCCGGATGTAATGAATTGCTGTGCCTTCAGGCAAAGTTATCCCTGGTAATACAAATGCGTCTCCCAAGGTTTCGCCACGAATGTATTCCATCACCATATAAGGCAGTCCAGCTTCCACAAAAAAGTCACTAACTCGGACTATATTTGGGTGAATACACGTAGCTAATCGTCTGGCTTCATCTTGGAATTGGCGCTCGAATTTGGCAAAATCAGGATGTTGTCGCAGCCGTTCATTGATGGTTTTCATCACCACCTCCTGACCCAAGTAGTGATGCCTAGCTTTAAAGGTAATGCCAAAGCCACCCCGCCCTATTTCTTGAATTAGGGTATATTTTCCATCCTGCAAAATTGTGCCTGCTAACATAAAGAGTCCTGAGTCCTGAGCGAGCAGATAAGTAGCGAGTCCTGAGTTTTGAGGGATTTCCCAAAAATTTTCCCATATTTTTATCGGGCAGGGTTCTTGCCTGTTTATTTTACGGGATGATTTAGTTGTTGAAATTCCTGAAGTGAGAAATACCTCCCCATGATCGCAACAGTTTTATCTTTTCTCAGATGATAACGCGGGAGTGCGGCAAGCCTAAACCGGAAGACGGGCTAAGGCTATTTTTTAGGTTTTATAAAAGTCATTTTTAGAAAAGCTATTTAAAACCCAAATTCATCAATTGAATATCTGGCACGATCTTAACAAAACTTGAGAAACCGCGTTTGTGGGTGAAAAATCTAGGTTTTCAGGATAAACCAGCATAACAACTGATTTTTGATACATCTGCTAGATGTGAGTTCGTTCCGAAACGCAGTAATATTACATACTTTTATTGCTTTACAAAAGCGGCAATTTGCTAGATGATGGCAACGAAAGGGAAAATACATTAGTAAACATCTAGTTTTTTTACTCTCAGTAGTTGTGTGAAAACCCTGTAATTACAAGGCGGAAGTCGGTTTGAGTTTCCCTCATTACCCTAGCTCGAAGTAACAAAATGGCAACGCTAAATACCTCAAACTTCCCAGAAAATCACGCAACTTCTACCTCATATACCCATAGTCTAGTCTTCATCGACATGGCGGTTGAAGACTATAGCGATTTAATCAATGGCGTGCTTGATAATGCCCAAGTGTTCGTGCTTGACTCGACACAGAACGGTGTTGAACAAATTACGAAAATTCTGGCAAGTTGCGTAGAGGCGCAGCAGCTTGCCGTTAAACATCGCTCGAATTTGACTAACATTCATATTGTGTGCCACGGTGTCCCAGGTTGCTTACAATTGGGCAACACCCATTTAGGAATTGATACCCTCGACGAATACAGCCAGCAACTCCAACAATGGCAGAAGATATTTTCAGCCTCTGGCAAAAGCGATAACCCCAGTAACTTACTCATCTATGGTTGCAATGTGGCTTTGGGTGATGCAGGGGCAGAATTTGTAGAAAAACTGCACCAACTCACAGGAGCGAATATTGCCGCTTCTCGTCAGCGGATTGGCAATGCAGTATTAGGCGGTAACTGGGAGTTAGAAGTTCGCACTGCTGATATGGAAGTAAATCTTGCGTTTGCAGAAACGACGCGAGAAGCTTACCCAGGAGTACTAGCAACGTTTACAGTAAATAATACCAAAGACGCAGATGATGGTGATCGCAATAACGGCATCACAACACTCCGGGAGGCAATTAACTTAGCCAACGCTACTGCTGGGGATGATGCGATCGCTTTTGGAGGCGTGTTCACAGATACTACTCCAGATACCATCACGCTCACCTCTGGGCAACTGACGATTACCGATGATGTTACCATCTTGGGGACTGGGACATCTAAGCTTACTGTGAGTGGAAAGAATACCTCTACAGTATTCGAGATATCGGGACTAGGGACAGTTGTCAATATTAATGGACTGGCGATCGCTAGCGGCAGTATTAAGATTAATAGAACTTCCATCCTCAGCCTAGCAAAAAGCAGTGTGTCTGGTAATACAGCAGGAAGTGGCATCTCTAATAGCGGCATCCTCAGTCTTGCTAACACCAGTGTCTTTAGCAATACGCAAGGTGGTATCTATAACGGTGGTATTCTCAGCCTAACTAACAGCAGTGTTTATGCCAATACCGGGGGAAGCAAGATTTATAATGGCAATACTGGAGGAGGCGGCATTTTTAATGACGCTTCCTCTGGTAAAACTGGTATTCTCAGCCTAATTAACAGCAGTGTCTCTAGCAATACGGCAAACTCCGGCGCTGGCATCTATAATCAAGGCGGTACTCTCAGGCTGACCAATAGCACTGTCTCTGGCAATACTGCAACCTCCGGCGGTGCCATTTTTAACGGAAAAGATGATGGTTATGGTTCCGGATTAGCTACTCTAACTAATAGCACCATCTCTGGCAATACAGCGTTAAAGGATGGCGGTGGCATATACAATGGCGGAGCCTACGCCAGTGACAACAGCCTCACCCTAATCAGCACTACAATTAATAACAACACAGCTGACTCAGATGGTGATGGTACTGGCAATGGCGGGGGTGTTTTTAGTTCCTCTGATTCCTCTGTTAACGTCAAGGTTAGTAACACCATCATTGCAGGCAACTTCGACAAGTCCACCTCCGGTGATATACACCCTGACGTGAGTGGTGGGCTGATTGACTCCGGCAATAACCTGATTGGCAATAATACTGGTAGCACTGCCTTTACCACCAGCACCCTCGTCGGCACAAGTGCTAACCCCATTGACCCCAAACTCGGACTGCTGCAAAATAACGGTGGTGCAACCTTTACCCAGGCGTTACTTGCGAAAAGCCCCGCTATTGATGCTGGCAATAATTCCCTAGTTCCTAGTGGTGTCACCACTGACCAACGCGGCGCTCGATTTAACCGGATATTCAACGGTGTTGTTGATATTGGTGCTTACGAAGTCCAGTCCCCCATCACTTTGCCACCTGTTAATACTGCCACAGTGGTGACTAATACCAATGATTCTGGCTCAGGGTCGTTGCGGCAGGCTATCCTCAATGCCAATTCGACTCTTGGGGCAGATACGATTACCTTTGCGGGCGTGTTCACCGATGCCACCCCAGATATTATCACCCTGACGTCTGGGAAACTAACCATTACCGATAATATAACCATTTTGGGCGCTGGGGCATCTAACCTCATTGTGAGTGGGAATAATTCATCGGGCGTGTTTGAGATATTGGGTTCTGGAACAGATGCCAGCATTGATAGCTTGAAGATTGCTAATGCTAATGACCCCTTGGGCAGTATTTTGCTCAATAGCAATACCAGCCTCAGCCTGACTAACAGCAATGTCTCTGACAATAGAGGGGAGGTAGGCGGCATATTTAACAGAGGAACACTCAGCCTAACGGGAAGCACTGTCTCTGGCAATAGCGGGTCGTCCTTAGGCGGCGGCATCTTTAACAAAGGCAACCTTAGCCTAATTAACAGCACTGTCTCTAATAATAATGCAAGCGTCGGTTTCTACACAGCTTATGGTGGCGGCATATTCAACACAGGTAAACTCAGCATAACTAACAGCACTGTCTCTAATAATAGTGCGATCGCCAGCGGTCTTGGTCGGGGAGGCCCTGACCCCTACCCATCTTACGGCGGTGGCATTTATAACTCAGGCACCGTCGATATCACTAACAGCACTGTCTCTGATAATAGTGCGGCAGACGGCGGTGGCATCTCTAACTCAGGTACTTTTAGCTTGATTAACAGCACTGTCTCTGGTAATAGTGTATATTACACCGGCGGCGGTATCTTGAACAGCGGCACTCTCACCCTCACCAATGACACCATTACCAATAACACAGCAGAGGGCTTTGGCTATAACGGTGTTAGTGGCAACGGTGGGGGTGTTGTCAGTAATGGCACTGTTATCGTTGGTAATACCATCATTGCAGGCAACTTCTACACAGTTTTTTCTGATGATCCCAACGATTCCGGTAATTCCCGCGACGTTTCCGGCAACTTCAGCGACGCTGGTAATAACCTAATTGGCGATCGCACTGCTAGCACCGGCTTTACTACCAGCACCCTCGTCGGCACCAGAACCAACCCCATTGATCCAAAACTCAGCCCCCTGCAAAATAACGGTGGTGCAACCTTTACTAATGCCTTACTTGGGGATAGTCCCGCCATTAACGCTGGCAATAATGCTCTGATTCCAGCAGGTATCACTACCGACCAACGCGGCGCTGGATTTAACAGAATATCTAAGGGTAAAGTTGATATTGGTGCATTAGAGTTTAATGGGCTGAATGGAACCAATGGCGCTGATAATTTAGTAGGCAAGAACTACAGTGACATCATTAACGCTCAAGCCGGGAACGATACCATCACAGGTAATCAAGGCAACGATATCCTAACTGGTGGCGGCGGCAAAGATAAATTTGTTTACAACTTAGGTGACGGTGTTGATACCATTACCGATTTCGGTGGGCTAGGTAAAGGCTCAAATCCATCAGCAGCAATCATTGCCGAACTGGATATCCTCAAATTTCAAGGTGCTGGATTGACAGCCCGAAATCTGCTACTCACCCAGAATTCTAACAATCTGGAAATCACCTTTGAAGGGGTGGCTGATGACAAAGTTATCCTGCAAAACTTTCCCCTGGAAAACCTAGAGAACGTATCGGCAGTGGGCAATATCCTGTTTAATGGGCAAACCAGCATTAGTCAAAGCTTTGATGTCTTCGATGCCAACTCCACCCAAAACGCTATCTTAAACAAGAACACAGTCACCTTTCTCAATGACCTGAACAACAATCTCAATGGCTTTGACAACTCAGCAGATGTTATTAATGGTCAAGGGGGCGATGACCGCATCGACGGCAAGAGTGGTAACGACCTGCTGCGCGGTGGCGCTGGTAACGATACCCTGCTTGGTGGTGTTGGTAATGATACCCTGCTTGGTGGTGCTGGTAATAATAGCCTTATGGGAGGTGCTGGTAATGACATCCTCCTTGGCGGTGATTTTAGTGATACGCTGACTGGCGGTAGCGGTAATGACCAGTTCATCTACCAAACCCTTAGCAATAGTGATACAATCACTGACTTTAATAAAAGCGAGGATAAATTAATCCTTACTGACTTGTTTAAGAGTAGAGGCTACAGTGGCAGCAATCCCATCGGTGATGGCAACTTACAATTTGTGCAATCGGGTACTTCTACACTAGTTCAAGTTTTTGATTATTATTCTTTTTACACCTTTGTGACTTTGAATAATTTCACCGCGACAAATCTGGTAGTTGGTACTAACGTCATCGTCTAGCGCTCGATTCTAGTCTGTAGCGACTGTCTTAAGATTGAACCTCACACGACTTCGAGTCGTGTGATTCCTGCTTCAGGGGTCTGTGCCTGAATTACTCTCTTGTATTACGAGTTCTCCACAAGCATTTAGAGCCTCCGGGATACCATTAACGCAGAGTTAGACGAAAAGGGCGATTTAATAATTATTGAGCAAGACGGGGGCAAAGCAGCGATCGCATATTGGGGCATGAAGACTATGAATTTTGGGTTACTGTAGCGAAAGAAGATTTGGATTTTAGATGTCTCTGAAATCTAAAATCCAAAATCTAAAATTATTACAGTTGCCGCACTAATGGCTGACCATCTTTGACTTCACCAATTAAAACTAAATCGACACAGTTAACGAAGATGCCATTTTCCAGAACGCCGGGAATGTTATTCAATGTCTTTTCTAGTCCGGCTGGATCTTCAATAGAGTCAAATCTGACATCTAAGACAAAGTTCCCTTGGTCTGTGATTACTGGTCCAGCTTTTTTTACACCCATGCGGAGTTCTGGTTTGCCACCGAGTTTTTTGATGGCATTAGTTACAGGAGTAATTGCCATTGGAATCACTTCCACGGGCACAGCGAAACTAGAACCTAAGCGGTCTACTAACTTGCCACTGTCTACTACGACGATGAACTGTTCTGCTAGGTAGTCTACGACTTTTTCGCGGGTATGTGCTGCACCACCGCCTTTAATCAAATTCTTCTGCGGATCGACTTCATCTGCGCCATCAATGGCAATATCTATGCGATCGATAGCATCCAAGGTGGCGAGAGGGACACCATACTGCTTCGCCAGCACTTCTGACTGAAACGAGGTAGGTATACCAATGATATCTTTGAGTTCACCAGACTTGAGGCGATCGCCCAAAAACTGAATTGTATATGCTGTAGTTGACCCCGTACCCAACCCGACAATGGAACCCGACTTTACTAAGGCGGCGGCGGCTTTGCCAACTTCTTGCTTCATCAACTTTACGGGATCTGCTGCTGCGGTCATTGCCAAAACTCCTGAAAAACTGACTATAGTCCATAGTAGTGGGCAGATAACATCAAAAGATGAAAGGTAAAAAACAAGTTTTTGCTAATTTCTACTTCCTTGATTAGGGACTTCCAAAATATAAAACATCCTAGTGTCCGGAACAAAGGAGATGACTAATGTAAAATAAATGTATATTAATATACGAATTTAATGAACCACCCCCAGTACACCGTTCCTACTTTTAAGCAACTTTTCGCTGAGATTGACCCTGAAATAGCAAATACCTTCACGGTAGAGCAATTAGAAGCGATAAAAAAGGGTTTGGCCTCTCGTGCTAGGACACGTCATTCTTTAGACATAAGAGTTTCAGTACCAATTCCCGGATTAAGGTTTTATCTGGTGTTGCTAGCAGGTTCAGAACGTCGCTCTCAAGTGCGTTTACGCTCTGAAAAAGGTTTATATCCTTTTTGGACTCCTGCCAATATCTTGTTCCTCATAGGATTTCTAATCATTCTATCGACTTGTAGCTACACTATATTTTCTTTTGCATTGTCTTCACTTACTCCCACATCTAGCTCCTATTACCCGACTTCAATTCCTTGGATTTACAATAAATCGGAATGTGAACACACTGGTAGAATCTGGAATGATGGGAAGTGCTGGGATACTGAACACAGTCCTAATTTTTAAAATTTATAGCCACACCCTACGTAGCTAAAGCAACATTGCCCAGCCTAAATTCGTCACTAGCTGAGTTACAGGTTATTAGGAACACCAAATTTTGCGTTAACCTCAGTAACGTAGTTTTTTAAATTCACGTTAGCAGTTAAAAGTGCTTATCATGATGCGTCAGCTTTCAATTTCTCTATCTTTAATGGCACTACTACAAAGCTTGCCAGCAATTGCTCAAGTACCAGAATCTACTTCTGGAATCCCAGCTGATTCCATTCAACAGGTAACTGCTGTCAAATGGATGACAAACTTTCCCGATGGCAAATTTTATCCCGAAAGGTTACTGAGTCGGGCAGAATTAGCCTCGATTATGGTAAAAGCATTTCGCCTAGATAAAAGAGAAGCTGTTACCAAAGAAAATTTAACTATTCCAGATGTTCCTCGTTCTTATTGGGCATTTAATGATATACAGACAGTCCTAAAAACTGACATCATGAAAGGCTATCGGGGCAATGAATTCTTCCCTAACCAAAAGGTGACAAGGGCAGAAGCTCTGGCTATTTTCGCCCAGGCTTATGGTGTATTTCAGTTTCCCGATGCCGCTGTGAATGAGATTCTGGCTTCACATCCAGATGAAAAATCTATCCCAACTTGGGCTAGAAAAGCGATCGCTACAGTAGCTACTGAGGGATTTCTGAATACAGATGCTCAAGGCAATATTTCTCCATTAAAACCCGTAACCCGTGGGGATATGGCTTATGTATTGAGTAAATATTTGCAACGACAACAGCAACAACCCGAAACACCAGAAGTTCCGATGATTCCAAATAGCCCACAATCACCTTAGCTAGACTTTATCAAGCCAACATACTCAAAATCAGTTTTGGCCGGGATTTCTATACCTGTCTCGAAGTTGACGAAGATATAAAGAATTAGACTGTGTTGGTTGCTGTAACACATTATTCCCATAATTAGATTGTGGTAGTTGGGTCGGTTGCTGCAACACATTATTCCCATAATTAGATTGTGGTAGTTGGGTCGGTTGCTGCAAGCCATTATTCCCATAGTTAGTTTGTGGTAGTTGGGTCGGTTGCTGCAAGCCATTATTCCCATAATTAGATTGTGGTAGTTGGATCGGTTGCTGCAAGCCATTATTCCCATAATTAGTTTGTGGTGGTTGGGTCGGCTGCTGCAAGCCATAATTCCCATATCCTACAGGGGTTGTGGGTGTGACAACACTTTGACTCGGACTTTGGCTAGAGTAAGGTACAGTATTACTTGGTGCTACATTAGGCACTACTTGACCGTTATTTAAATTACTGTAGGGATTTTGTGGTAAGTTCGTACCCGTAGTTAACCCATTATTAGGCAATACCTGACCGTTATTTAAATTACTGTAGGAATTTTGTGGTAAGTTCGTACCCGTTGAAGTGTTGCCTGTCCCAGCAGTTAACCCAGTGTTTGGTAGAGAATTCTGACTGGTTAAGCTATTGATGGGTGGCATTAGCGTTGTTCCTGGAGCGGAGACTTGCCCTAAAGCATTTGTCTGAGTTGCAGTTGTACCACTGAAGCTAGACAATTTCTGGTTTGTCGATTGATTAAGCGCTGCTTGCAGAGGGTTGATAGAGAGAGAATTTTGATTCTTATTGGTTTGATTAGCAAATCCAATACCCAAGCTAGAGGATGTTTGATCTCCTCCTGTTGGTTCAGATGCCGCATTTAAGGTTTTAAGACCTAGAAACTGGCTACTACTATCAACCGTTCCAGTACGCAATAAATTGTCTGTTTGTACGACAAACGGATTTTTCGCGGCTGGAGAGGTGTCGCCGTTAACGCCTAAATCAGGATTTAATTTGGTATTATTAGCAGACTTTTGTTTGTTACTTACATCATCTAATAAGCCTTTGCTCTTGTTCGCTTCAGTCTTTTGCTCAGACCCATTCGCTGTTGATGAGAGAGTTGCTTGGTCAAGGTCATTAAATAAAACTGGCAGGTTATCAATATCTGCTGCAATAGCTTTGTTTTCTTCTGACAGGGAGGAATCAGCAGAGTTTTGTAAAACAACTGGTTTTTTTGGCTTAGAAACGAAAATATCTGGGTTTGACCAGTATTCCCAGGTTGCTAACCCCACTACAGATAAAAAAATTGCAGTTCCCCAAAAACCAGGTCGCCCTAGATTCCATAACCTGGCTTTGAGATAGCGTAAGTAGGCGGGAGGATAATGACGATTTGGCATGGGATTGGTAATTGAGATTTACTATAAATTGCTAAAATTCCCCGGAAAAGGGATTGCTGTTTGATACTTTTACTCGCCTGGGAAGGAAATGTCTCAACTGAAGTTTGATTGTGATTTTATCGTAACTTCTCAAGAAATTATTAGTCATTATTAAGTCAAAAATTTACTATTTACGTTTTTAGACTAAACAGTTTAGTTTAACAGGTTTTGAGTATCTTATGCTGCGATCGCCCCAGCTTCCATTTTCGCTATCTTGATTTTCTACAGGATTAACAACTCATCGATGGATAGCTACAATATTCACCTTGGGGAGCAGACAAAGTAACAAAGTATCAGAGGTGGCATCTCTGCAATGAAAATATTTTAAATAGTTAATGAAAAATAATTACCGACTGTAATTTCTTTGTAATGATTTAGGTGCAGAGCAAATGCATCTAAATTTTGACAAAGTGATACGTAAAGGTATGTTTAAAGTAGTATAAATAAACTAGATGACTAGTTAAGTGAACGATCGCTAGTTCTACCTCCTTCAATAAATCCTAAATATGTCAGAGATTGCTGATTTCTCGGCTTCTAAGCTTTTGTCGTTAGCTTGCGATCGGGGTTTGCGGTGCAGTTTCCGAAATAAGCAGGCGCAGGAATGCGCTGATATTCAACATAAACCTGTTTCTCAATTTTCAATTAATACCTTTGCCACTTTTTGTAGCAGAGATGATTGACTATTATCACTGATCTTTAAAACATTTTGAGTTAGTGTACTAAAATGTAAAGCTGTGATGGGATGCTTGATAAGTTCTGATGTCTGAATTGACGTTTGGGAATATGTCTTCCCAATCAAATGATAGACTTTAAACCCTTTCTTAAGAGAACTATCAAGATTTTTCCCAGGCGGAACATAATACTGAACAAATATTTTGTTCTGCAAATCCAAACATATCATACTTTGTATTCGCTTAATGGGTTTAACTTCACCGTTGTAATACGACACCAAAGGGAATAATCTACTACTATCTTCATTTTGAATTTCTCGGTTAATTTTTAGAGTTCCCTTTTCCATGTCTTCAATAATACCATTGCGTCCAATTAAAGTTGGTGTATACAAGTCATTTGTATAGCAACTAATATATAACTGCTCCGATTTATCTACAAAATATTGTTGATCGTCAATTAATTTCTCTGACTTGTTTTTTTGCCTTCTTAAAAATTGAAATTCTTTTTCGATCTGTTTCATATCGCGCATTACATTTTTGATATATATGCAACCCTCTTTATATAAGAATTCTACTGCTACGGCTTTAGCTTCCTTTTTTCGATGACTACGCACATATATAGTAAAGAATTTTTTTTCGGGAAATGATTGAGGATTAATTCGCAAGCCAAACCTAGGATTTACAAGACTTTGCCTCATCCAGTTCTTAATTCCCAATTCAATCAAGACCTTCTGAAATTCAGGTGAAATATTTATTTTGTAATTATCGCAGAAATGTTTCGATTGTTTGCTATCTTCTTGACCTTTTAAATAGCAGAAAATAGAACCCTCTATGTCCAAAAAGTCCCCATCCGTAAAAGCCTGCGTGTCTAGGAGCAGAGTATCTTTATCAATTTTATAGTTCGTATAATTAAGAACCGACCAGGCAGATTTTACATCTCCAACAGCCCTAAATTCTAGTACATTTATTCCTTGTATGCTAAAAAAATCTCCTGTATCTAAATAGTTAAATCTTTTCTTTAACTGTGAATAGAAATCAACTTTCACTTTATTATCTATTTTTGTTCATGGATACCAGAGACCATCCTTTCTCTGGTAGGCCATTGAACCTGCTTCTTCTTCCAAAAGTTTATTGAAAACTAAATAGTTTTTTCCCTTATCAAAATTAATATCTGACCAGGGAACAACTTCAGTAATTCTCCAGCAAGGCTCGTCCTCACCCTCAACTTCTATTTGTTCATAGGTACTAACGGTTGTTCCAGAATTATAAAATGTGAGTAAAGATACCCCTTGATGTTTCAGAAAATTTTTCAGAAATTCTTGTTCAGATTCAGTCAGATCAACTCCCGTATTGTTAATAATCTCTAATGATTCTACAGATTCTATGTTTTTGATAAAAGGGTTTTCTAAGTAATAGTCAGCCTGAAAATGAAGAGGATTAAAGTCAATACCACACTCACTTAAAAAAACCTCAAGTTGTGTCATGAGATTTTGATAATGATAAACTTGAGTCTTTTTGAACTTATTAAAATCTGCCTGATCTTTAGGGAATTGCATAAAATAAATAGAGTTTTTACAGCGAGCCTCAAGGTAACGTTCAAAGTAGTAGTTCTTGTTTTTATAGACCAACAAGTCTCCCAAATTGTCACTATCTGTAGTTATATACTCATCATTTGGTAACAATAGTCGCCTTTTTCGAGATAAGGTTAATGTGACTACATTATGGTTATTGTATTTAATTAACAGATTCTGTCCCCAGACTATAAGGGCATTTTCTGATTTGCTAAGACTCCTGGAATGAAGTAATAGTAATTCCTCAAAACCATTCATTGTCTCTACAGATAAACCTGGAGAAAGAAGATAAAATTTAAAAACTAAATTGAAAATTCTTTCTTGATTCTTGCTGAATAACTGTTTCCATCCAGAATGGCTTTTATTTGGAGATAGAAAGAACACATTGTTTTTACCATCAACGTAGGAAAGGAAGTACTGAATGTCTGAATATTTAGGTTTTTGTCCATTTACAGAAAGTCGTTCTTGGATCTGACTTTTAATGAATTTATGCTGTTTTTCGTAATAACCAGCCTGTGAATCTTCATCTTGGGAATACTCATCTTCAGCAACCTGATATTTAGGATCAAAATGCTCAATTCCTTTACCCATCTTAAAGAGATATAGGTAAAGTTTTTCAGCAACATCTTCTGGATTCAGTAATATCTTTAGCTGGTTTGTTCTTGATTTATCTGAGAATGCTTTAGTCATTTTATCTCTCATCTTATTTCTCCTTTGGGAACAAAAAGTCTTTAAGTATATTAGATTCAACTGGGATATTGTAGCGATCAAAGTAAATTAAATTTCCTGAAAATAATATTGGTGAGTATTGGTTATTTTTTTCTTGTTTTGCGTGCAAATTTAGAAGTAACCCTCTCACAGCATTAAACTCTGGATAGTCTGAAACAATAGTATTCAGCTTGTTTTGAGTTTTCTCTAGCATCTGATTTGAAAGGCGATTCCCCGAAGCTACACTCCAGGCTTTAACATCAATACAAAATAGCGTATTGTCCTTGATATAGTACAAATCAAACCGCTCATACAACTTGTGATATTTTTTAAAATCTAGCAATGGCTCAAAACCATCCTTGTCTTTTATGGTTTTCCAGTCTTTACCTTTGAAAACTACATCTTTAATCCAGCGTTCTGCAAAATTTTCGGTTAGTGATGGATATAACATATCGTAAAAGAAATGTGGACGCGGAATATAAGTATTAAAAATTTCCGGTTGTGGAATTAACTCATTGTACAAGCTGTAAATTAAATTACTTGAAGGATCTAGTAAGCCAATTTCATTTCCTTCCAAGTCATAACCTTGAGCATTTGTTTTGATAGATTCAGGATATAACCGCTTCTGGTAAGGATAAATTTTTTCCCCATTGATGCTATCGCTGATAATCTGGAACTTTTTGCCGTCTTCCTTCACAGAAACTAAATATGGGGTGAATTCAAGTTTTTCTGCGTTGCTATAAAATAATGAATCAATAAATTCGTCAGGAAATAGCTTTAACTCTCGTAACTTTTGCAGATACCTGTTTGGCTCTTTAAAAACAACTGGATCGCGTAAAGCGCTCCACATTTTTGTAATAGCAAAGGCTGTTTTATCTTGGTGAAAAGTCTCAATATTATCCAACATTTTTTCTCTGAAATTTTGGAAATTTAGAGAAGCATTAGTCTCATGATATACATGCTCATCATAATCATTAATTGCTCGTTTATTCTCTTCCTCTTGAACACTTAAGTAAACTTTGTGGTTGTTAACGGAAAACTTACGGATTTCATTCGGCTCTTCCCGCTCCAGGTATCTGTAAAAATTCACTAAATTTTTTCTGGTTTCTTCATTAACGAAAATCTTTCCCATTTGGTTGGGAAAATCACGTCTTTCAGATCTGCCAATAGCTTGCAAAATTGCTTTGCCTAATAAAATTTGGTGTTGCTGGTCTCGAAATGCTCCAGCTTCCGGTTAGCTCAGGTATTTGTTGAAATCTTTTATTTCAAGATTAGAGTCTCCCAAATTTACAATACTTTTCATTAAAGCAAAATGATAAAGTGTCGTAGATTTTTCAGACTCTTTTGACTTCTTCTGTGATGGTTTCATTACTGTGTAGTAACTGTCCATTAACAAAACTAAAGAGTCGAAATCTTTTTCATCGCCGTTGTGATTTTTTATGATAGGGTTCAATCCTTTTGAAGCTGACTGATAAGCCGATATAAAGAATATTTTCTGTCCTTCTTCTTCAACAAGCTCATCCAAATATATTTTTTTAGTTGTTTGATCAAAGTAAAGTTTAGTGAAGGATGCTTCGTATAAAATTATTTTAATACAAATATTGCTCTGATATTTTTGATGCTTTAAATTGATATAATATATATTTGGATGCTCTGATGATTTCTCAAATACAAAGTTTGCATGATGAAGTTTCTCCCAAAAACTCATCAACTTTTTAATCCAGCTTATGGTTTGAGTAAAAGCAATTGTTTCTTGAATTGAGTCCTCTTCACACAGGTAAAATAAGAAACGAATAAAATTTTTTAACTCTTGTATTTTGTAAATACCAAACCAAGTACCATCATTCTTACAATCATTGACAAAATCTTTTAAGATTTTGTTTTCAAATCTTTCTGCTACTTCTTGAGTTTTGTTATTTGGAAAAGATGATAAATTTTCGTTAAAAAAGTTGACTGTAATCTGTCGCTTTGCCTCACGCTGATTTCGGATTTCTTCACAAAGCCAGATTTCTTCTTCAACCATTGATTTAAATGAACTTTTGCCAGATTCATTACGCAAATTATCTTCTAAATAACGCATATCATAACTTGTGCTTAAATCCCCAAAAATTCCTCCTGTTGCTGAGATAAGAAAAATTACATTACTATTATTAGTTAGCATGGAATTTATCTTGAATTCAGGCGAAGTCAATATAACCGTACTCCCAATAGAAACTTCTCTAAGTGTGTGATTAATCAAGTTATTCTTAGGATTTTGATACCGAGAAATTTCTTTAATATTTATGATAGATTTATAGCTTTCATAGACATAGGTACGGTTTAAGTATTTGAGCAGCTGATTTGGCAATGAGCTTTCTTCACTTGCCTTTTGGACTCTAGCTATCTGTTCTGACCAAATATCTAAAGAACGAGATTGAGAATCTTCAGCATCCAAAACATTAACCAGAAAATCTTTGATGGTTTTGATTTGTAATCGAACAGCTAGAATGGCATAAATCAATTCTGCCACAGAGGTATTATCTGAAACTTTTTCCTCAGTGATGTGAACATGACCGCCGGAAGGTCTGGTTAAAAATAGTTTTTTCAGAGGTTCAATGTTGTAGATGTATAGGTTGTTATATGAGAAAATGCTCATCAATTCATCACTGATTTTGTTGTAAAGCTGCTGAGAAATCAACAAACTTCTATTACTATCGAATTTTGAAAATACTCTGGATAACATTTCAAAATCTAATACAATGGGGTTATCTTGATCGGAATCATCGAAAATCCCAGCAATTTCTTCCATTGATTTTTCAAGTCTTTTTATAATCGTTACTACCTGTTCCAAAAAATTGATAGAGTTGCCTTCCTCAAAGGTCAGTCGTTGATATACTGGGGCAAATTTTTGCAATTTTGGGTCAATATCTTTGTTTTTCTCAAAATGTTCTTGAAATTCGTGCAAAGCTCCCTTATTTTTATCAACAAAATTTAGAAATTCTCTGTTTTCATTGTTTTGAGTAGAAAAAAGAATAGAAAATTCCCTATTAATAGATGACAACGCATTATTAATTGCCAACATTTGAGGTGAAATGATATCAATTTTTTCATTTAGCATAATTTGATATCCATCTTCCTGCTCATCAAATGCAAGGATAAATTTTCTGGAGCTATTTGTGTGCTGAATAACGTATTTATCAAGCTCGTTGCTTTTCTTTACCCATGTTTTACCATTATGGATAAAGTATGGAATAGCGGTTTCAAATTTATCATAAGTGAGCATCAAGATGCCAGATTTATCTTGCAGGAGATGAAGGGGGAAAAATATCCCAACTAACTTTAAACATTCATCTGGCCAACTTGAACGATCCAATTTACATTTGATTGTAAATTCTAAAAAGTTTTCAAGTAAATTATTCAGTTGACGTATTGCTTTCTTAGTCTCGGAACTATTAAATTCCTCATTCACTAAACCTACACTTTGGACATACTCAAGGCGGCGTATAACATCTTCTACTGTCTTGAGTTTTTGTTGGCTTTCCTGAACTTTTTCATGAGGGTATATTTTTGGATCGATCTTCCAAAACTTTTTGTTTTTAAGGATTGAAGGTATCCATTTTTTGTATGATTTGATATATTCATCCGTCGTTTTCATTTCTAAGGAATTTAGTTTATAGACGGGAACATCTGGATATTGACTGCTAACTGAAGTGGGAACACATAAATGTTCTCTTAATGGGGCAAAATATATGCCGATTATCTGAGTATTTGGATGCTCTTGAATCGTTTTATATATAGCTTGAAACAATTGATGAGTCTTTCCTGATCCTGTACCATAATTGATGAGTTTGAGTTGAGGACGGTTTTCTCGAAAACTATCTTCAATTGTTGTAACCCACATTCCGCACCCATAACTGTCACACCCCAAAGAAACGGATATATTTAGTACATAAGAACTAATGATTGGGAGAATTGACTATTTTCTCTATAACATCTCTTTTTGGGCAAAATATAAACTTTTTACGTATACAGACCCCGTTTAAGGAAACAATATACAAAATTTCCGTGTAAATCACCCTGATATTTATAACTTTTGCGAATATCATTCACTAGCGCTACTCGACTCTATCGATAGCTGTACAGACGCGCTCCTAACTCCTTCTTTGCTTATGCTATACAAGCACCATCAACAAAAGCTGTTGAGATGGATTGCATTGTTCCTAATTGGAACATTTCTGCAATTACTGTTTTACATCCCGACACCAGTCTTATCCCAAAATTCCAATAACTGTAGCAATATTACAACCCCGCTCACATCTGAAGAACAAACTTATGCTCGTGCGGCTTGGCAGTATTTTGTCAAAAATTATCAGCCAGCAACGGGATTTACCAATTCTACTGGGGGTTATCCTTCAGGTACACTCTGGGATATGGGTAATTACCTAATGGCATTGAATGCTGCACGTTGGTTGAATGTGACTGAGCAAGCAGACTTTGATGCACATCTAAATAAGTTTTTAACGACTCTTAGCAGCTTGAAGTTGTTTGAGAATACTTTGCCCAATAAAGTCTATAACGCAGCCACTGCACAAATGGTTGATTATGGTAACAATCCGTTGGAGCAGGGTATTGGTTGGTCTGCTTTGGATGTTGGGCGAATACTGGCTGCGTTTGATGTCATCCGTACCTGTCATCCTCAATATAATGACTGGCTCAAAGGGATTGTAGCAAAGTGGCAGGTGGCGCGATCGCTTAAAGATGGACAACTTTTTGGCGCTACTGTTTTGCCTGACAAGAAAACGTTACTAGTACAAGAGGGACGACTCGGCTACGAAGAATACGGCGCTAGGGGTTATCAACTTTGGGGTTTCTCAGCACCCAAGGCTATTGCTTTAGAACCATTTAAGTTAGTTGAAATTAATGGTGTGCAAATTCCTGTTGATAGCCGTGACTTTCAAAGCACCAACGCTAATAATTATGTTGTGAGTGAGTCTTATATCCTTGATGGGATTGAATTTGGCTTGCAAGGTGAGTTAGCTGATTTTGCTACTAGGGTTTTAGATGTGCAAAAACGGCGTTTTGATACCACAGGTCAGTTAACTGCGGTAACAGAAGATAATATCGACCAAGCACCTTATTTTCTCTACAACACCGTCTATGCCAACGGTGCAAACTGGGCAACTATTACCGATGCTAATCAGCCTTATCCACAGTTTCGCAGCATCAGCACAAAAGCTGCTTTTGGTTGGCGCTATTTGTTTCCAGATAATGCTTATGCCCAAAAGGTTTTTGATGCAGTTAAGGATCTCCGCAGTCCTGATGATAGCGGTTACTATGCTGGTATCTATGAAGAATCAAAACAACCCAACAAAGCTTTGACAGGTAATACTAATGGGTTAATTTTGGAGATTTTATACTACAAAGCTAGGGGAAATCACCCTTTAATTGCTTCTACTTCTGCGAGTGTGTCTACTAGCAAGCCTAATGAAAATGCTTCTGGTGCAACACCCTCAAATCAACTGAATTCTACTGGCAATCCCAGTGAAAATGCTTCTGGTGCAACACCCTCAAATCAACCGAATTCTACTGTTACAACTCCGATCGCAACCCCTGCGGATACTTCTAAACCTACAGAAGTAGCTGTTACACCTATTCCACCAGTAGATAGTCCCCAGCCATCATCTCAACTGAAACTAGCTCGACCACTGACGCCTGTTGAACGGCGCTATGCAGAGGCGGCTTGGCGATACTTTCAAGCAAATTATCACTCCAAAAGTGGGCTGATAGACGATCGCAGTGATTTCAAAGGTGCAACCCTCTGGGGATTGGGAGATTATCTAGCGGCACTCCATGCCGCGCGATCGCTCGATACAATTACCCCCAAAGAATTTGACCAGCGCACCCGCCATCTATTAGCAGCCTTGACAAAGTTACCGTTATTTGCAGGGGAATTACCGAGTCGAGGTTATGATACCAGAACCCTCCAACCAGTAGATTATGGTGGAAATCCAGTTCCCGAAGGAAACGGTTGGTCAGCTTTAGATTTAGGTAGAATGCTGGCAGCGCTTTACAACTTAAAAAGCTGTCATCCAGAATACACGGCTGCCGTAGATAAAATTGTCCTGGATTGGTCATACTTGCGTGTGGTGCGCGAAGGTATTCTTTCTAGTGCCACTGTCACCAAAGAGCAAGATGGGCGATCGCTTATCCGTGTTAATCCTGAAACTCGCTTAGGTTATGAGGAATATGCAGCTCGTGCTTTTCAATTATGGGGATTTAATGTGGATCGTTCTGCTGTTGGGGGTGAATATCAAACTGCCTCAGTGGAGGGATTGAAAGTCCCAATTCAACGCCATCGCACAGATACTAATTCCAAAAACCAATACACAGTTAGCAATCCTTTTGTACTCTATGGATTGGAGTTTGGACTAGATCCACAAATGCGATCGCTCTTTGAGCCAATTTTCGAGGCGCAAGCTGAACGTTACCGTCGCACCGGCATCTTCACAGCCTCAGCCACCACCTTGATTGATCGTAAACCTTACACTGTCCACAGTACAATTACTGGGCAGGGTGATCCTTGGGTGGCTTTAGGAGATAATGGTCAACCTGTACCAAAAGGGCGATTGGTAAGTACAGCAGTCGCTTTTGCCTATCATGCCTTGCTTCCAGAAAACAAGTACAGTCAACAGTTACTGCAAGGAACGACTGACTTATACAATCCATTAGTTGGATTTTATGAGGGCTTTTATGAAACCACGGGTAAAACGGCAGTTGGTTTCACCAGCAGCACCAACAGTATGATTTTGCAATCCTTGCTGTACAAGGTAATGAATCGACAACCCCTAATTCGTCCGACTTCCACCATGAAATCTCCTTGGTGGCAAGAAGTTACTAAGGGAAATTCTGGGCGAGGTCTACCCAAAACTGCAATACAACGAACTAAGTTAATTTCTGATAGTTCTGGAAGTTACTGGGTTTCAGGTGGCGAAAAGACTCCGTTAGTAACTGGCACAAAAGTTACAGAATAAGTTGGAATGCAACTTACTGTAATTACAAAGCTGTGTTTGTTAATAATCAGTCGTATTTGGGAATACTTGTACATGAGTCAATGCAGTCCGTAGCTTACACGAGCAACAGACATCTCGATTCAAAATCCCTGGTTATTCCTTCAAATCTATGAACAAGGTACGACTGGCGCTGATGATGCTAATTTTACTAGGAAGCATCTTTGCGAGTAAAAATCTAATGGCGGTTGCTGATGCCTCAAGGCAACTCGAAAACCGGAAATTAAACCAAATTCGCAACCAAACAGCTTCCAATACTCCTGTACTACTGGGACTGTACACTCCAGATTACATGGGAAATCAAAGTACAATTGACAGCCAATTGCGTCAAGTCGATCAATGGACTGGTAAGCGCCATTCTATTGCTGGATTTTTCTTTGATATCGAAGACTCGAATCCTGCCTACAACATCCCAGTTTCCCTAGAACAACTGAAACACAACGGATACACAGCCTTTATTAATCTCAAATCTACTCGTTCAGCAGCGCAGATTGCTAGAGGAGACGTAGATAGTTCTCTGCAAAAAGTGGCAAAAGCATACTCTGACTGGGCAAAACGAGGCGAGGGACGTATTGCGTTTATCGCTCCGTTGCAAGAGATGAACATTCCTGGAGAAGCATACAGCAAAAACCCGCAGAACTTCAAGTTAGCTTATCAACGTATCCAAAAGATATTTAAAGAGGCTGGTGTATCTTCACAAGCAATCCGTTGGGTATTTGCACCGAATGGTTGGAGTGAAAACAATGAACATCGCTTTGAAAACTACTATCCTGGGGACAAATCAGTAGATGTCGTTGCCTTTAGTTCGTACAACTGGGGGTATTGTAGTAATTCTTCTTGGAAACACTGGAGTAGCCCAAAAGAAGTTTTTGAACCATATATCAAGCGGATGAAGGTTATGGCTGGCAGTAAGCCGATTTTCATCGCTCAAACAGCTAGTACGAGTAATACGCAAAATGGTTTGCCCAACACTGCCAAAGACCAATGGTTAAGAGACTCTTACACGCAGCTACCTGGGATGGGTGTAAGAGCCATTCTTTATTTCAATATTAATAAAGAATGTGATTGGGCAATTAATAGTAATAGCGGCAAATCTGCTGGTTATAAAGACGCGGTAAATAATTCGGCTTTTGGCTATTTATCGCCTGCTGAGTTGGCAAAGAAGATATAAATGGCAACAAGCGGCATCAAAAGCATGATTTTGCAATCAGTATTGTACGCAACGACAAATCAACAACTCCTGCTTTGTCCGAGTACGGGGACGTGGCAATGCTCTCCTACTCCATCTACGCTCATTGCTGCCCCTGACAACTTTAACCCTGATATCCAAACACCACCCTCACAAACCGTTCCAGACCCGACTGCTCCCACAGTCACGCCACTACCGTTAAAACCAAAACCGACACCACCAAAACCAACAGCTAGTCCAGAAAAACCTGCGACTCCAACGCCCACAACTTCTTTGCCTGGATTGAACCAAAAAGCAGATCAAATTGCTGCCGGGCGGGCTTGGAAGTATTTTGAGCGTAACTGGAATCCTCAAACAGGTTTAGTAAATTCGGTAGACAACTTGCCGTGGACAACTTGGTGGGATCAGGGTAGCGCTTTATTAGGAATTCATGCGGCTCGCCAGTTAGGTTTATTGCCGAAAGAAATGTTTCAACAGCGAATGAACACATTGCTACAGACGCTGGAAAAACTGCCACTACCTGCAACTGGGTTACCCAATAAAGCTTATAGCACCCATACTGCCGAAATGCGCCAACTCAATGACACACCCGATCCCAAAGGTACAAGTGGTTGGTCAGCTTTGGATATGGCACGATTTTTGATCGGATTGCATGTTATGCGATCGCATTATCCAGAATATAGCGATCGCATTAATCACATCGTCGCTCGTTGGCATACATCAAAACTAGTCAAGGATGGTTGGTTAAATGGAGCTATTCCTAAAGCAGGCAAACTTCTCGAAGTGCAGGAAGGGCGATTAGGCTACGAGCAATATGCTGCCCAAAGTTTAAAGTTGTGGAATATTCAAGCTACTAATGCTCTCACAAATCCACCAGTCAAAGCAGTTCAAGTTGATGGTATTACTTTGCAAATTGATGAGCGTAATTTCAAAAATTCTGGAGCTAGCAACTACCTGACGAATGATCCTTATTTACTCTGGGGTTTAGAAATGGGTTGGAATGATGCTGTTAAACCTCAAGTGCAAAACCTTTTAAAAGTGCAATTACAACGATTTAAGCGCACTGGAATTTTAACTGCTGTAAATGAAGATTCCTTGGATCGTCCTCCTTACTTTCTGTATTACAGCGTCTACTCCAATGGCCAATCTTGGCAAGCCGTGAACACCACAGGAAAAGCCTATCCCCAATTGCGGTTTGTCAGTACGAAAGCAGCATTTTCTTGGTTTGCGCTCATGCCAGATGAGCCTTACACAAAGATGCTGCGAGACTTTGCTCAAAATTTAGCTGATAAAAATCGCGGCTATCTTTCAGGGCGATATGAAAATTCCAAACTAGGTGTTAATGCTTCAGTTGACGTGAATACGAATGCGATCGTTTTAGAAAGTCTGCTTTACCAAGCTAGAGGCAGACATCCGCTTGTGCTTGACCCTTCGGAAATTAAAAATTAAAGCAATTGAGTTTTTAATTTTTCATTGTTTTAATTACTGGTACTAAAATGACTTCAGTTTCTATTAGTGATAATTTCTCAAATTTTTCCGGCAACAGCCGCTCATTACTCAAAAAAAGAACGCTGTTATTTCGCTACCTGGCAGAAATCAATTTAATTTTTGGTATCTGGTATTTGCAATGGCGCGTCACCCATTCGATCAATTTTGATGCCCTCTGGATCTCGATTCCTTTGCTGATAGCAGAAATTTATAGCTATTTCGGTGGCATGATGTTTGTAATTGGGTTATGGCGTCCTTTAGTCAGACAGATTAAGTCTCTTGACCAGATGATCCCACCTCTACCCAGATCGGACTGGCCAACAGTGGATGTGTTTGTCACCTGCTACAACGAGCCGCCGGAAATTGTAGAAGAAACTGCCAAAGCTGCTCTGACAATAGATTACCCGCCAACAAAGTTACGCGTTTATGTGCTGGATGACGGTAACTCGGCTGATATGCGGGCTATGACAGAAAGATTGTGTATTCAGGATTTGCAGTCACCACTACTACAACAAGAAGCAAATCGGATTGATGCAGAACACTCTTGTTTGTTAGAGCGCCTGAAGCACCTGCAAAATCTAACACCTAATACTCAAGCCGCAGAACAATGGCTGCAAGCATCATCAGAACCAGTGGTTAACCAGTTTGCTACTGAATTTGTGCAAAGTCTACGACAGTTTATTCTTTGGCTACCTCCGACTCATCAAAGTATTAGCGATTCTCCTGCAAAGACGCTACGCGAACGCCTAATTACCGAACACAAAGCCTTAGAAGAAGCTATTCGCAAAAAAGAACTAGAACTGCTAGAACTCTCCCGGTTTCGCTACATTGCTCGTCCTAAGACGCCTGGTGTAGCACATCATGCCAAAGCAGGCAACATCAATTATGCAATTTTTTCAGGAGAAACGGCAGGAAATTTTATTGTTACTCTAGATGCTGACCACATTCCCAAGCCAAGTTTTCTTAAGCGAGTTCTGCCTTATTTCTACACCTATAATCTTTCAACAGGAAAATACGACCAGAATCAAATTGCTTTTGTACAGACCCGCCAGGATTTTTACAATATTCCTCCAGGCGATCCTTTTGGACATCGAGCAAATTTATTTTATGGACCACTTCAACAAGGTAAAGATGGCATGAATGCTGCGTTCTATACGGGCACAAATGCGATCTTGAGACGTGAAGCATTAGTTAGTGTAGGACTGCAAAATTTTGCTGATGAATTTGCCAAAAATGAAAAACGTTTAGATGAATTTGATTTAGTTGGTGGGGTATCCAGTAATAGCATTACGGAAGATATGAATACAGCCATGCGTCTGCATAGTGCTGGCTGGAAATCTATTTATCACAATGAACTTTTGGCAGAAGGTTTAGCGCCAGACGATCTAAGTTCTACTCTTAAACAGCGGCTACGCTGGGCACAAGGAACTATCCAAGTGCTAGTGAGGGAAAATCCACTCACAAAATCAGGGCTAACGTTTTGGCAAAGGTTGCAATATTTCAAGACGATGTATAGTTATTTCTCTGGTTTTGCAACTCTGGTTTTTATTTCTTGTCCAATTATCTATTTTTTTACGGACATTGTTCCAGTTAGAAGCTACGGCCCTGACTTTGCCATACACTTTTTTCCAGCTTTTATTATTAACCGTCTGACTTTTCTTGCAGCCACCTGGGGTATTCCAGCTAGAGAAGTATGGCGCTCCGAACAATATGCGATCGCTTTATTCCCCTTATTAATCCAAGCTGTATGGAGTGTGTTCACAGGGCAAAAACTCAATTTCCAAGTCACACCTAAGCAACGCCAATCTGGAATTTATCTCCGGCTTGTTTGGCCACAGTTGGTTATCTTCGCCCTGACGATTCTAGGAATATTGTGGAGTCTTTACCGCTTTGCGATTGGTCATCTAAATTATCCTTTGGTTCACCTACTTAACGGTGCATGGGCTATCTATAACTTGTTACTTTTGTGGGCTATCATCCGCGCATCTGTTTGGCAGCCCTCAAAAGAAGCCTAAGAGGCTAGCAGGGAAAGCTGGGAAAGAGCAGGTGAATAAATAACTCATGACTGCTGACTTGCAAATCCAATTTAGAAAGAAAACAGCTATGAACACTTATTCTGACTCAAACAACCTTGGTGGGCGAACCGTCTTAACAATTTATGCTCATGCTGATGATGAAGTTCTACCTGCTGCTGGTACTCTCAGTCTGATGTCTCAAGCAGGATGGAATGTTCGTTGCTTAATTTTGACTGATGGCGGTCTTTCTAGTTCGCCTGTTAAGGGTACACGTCATCAAGAAGCAGATGCGGCTGGTAAAATCATCGGTGCAACTTACGAGTTTCATGCTCTTGAGGAGTGTAATTTCTCTACACAAGCAGTGATTAAAGTTACTGAAGAAGCTCTTGGGCGTTGGCAACCGGATCTGATTATTACTCACGCACCACAACCTGAAAAATATGGACATAGAGATCATGAAGTGTGTGCGATCGCAGTTTCTAATGTTGCTACCCGCAAAAATATACCCTTGTGGTATTCAGCACCACCTGTTTTTTTGCGGGGTTTTGAACCCAACTTTTTTGTAGATATCACCTCTGTAATTGAGGAAAAAGTTGCAGCTATCGGTTGTTATGAATCGGAGTTAAATAAAGCATTTATGCAACTTGATGCCATACTTGTTCTATCTCGCTTTTGGGCGCGAGAATTAGGTCAAAAAGATGGCTATTTTGAAGCTTTTGAAATTTCTCGGCAATGGGTTGATGCTAGCTTTTTTACTGCGATAGCAAATAATAGTAATCAGCAAGTAGTAAACCAAAGCTAATTGCATACGTAACACAAAAGTCTTGCTTTATCTATTGCAGTTTTCATTAGGTCAATGCCAAAATATAAATACATAGTTTTCAAGCCAAATAATCGGAAAATAGAACCATGACTTTGAGTATAAAAGTACTAGAAATATCTGGGATTTTAGATGGCATTAGAGGTAATGAACTACGTCGTGAAGTTAGCAGTATTCTGGCAAACGGAGCCGATATTTTGCTGATTGACATGAAAGAAGTAAAGTTTATTGATAGCTCTGGTTTAGGTGCTTTAGTATCAGCAATGCAAATGGTACGAACTGCTAATGCGAAACTGTTCGTTTGTTCGATCAGCGATCAAGTCAGGATGCTGTTTGAACTGACTAAAATGGATAGAATTTTTCAAACATTTGCTGATCAAGATGAATTCAATCGCCAAGTATTGGCAACCCAATAAGCTGTTAAGCAATCCAAAATTCAATATGTATATTTGACTTTTCTAACCAAAGTTAACTTTTACTAAAGATAAGTCATCATCAAGATTATCTTGAGCATTTAAGGTGAGAATCTTCGCTAATAGTTGATTTAGGTTACAAGTATGTTTCTGACTATATTTGGTTAGTAAGTCAATGAAAGCATCGATCCCCCAAATTTCACCATCTGACTGATTAATTTCATAAGCACCATCACTAAAGATGTATAAAGTGCTATTTTCTTTGACCTGAAAAACAGCATCCTCAAATTGAACTTCAGGTAAAAAGCCAATTGGTAAATCTAAAGAAGTTAGCTGTTTAACTTCGATGTTGTTTATGGAGGTATTAGATAACAGTAAAGCTGGTGGATGTCCGGCGTTGGCATAAATGAGTTGACGTTTAAGGCGGTGATAAACTCCATACCAGATTGTAAAGTATTTATCACCGTGCTTGCTCATTTGGAAGGCATGATTGAGAGCTTTCAGGACTTCACTTGGTTGACAAAAGTTAGTGTTCGGTAGAGATTGCGATCGCAAAACATTCAGCACGGATACTGATAGGAGGGCTGAACCCACCCCATGACCTGATACATCCAATAAATAAATTGCCAAATGATCCTCGTCAATCCAATGATGGTCGAAGCAATCGCCTCCTAGTTGTGCTGAGGGAATAAACAGATTTTCTGTAGTTACTGCTCCTACAAGCGGTGAGGGTAAAAGCGATTGCACATAAGCAGCTGCCTCAGACAATTCGGTTTCCAAAATTTGCTTTTGGGTTTGCAAATCTTGATTGAGTGTCTCCAAAGCTTGCTTTTGACTTTGTAAATCCTGATTTAGCTGGTGTAACCTTAGTCCTGCTCTTACCCGTGCTTTCAATTCATTCATCTCTATTGGTTTAGAGATAAACTCATCCGCTCCAGCGTCAAGTCCCCTAACTCTATCTTCCTCCTCTCCTCGAGCTGCTCCCCTAGCCGTCAATAGAATAAAAAAAGTAGTTGCTAACTCTCGATCTGTTCTAATTCGACGACACACTTCTAGCCCATCTACCTGGGGCATCATCCAGTCACAGATAATTAGAGCCGGACGTAGCAGTTGTGCTTGGATAATTCCTTCTTCGCCATTGCTGGCTACAGTAGTCTCATAACCCTGCCTTTGGAGTGTGCTTTTCAGTACTGCTCGCACTGTCGGGTCATCATCAATAACCAGAATTTTAAACATAAATTACAATTTTCTAAGTAAAATGATCGTTAAATAGTTGCTTTAATTTAAGTTATATGAAATTTATTTTTTAATGTATAGTAAAAATACTCAAATTAAATAAACTAATTAACGAATATGATGATTTCACAATATTTTATTAGTTAAGAAGTGAATAATAAAATTTCTCTCAAAGTCAACACAGACCTGACAGCTTCACCTCAAGTTTTATCTTGGTTCGAGCAGATAAATCAACCAGCTATTCCCGATAAAAAAATTTGGTGGCAATGTCAAACGCTGATGATAGAAGGCTTTACTAACATTGTTGAACATGCCCACAAAAATTTACCTATTGAAACTCCGATTGAGATGGAAGCTGTGCGGTTAGATGAATATATAGAAATTCGCATCTGGTCTCAAGGTGAACCATTTGACTTAGAACAGCAATTGCGCCAAACATCTGAATTTGAGGATAACGATCAAGAGCGCGGGCGGGGTTTAAAAATCATGTCCGCCATTGCCGACAAATTGAGTTATGAACCGACAGTAGATAATCGTTACTGTTTATTTATTAGTAAATATTACAAAAAAGACCTATGACTGGAGTGGGAAGACACTGACTACTTACTACTGATTAAAAACTCTTCAATGCGTTTAATAAACTCTTCTAACTCTACGATTAAGTTAGTAGTACCTCGACGCTCTTGGGTTATCGCTAATTGTTCTAGTTTTTCTGCTGCTAGATGCATGGTTGTAACTCCCATATTGGCACTAGCACCTTTAATTTGATGGACTTGGAGCGCTAGTTGCTCAAAGTCATTAGCTGCGATCGCTATTTTAATGACCTCTAGACGAGGTTGAATATCTTCAACAAACATTTGCAATAGTTCCCATTCAAATTCTGGGTTGTTTTCTGAAAGTTGATGCAAACGTTCCCAATCAATTGGGAGGTCAACCGAACCGACATCTGTTGTAGAAATCTGCTCTGTGGCAGCTGTTTCTTTTGCCCTGAATATTACACTTCCCCAATACTCTAGCGTCGCGGCCAAATTTTCTTTCAGCACCGGCTTGCTCAAATAGTCGTCCATACCGGCATCTAAACACATTTGTTTGTCTTGTTTCATCGCATTAGCTGTCATCGCAATTACCACAGGACGACGACCACTAGCAAAGCTACTTTCTTGCCAACGATGAATTTCTTTTGTGGTTTCCAAACCGTCGAGAATCGGCATTTGGCAATCCATCAGAATCAAATCATAAGGAATCTTTTCTAATAGCTGCAACGCTTCTTCCCCATTATTAGCGACATCAGCACTGTAGCCCAGGTTTTTGAGTTGCTTCAAGGCTATTTTTTGATTCACCAGATTATCTTCAGTTAAAAGAATTTTTAATTTATGTAGGTCAGGAGACGGGGAAGAAGACGCGGGGACGCTGAATAATTCCTGACTCTTGAACGCCAGTTGCTCCACTTGGGGAGACTCGATCGCTTTTGGTATCTCCTGTTGGGGGAAGACCGCACTGGCTCCTGCTGACTCCTCTGGAATCACAGAAGCGGCAATCGTAAAGTAAAATGTACTACCTGCATTAAGCTCACTTTCAACCCAAATTCTGCCACCCATTAACTCGCATAGTTGCTTGCAGATGGCTAGACCTAAGCCAGTACCGCCATATTGTCGAGTAATGGAGGAGTTAACTTGACTGAAAGCTTTAAATAAACGCTCCAGGCGATCGCGTGGAATTCCGATGCCTGTATCTTTAACACTAAACTGAATTTCGTCAGTATTTGCAGCACAAGAATGATTAATATTGCTATTCTTGCGGGTTATAACTGAAACTTCTATGCTTCCAGTTTCAGTAAATTTAATCGCATTACTGATTAAATTAATCAAGACTTGGCGCAGTCTGGTGATATCCCCGACAATCGTAGTAGGAAGTTCAGGAGTATCTAAAAATGTGAGTTTTAAACCTTTTTCTTTAGCTGTAGGTGCAAGCAGATAAAAAGCCTCATGAATGCAATTTCGTAAACCAAAAGGTTCCTCTTCTAGTTCCAAGTTACCTGATTGTATTTTGGAAAAGTCAAGGAAATCGTTAATAATTTTGAGTAAAGAATTTCCACTGGTGTAAATGGTTTCAACAAAATCTTGTTGTTCAGTAGTCAATTCAGTATATTGCAACAAACCGGCCATACCAATTACCGATGCGATCGGAGTCCGAACTTCATGGCTAATCATGGCTAAGAATTCCTGTTTAGCAAGTTCTGCCTGTTTTCGTTCAGTCATGTCTCGCAAAATGTAAACATAGCCTTGAAAATGTTCAATTTCTGTTTTGACGATTGAGGATGAAAAAGCTACGGGAATTGTTTTACAACTTTTGGTATAACAAACGGTTTCTACTTCTTTTACTAAAGGATTTATGTCTTGACTGTGGGATATATCAGTATCATCAATTGTCAATGGATACTTATTGACTTCTCTAATAACTTTTGCTATCGGTTGACCGATGAGTTCTATTTCGTTATACTGCAATAAAATTTGTGCGGCATAATTCATTTTTTTTATCTCACCTGATAGCGTTGTCACTAACAAGGCGTCCGCCATTGATGTCACAATTTGGTCAATATATTGTTTAGAAGCTTTTAAGTTACGTAGCAAAAGATTTGCTTCATTTGCACCTTGAAATAAAGATTGCTCAAGTACCATCCGTTCTGTAGCGTCTTCGACAACGATGGTTAGTCGATTGCTGGAATGCTCTTCCTGGAGATTATTAGTAATACGAATATCAATATACAAAGGAGAAGCCGTATCTTGCGATCGCATAATTCCTTTTAATTCAAAATTATCTTGTTCTCCCTGTATAATTGCATCAAAAATATCTTCAAGTCCCTCTAGTTCAGGAAACACAATCCGAACATCCTTACCGAGCTTTACTTCATTAGGAATATCGGCAAACTGATTTAATCCCAAAGACATCTCTAGAATCTGGAAGTTTGCATCAATTATCAAATATTCAATACCACATACAGATAATAAATTTGTCAAAAATGAATTCATCTTAATTAAATTAAACGAGTGGCTAAAGCTTGAAATATTTTGTCGACATTATTACCAGTTTTAGCTGAAGTTACATAAGTGTCTAATATATTAGCTTGATTGGTGAATTGATACATTTGACGAATTTTTTCTAAATATTCGGCTGCAATCATATCTGATTTATTCAGTGCAACAACAATATAGCTGTTAGGATTAATAGCTAAAAAAGTTTGAATATGCTCCTGGATATGATTGAGCGTTTCTGCTTGTGTCACATCAGCGACTATCACAGCACCTTTAGAACCTTGAAAATAATTGTTAGCAACTGCCTTAAACTTATTACTGCCTTCAATATCCCAAATTATCAACTGTAATTTTTGTTCGCTAAGTAGATTTTTTTCTGAAACACTAACCAATTTACGAGAGATTTTTACTCCTACAGTTGAAAGGTATTCATCACTAAACTGACACTCTACAAATTGGCGAACCAGACTAGTTTTACCAACACCAAAATCACCAAATAAGCATATTTTTTTAGAGATTGTAGACATAGTTGAAGAAAAATAGAGAATGTTTTATCCGAATCATAGCTACTATAAACTTAAAATTGCTTGTTTATCGACTCTAGAGCAACACAGCGGCTTAACCACAAGGGTTGAGTTTGATCAATTCCTGGTGGTAAATTTGTCCTCCCAATGACCTGTAGGCGAGATGGCTCTATGCCTAATTTAATCAGTGCTTGTTGTACAGCCTTTGCTCGCGCCAGTGCCAATTTTTGAGATTTGTTCTCGCCATTACGGTAACTATAACCAATGATTTTTAAATGCTTATTTGGGTGCTGATTGAGGAAAAAGTTGACCTGTTGAACCTTGTACGTTAAATCTGATTTCATTAAACTCGCTGAGTCAGGTTGAAAGTAAAATCGAACTTCAATCTGTGGGGGTTCTACTCGTACCGCACTAGACACAGATTTTACACCTGGAATTTGTTCAAATGCATGAGTAATAATCTGAGCATCTGCAATTCGGTTGACAGTTCCTTCAACAGCTACTTTCCCAGCAATGTATTGAGCAGAAATTGCTATATTGTCAGTCTGATTTAAAACTGCTGTGACTCGTTTGACTTCAGCAGCAGCTAATACGGGATCTGCTGGTACGTCTACTAATAAAATTTGATTGTCAATCACCCAATTAGGAGAGGTGATTTTGACAGTTTGCTCGGCTTTCTGGCGAAGAAGTTGATTAGGTAATCGTCCTGTTAATTTTAATTTGTTGTGTTCTACTTGTACAGTGAGCCGATATACAGCTAGTTCTGGAACAGAAGTTAGAGCCAACGAAGTTTGATTTTCGATGGAATGTATAACTCTACTACGATATTGCCAAATGCCCCAAGGAATTATAATGGTACTGATAACTGTTAAGGCTAATATCTGGAATGGTGAGATTTTTGTTTTCTTTTTATCCTGAATATCTGTATGTTTCAGTTCTTCTAGAAGTGTATGAACTTCCATAGAAATTGAATCTGGGTCGCCGTCAAATTTTTCAATTAAATCACCATATTTTTTAACAATTGTACTGAATACTTGCCGCATTTTCCAAAGAAAGTTTTTGCTTGGTTCTCCGCGCACAACAATCGCTAAATAACAGTATCCTGCAACTTCTAAAATTATTTTGGATGTCCCGTATTCAATTGCATCTAATTCTGTTATGCTTCCAGATTGATTGATGCAATCATTGGCAAAGCTGCGAATTGCTGTCAGCATTCCTGCTACCATTTCAGCTTCTAGCTGCTCTACATCAGAATGCTGAATATCTGAGATAACTAAACCAGATGCTTTATGAATCAAGAAAATAGCTTGAATTGTAAATGGTAGAGCTTCTTTAAGAATTAATTCTGCTTCCGAAACTCCCTGTAGCTTGGAACGAATTTTACGTTTAATGCCTTCAACGCTGAGGGTTTCTTCAACTTGTCGGTTAATGGCACGGATTGTCTCTGCCATATATTTAGCTATGGTACTACCAATAATTGGGTAGAGTGCATCCACCACAATATTCTGCTCAATTTCAATTTGCTTTTTTATAGCTCGTCCCATTGCCGGAGCGATCGCCTCTGAAACTTCTTCTGGAGCTATAATAATCTGCTGGGTAATAGCCAGAGGAATAACAGGTGCGATCGCCTCACTCATGCTAACTTTATCCTGTTCAGTGCGACTGCGAATAGTCTCATCAATGATCGGAGCAATTATCTGGACAATTTCCTCTCTCGACTCTGTAATCTTCAGCCTTAAAAGCTCAGAAATCCACGGTAGTAGTAGATTTATTAGCTCTTTAGGATCGTAAATTTGATGCTCTATTTTTGTTAATTTTTGTTCGATTTTATCTGTAATATTGTTTATTTCTGATAGCTCATATCCGACTAATATTTCCCGTAATTTTTGCAATGCATCCTCTGAATTGTCTAATTCTTCCTCAAGTTCTGTAAATATTTCAATAGATTCTTCTAATTCTTCTTGGGTATTTTCTGAGTAATTAGATATATCTTGAGTCAAATTAAAATTCGATTCTAAATAAGCTTCACATACTTCTAATGTCACTGGAGAAAGTTGCAATAATTCAATTTCTTCTAGAATATACTCATTTTTATTATCAGTTTTTGATGGTAATAAAGGAAAAGACTGCTCAGGTGATTCGATAATTTTGAGTTCGATTAGCAAATGCAGCAAGTTGTCAACCTGTACAGCTATTTCTGGCTTTAACTCAACAGATTGAGAAATCGAATTTTCCACCTGAGTCATCCTTTTTAAAGTGCTGAGTGCTGTTAGCTCTCTTCCGGGCGTTTAGCCCGTGCTGAGTTAAGAGCTAGGAGTTATTATCTCCCTCATCTTTCTTTACCTTCTAACTTAATTACTAATGCAATTCTGCTGTACTGTTAGAGTGAGTTAACACTTACTTTTGATAACTTTGTAGTTTCTAGAAGCGGTACACCAGTATATTCGTCGCTGCGTTCATTGGCTGCTTCTCGTAATTTAGGAATAAATTCAGTTTCTTTCAGACGCATTCCTAAGGCAAACAAAGTTTCAGCCATATCGTCTTTAGAAACTTTAGTGTCTGTCAACTGCGAGAAGCGTCGCTCTATTTCTTCTAAAATCAGATCCCGTAATGCCGTAACATCATCTTGTAATTGGACTTTAGTTTGAAAGATTTCATCTCGAATCGAGGTAGTTTGGCTATCTAAGGTTTCATCAAGTGACTGAACGCTGCTAGAGAACTTTTTATTAAGTCTATCAACCTGTTGCCGTAAGTCAAGAGTTTCTTCTTGAGTTGCCAGGTTAAGTGACTTCAGCTTTTTATCCAGCGACTCAAACCCTGCTTTCAGTTCAGCCGAAAAGTTGGACTTGAGTTGCTCGACATGCAATCGCGTCTGTTGTTGCAGGACAGATATATCAGACTCCAGCTTGCTAAATCGATTTTCGTACTCTCTTAACTGTGTTCCAAGAATAATATCGCGGATCTGATCGATATTGCCAAGTCTTTCTCGTACATCGTCTCTACTCATCTGACTCATTAGGAAAACCTCGCTTTTCAGGAATCAATTGGGAATAAGAGGTGATGCATTTAACTGACATTTAGGCTAAAAATTCTTAGCTTATGATGCAGCTAACTCACCGAATATACTTTGTTATTATTCCCAATTATTTACAATTTCTATCTGTAAAATAAAAAATGAGTAACGAGAAATCGAAAACAAGTGTTTTTCATAAATTATTCAAAAAAAAATGCTTCAGTTAATTTATTAATAAATATTATTTCCGGTTGTAGCGTCACTATCTTTGCAATTCAAAAATTCTTCGATGCGTTTAACAAAGTCTTCTAACTCCACGATTAAGTTACTAGAACCTCGACGCTCTTGGTTTATCGCTAGTTTTTCTAGTTTTTCTGCTGCCAGATGCATGGTTGTAACTCCCATATTGGCACTAGCACCTTTAATTTGATGCCCTTGGAGCGCTATTTGCTGAAAGTCATGAGCTGCGATCGCTATTTTAATTAACTCTAGACGAGGTTGAATATCCTCAACAAATATTTGCAGTAGTTCCAATTCAAATTCTGGGTTATTTTCCGAGAGTTGGTGTAAGCGTTCCCAATCAATTGGGAGGTTAACTGCACCGACATCTGTTGTAGAAACTGTTTGCTCTGTGGCAGCTATTTCTTTTGCCTGGAATATCGCATTTCCCCAATGCTCTAGTGCTCCCGCCAATTTTTCTTTTATTACTGGCTTGCTCAAATAGTCATCCATTCCGGCATCTAGACACATTTGCTGGTCTTCTTTCATCGCATTAGCTGTCATTGCAATTACCACAGGACGATAACCACTGGCAAAGTAGCTTTCTTGCCAACGGTGAATTTCTTTTGTGGTTTCTAAACCGTCGAGGACTGGCATTTGGCAATCCATCAGAACCAAATCATAAGGAATTTTTTCTAATAGCTGCAAAACTTCTTTCCCATTACCAGCGACATCAGCACTATAACCCAGACTTTGGAGTTGCTTCAAGGCAACTTTTTGATTCACCAAATTATCTTCAGCTAAGAGAATTCTAAGTTTGGGGAAGTCAGGAGAATAATAGTTGCGGTTGTTTTCAGAGTTTTTCAGTTTTAAATTCTGACTTCTGACTTCTAACTCCTGAATTCTAACTTCTGTTTCTTGTTTTAGCTGCGTTCCTAAAATAGTCATGATGGTATCGAGAAGTCGGGACGGTTTAACAGGTTTGACTAAATAAGCTGCAAATCCTATTTTTAGCGATCGCTGGATTTCATCGCGTTGATTAGTAGAGGTAAGCATAATCAAAGGTAGCCCAGCGATCGCTGAATTTGCCTTAATTTGTTCTCCTAAAGTCATGCCATCTATTTCTGGCATCTGCATATCAATCACAGCTATGTCATAGAAATTTTTTTGCTTGGCAGCCTCCTGAATAGCTTTGAGGGCAGCAGTAGCCGAAGCAGCCTGATCCACTAGCATCCCCCAACGGGTAGCTTGATGGTGGATGATTTTGCGATTAGTAGCATTATCATCCACCACTAACAAGCGCCGATTCAGCAAAAGTTTGCCTTCGCCTTCTAAGGAAATAGGCTCAAGTTGCTTGGCGAGAGTTACTTCAAACCAAAACTTAGATCCTTTCCCCAAGCGACTTTCTACGCCCATTTCTCCTCCCATCAAGCTTACCAGTTGCTTGCAGATGGCTAATCCCAAACCTGTACCACCATATTTACGGGTGGTGGAAGCATCTACTTGAGTAAATGGCTTAAAGAGTTTGGATTGATCTTCAGGGGTAATGCCAAGACCGGTATCTGTAATCGCAAAATAGATAGTGGCTGTAGTCGGGGAAAGCGTACGCAATTCTGCTCGTAATACTACCTCTCCATTACTGGTGAACTTGATCGCATTGCCGATCAGGTTCATGAGAATTTGCCGCAGGCGGCCAGCATCGCCTTGGAGGCGGGTAGGGACGTTGCTATAAATTAATCCTGCAATTTCTAATCCCTTATGATGGGCTGAGGGAGCCAATAATTCCAACACCTCTTCTACACAGGTAGATAAGTCAAAATCTAGAGTTTCTAGTGCCATTTCCCCAGCCTCTAGTTTGGACAGATCCAAAATTTCGTTGATCAGGCTTAACAGAGCATCGCCACTAATGCGAATTGTTTCCATAAAATCCCGCTGCTCGGAGTTTAGGGGAGTTTCTAACATTAAGCTTGTCATCCCTAACACAGCATTCATGGGAGTCCGAATTTCATGGCTCATGTTAGCCAAAAAGGCACTTTTGGTTTGAGAAGCTAATTCAGCTTGGTGACGGGCAATTTCGAGTTCTCGTCGCTGTTGAGTTTCTGCACTTAACATTTGGGCTTGGGCTAAGGCAATACCTACTTGGTCAGCTATTTGCCGTAAAAGATGAGTTTCAAAACTAGACCATTGGCGAGAACTGCCGCACTGATGGACAATCAGTAAACCGCAAAGTTCTTCTTTGACAAGAATGGGTATGACTAAATTACACTGGACTCCAAATTGTTGCAGTAATTCAAGATGATTTTTTTGGACTTCAGCTATATCCAAGTCAGCAAGCCCTAGATTCGGTCTTTGACGGTACTGCTGTAGATAGTACTGCTGGATGTATTCGGCTTGAAAGTAAGCATCGACTAGCTCTTTCTCTTTAATTGCCAGCCAGCCAGAAATTACTGCCTCAACCACCGTGGCTCCAGAGCCATCAGCCTTTGGCTGATAAATCAAAACTCGGTCGCTATGGAGAATTTTTTGAACCTCGGTGACAGTGATTTGGAGAATTTCTTTGATTTGCAAAGACTGACGAATTTTCAGGGTGATTTCAGTAAATAGTTGCGATCGCAAGTTTTGGCGTTGGAGTTGTTCTTCTGCCTGCTTGCGCTCAATAAACTGCCCTACTTGCTCACCAATCGAATTCATGACTTTTGCCAAATCTGGGTCAGCTTGCTGGATTTCATGGCTAAAGCAGGTAATAACACCGATGATTTTTTTACCACTACGGATCGGAAAACCGAAAGCTCCGTGCAGTTCTGCTTCGGCAGCCATTTGAGAGCGGATGAAACTCGGATCTTTAACGACATCAGCGATCCAAACAGGTTCAACACTAGTCCAGACACGACCAGGCAGCCCAATTCCTGGTGCAAATGTGGTCTGCCGACTGAGGATGTCAAATTCTTGCATCTCGAAGGATATTTTATACCATGAATTTAACAAAGACAGTAGATTTGATCGCGGATCTAGCATCCAAAATTCACTTAAATCCCATCCTAAACTTTCGCAGATTCCTTGCAGAATTTGGGGCATGGCTTCGGTGATTGTGGTTGACTCTGCCAAGACGCGGGTTGTAACATACTCAGCTTTCAGATGTTGTTCAGCTCGTTTGCGTAAGCGCAGCTCCTCGAAGACATCGGTGATGTCGATACCTGTGGCGACAATGTATTCAACGTAGCCCTTATAGTCTTGCAAGGTAGTGTTAGTCCAGGCAATCAGCCGCTGACTGCCATCCTTAGCTACCCAATAGTTTTCGTACTCATTGGGCCCTTCACCAATTCGCAACTGCTCAAAAACTGCCTTAACTTGCTCTACCTGTTCAGGAAGTAAAAACAGGTTCCAGAAATGCCTTCCTTTCACCTCATCAAATGAGTAACCAGTTATTTGTTCACAAGCTTGATTGAAGCGAACGATTTGTCCTTGTGTGTCAATAACTATTACCAAAGCGCTGGCTGTATCAAGGACTGCTGAGATAAAGTTGCGTTCTTGGTTCAGTGTTTCCTCTGTTAATTTACGCTCTTTTACCTCACGAGAAATTAAATAGTAGACTATAGCCAGAATCAGAAAACTTAGAAAAATAGCGATCGCCAGTGTCAAAAGCGTGGTGTTAGCACTGGCTTTTGCAGCTTGTGACTGCTGTTGGAGCAACCTTTTATCCTGATTCTCTATCTCATGGACGATCTTACGGATATCATCCATGAGATGTTTTCCTTGATTTGTCTGGATTAACTGCAATGCTGCGTCAAATCCCTGATTTTGACGCAGGTCTATAGTCTGCTTGAGTATGGCAAGTTTTGCAGCTATCAGAAGTTCAAGGGTTGCGAACTGCTTTTGTTGGTTAGATTGATCTGTGATTAAATCCCTCAGTTCTACAATTTTGCGATCGATGTTTCCAACTACTGCTTGATAAGGTTCTAGATAACTTTCTTGTCCAGTAAGGATATAACCGCGTTGTCCAGTCTCAGCATCCTTCATCTCGGACAGTAATTCTTCTAGTTTATTGATTTTCTCTTGAGTTTTTTGTACCTGATTATTATTATCAATCAATATGCGTGTGTTGTGATAAGAAATCACGCCAATTAAAACTAAAATTGCCGATGCTAACCCAAACCCTCCAGCTACTTTTTGAAAAAATTGTTTGCGTCTCTTCTGCGTCTGTTTGCGTGTATCACTCGCTAATACTAAACTTGCTAAAGTGCGCCGCATTTCTAGTTGTTTTATTACCTGGCGACCTAAAATTCGTAATGCTTCCAATTGTTCTGGAGAGAAGTTTCTTGGTACATGATCTTTAACACAAAGTGTTCCTAGTGCATATCCTTCAGCGTTAGTCAGCGTTACACCAGCATAAGATCGAATATTAGGATCAGAAGTGACTAGTGGGTTTGTCGCAAATCTTTCGTCTTGTGTGGCATCAGGCACAAGAAAAACTTCAGGTTGCATAATAGCATGGGCGCAGAATGCCACATCTCGCGGTGTTTCTAGGGCATCCAAACCAACTTTTGACTTGAACCATTGGCGATCGCTATCAATTAAACTGATTAAGGCAATCGGAGTTTCACAAATATATGAGGCTAAACGGGTAAGGTCGTCAAAGGCAGTTTCCGAAGGAGTATCGAGAATCTTATACTCCAAAAGAGATTCGATTCGCTGTGTTTCGTTATCAGGTAATGGTGCTTTCATTCTTCGGCTTTATACCATTTTGGATTTTAGATTTTGGATTTTAGATTATTTATAGGGTTTACCTTCGCCTTCTGCCTCCTGCCTCCTGCCCCCTGCCTCCTAAAACTTGACCCGCAACTGTCCTGTGAAGGAATTACCACTGTAGGTACTTCCGCTGGTTTCTTGATTGCGGACATTACTAAAGCTATAGCCCAAGTCTGCTTCTATACTGGGCGACAGTTTTACCGTACAGCGCGTTTGATAAGTATTAGCGTTGTCAAATTCTCCTTTAAGTCGCTGCCGTCCTAAGTTTGCAGCGAGGCGACAGCGTAAGAATTTAGCAATATCTCCTTCCCAAGCTACCTCACCGTTATAAACTAGGAAATCTGGTGGAGAAAAATAACCGCTTGTGCGTTCTAAATCGCGATCGTAACTCCAAGTAAATAAGTTAGCTGCCAAAGAAAATTGTCCGAACTTGCGCTCTAACCTACTAAAAGACTGCACATCGGAATTACCATCGTTGTAACTACCCAAACGCAATGAGGAAAACAAGCTGGTGTCACGGTCAATCTGCCAGTATAAATCAGGGCCAAATCGCCAAGCAGTAATTTGATTGTCTAAAGTTCGAGCATTGGATTTATAAGGCCCTTGTTCTAAATTACCTGATAGTACTACTGCCGATAGCAACCGACCTGATGACGAAACTCGCGGCGGCGAAATGGGAGCCTCCACCTTAACATTGAGATTGATAGCTGTGGGTAAACGATTGAATACATCGACTCCAGCTGCTGTTTGTAGAGTCACTTGTCCAATTTTTCCTTGCCATCCAACTTGCAAAGGAAAATTGGTTACTGATTCAACACCGCGTTGCTCAAATAAGTTAAAACCTGTCTTGAAAAATATTTTATTGCCATTTCTCAATCGAAACTGAACTGTTGGCTCAAGGAAAAAATTTGTTTGGCCAAAGTTGTCTGTCTCATAGTGATAGTCCGTATAAATACTTTCCAAAAATGCATCCGGCGTTTTTGGTTTGGTGGAAGTTTTTGGTGGACTAGAATTCTGCTGCGGTGGTTCGGGTAGCGATAGTGGGCTAGAATTCGGCGGTGGTTCGGGTAGCGATGGCGGTAATCGCAAATCAGGATTGAAGTTTTCGGGTGCCGCCATCAAAATAGGTGTTGGTTTTAATCGATAGGGGAGTGGTTTTGAGTATTGCTTTGCTAACTCAGGATTTATTGTGGTGACTTGCTCAGTCAATTCTGAAGGTGATTTCCAAGTCTGATGTGCTTGGGCTGCTTGTAACTTAGCTTCTGATAATATCCAAACACCTACGCTACAGATTACTCCCAATTGAATCTGTAGGCATCCCAAAAGAAATACAGCGTACAAACTATATCGAGAAACAAAGAGATAAGGTCTAAAATTATCTACCATCGGTTGATACTATATTTGTAAATGAAAAACTTGCTGCCAAATAGTTTTCTGGCTGCTAGCTGATGTATTCGGACTGGGATTATGATGCCCATAATCGATGCTTGTTAAGACATAGAAAAGGCAAAAGGCGTAAAGACGTTAATTTGGCGGGATATAGAAGTTTCCAGGTGCATGAGGTACATATTAAAACCTCACCCTTAACCCCTCTTTTTATCAAGAGGTTGAGGGTGAGGTTAAGTTATACCTCATTCTGATTAGGAAACGCTATATTCGAGTCGATAGTTAGTGTGATTTTGACCAACTGCCAACAGTCATTGTTGAGTCTGCTGTTCCCATATCAGAGTTTTCAGCATTGTCAACCTCAAGACTTCGGAGCAATTCTCGAATTACATCTGTTGCTGGTCTTCCTGTGAGAGTACAGTATTGTTCAAGTTTCTTCATTTCCTCGGTTGTGAGATTTACTGTCAGTCGTTTAACAGCCCATTTTTTCTTCATAATTTTCTTTTATCTTCAATATGTTGCTTTTTATTAAAATCACCAAGTCATTACGATTACTCCCGTAGTGCATAGCCTACACCACGGACTGTATGAATCAAACGTTTTTCATTATTTTCTTCCAACTTGAGTCGCAAATAACGAATATAAACCTCAATAATATTAGAATCACCCATGAAATCGTAACCCCAAACTTTCTCTAAAATTTGATCTCTAGTAAATACTTGATGGGGATGTGAAAGGTGATATTCTAATAAGTCAAATTCTTTTGCTGTTAACTGAATGGTTCGTTTCTCTCGAAATACTTCACGGGTGCGCCGATTTAAGCTTAAATCTTCAAATTGCAACAAATCCTCGTCTGTTTCTTGCGTGCGGCGGAGATGAGCACGAATTCTAGCTAATAATTCCTCAATGCTGAAGGGCTTAACTACATAATCATCAGCTCCTGCATCTAATCCTGCCACGCGTAGACGCGGAGCGGCTTGCCGTAGGCATCGCTCACTTCATCTTTTGCTGTCAACAAAATCACTGGTACTGTACTACCTGTTGTTCGCAAACGTCGACAAATTTCCAAACCCGTCAGTCCTGGAAGCATCCAATCCAGAATCGCTAAATCTGGTGATGAGTCTCGCGCCAGAGTCAAGCCTGCGATACCATCATGGGCGACACTTACCCGGTATCCTTCGCTATTAAGTTCTAATTCGACAAATCGCGCCAGTTTGACTTCATCTTCCACCAAAAGGATATGTACTGTCATATTTTTGCTCCTAAAGCAGGTAATGTGAGAATAAAAGTGCTACCAATAACCTGGCTTTTAAAGGATGGCAATTTTGCCTTCCATACCTTCGGTTAGGTGTTTCACAATCGATAAACCCAAACCTGCTTTGCAGTTAAACGAGGGCTGCTTTTATTCTCACAGGAAACGGGGTAACTTCCAAATAAATTACCCGATGCTTAAATTTCTGGCATTACTGATTAGACGTATGAATATTGGTGTAAAAATGTTGCATTGCAAAGTATCTACAAAGGTTTTGAAATCACACAAAATCATTTTCATCCTGGAATTCAGCAACACCAAATTTCTATGTCATCTGTACTATGTCTGCAATCAAATCAAGAAACTAGATATCTGAGTCTTGCAATTTTTAAAAATCAGATAGAACTACTATATGTAGGTAAACTGATTGTAAACATACTCCCTTCTCCTAACTTTGATTCCACAGTTACACTACCTCCCATACCTTCGACAAACAACCGATTATCTTTCGCTGTGACTCCCACATACCCCTCTCGTCCAGGTAGTAGGTCTTTGATTATCTCCCACTGGTCATCTCGCAGTGCATATCGGCGTGTCATTGTTTTCAAGAGTGTTTATTTTTTTCAGCAGTTCTCATTCCACTTTACCTAATTGATGACACGCCCTAAGTCTTCAGCAGAAATCACAGAAGCCATTTGATTTAGCTGGCGCAGAGATTGCAGAGAACGCTTAATATAAAATGCGATCGCAGCAGTTAAAACAAAAATTGCTAAAACACTAGTAATACCTAAACTCTGCATCATTACTACAAACATTCTCTGTTCGCGGGTAATATCCTTGACTACAAATAACTCACCTAGTAACTTACCCTGTACTTGCACAGAACTACCACATAAAACAAAGTAGCTTTGGTTCACTTGATAAACTTGTGGTTTAATCGGCATCTTAGTCAGGGACATTAACTCAGCTACCGTAGGATCAGATAATAAATCCAAAGTGGTAGATTTTGCTAAAATTTTATTATCAGGACTTTTTAGCCATAATAATATGTTGGTATTTGCCAAATTATTAATAGCCTTTTGCAACCCAGTTTCAGGTTGCATCATTTCACTATAAATTTGCACATCTTGCGGCAAGCGCTTGGCAATTTGTTCTATATTATATTTATGACTATCAACTAAAATTTGCTGCATTTTCCAACTAGTCCATGTCGCAAGGCTACCTAATACCAAAGCTGAAAATGATGCAATACTAACCGTGAGGCGTGATTGTAAGGAAAATGGATCTATATTTATCCCAACTTTTCTGATTTGCTTCACTGTTTCGGTTGCGTTTTAGGTGTTTAATAAGGCTTGAAAAAGAAAATCAGAGCGCTAAATGTAAAGTTAATGTTAACCACTACATCTTTAGTTATAGCTGATTTGAACTTACCTGTGTTGCATACCTACAGTGAAAAGTGCAGCCATTCCAAAAAGATTGCTAAATATTTTTATTTAATTGCCATCTCAAATCCGCGAATTCTTGTCTAATAATAATTTAAATGCATTTACTAGTAATTAAATTAATTTCTGCTGGGAATTCCCTTAAGATTTTTAATCCTCAAAATTGATTCCGAGACCGGGTGGTAACAACAAGCCTTTTTCATTAGGGCGAGAGAGAATCGGATTTGGATGATGTTATGTTAAAGCGATCGCTCAAAGATGACCTCCATGTACGCCAATGAGCTTTGTGAGTTAGGGCTTCTGCTAATCTGATTTCTTCTTGAGTTAGATTTGTCATAATATCATCCTGTGTATACCTGCATTTTAGTTAATTTGCTATTTGGAGTATTCCTTTGTTAACATCTACACAAATTTTCCGTGTAATATCAAGTTAGACATCAAGTTATAGAGTACTTTTTTTAAAGTTCCGTTATGGCATTTAGTAAAAAAACAAAATTGCTTGCAAAGAAAAAGTCCGCATTTAGATGTTGCTTGTGCCACAAGCCTTTTGTCGAGATACATCATATCATTCCTCAATCTGAGGGAGGCTCAGACGAGTTAGATAATTTTGCACCTTTGTGCTCTTCTTGCCATGACCTTTATGGAGGTAATCCAGAAAAGAGAAGAACAATGCGCCAGATGAGAGATTACTGGTGGGAACTGATAGAAAAAAGAAACAATAATCTCACAGACTTGCTAAATTTAGACGAGTTCTGTGAAATTAAATCTGATAAAAACTGGGAAGGTATGCTCCACTCAAAAGGAGTTGTACTTTATCATGCAGTCTTTGAAGAGGAAAATTTTGAAGTTAGCGTTTACCATATCCATAGGCTGCTCAAAATTGCTCAAGATACTAGTCCCAACAAAAAAAGATTTCTTTATATTGACATCGATGGTCATAGAAATAAAAACGGTGGATTTGACCATGATATGTACGAGCTTCAACGACATTTTCTATTAGGCTTTTTAGCTCCATATTTCACTGAAATTTATATGCCTTTGGGACTTATCAATAACAAGAAGGCACAGAGAAATAATGTGCCAGAAACTATTGAAATCATTGAGAAACTTGATCAAAATTCTATCAACCAGGCAATTGATAAAGGTATATCTAGTATCTGGGTTGCAGATAAAGATAAGCTGATCAAGTTTGAGTGATATAGACTGGTTAAAGATATAACAACACATTGTAGCGGATGAGTGAGAGATTTTGGCGGAGATCCTAAATTGCTCGGAGAAAGAGCAATTTAGCTGTTAAAGCAATACTTAAGTCCTAAATGTATTCCCCGTATCAACTTGTTGTCGCCAACCAAGCACGCAAAACCTCTGCCACTGTCCACGCTTGGGCAATACATCCCCGTGGAGTCATCGGGGCATCACCATCAAAAATTTCGCTGAGACTACCAACACCGTGCGCGTTGAGGTGATTAGCCATTGGTTCCAAAAATTGACGAGCCTGCTCAGGATTTTTGTAGACGCGCAGGTGTGCTAAGACAAACGGCCCCAATAACCAACCCCAAACCGTCCCCTGGTGGTAAGCTCCATCACGTTGATACTGATTGCCACCGTATTTACTCTGATACTGGGGATGATCGAGGGCTAGCGATCGCAACCCATGAGAAGTTAGCAGCGTTCGCCCACAAGCTTCCACCACACCCCTTTGCTGGGCAGGTGTGAGCGGACTTTCTGGTAATGAAACGGCAAATATTTGGTTAGGACGCAATAACGCATCATCACCATCAGGACTGTCTAAAACGTCATAGCAATAACCTGTCTCGTTATTCCAGAAGCGAGAAAATCTATACTTTGCCCGGTCTGCCATTGCCTCATACTCTTGGTGTGGTTTACCAAGGTGACGAGCAAACTTTGCCATTGTCCGCAAAGCATTATACCAGAGGGCGTTAACTTCAATCGGTTTGCCAATTCGGGGCGTAACTACCCAATCGTCAACTTTGGCATCCATCCAGGTCAGTTGTACACCAGCAACGCCTGCATAAAGTAAGCCATCGGCGGCATCGAGATGAATGTTGTAGCGTGTACCGCGACAGTGCCAATTAATGATGTCTGCAAGTATGGGAAAAAGTTCACCAAGCAAAGTATCATCGTCTGTAGCGCTGTAGTAGGCGCGGACTGCTTCAAAGTACCAGAGTGTGGCATCGACTGTATTATATTCTGGTTGCTCATCCGCATCGGGAAAGCGATTAGGTAACATTCCCTGGTCTACATATCTGGCAAAGGTGCGAAGAATTGAGCGTGCTACCTCTGGACTACCAGTAGAAATTGTCAAACCAGGTAGACTAATCATGGTGTCGCGTCCCCAGTCGCTAAACCAGTGATAACCAGCGATGATGGTTTTACCCTGCGGGTCTTCTGGTAATGAGCGATCGACAATAAACTGGTCAGCAGTTAGTACTAGGTGGTCGATCCAGCTAGGTGATTCCTTAATCTTAAGGGGTCGATTAGTTTTCCAAAATCCTGTTAACTTCTGCTCTTGAGCGCGACGTAACTTAAGTGCCGCTTCACCATTGAGATTTGGTTGTTTTTCTGTGCTGGCTACAAATGCGTAGGCGTAGCCCGTCGTAGACATCGCTTCCCCAGGATTCAGTGTAACTTCAAAAGTGGCGGCGTGGAGGTGGTCTTCTTTATCTCTCAATCCCCGATAGCGTTCAACTGCCAAGTCAAAGCCATGATACCAATTGTGGACAACAGATGCACTACCCCTATCGCTCAGTAGATATAGTGGTACAGCACCCGGATAAGCAGTTACACAAATCCCCTGTTCCACCTCCTCAACAGACATCTGCCAACCATTGCTTTGAGTGTCGCTGTGATAATCGCGGTAGTTGACCATTGCTTTGAGCCTCAACTTCAACGGTTGAGTGGCACGACGCAAAGTATATTGGACATAAGTTGTGTTCGCGCCTTGTTGCATCCACACCCGTTTTTCTAATAAGGCATCGGCAACAGCAAAACGCCATACAGGAATTGTACCTTCCAGAGAAAAACGTTCAATATGCTGATAGCCGTGGGGACTGACAATCCCATCTGCCCAACGATTGGTGTCTAAAGAATAAGAGCGGGTATCATACAATACAGTTTCATCTAGTTTTGCCAGCATTAAAGTACGACCTAGAGGTGGTTTCAATGCTGCTACCAATAGTCCGTGATAGCGGCGGGTTAATAAACCAGCCACAGTCCCAGAGGCGTAACCACCAATACCGTTAGTAACTAACCACTCCCGCGATTCTGCAATGTCAAGATTGCCGCAGATTTCCCGCCCAAATTCTATACACATAAGCCACGTCGCTTTGCTCTAAATTCAAAATCAATAATAGCCATAATGCTTTTCTCTCTGCGTTCTCCGTGCCTCTGCGGTTTTAAAGTAATTTATTGAAACCACAGAGTCGCAGATAACACGGAGAAAAGAAGAATTATTATCCAAAAATTTTACCCACTTTCAAAGGGCTAATCCTAACTTTTGTTAGATTGGAGATTGATCCTCAGTTATTTGAGATTCATTCACTAGACGATTGAGGACGACTTCATTAGCTACACTATCAGGTTTACGCGCACGAATTGCTGGACGCGTAGGCGTAGCCCGTCGTAGACATCGCCTATAACCTGCTCTTTCAGCTTTTTGGTGTTCGTAATCAATTAATCTGCCATAATATTCATGCTTACTTAAATTCATCGACAAGAAAATATGCTGGCGGATATTACCAAAACCTTTGCGGTTAAAAAACTTTAACGCTGAAGTATTGGTAGGATTAGTGTCTACCAGCATAAACCGCGCCCCATCTTCAATCATCCGGGCGACGACTTTATCAACCAACTTGTCTGCAACTCCCCGACGCTGATACTTCGGACTAACTCCCAGCCATAAAATATATCCATAAGTCCAGGATGCTTTGGTGATGATGGTTCCCAAAACGAATCCTGCTAATTCCCCATCTGTTTCGGCCACAAGACAGTATTCTGGATCGGTGTTGTAAAGTCCAATTACCTCCCATTCATCCTAGGTACGGTATAAATAAGGATATAAATCGCTGGTAAATAACCCTTCTCCCAAGTGGTAAACGGGAGCAATATCATCAATTCCTAATTCGCGTACATAAATTGCTTCAGTCTCCTCAAAGCTTGACATAATTTTACATAAATTTAAAAGTTATAACTTCTTTATACCTTGATTGGATTTGACAAACATCCTCTAATTTATAGGGTTGAGTGAGACTTCTTGAATACTGTCAAAATTTGGCAATGAGTCTTTCACTGCTTCTTCAGTAGATTGGATGCGATCGCACCGTTTGGCAAACTGACAATAATCACAGGTTTTGCTACCCTCCACCACTTGAGGAAACTGCTGGTTATTTTGGTAATTTTCTAGCCAACCACTTAACTGACTTAATAGTTGATTAAGTTTCTTTCCTGTTTGTGTATGTTGAGCAGTACTGTAATTAAATTTAATATTTTGCGGTTTGCCTTCAGATTGGACAAACCAATAAGTCATGGAAATCTTTTCTGGCAAATAGTCGCTAGTTTCTGCCAATACATACAGATAAAGCCGTGTTTGCCAGTTGGATTCTAACTTGCGTTTATTGGGTGGTTTAGGATAAGTTTTCCAGTCGAGAATTTGCGCTTGTTGGTTATCTGCAATCAATAAATCATAGACAACTGTCAGCAAATAGTTCTGAACTTGCAGAGTCCGGTAGTGTTCGCTTTCACGGAAAGTTTGATTATCAGATGCAGCCGTTAAAATTTCTGGCGCTGCATCGGCAAAACCTAGCATCCAGCTTTGCAGTTGAGCATCTGCTTCCAGGAAACTATCAATTGGCAAACCCATTTCTCGCTGTTGCATTAGCAAGTGAAAACGACTACCCAAAGTTAGCCGTTCTTCTTGTTCTGGATTTGAGGGGGAATTGAGTTTTTCGAGATAGGTATGTTGAAACTTACGCGGACAAGCTTCTAGTAAGTTAAGTTGTCCTTGAGACAGTCGCAGTAGTTGAGTGGGAGTTGACAGCATTCTTCTATTTTAGAAGTAAATTATAATCTGCAACTCACCTTTGGCAGGCTATCTGTAAAAACAGGTATTTTTTACTGCCTTCACATCTGCTACTTTAACTCGTCTCGATCTTCCTCATCCTGGTGATTGGAATGTTTAGTTTTTCCTTGGGACTTGATTGAACCAAAGCTATAGGCCATAGCTATTTTAACTATGTCAAAATATGCCGGGTGATTAGCTTTGTTAATGATCGCTAAAGAAATAGATCCTGCCACTAAGATAACTAAAAGTGGCGAAATTGGTTCTAACCCAGAGCCGTTGTTGTTGTTAGGCATGATATAATCTCCGAATGGAAAGTTACGAAGCCTTTAGCTAAGTGGAAGTTAGCCAAAGGCTATTTATTGTCAATATGGGCCTTAACCCCAAGACTCAAATATCATTGCGATCGCAAATAGACAGACTAGGAAAATCGCTATCTTCGCAACCCATGACCGTAGACTTGCGGATAAAAGCATCCCAACTATCGCATTTGCCCCAAAAGTGTGAGACACAACAAAGGCTATTCCCAGCCCTAGCAGTGCCAGCAGAAAATATTTGAGTCCTATACAAAACCACCTGAAAAACAGATTATCGTTATCTTTGAGACTGGGTTTCATAGTTTTTTTCCTGTTTTGAAAGTTGAATCTAGGTAGCAGTTTGCGCTCCCCCGACCACACTAAGGAAACAGCGAATCTCCACAGTTTTGCTCCTACCAAGTTAAGGTAGACAAAAGTCCTACTCCTGAGTGGAGTGGGAATACCAACAAAGGTGGTTTTGATATTTGCGGCTTATGAAAAATTAAGCTGTTTGATGAATTACTAGGGCAATCTGGATATCAAAAATTAGGCGTTCAATGCGCTTAGTAGCACGAACGCGGACTACGCGCATTGAACCTTCGAAATTCCTACAGGCAATTTGTATACTTGCCTTTTTCAGAATTTGCAGTTCCAGTCTTTGCCTTTATCCTTTGCTCACTAAGTTTCTTTAATTCACCCGTAACCTTACTAAGTCACCGTGGTTTCTACTGTTAAACTCACTATAAAGTAACTTAGTTACTTAGGTCAAGGTAAACTGTAGAGAAAATTATTTAAACAGCATAAGATTCTATAAATCCGCCTGAAGTCTCCAAATGAATCCTCACTTTTGGCACTAAGGGACTTTCAAATAAAAAATACTCAACTACCTATTGTGAGGTGGCCGTCTCACTTGCCCCTAGTTACCCCACAGGTAACTTATCCGGCTAGCATCCTGCGGCATCACAGAGAATTCTGACAATTGAACCTTAAGTACTTGGCTAAAAAGGCTCAATTTGATATTGTTAATCAACATATCAGATTGATATATCAAAATGCTGAAGTTGGCAGTATTAGGTTTATTACAGCGAGAGCCATTAAATGGTTATCGGCTCAAACAGCAACTAGAGATGTTTATGAGTTGCAGTATTTGTGTCAACTATGGCGCGATTTATCCTCTTTTGAAGCGCATGGAAGAACAAGGTGAAGCGATCCTATGTGCAGAACAAGGAGAAGAAGGTGGGCAGTGTGGAAAGGTATATGAGATTACACACCTCGGTAAAAACACTTGGTATCAAGAGATGCTCGCATATCCTCATGAAAGCTGGGTTAATGCGCGATCGCGATTCTTTATCAAATTTTTTTTCTTTAGTCATTTATTACCCGAAGAACGAGTCCAGTTAATCGAACATCGATTGATATTATGTCAGTTACGCCTTGCAGAGAAAAAAGCACTTGAAGTTACTGATGATTTATATCAAGCGAAAGTGCAAAAGCGCGCAGTTGAAGTGATCAAATCAGAAATTGAGTGGCTAGTTGAGCAACTCCAAACAGAACAACTTCAATTAGCTCAAACGCCAACCTCAGTCAGCTTTAACACAAAAAACTTTTGAAGTATCCTAACTAACTATGTGGATCGTCAAAATTGCTTTACGTCTTCCGTATACATTCGCGATCGCAGCTTTGATGATTGTGATCCTGGGTGTAGTCACGATATTTGGTACACCAGTTGACATTTTTCCGGCAATCAACATTCCGGTTGTCAGCGTAGTTTGGACTTACACTGGTACCACATCAGAGGAAATGGCACAGCGAATCGTCACCATTAGCGAACGCGCTATGACAACAACCGTTGGTGACATCGAACACATTGAGTCTCAATCTTTAAGTGGTGTTAGTGTCGTCAAGGTTTTCTTCCAACCGAGTGTCAATATAGCCTCAGCCGTTGCTCAAATCACCTCTGTCAGCCAAACAATTCTCCGTCCTTTGCCACCTGGGATTACACCGCCATTCATCATTCAATACAACGCTTCTAGCGTGCCGATTATCCAGATGAGTGTCAGTAGCAAAACCTTGCCAGAAGAAGCACTCTTCGACTATTCTACCAACTTCGTTCGCACTCAATTGGCAACAGTGCAAGGAGCGAGTGTACCTCTGCCTTATGGTGGTAAACCTCGGCAAATTATGGTTGATATCGATCCCCAAGCGATGTTAGCTAATGGCATTTCTGCCCAAGACGTGACTAATGCTGTCAGTGCCCAAAACTTGGTTTTGCCCGCAGGCGATATGAAAATAGGCGCTCGCGACTTCGCCGTACAAATCAACAATAGTCCAGATGTGGTGGCAGCACTCAACAACTTACCGATTAAGCAAGTTAATGGTACTGTCATTTCCATTCGTGATGTCGCGCAGGTAAGAGATGGCTTTGGTGTGCAATCAAACATTGTACGTCAGAATGGCAGACGATCGAGCTTACTTAGTATCCTCAAGAGTGGCAATGCCTCAACGATTGATGTGATCGAGCGGGTAAAAAAAACTTTGCCTCGCATCCAATCCACCTTGCCCCCAGAACTGAATTTAGCGTTTTTGTTTGATCAATCTATATTTGTGAAAGCTTCGATTCAAGGCGTTCTCAAAGAAGGATTGATTGCAGCCTGTCTCACCGCGCTGATGATTTTGATTTTCTTGGGAAGTTGGCGCAGCACCGTAATTGTAGCCGTATCGATTCCTCTGTCGATGCTAGTTTCAATTATTGTGATGAGTCGTTTGGGACAAACTTTCAACATCATGACTCTAGGTGGTTTATCCTTAGCTGTTGGTATTCTTGTAGATGATGCCACAGTAGAAATTGAAAATATCCACCGAAATCTCGGACAAGGTAAACCCATCAAGCGAGCAATCTTAGATGGGGCGCAGCAAATCGCCACTCCAGCACTTGTAGCAACATTATGTATTTGTATTGTCTTTGTGCCGGTTGTGTTTCTCAGTGGAGTAGCAAAGTACCTGTTTGTCCCCCTAGCAATGGCGGTGGTATTTGGGATGCTTGCTTCTTATGTGCTATCTCGGACTGTAGTCCCGACAATGGCAAGCTATTTTCTACCATCTGAAGTAGACTGGCATAGAGAAAGCGAGGATCATAATGGTCATAGCGACAACCATCATCTAGATTCGCCAGTCCAAAACAACAATGGTCGCGACAACCATCATCTAGATTCGCCAGTCCAAAACAATAATGGTCGCAACAATCACCACAGCCATTCTTCACTAGTCGAAATCCATGATAATCGTGACCACCACACCCATTCGCCAGTCCAAAACAATAATGGTCACGACAACCACCACCAAAAGTCAGAAGCAACAACGACAACTGCCAAAGCTGTGAAGAAAGATTGGATATGGCGGCTACACGAAAAGTTTAACCGACAATTTGAGAAGCTTCGCAGTTGGTACTACAATGTCCTGACCTCAGCATTAAATCACCGCCGCATAGTCTTTGTGTTATTTGGTGCTTTTATCGTCAGTGCAGGAGTTTTGTTACCGTTCGTCGGTCAAGACTTTTTCCCTGAAGTCGATGGTGGTCAGTTTAGCCTTCATGTTCGAGCCTTACCAGGTACTCGTTTGGAAGAGACAGAAAGAATTGTCAGCCAAGTTGAAGGCGTTATCCGCCAGACTGTACCGAAAGAGAATCTCTCTCTGATTTTGGATAACATCGGCTTACCCACCAGTGGCATTAACCTTACTTATGGGTACAACGGTGCCACAATTGGACAGGCTGATGCTGATATTCTTGTGTCCCTAAAAGAATCTGGTGCAACTTTTTCTTACATCAAGGAACTCCGCCAGAAATTGAAAGCGACATTTCCCAACTACACCTTCTTTTTTCAGCCGGCTGATATTGTGACTCAAATTCTCAATTTCGGTTTGCCTGCTGCTGTTGACGTGCAAATATCTGGCCCTCTGAAAAACTCAAAGGGCAACTTTGAAATTGCCCAACAAATTGCCGCCCGAATGACGCGCATTCCTGGGGCTGTAGATGTACATCTTCACCAAGTTGTCGATGCTCCCAAATTACGTCTTGATGTAGATCGCACCGAGGCTCAACAACTGGGTATGACCCAGCGTGATGTTGCCAATAGTGTCCTCACTTCCTTAAGTTCAAGCGGTCAAGCTGCAATCAACCAATGGCTCGATCCCAAAAAAGGCGTGAGTTATACCCTTGCTGTACAAGTTCCTCAGTACAAACTTGACTCTATTGACAGCCTGAAAAATACGCCAGTTGGCAACGGTCAAACTGCACCCCAACTTTTAGGTAATTTGGCTAGTGTCAAACGCGACACAGTGATGCAAGTTGTGAATCACTACAACATTCAGCCAGTTTTCGATATCTACGCTAACTCCTCTGGCCGTGACCTTGGGGGAGTTGCCAATGATGTAAATAGAATCATCGCTGATTATCAGAAAAAATTGCCCAAGGGAAGTCAGATTAATGTCCGAGGGCAAGTGCAAACGATGAACTCTTCGTTTTTGGGACTTGGTTTAGGGCTTGTGTTTGCAATTGTACTGGTTTACTGCTTAATGGTGGTGAACTTCCAATCTTGGCTCGATCCCCTGATTATTATGATGGCACTGCCAAGTGCTTTAGCTGGTATTGTCTGGATGCTGTTTGTCACCCGCACCACTTTCAGCGTTCCTTCGTTAATGGGTGCAATTATGAGTATCGGTGTAGCGACATCAAACAGTATTCTAATGATCACTTTTGCTAATGACCAGCGTCAGGAAGGGCAAAATGCCTATAAAGCAGCGCAAGCGGCAGGTCACACGCGGTTGCGTCCTGTGTTGATGACTGCCTTAGCCATGCTCATCGGTATGGTGCCAATGTCTCTTGGTCTTGGTGAAGGTGGTGAGCAGAATGCACCCTTGGGTCGCGCTGTAATTGGCGGCTTGTCAGCTGCAACAGTCGCAACTCTTATCTTTGTACCTGTTGTATACAGCATTATGCGGCGTCAACAACCTCGTCCTATCGATCAGGATGATGACGATTTAAATTTCTCAGATTCGCAGACAGAATACTCGTTGTCATCATCTCAAGGCAAGTCATAGCATATAAGAGCTACGGTGTACACATAAATCTCTTAAAGTTACTACGTAACGTAGGGTAGATTAATTTTTGCAAGTCGATGCAACAAAGGTGCAGGTCAATGCAACAAAGGTGCAGGTCAATGCAATAAAGGTGCAGGTCAATGCAACAAAGGTGCAGGTCAATGCAACAAAGGTGCAGGTCAATGCAACAAAGGTGCAGGTCAATGCAACAAAGGTGCAGGTCAAAAACTTGTGTGTACACCGTAGCGGAAAGGGTTTTTTCTGAGCCGCTTTCCCCTTTACCTCTTACCCCTTATCCCACTTTTGCAAGAAGTCTAATAATGGTAATGACTCTAGCTGTTAAATTTTTGCTTTCTTAGATAATACAGGACAGTTTACCTATGGATTCTCAACATCGTCCATCTCCTGATTCTGAACAACAAACGACTTCTAAAAAACACAGGCGCGGCATTGGTGCAATTGGTTGGGCTGTAATTGGTGCTGTTTTTTTTGGTAGCTTACTGGCCATAGGCATTCTACCCCGATTAAGTCAAAAGTCAGAATTACAAGCAGCAGTCAAGGAAGCAAGCACCCTACCTTCTATCAACGTAATCACTCCCCGTCGCGCTACTGGTGCTACCAAATTGGAACTACCTGGCAATGTTGTAGCCCTGAATCAAACGACCATCTACGCTCGCAGTACTGGGTATTTAAAGCGGTGGTACGCAGATATTGGCGATCGCGTCCAAGCGGGTCAGTTGTTGGCAGAAATTGATTCACCAGACACCGACCAGCAAGTTCTGCAAGCGAAGGCAGAGGTAGTGCAAGCACAAGCCAATGTATCTCAAACTCGTGCTAATTTAGCTAAAAGTATTTCTGATTTGAAGCAAGCCCGCGCTAATCTATTGATCGCACGTCAGAGCTGGCAGCGCTGGAGTGTTCTTGTCAAGCAAGGTGCAGTACCTCAACAAGATGCAGATACAAGATATGCTACATATCAAGCTAATCTTGCCAGCGTTGAGGCAGCACAAAACACTATTAATTCTGACTCTGCCAACATCAAAGCAGCACAAGCTAACGCCTACGCAAGTCAAGCAAACTTCCAACGTAATACCGTATTGCAGTCTTATAAGAAAGTCACTGCTCCTTTTGCAGGAGTGATTACTGCACGTAATGTCAATACAGGTGTTTTAATTTCAGCAGGTAATGGCAACACCAGTACCAGTACCAGCAACACCAACACTAGCAATAGCAGCCTTTATACTATTGCTGCTTATGACAATCTAAAGGTAAATGTGAGTGTTCCACAGAGTTTATCACAGTCACTTCAAACTGGACAAACAGCACAAATTACAGTTAGAGAGTTACCCCAACGAGTGTTTACGGGTAAAGTAATACGTACTAGCAACGCTATAGATCCAACTACTCGCACTTTACTGACACAATTAGAAGTACAGAATTTGGACGCGACGCTGCGACCTGGGATGTATGCCAATGTCAAATTTGCCATTAACCGCACTAATCCTCCTTTTGTCGTGCCAGATAGTGCCTTGGTCGTTAACGCCGGAGGGACGCAGGTAGCAACTGTAACCAAAGACCACACAGTGCATTATCAAAAAGTTGCTGTTGGGCGAGATTATGGTACTGAAGTAGAAATTACATCAGGTCTGACAGGAAATGAATCGCTGATTGCCACTCCTACGGTTGATGAGACAGAGGGTTTGCGCGTGCAGCCAGTTGCACAAAGAAAGTAGACTCAATGTATCTAAGTGAGGTAAACTAAACTCATCCGCGCGATCGCCCATCCCGTCAGAATAAGAACGACAAAGCCCAAGAAAACATTCCCAGAGCAGCAAATGTTTACCTCGAAATATTGAGGGGATACCAGATTGGCAGTAATGTTATCTCACTATGTGAGATAACATTGGTTTGTAATGTGTCTTTGTGTGAGTATGAGTGTCATTCCCGAAAACGTTCTTTTGGCTTTAGCCGAAAAACGGTGCTTGTCTAACAGCGAGATCAAAGTCTTTTTATATGCTGTTGAGGGACATTCGCCAAATGCGATCGCTAAAAAATTGGCAATCAGCGCCGAGGCAGTACGCAAAAGATTAAGTGAAGTTTACAAGAAATTTAATGTTACTGGTAGCGGCCCAGGTAAGCTCACTAAGTTACAGCAAGTTATAGAATCTGAGTATCAAGCATCTTCACACAATCAGAAATCCATTACCCAAAACCGTCAAGATTGGGGTGAAGCGCCTGGTGTCTGCTTTTTTCGGGGACGCATAGCAGAATTGTCTCAGCTAACGCAGTGGCTCATTAAGCATAACTGCCAACTAGTGGCAATATTGGGAATGGGCGGAATCGGCAAAACTGCTTTATCTGTGAAACTGGCAAAGGAAGTTCAAGAGAATTTTGAGTATTTGATTTGGCGAAGTCTCCGCAATGCGCCACCCATTGCAGAGATGTTAGCGAACCTGATCGGGTTTTTATCTGATGATAGGGAAACAGATTTGCCAGAAAGCGTAGATGGTAAAGTAACGCTGCTGATTCATTATTTACGAGAGCATCGTTGTCTTGTGGTATTTGATAACACAGAGACAATTTTACAAGAAGGCGATCGCGCCGGACAATATAGACAAGAATATGAAGATTATAGTCAACTACTTAGTCGGGTAGGGGAAGAACCGCATCAAAGCTGTTTGGTGCTGACATCTCGTGAAAAACCAAAAGAATTTGCTCCTTTAGAGGGAGAAGCATCACCAGTTAGAACATTATCGTTAATCGGCTTAGGAGAAACAGAAGGGCAAGAAATTCTCCAAGATAAAGGGTTATTTGGCTCACAACAGGAATGGGCCAAGCTAGTTGAGAAGTATTCAGGCAATCCTTTGGCCTTAAAGCTAGTTTCTGAGACGATTCGGGAGTTATTTGATGGTGATATCGCTGCTTTTCTAGCTGAAGGAGAGATAATTTTTGGCGACACCCGAAATTTACTAGACCAGCAATTTGAGCGGTTGTCAGAGATCGAAAAAGAAATAATTTATTGGCTAGCAATCAAGCGCGAGTTAGTTTCTCTAGACGAATTGCTAAATGATATTGTGCGTCCTTTGCCCAAAAGGGAAGTGATGGAAGCGCTACAATCACTGCGGCGGCGATCGCTAATTGAACAAAGAACAGCACTTTTCACCCTCCAGTCTGTGGTCATGGAATACATGACTGACCAACTGATTGAACAGGTTTGTCACGAAATTACCACTCGTAATATTAGACTATTTATGAGCCATGCTTTAATGGAAGCTACGGCCAAAGATTATATTAGAAACACTCAGATTACCCTGATTATTAAACCAATTATAGATAGGTTATTAACTATTTTTAGATATGCTAAAAATATCGAACATCATCTATATCAAATTTTATTGCACCTGCGACAGGTTCCCCAAACAGCAGGATATGCAGGTGGAAATCTGTTAAATATCCTTTGTCAACTACAAACTGATTTTAGAGGCTATGACTTTTCTAATCTGACTATTTGGCAAGCATATTTACAAAGTGTGCATTTGCATCGGGTAAATTTTGCCAATGCTGATTTAGCTAAATGCGTTTTTTCAGAAACATTAGTTAGTATTTCGTCAGTCGCATTTAGCCCGGATGGAAAACTTTTGGCTACGGGTGATGCTGATGGCAAGACTTACTTGTGGCAAGTTGAAGATGGAAAGCTACTTTTTACCTGTATTGGACATAGCAGTTGGGTAAAATCAGTTGCCTTCAGTCCTGATGGTCAAACTTTAGCTAGTGGCAGTGATGACCAAACAGTGAAATTATGGGATGTTCATGATGGTAAATGCCTGAAAACCTTGCACAGACATAGCAGTTGGGTTAGGTCAGTTGCCTTCAGTCCCGATGGTCAAACTTTAGCTAGTGGCAGTGAAGACCAAACAGTGAAGTTATGGAATGTCCACACCGGCAAATGTCTGATAACTTTGCAGGAAAATACCAATCGAATTATGTCAGTTGCCTTCAGTCCCGATGGTCAAACTTTAGCTAGTTGCAGTGAAAAGCAAACAGTGAAGTTATGGGATGTTCGTGATGGTAAATGCCTGAAAATTTTGCAGGGACATAGCAGTTGGGTAAGGTCAGTTGCTTTTAGTCCCGATGGTGAAATTTTAGCTACTGGCAGTGACGACCAAAGCGTGAAATTATGGGATGTTAGTGATGGTAAATGTCTGAAAACCTTGCAGCGACATACCAATCGGGTATGGTCGGTTGCCTTTAGTCCCGATGGTCAAACTTTAGCTAGCGGTGGTGACGACCAAACCGTGAATTTATGGGATGTTAGTAATGGTAAATGTCTGAAAACCTTCCAGGGGCACACCAATCGGGTAAGGTCAGTTGCTTTCAGTCCCGATGGTCAAACTTTAGCTAGTGGTAGTGAAAACCAAACAGTTAAATTATGGAATGTCCAGGATGGTAAGTCCTTGACAACCTTGCAGGGGCATAGCAATCGAGTAAGGTCAGTTGCCTTCAGTCCCGATGGTCAAATTTTAGCTAGTGGCAGTGAAAAGCAAACAGTGAAATTATGGGATGTCCGTAACGATAAATTCCTCAAAATTTTGGAGGGGCATAATAGTTGGGTACGGTCAATTGCCTTCAGTCCTGATGGTCAAATCTTAGCTAGCGGCAGTGAAAAGCAAACAATTAAATTATGGGATGTTCAGACGGGACAATGCCTCAAAAAATTGCAGGAACATACCAATCGAATTAGGTCAGTTGCTTTTAGTCCGAATGGTCAAATTTTAGCTAGCGGCAGTGACGACCAAACGGTGAAATTATGGGATCTTCGTGATGGTAAATGTCTCCAAACCTTGAAAGGGCATACCAGTTGGATAAGATCGGTTGCCTTTAGTCCCGATGGTCAAACTTTAGCTAGTGGCAGTGAAAACCAAAGAGTGAGGTTATGGGATATTTATACAGGAGAATGCATCCAAGTTTTAGAGGGACATAGCAATCGGATCAGGTCAGTTACTTTCAGCCCAGATGGTCAGACTTTAGCTAGTGGCAGTGATGACCAAACAGTGAAGTTATGGGATGTTTATATGGGCAAGTGCTTCACAACTTTGCAAGAACATACTAATCGAGTCTGGTCAGTTGCCTTTAGTCCCGATGGTCAAATTTTAGCTAGCGCCAGTGAAGACCAAACGATAAAATTATGGGATGTCTATAATGGCAAGTGCCTGAAAACTTTGCAGGGAGCTAATTGGGTAAAGTCAGTTGCCTTTAGTCCCGATGGTCAAACCCTGATTAGTGGTAGCCAAGATGAGACAATTAAGCTTTGGGATGTATTCACGGGTGAGGGCGTAAGAACACTGCGATCGCCACGACCCTACGAAAAAATGAATATCACTGGGGTTACAGGGTTAACCGCAGCGCAGTTAGTGACGCTGAAAGCTTTAGGGGCAGTGGAAGATCCAGAGCAAAAATAAAAGGTAAAAGAATGAATTTTGCCTTTTTCCTTCATCCTTTTACCTTTTTTATGTACCTGATGCTTATTTAATGTTAGCCCTTGCGTCCTTCACTGCGGCAAAGAAAAATAATCCTGTGAGTGGAATGCTCAATACCAGGATAATTGCCGTGGCTGTGACACCAAAATCTGGTTGTCCGTAACCGAGTTCAAAAATCGAACCGACGGCGGCGATCGCACTTACACAAGAACCACCCAGAAATAAACTGCTTTTTGGAGTTAAATACACTACTGCCCCCCTATGCTATTGGTTTCACCGCTTGATACGAGAAGCCATTCTTAGATAGCTCCTGGGCTAAAGTCAAGGAGTTTTCTACACGGTCTACAAATACCACGCCGTTAAGGTGATCCATCTCGTGCTGAATGCAGCGTCCCAGGAGGTCATTAGCTTTTAATGTCCGGGGACGACCGTATTCGTCTTTATAGGCAATTTCTACGACTTCGGGGCGCTTTACGTCTAGATATACGTTGGGAATGCTCAAGCATCCTTCTTGGGCAACAGAGATGTCGCGGCTGACTCGTTTAATGGTGGGGTTAATCAACACCAAAGGCTGGTTAGCTGCGTTCTCTGGTTCCAGGTCGATGACAACTAATTGTTTGTGAATTCCCACTTGGGGCGCAGCCAAACCAATGCCATCTTTGCTGTACATAGTTTGCAGCATTTCGCGCACTATTTGGCGAAGTTCGTCATCAACCTTAGAAATCCGTTTTGCAGCTTGACGCAGCACGCGATCGCCTAAATAATGAAGCTCCAAAGGTGGATTTTTTAACTTTTTTTTCTCGACAGCAATTTCAGAGGGCATGAGTCTCGATGGCTAGATGGTGCAAATTCCTACTATTTTCATTCTATCAATCTCAGTTAGAGGATGTTTAAAAAGTTCTGGAGTATACCAAAAACCCAGCTGGCATTCCTCTGTTTGCTTGCCTAACGGCAGGCTGATGGCAAGAGTGAGAGGCTGTGAAACCCTTATTTTATTGTCAGAAAGGTTTGCTAGGGGGTTAGTCTGGGAGGTTGTATTGTTAGCAATAATACTTTTTAAATATCCCCTTAGACGTAATACCAATCTCCAAAATAATTATTGTGAAGTCACGTTGCACCATACTTGGAGTGATAATTTTATCGAGGCTGGCGTCATTAAACAGTACTTTTAAAGCTTCTGAGCCTCACCGAATGTGAAATCGATTGTCAGTCGTTCACCAGCCTATTTCTGATTTACATCTGATTGCAACTAGGATTTCTATACAACTTTTATTAGTAAAAAGATTTTTCCAATCGACTTTTTATTGATGGAAACCTATGTTTAACAATATTTTCTCGCATCCTCACCACATTCATTGACTAAATATAATAAACACTTAAAACGAAGACCAACTATCTGTTCATAAAGAGGGTTCAATTTACATAAAGGTGGAATTTGAAGCAGAGTTAGACCAAAAAGTTTAACAGTTGTTTCAAAAGGGCAATTGGAAGGAATTATTTTGCACAATAGTCTGGCTAGATTAAAATTATGTATTTCTACGGACTCAAGCTGATAGCGGATCTGGTTTAATAAGCTATTGTAAAAGTTGGCTTTATTTAAGAAGTTCATGGTTCAATTTTCCTTCTATCAATCTGTTTCTTCTATCAAATTACTACGATATTCAGAGAAAAACATCGTATAAATACCAAACTATTTTCCCACTTTTTGAGGTCAAGTTTAAAGAACAGTAAAATTGCTGAGAAACCAGAATAGCTAGCCAATTAATATCAATAACTGTTAAAAGCAATAGTGAGTATATCTGTGGCAAATGGCATGAAGATCAGGTAAATGGTCGAGACAGCAGGAGGACAGAGGAAAGAAGTAGCAATAGATAAAAGCTGATGTATTGGCAAACTTTGCACCATTGACTATAAATAGTGGTGTTATTGACGCAAAGACGCAAAAGCTGAACTTACTGCTTTGGCGTTAAGTTCAAATTTTGAGGTGATGTGTGTTTAAATCTTTCACGAAACTTGACTATCTGCTGAAAGAAACTTTCCTCGGTTTATTGCGGGGAGGTTGGATGAATTGGGCTGCTGTCAGTACTGTGACGGTGTTACTGTTTTTATTCGGCTTGAGTTTGCAAACCTCTTGGCAAGTTGAAAAACTCCTTTATCAGTTTGGTAGCCAGCTAGAAGTATCAGTTTATCTCGAACCAGATACGCAAATCGAAAGTATTGAGCCACTAATCGCAAAAATGCCAGAGGTGGCGGCGATAAAAACCATTACCAAAGAAGAAGCTTGGACTAGGTTAGTTAAGGAAATGAGAATTTCTGATATTGAGGGTGCTACCCAGCAGCTAGGTGAGAATCCTCTGGTTGATGAGATGAAGGTGAAAGCACGTAATTCTCAAGTTGTACCAACCTTAGCAACGCAGTTGGCTAAATTACGAGGAGTTGAGACGGTGCAGTATGTCGATGAAGCAGTCAAACGCATTGCCCAGTTGCACCGAGGACTGAACTGGATTACTTTAACAATTACGATTATTCTGACTTTAACAGCGATCGCAGTGACTACTACCACAATTAGGCTGATTGTTATGGCGCGTCGCCAGGAAATTGAAATTATGCAACTAGTGGGAGCGACTTCTGTTTGGATTTACCTCCCGTTTATTTTACAAGGAATTGCCTTTGGTTTGGTTGGTGGTGCGATCGCTTGGAGTTTCATTTCTGTGATTCAACAGTTTCTCGGTAAGTTGCTAGTCAATCAACCTGAGTTTATCCAAGTCATCACCAACAGAGTGCAACTCACTCCAGCAGAAATTTTATTATTGCCCCTGATCCTTTTGAGTTTCGGTGCAGGTGTAGGATTAATGGGGAGCTTATTTGCTGTCCGACGTTTTGCTAAAGGATAGTCATTGGTCATTAGTCCTTTGTCATTGGTCATTTGTCCTCTGAACTCGGAATTTCAACTTCTGAACTCGGAACTTTGACCTCTGAACTCGGAACTTCAACTTCTGAACTCGGAACTTCGACTTCTGAACTCGGAACTTCGACTTCTGAACTCGGAACTTCGACTTCTGAACTCGGAACTTCGACTTCTGAACTCGGAACTTCGACTTCTGAACTCAGAACTTTGACCTCTGAACTCAGAACTTCGACTTCTGAACTCAGAACTTCGACCTCTGAACTCAGAACTTCGACCTCTGAACTCAGAACTTCGACCTCTGAACTCGAAATTTTCAAAATTTTAAAAGAATAACTGAAGTTTTGCTTGAACGAATATGAAATTAAACCTAAATATCAACTTAACAGGGCTAATCAAATGACAAATGACCAATGACCAATAACCAATGACCAATGACAAATGACAAATGACAAATGACAAAATCACTATGAAATCACAATGGGAATGTTTTTTGCAGAATCTCGGTGTTTGGGAAGGTTCATTTACGAATTTTTCTCCCCAAGGAACACTTTTGAATGATACTCCTAGTTGTCTTTCCCTAGAACATTTGAACAATAGCCAGAAAGTACGCCTAACTCTGAGCCGTTCGGGACAAGATATAATCAGAGAATTTAATTCTGTGGGAGGGGGTCTGCTATTTTTTGAAAATGGTTCATTTTCTGAAGGTTTAATTCAGCTAGGGCCATTTTCCGAATTTGGTGGAGAACTCGCTTTTGTTCATGAAAATCGCCGCTTGCGTCTGGTACAACTGTTTGATAATACTGGTCAGCTAAAGGAATTAATCTTAATTCGAGAACATCTAGCTGGAACCCCAGCAGCAGAACGTCCACCCTTGCAGATAAATGATTTGTTGGGAGAATGGCAAGGTCAAGCAGTAACAATATATCCAGATTTGCGCTCACCTGATACTTACTCTACAACCTTAAAATTACAACTTGATGATGCTGGGCGATTAATTCAAAGTACTTCTTTTGCGGAACGCACAATTACCTCAACTGCTACCATTAAAGACTCCATTGTTCTCTTTGACCAAGACCCAGAAAAGCAGGTGCAAGTATTATTTTTATCAGATGGCGCTTCTGCAACATCACCTCTCAAGGTGCAGTTACGCCAACCATTTTTTATAGAAGCGGGTTGGTTAATCCAACCAAACCTGCGTCGACGGATGATTCGCAGCTACAACGAGAAAGGTGAATGGGTTAGTTTGACATTAGTTACTGAAGAAAGAAAGCTTTGATATCATGTCCGCTTGATTACTTGTCAAATATTTAACTGTTGCCAAAATGTGGGTAATGACAAAGCTTTATTTATGTATATTCAAATAGCTGTAGTTGCGATCGCAGTCATCTTAATAGCTGGAGAAAATCTAGAGGCCGTTGCAGACTCGCAATCTTCTACTGAAGATAGCACTAGTATTGTGACAACAAAACCTACATTACAGATAGAGGGAGAGTATGCAAAATATAGTGATTATATTGGATTAACTCCACTAGATAGCCAGTCTGTCGAGTTTTCTCAGAGAATTGTCAAAGATATCCAGATTCGTTTTGTTAATAACAAAGATCAATTGCTCGATGACAAAGGTCAGCCGATCAAAGGACGTACTCAAAAAGAGTTTATCATTGGTCTACTGAAACTCAAACCTGGTCAGGTATTCCGTGAAGATTTACTAGAAGCAGACTTGCAACGATTGCGGAGATTAGAGTCATTTAATGAAGTCAATGTTTATCGACAAGAAGATGCCAACAGCGTTAATCTGATCTATGAAATTAAAGAGCGTAACTTCCCTTCTCTAATATTAGGAGGCGGTAGTAACGAAGATGTTGGATTATTCGGTCGGGTGGGTTATAAAGATGCAAATATCAGCGGTCTTAACGATAAATTAGATACAACTGTGCAAATCAGCGGTAAAGATGTCCAATTTAATGGTCAGTTCACTAGTCGTTATCGTCCTGAAGAACCAAACCGCTTAGGCTACAGCATCAGAGCTTTTCGTAATCGTAATATATCGGGAACCTTCAACGAAGATATCAGATTGTCTAGCGGTGACAAAGTACGCGAGGGAAGATTTGGCGGTTCTGTAGGAGTTTTACGATCTTTTGATGAGTGGGATACGGCTATAAGTTTGAACTATACCAGAATTAGCCTACGCGATCGCGAATATAACGTTGCACAGGTCGATGGATTAGGGAATCCTCTATCTGTCAGCGGTACTGGCATTGATGACTTATTTACAGTATTATTTTCTGTATCCAGAGATCAACGCGATCGCCGAGAAAATCCGACTCAAGGATCAATTCTCACTCTCAGCACAGAACAAGCAATTCCGATTGGACTGGGTAATATTTCTAGCAACCGCCTACAGGGAGATTATATTCAGTATTTACCACTCAGTTGGATTGGTAATGGTAGACCAACTGACAATCCAGAAATGTTAGCGATTAATTTACAAATTGGTACGACTCTTGGAAACTTTCCACCAGCTAACGCTTTTAATATTGGTGGACTAGATTCTGTCAGGGGTTACGGTTATGGGAAAGTCGCCAGTGGTCGGAGTTATGGTTTAGCTTCTGTGGAATATCGTTTCCCAATTTTTTACTCAGTCGGAGGAGTCCTTTTTACTGACTTCGCCTCAGATTTCGGGTCTAGCGAAACCGTGCTAGGAGAACCAGGAGTGCTACGAAATAAACCTGGAAGTGGTTTTGGTTACGGCTTAGGATTGCGCGTCAAGTCATCCTTTGGGCTGATTCGAGGTGACTTAGGAATTAGCGACCAAGGAGAACTTAGATTTGAAGTTACTACAGGTCAGCGATTTTAACGGGTGGCGGAAAGCCCTAGAAAACTACTGAAGATTGCTTAATAACACACTCAGGGAGATTTCATTCTAAAAAGCTGCTTGAGTGTGTCTAGTCCAAAAGGACATAATCAAGATATTGGAGATTACTTACACATTTGTAACGTGCGGCGATCGCTAGCTGCGATCGAATTTAACCGATAAAAGTCTTGCAGAGCCAGCGAGTAAGCATAAGGATTTGACTCATCCTCAGCAACTTTGGGCAGTCTATTGCTTGTCGCTACCTGATTCGATTGTTCAGAACTGGCTTCATTTGACGAACTATTAACCGTCATCGCCAACTCTCCTGATGGGTTGATTGTACCCTGAAAACAATTCAACTCTGATTGGGGCATATACAACGCACCCCTTACCTTGTCCTGCTGCTTTTGAAATATGATATAACCTTGACCAAGCTGGTTTGGTTTTGGGGATTGACCATAGAGGTAAATCCCATCTTTTACAGGAAAATTTGCTTTTGGTAAAACTCTTGCGCTTTTTGTAGTTTCCTGAGTACCTGGAACCAGCGCTGTGATTATAGGTGCTGTGTTTCCGCCTCCAGAAGCCGCATTAAGTTGACTTCTTTGCTCTCGAACTTTTCTAAGCTGCGACAAAAGAGAGTTTTCGGAGGTTTTGTGAATCTGAGCCGATGAGAATCGAGAATCTGTAAATGATGTTACTTGAGTCTGCTTGGCTATAAAGCCCAAACCGAGAAGTAAGCCTAAGCCCGCGAGGGGAATTCCCCACTTCCGGGGAGATAATAACTGATGAAGGTTGTTAAGCACCCTACTTCTCCTGTTAAAAAACTAACTAAGTTCTCTAGAACTTACCTAAATCATAACCAAGTCTTAATTGTCAAAGACTTTGTTCACGACTTATATTACTATTGTCCAAAAAAGAAAACTGTCAAAAACAAAAGTTTTTATTGGATTTGGTTCTACAATCTTAGATTACCATCAGTTAGAGTCTTTATAACAGAAGGCAGGGGGCAGGGGGCAGGAGACAGGAGTCAGAAGGCAGGAGTAACCCACCTTTAAAAGCATGAGATTAAAGTAAGAAGAATTGTATCTCGCTACACTCTACTCAATACAATTCTTCTTTTAAAACTGGTTTTTATACCCAGAATTAAAGTTTTCATATAGCGTTTCCTGGTCTAGTGAGGTACACCTGTAGGGGCATGGCACTGCCCATTGGTGTCAACTTACAGCAGTTTTCATGTATTTGAACCACATCTGTTGTAGGAGCGCAAGGCCTTGCGCCCCTACCGCGTGGTCTATTTACCTGAAAATAGCTGTAAGTAAAAAGTCAGCATAAGATGTAACCTCAGAACATCTTGATTGATGTTCTTAGTGATACATCGTGAGTCCAAAACGTCCAGCACGCAAAGCAAACCCCGATCTGCGCCAGCAAAAGCATATACCAGCGCCGCCGATTCAGGAAATAGAGAAAGAAATATTTTCATTGCGATCTCCTGTGAGCTTTAAACCCTTGAGATTGTATGAAGATGTACAAAAGAAAAAATTCCGAGACAGAATATTAACCCTGCCGATGATGATGGCGATCGTAGTGAGTTTAGTATATCGGCAGATTCCTGGCTTAAGAAAAGTAAAAAGGGTATTGTCACAAGAGGGATTGTTATGGGTGGAGCGAATGGAAGTAAGTGCCCAAGCAGTGACAAAAGTTAGAACTTACAACAAGTCTTTCCCCTTGTCCTCTTCCCCATGCCCAATGCCTAAAATTCGCGTTGTGAAAAGATAAAAATAGCGATCGCTAACAACATGGCACTATAAAGTAAACCATAGCCAGCATTCATAATCAGTGCAGTGGTGTCAGGTAGTGCTTGCAGACCATAAACAGCATCATTTTTCAAATCTAATCGAGATAAATCTGGCAAGAAAAGAAACAAAGCTTGAGTTAGACGTTCCATACCAGGGTTACGGCTAAGACGACCAAGTTGTACTAAATCTTGAGTAATATTTCCGATTAAATATACTGCAAAGGTTAGAACAGTCGCTAGCAGAGAAGCAGTAAAAACACCGAAGGTAATGGCCACGGCAGTAATTAATGACAACTGCAAAAATAAGAAAATTGCAGCAATTAGAATGCTTGCTGTCGGATGAGGAATATTACCAAATTGCAGAAATACCAGATAAATTGCTGTCATCGTGGCGACAAGCACAGCTAGAACTGCGGATAAACCCAAGTATTTGCCGATGATAATTTCACTGCGACTAACAGGTTTAGCAATTAATACTAAAATAGTACGTTTTTCAATTTCTTTATTAATTAGTCCTGTACCAATAAATATCGTAATAATTAACCCGATGGCATTCATCGCCGCCATTCCAAAGTCTAAAAACATTTTATCTTCAGCGGTAGCTGCAAATTCAGGAAGGACGCGGAAAGCAGTGGCAAGTACTAGCGCATAAAAACCAATAATATATAGGATGCGATCGCGTACCACTTCCTGAAACACATTCTTTGCCAATACAAAAATTCTGTTAATAGTCATTTGTCTTTGGGTATTGGGCATTGGGTATTGGGCATTGGGTATTGGGCATTGGGAGGAGACAGCAAGGGAGAGACTTATTCAATAATTTTATCCTTGTCCCCTTGTCCCCCCTGCCCCACTCCTCACTGCTGCGGAGGCGGTGATCCAGAAATTAATTTACTGGCGCGATCGCATTCAATTTCTGCAACTGTAATCTTATTCTCTGAATTATTGGCTGCTGCAACTGGTTCAATGCGACAAGATTTTTTTAAGTAATAGCCTCGTGGGTTAGAACTCGGGCCTATCCAAATACTTAATAAATCTAATATATATCCAGACTTAGTATTAGCTACACGCGGTTCAACGCGCCATAGTTCCTTCTCTTCATATTTACTCAGGTTTTTTTGAATTACTCCCCTACCCAGATTTCCTACCCGTTGTTTCGCATCTAGCAACCATTTCTCTACTTCTGACCAAGGTCTTTGGGCTATTTGTTCTACTACCATTGGTTGAAGTTTTTCTAGAATTACAACACCGTTTTGAGGAATTTTTACTTGTTCTTCTGTTCTGGGAACAAAGGTACTATGTTTAAAAGTGTCTGCCTGCAAACTGGGATATTGCCGTAACCAATTATCCATCACAAAGTGAAACTGAATCCAACAACTTAGTAGCATACTACTAGCAACTAAAATTATGATTCTTTGGCGGTCTTCTGGCTTAGGAATTCGAGCTTTTGCATCAGTGTCATTTCCTTCAATAAACTCTGGTATTGCTGTAATTAGTGCTGAAATTGTCGGCCAAAAAACGATTGTTCTGGGTGTAATTACATCTCGTTGATCTCCAAATGCAAAAACACTCACTAAGAATCCAGTTATTACTGCCCCGACTGGCATAAAAGTCCCAGGAACCCTCAAAGGATCTTCAGTTGTATACCAAGCTGTACCAGCAATTAAAAATAACCAACCGAAAAAGGCAATTATATCTTTGATATAACCTGTGGCACAATATGAAAGTACCCAAGAAAAAATACTTAAATAAATAAATGTCTGCCAAGAATAAGCTTTGGGTGGAATTAATATTTTTCTAATTCCTGCATAAAGTCCTTCAGCAAATTTAAAAACCCCAAAGACATCTTTTAGTAGCGTATTCATATTCCTCCGTACACCTGATTAATCAATAATTACCCTCTAAATTAAACAAGTAATTTCTTGCTATTTTGAACGAAATAATAAAATAATGGTTATTGCACTATAACTCAGAGAATTTGCTATTAGTATAGTAGTAACTAAATTAGTATTTTGGAAATTAAGGGTGGTAAAACGACGCCGTTGTAGCCGCTGAGATGTTTTCGTATCCTCTTCTTTTTTCGCAAATGATTCATTTAATGAGAATAACAAAACCCTTAAAATGAAAAATTTCATCAAAAACGTAACAAAAAAAATTATACAAGCAGTTAAAATAATTAAAGTCTGTGTATTTGCCGATTTAAAGTTATTAAAAAGCATATAGTTAATTAATTCTGATTTAACCTGTCTTGGCAATATTGGTTCTGATACAAAAAATATTAACCAACCAATTACACTCGAAAACAGATTAATAGAAATTGCATAAAAAGTACTGGTTTTTTTGTCAAATTTTAGTCGAGAATGCAAAACATAAGCTTCGATGGGGATGGCAATCAGTACAAATAAAAAGTCAAATAGAAATCCACCAATGGGAAAAATCCTGGGAAGCATCCAATTGTCAGGCATAAATGGTTAAGGGTAAGGGTTAACTGTAGTGAGTATAACTGGGATAGTAAGGGTGATGGGGGAAATTATCCCATTGTTCTTGTCCTTTACTATGCGGGTGTGCCAGTATTCCTCTATTGATATTGTTAATAGATCGAACTGACCCTTGTAGAGACGCTTTAGAGGGCAGTTTCTCTATCTGAGAGTACAAGAGGTTAGGTAAGATTAAAGACTGCCATAGTTATAGCTTTTCGAGAGATGACAAGGAACGGTATTGGGATTCGGACGGCGCAAGTGCGTCAAGAACGGCTTGTTGGTCAAATTCACGTCTACGATGGTCTGGGTAAAGGTAAATCTCAAGCGGCTTTGGGGGTGGTTTTGCGCTCCATTGGCTTGGGAATAAATACGCCTAGCAATTCTAATCGTGTTTTACTGCTGCGGTTTTTAAAAGGGCCAGAACGTGATTATGACGAAGATGGCGCGATCACAGCTTTACAACGCGGATTTCCCCATTTAATTGACCAGGTTCGCACCGGGAGAGCCGAATTTTTTGGACCAGACGAAATTACCACCTTTGACCGAGATGAAGCAATGCGGGGTTGGGATGTAGCCAAAGGTGCGATCGCTAGTGGTTTATATTCAGTTGTCGTCTTGGATGAAATTAACCCAGTTCTGGATTTAGGTTTGCTACCAGTGGATGAAGTGGTGCGGACATTAAAATCCAAACCCCAAGAGTTAGAAATCATTGCTACCGGACGCGCCGCACCCCAAAAGTTGCTCGATATTGCAGATTTGCATTCAGAAATGAAACCTCATCACCACCCAACAGCCAAAGCCCTCTTTCTTGAAGGGATTGAAATTTATACTGGTGCTGGTAAAGGCAAGTCTACTAGTGCTTTGGGCAAAGCCTTACAGGCCATTGGTAGGGGAATTAATCATCCAGGGTCTACTCGTGTATTGATTATGCAGTGGCTTAAAGGTGGTAGCGGCTACACAGAAGACGCAGCGATCGCCGCTTTGCAGCAGTCATATCCAGAAGTGGTGGATCATCAGCGTTGCGGTGGAGATGCGATCGTCTGGCGAAATTCCCGGCAAGAATTAGATTATGTAGAAGCCGAACGAGGTTGGGAAATTGCAAAAGTTGCGATCGCCTCTGGATTGTATAAAACTATTATTCTTGATGAACTCAATCCTACCGTAGACTTAGAACTACTCCCCGTTGAACCCATTGTCCAAGCTTTACTCCGCAAACCTCGCGACACCGAAATTATTATTACTGGTCGCTGCCAAAATCCACCCGCGTACTTCGATTTGGCTAGTGTCCATTCAGAGGTTTATTGCCACAAACACTATGCTAATCAAGGTGTAGAACTTAAACGAGGGGTAGATTTTTAGGCGTTGCTGATTAAGAGTATGAATTTAGTCTTACCAAACAAGGCAAAAGTTAAAAGAAAGAAAAAGAAAAAATGGTTTGAGAGCAACTAAATTTATTTATGAAATCTTGAAAAAGGTTTGTTTCAAGACATGCAGTGCAAGAAACAAAGCATCCTTATTAAAATTAAATCCCCTAAATTTATTTATAGGGATTATCTTTTTGCTTTTTACTTTTATCTTTCGTCTTGCTACGCCTCATATCATGTCCGCATAATTAGTTATGATTCCCCTAGTCATTACACCCCACACGCCAGGTGCTTCAAGTCGGCAGAGCCGCCCAACGCACTGGCTCCCCTTAATCCCCGTTAATAATCTGAAAAGTAGCTAGCTGACCGAATATTTCTGAAGAGTTACTACCTGTCACCCGTGCCAAAATATTCTGAATATCTGCGCTAGGACTGAAGAAATAAGCCCCACGTCCCTCGCTGATATTAAATTCTTGAAAGCTGTGAAAAAGATTGATTTGGCGAGTTGCACCACCTGTAATTACTTCTATCGGTAGTCCCTGAAAGTTGTCTATAACTTGAGAGGACTCAGCCCCAAGTGTGTTATCAGGGATGATATTGCTTTGCTGTGCCAGGGTTTTACTAGTGAAGATACTGAAGACTAAGCAGCCTAGCAAACCTGCCAATCCGAACTGCAAATACTTGTGTAATCTGTATTTTATCGTCATCATACGCACTTTCATATAGATTATTTCAGTATCTAATAAAGCTGCATCTTTGGACGATAAACAAGCGAATATTCGTTAATTATGCAGTTTTCTGCACTCAGTTGATGTTTGAAGACAAGGACTGCATCTAAACAAGCAGTAAATGTGTGGATGTGTGGTATTAATATGTCGGATATTGTGTCTTGCGGTACTAGCGGGAATTTGTACTTTTGGGTAGTAGAATATTTTGCACAAAGCGATCACGTCCTGCTGCCTTTGCTTTATACAACGCCTGATCCGCTGCGGCAATCATTTCTTCTAAGTCAGAATCTGGCTGAGGAATTTCTGTCGTAAACCCAACACTAATAGTTACGTGAGAACTAACTTGGGAATTTTGATGAGGAATTGCTATTGCTCGGACAGTATGACAAATTTCGTCGGCAACATGAATCGCTCCCTTGGTGTCTGTGTTAGGTAAAATTACAGCAAATTCTTCCCCACCATAACGGGCAACTAAATCTCCGGGACGTTTAATCATATCTTTGATAGCTTGAGCAATTGTCTGAAGACAGCGATCGCCTACCCGATGACCATAGGTATCATTATATAATTTGAAGAAATCAACATCGCAAAGAATCAGAGAAAGCGGACGTTGCTCGCGTTTTAGGCGCTGCCACTCTTGGTAAAAATACTCTTCAAATCGTCGGCGATTAGCTACTTGAGTTAATCCATCGATAGTAACTAATCGCTGCAATTCCAGATTTACGGCTTCCAGTTTTTGCTGCAACTGAGATTGCTGAATCAAGCGTTTTACCCGTTGTCGCAAAACTGGCCAGTGAATTGGTTTGGTAACAAAATCCATTGCTCCCACTGCAAATGCACGGTCAACTGACTCTTGATCTTCAAGTCCTGTAATCATTAAAACTGGAGTGTGCTTGTTACAATCCAGAAGCTCTAACTGAGTGCAACACTCGAATCCATCCATATCCGGCATTATGGCATCAAGCAGTACTATATCAGGGTGCAGTTGGTTAAAAACATTTATTGCCTCTATGCCATTTTGAGCTTCCGCTATTTGATAGCCTTCCTGCTCTAAGAAATGCCGCAGTATCAGGCGAATAAAAGGTTCATCATCAACAATTAAAACTAAAGATTGGCTTTCTTGAGCAGTGGCTTTCATGGTGCTTCCTTCGCAAGTTCTTTTTCTAAGGCAGTTTTAACTTGTTCATATTCCTGATACAGTAGTAAAAGTAATTCTAGATTGTTTTCCAAGTTACTGCTGCGTGCCTGTACTTCTAACACCTTGCAAAGGTGAGCTAGGGCGATCGCTCCAATAGAAGCACTGCTGGACTTGAGTTTGTGTGCTGTCTTCCATATAGTCTGGATATCCTGAGTTGCGATCGCTGTGCTGATATGTTGCACTAATTTGGCTGTCTCTGTAAGATAACACTCAATTAGTTCCGCAAATGCCACACGATCTCCTCTGAGCATATTTTGCAAGGATTGGAGGATTTTGGCATCAATTTTGGTGCTTTTTAATGTCTGGTTTTCCCCTGACTGTAAGATATTTGACGGAGGTTGCAATTCTGGGCGTATCACTTCCCCTTGTTGTTTGATGGAAGTTAATTCAGAATTTCTTTGGCGTGGACATTTGGTGAGTGCCTGAGCTAACTCTTGCAGTTGAATAGGTTTGCTAATGTAGTCATCCATACCAGCAGCAAGACAAACTTGGCGATCGCCCCGCATGGCATTGGCAGTTATGGCGATGATATGGGGACGAAAACCCACCCCCCATTCTTGACAGATTCTCCGAGTTGCTTCTAACCCATCCATTTTGGGCATGTGAACATCCATCAACACTACGTCAAATCGCTGTTTTTGCAGAGCTTCGATCGCTTCTAGCCCATTGCTGACGACATCTGCGCCATAACCTATTTTCTGTAGCATCAGTAGAGCAACTTTCTGATTAACAACCGTGTCCTCTGCCAGAAGAATTTGCAGTGGCAGTCGATGGCCCAAATGCCGATCTACCAAGTGGAAATGAGAAATACTGGCTAGAATCGGCTGATTTCCCAAAACACGAGTAATAACATCATAGAGTTGAGAGTGTTTGATCGGTTTACTCAAACAAGCAGCAAACTGGACATCATTAAAGTCAGAAGAAGTTTCTACTTTCGCTAAAGAGGTCATAATCACCAAAGGCAGATTTTGACAACCAGATTGCTTGCGGATTTGACGAGCTAGGTTTATGCCATCCATTTCCGGCATCTGCATATCTAAAATAGCAATATCAAACTGCGTTCCCTGAGCAAGTTTAACTAAAGCTTCTTTTCCAGATTTGGCAGCATAAGTTTCCATCTTCCAAGACTCAGCTTGCAAGCTGAGAATTTGGCGATTGGTTAGATTGTCATCTACAATCAATAGTCGCTTGGACGCAAGCAGCGGCGAAGTGCTTAATTCAGCTTGTTCTGACTGAGCAGCCACTTTGGTAATAATGGTGAAGTAAAATGTTGAACCTGGTGAAGAGTCAGGAGATGATAATAATTTTTCATGATCCCATCTAGGGCTAGGATTGCCACCAACAAACCCCTGGCTTTTTACCCAAAGAGTGCCGCCCATCATCTTACTGAGCCGCTTACTAATCGCCAATCCCAGCCCTGTGCCACCATATCGTCGAGTCATGGAGACATCAGCCTGAGTGAAGGGTTGAAATAATCGCTCTATTTTCTCTGGTGCGATGCCAATACCTGTATCTTTGATCGCAAATTGAATTTCGTAGAGAAGTTGCTTTTTTTCAATAGGTATCGGGGATTGGGAAGAAGTTTTTTTATTCAACTCAACAGTCCCCAGTTCAACAGAGAGTAATACTTCTCCGGTTTCGGTAAACTTGATAGCATTGTTGAGAAGATTCATCAAGACTTGGCGCAGACGAGTCAAATCACTGACGATCTGAATGGGAACTTGGGGCTGGATCAGATAAACTAGTTCGATATCCTTTTGGGCAGCTTTCGGAGCTAAAAAGGAAATAGCTTCCTCCACACAAGCTCTCAAATCAAAAGGCTGTTCTTCTAATTCCAGTTTGCCCGACTCAATTTTGGAGAAATCTAGAATATCGTTGATGATGGTGAGTAAAGTATCTCCACTACTGTGAACTATTTCCACAAAGTCTTGCTGTTGAGGTGTGAGGTCAGTATCCAGCAGTAGACCTGTCATGGCAATAACAGCATTCATTGGAGTCCGAATTTCATGGCTCATCATCGCCAAAAACTCACTTTTTGCCCGATTTGCGGCTTCTGCTTGACATTTTGCCTGCTCCAAGGCAAAGTTTTTCAAAGTAAGTTCTTCACGTTGGCGCGTTTCTTGTTCCAGTAAGTGAGCTTGTGCTAGAGCAATACCTAGTTGAGCCGCCACAGCTTCTAGTAATTCGATTTCGTCTTGTGTCCATTGGCGAAAATAGCTGCACTGATGTAAGCCGATCGCACCATTGGGTTCTCCCTGATAGGAAGTGCGGATTGACAGCATAGATTTCAGCCCAATTTCTCGGCAGATAGCCTCAGCCATTTGGAGTGAAGGCTCAACGTACACATCTGGAGAAGCGATCGCACTTTCTTGGGTCATCATCTGCTCGGCATGGGGATTGTTAGTCATGGGAACTTCCAATTTCAACATGGAGCAGTAACCGGGGATTCTATTATACTCTGCTACTAAGGGAATTCGGGGTGTGGGGTTACTAATGTAAGAGTGAATCAGACAGCGATCGACTGCAAATGTTTGTCCAATTTGGGTAGCAGCCGTCTCAAAAATTTTGCTGGTATCAAGACTTTGACGAATTTCCTGAGTAATTTGTTCAAGTAGTAGGGTGCGATGTAATTGCCTTTGCAGTGCCTCTTTAGCTCGTTTATTTTCAGTAATGTCGTGATTGATGCCAACAGTGGCAACAGTTTCCCCTTGTTCATCTTGTAAAGCGACTACGGTTGCTTCGCAAATTCTCTCACTGCCATCTTTGCGAATAAAGTGTATTTCCCCTGACCAACGTCTTTGCTGGTTGACTGTTGACAAAATGTTGGCGCTTAATGTTGCGGCTACTTCCGGCTGATGCAAAATACTCGGATGTTTAGCCAAAATCTCGGCTTTGGTATAGCCAAACATACTTTCGGCAGCAGGATTCCAGTCAATAATACTTCCGGTTAAATCTGTGATAATTACGCCATCATGCATATTTTCAAAGGTGAGAGCTTGCCGACGCAGACCGGCTTCGGCTTGCTTGCGTAAGCAAAGCTCGTTGTAGACATCGCTAACATCTCTCTGAATGCCAATGAAGTGGCTTAACTTGCCATTGTCGTCATGAATAGGAGAAATACTCAATTCATTCCAAAACAAAGTACCATCTTTGCGATAGTTGCGGAGAAGAACTTTGCAACTTGTTCCAGTTTGAATAGATGACCGCAATTCATTAAGTGCTGGTTGCTGGGTATCTGTGCGTTGCAAAAATCGACAGTTTTGCCCAATTACATCAGTAGCACTGTAGCCTGTTATTTGCTCAAAGGCAGGGTTGACGTAAATAACTGGATTGTAGGCGAGTTTGGCATCGGCAATAATAATTCCATTACTGGTCGCGGCAAGTGCCCTTTCCCTCAGCCTCAAGGTTTCTTCAACCAGTTTCAAATCAGTAATGTCAAACATAAACCCCCTCAGCCCGATCACAGTTCCGGCTTCTTCAACGACACTAACAATGTCTCGCAGCCAAATAACTCGCCCATCAGCAGCTAACATCCGGTATTCCAATTCGTGATTCTCGCGCCTAGCAGTTGCTTCTTGACAAATACGAACAGAATTTTCCTTGTCATCTGGATGCAGATGATTAACCCAAAAATTTTCCTCGTACCACTCTGCGATCGGATAATTTAGCAAGTCTACCGCTTGCGGCCCTACGTAAATAAATCGCCAAGTTTTCAAGTCTAATTCCCAAGGGATGACTTTGACAGTTTCCAATAGCTGTCGCAAACGATTTTCACTGGCGATCAGGGCAATTTCTACCTGTTTCTGTTCAAAAATCCTGTGAGTTAACTCCTGATTGATTGCTGTTATTTGTTGGTTTCTTGCATTCATTGCCAAGGCAAAATAGATTGCTAATGTCAGCGTGACAACAAATAATAACCCTGCGATCAATTCTAGTTGTGTTAATAACCCCGGATTTTGGATTAAAAGTCTCTGCCAGAGTATGAATACAGAGATTGAGAATAAAATCCCCAGCAACAGGGCGAGTAATTCTCGTTGACGGAAAAATATCACATTGAACCAGTCATATCGGTGCTGTTTTACCACTTATTAACTCTCTAGCACTTTCAGGGTTTATTGCACTAAATTTTACTTTTAAGTAATCTAAAATATCAGTAGGAAGGGGGCAATTACGGAATTTATTTTTAGTTAATATATTAATATGTTTATGTATTGTCAAAAAAACTTAATCATTTTTGATTATAACTACACTTCTTTTGATACCAATTCTTTATGAAGACACATAGAAAGAACCCTACCGCCTGTAAGGGAGGTTGGCAGGGGTTAAAACAATGTGCAACTTCATCGAGAATTAGTATGATAACTGCATCTGTAACTAGTACAGCGTGGCGGAAGTTTGCTTACCTTTAACAAGTTGCTTTGAGCAACTTGTCTGGTTAATTGAGATGGTAGAAGGTACTACAAACCAAAAGATCCCCGACCTCTTGAAGGAAGTTGGGGATCTAAGCCTCTCGCTGGAGAGCAAATTAAATATAGTGGTTCCCGCAAATTTTAAGTAGGGTACATCCGCGATCGCAAGAAAAGGCTAATGGAGATTAAAATACCAATACAGTCCAGATCAGCCCAAAACCCAGATTGTAGAGACGCGATTGATCGCGTCTTTCAAGACCAATAACACTTAACTCAAGCGTATTGGATTACAAACAAAGGTTAATGCCATTCGCTTGTACTTTAAATTACAGCTTCTTGGCGTTGACAATCAAAAACAACCATGTAGGAAGCATTTGGTATTTCTTGAGGAAGGTGCCGCATATAGCCATCGGCATCAGAACGGCTGCGGAAGCGAGCAACAATCTCCCGTTGCGTATTAGGAAGTAGACGAGCGATCGCCCAAGAATTGAGGCGTTCTTTATACGCAATAGTCTGATTGTCTGATTGGGAAGTTTTGTTATCCGTATTTTCTGGCATAATGATGTTAACCGTATGAAGTTTAATGAAGGGCGTTAATTAGTTTCTAGGTAGGAATGCACTAACGCTTTTTTTAATGCTGCTGCCACCTTGTTATTCGATTATTTATAAATTGTCAACACTGAGCGCTATATTTTAGACCAATTAAGTTGGAATTTTCAGGTGACAATGAATCTCAAAGCCTTAACTTGCAATTGTTTCCAGGACACAAGAATGTTCAAGCAGAAAGTTTAGCAATTATTGGGTTTGCATGATTTGTATGCATACACATAAGTAAAGTCCGCATCAGTGGTAAAACAAATATTAATGTCTGAAAACATACTATTAGAAGCTGAAGAAAAAATGAATAATAACGTCTGTAGAATTAATCAGCACGGATACACTCTTAATTTTTCTATAGTGTGATTAGTAAAGCTACATTGCAGGCATTTGCATTTTTTATAGTTAGTTGAGAATAATTAAATTTTCAGAGGTTATTGAAATATTCAAAAATGAATTTTTCTTCAGCTTTTGACTAAAGCTTTAGGGACAATATATAGTGCAATTGTTTAAATTTAAACTTCTTGAGTAATGGTCATAAAATAGTTAAAATCTTCTCGAAAAATTATAGTTATCGATAATGAAAACACCATTTGTAACATCAATAATCCAAAAAATAGCAGAAAAAATAGGAGCAGTAGTTTTAGTAGATCCAGAATGCACTTTTATGGGATTGATTACATTTCAAAACGGCAATAAAACCTTTTTTCATAATACCAGGTTTAATATTAATTCTTTTGGCTCAGTAGCAATAGCTAAAGATAAAGCAGTTTCAAACTTTTTTTTGAATAAATTTGGCTATAAGGTTACTGAAGGAAAAACATTTTTTCGTGACGAATTATGCGAAGAAATAGATAATACTAGAAATATAGATGCAGGATTTTATTATGCTCAGGAGTTGGGATTTCCTGTAATTGTCAAGCCGATTAATCTTAGTCAAGGAATGTTTGTTACCAAGGTTCACAATAAGCAAGAATATTATCAAGTAGCTAAGAAAATATTGCGAAAAATCTCAGGATTTATTGTTGAGCGATTCTATAATGGCAATGATTATAGAATTGTAGTACTTGATGATCAAGTCATTTCGGCATATCAAAGAATTCCCTTATTTATCATCGGAGATGGTCAATCTACTGTTTTGCAACTTATGCAACAGAAGCAGGAAACTTTTATCAAAAATGGTAGAAAAGAAATTATAGATTTTGAAGATTACAGAATCAAAAAAAACTTGCGAAGACGGAAGCTAAATTTTACTAATGTTATACCTAAGAATAATATAGTCTATCTTTTAGACAATGCAAATTTATCAACTGGAGGTGAGGCAATAGATTTCACCGACAATATCCATCCTGATTTTAAAAAATTAGCAGTAAATATTACAAAAGATATGGAATTGAGATTGTCAGGTGTAGATATTCTTGCTAATGATATAACGTCACCAATGGGAGATTATACAATTATTGAAGTAAATGGCGCTCCTAGCTTAACTCACTATGCATCATTTGGTGAAGTTCAGACAAAAAGAGTAGAAAATTTATATCTCCAAGTTCTCAAAGTACTTGAAAACGAGAAAAATAGAGTAAATTATTGATTTTGACTGGAGGCGGAGCAGGGATTGCTCCCCTCCTGAATTCTTTTTCAATTCTAGCTATCTCTTCACCACTCCTTATCTAGTAGGGATTCAAATTCAGCTTGTAAGGCGGTTATATCTGCCAACCTTGTGACTAGTAAATTATCCTTACCAGCATCATTTAAACGTACTTTCCAATAACGAATACTGTCTGAGTTATTCAACCAAAACTTAATCACAGTATCTACTACTTGATCCAGATTCCAATCCCATTTTGCTGGAACTGATTCTACCGATTCTAAAAACGTATCTAGCGTACACGTATGCATTCCCAAGTATTCCACACCTTGGTGGGGTGGTTTTTGCCCGTTTTGCTGTTGGTGATTAAAAAACTGCAAAAGTGGAGATATTCCTACAATATCAAAAGTGTATTTCATGCCAGTACTCCCAATTTTATATTACTTACAGGAAATATTTAGTTTTTTCTCTTTCTAAAAGAATATCTGGAAAGGAACTAAAGCATCTGCAAAAAGTGCAGTTTTGGTCTATATCATAGGCGTTAAACTTCAGCTATAAATTAGCACTTACAAGCATTGAGTGCTAATATTTATTTGAGAGTTTGATTGATTACTAAAGAGTTTCAGGTATTAATTAAGGGATGCATATATCTTTAATAATTATTTAATTAGTTACGTTACGACTTGTAAAGGCTAGATCCTCCCTAACCCACCTTTTTAAGGCTGGTGATTACCAATCAAGCGGCTATGTAATGAAATCAGCAGTCCAACACATATCCTGGACGCGATCGAGTCTGTCAAGCAAACTGCCTTTCTGGAGCGATCGCACCCAAAATGCAGATGGAGTCAAGTCAAGGGAATATAAACCTAAATTCAATTGACGGTGCAGTTTGAAAAGTGTCACTTACTAAACTCGCTTTTTGATTGAAGCAGTAATACTATTTATTTGTGTGAGGAGCAAGTTAAAAATAAAAAGCGCCTGGGGTGGAAACACGGCAACACTCCCAGGCGCTTTTAATTGGTACATAGAAAAAAGTCTTTGCAGATTCGCCCAAACCTGATTGCTATACATCGGATGTAGCAATAGCCCAATCTAAAATTACTTAAGTCGCACCAAATTCAGTTTGTAAGGCTTCATCGTTATTATCAGCGATCGTTGCCACAACGGTAATTAGCCGAGACACTTCGCCAGGAGATAACTCTGCTAAGGTGCGTGTCGATATTACAACCACCCGGTTTTCAATAATGCCGAAACGTGCCTCAAAAGTACTAGAGCAGTTTAACTCCAAAAGATACCGCATCAACTTAGGTTCATCTTTGGCAGGTAAATTTAGAACCGTAGACCAAACCGTTATTGTGTCTTCATCGGTTGTCCCGTTGAGTTTGACAAATACTTCTACACTTCCATACTTAAACTTCCAGAGATAACCACCCTCTGGAGTGTGGCTAACCATCGCGCTATCATCTTGTTCCAAAGAGTCGATGACATTTTCAATCACCTCCAGATGGTTAATGCTTGTCGTCTCGCTGATTAACTCATTAACGGATTCGTTACTAGTTAGGGTTTCTGGGTAGTTTGTCATACAGATTTTTTCTCAACATACTCGCTCTACACATACTTTATAACTTGTAGAGGTAGTTGTAGGAGCAATCCATGAATTGCCCCTATTGATTGCAGAATTCTTCCCGCTAGCATCTGGTACTATTTTGCAAAAATGAATGGCGATTAGCTCAACCTACGTCATCATGGGCAAAGCGGTTAAAGAGAAAGTCTAGGGCATAGTTACGCAGTTGGTAATATTGTGGATCTTCCATAATGCGGCTGCGATCGCGGGGACGAGAAAAAGGAATTTCCATAACTTCACCAATTTTCGCATGGGGGCCATTGGTCATCATTACCAATTTATCTGCTAAAAATAGTGCCTCGTCGATGTCGTGGGTAATCATCAGCACTGTACAACGGTTATCGCCCCAAATTTTCAGCAATTCTTCTTGTAACTCTTCTTTGGTAATAGCATCCAGCGCCCCAAAAGGTTCATCTAAAATTAAGACTTTCGGACGAATCGCCAAAGCACGGGCGATAGAAACCCTTTGTCTCATCCCGCCAGACATTTGCATTGGTTTCTTTTCCATTGCATCAGCTAGTCCCACCATTGCTAAATGATCGCGGACGATCGCTCTTTTTTCGGCTTGTGGTTTGTTAGGATAAACGGCGTTAACAGCTAAATAGATATTTTCAAAAGCAGTCCGCCACGGTAACAGGGCATAGTTTTGGAAGACAACCATCCTGTCTGGGCCTGGTTTGGTAATGGGTTCTCCTTCGAGTAGGACTTGCCCGGAAGTGGGAAAGTTAAAACCGGATACCATATTTAAGAGCGTCGATTTGCCACAGCCAGAGTGGCCGATGACGCAAATAAACTCGCCCTGTTCGACGTTGAGGTTAACGCCGTCGAGTACGGTAAAGGGGCCTTTCTTTGTAGGATAAACTTTGGTAACGTCTTTAATTTCTAGGAAAGGTCTGCGGCTGGTGGTTGCAGGGGCTAATGGTTTTCCTAGTGTGTTTGTAGCTGTTGAGTTGCGGTTTTGCATGGTATTTGGTGTTTGAGGATTGGGGCTTAGGGGCTGGGAATTAGGGATTGGGGACTACTCGCCGCTATTTAGAGGTTTGTTAATGGAGTTCAGAGGTTCATTAATGGAGTTCAAAGGCTCATTAATGGAGTTCAAAGGCTCATTAATGGAGTTCAGAGGCTCGTTAATCGAGTTCAGAGGCTCATTAATGGAGTTCAAAGGCTCATTAATGGAGTTCAAAGGCTCATTAATGGAGTTCAAAGGCTCATTAATGGAGTTCAAAGGCTCATTAATGGAGTTCAGAGGTTCATTAATGGAGTTCAGAGGTTCATTAATGGAGTTCAGAAGTTCATTAATGGAGTTCAGAGGCTCATTAATGGAGTTCAGAAGTTCGCGCGTGATGTGCTACTTCTTCCACTCCCTCTTTCTTTCACGATTTTTTTATGATGCGAGTCTTCTTCTGGGTGCATCAAGAACAACTTCCGCGACTGAAAAATCACGTTTAATCTGCAAACTGTTGAGATAAGCGATCGGATCGTCGGCGTTAAAGGGAGTACCATCGAACAGTTTGATCGGTTGGCGAATATAGCTAATATCCAAACCTAATTCTCGTGCGGCGGTGCTGAAAACACGGACTCGACACACCCGTTCCACAACTTCTACCCAATTTCTGGGGAAGGGAGTGTCACCCCAACGCGCCAATTGACTCATAATCCAAATTTGTTCGGTACGACTGGGGCGGTTAATGGCAGACTCAGAATAAAACTGGTGATGGGCATAGTCCCGCAACGGATGGTCTAAGCTACAAGTGAGATTATCTGGATCTTCGAGTTGAATGTATTCTAAATCAGTGCTGACATACTCTCGCCCTGCTAAAATTTGGCGAATCTCTTGGGCATTTTCGGGATTTGCACAATACTGACAGGCTTCTAACAAAGCTTTAGTCAAGGCGATATGCGTATTTGGATAATTTTCTGCCCAATCTTCCCGTACACCAAGAACTTTACCGGGGTGTCCTAGCCAAACTTCTAAGTCGGTAGCGATGGTAAAGCCGACACCTTCCACAGCCGCGCGGTAGTTCCAAGGTTCGCCGACGCAGTAACCATCAATGCTTCCAGCTTTTAAGTCGGCTACCATTTGCGCTGGGGGAATGGTCTTCATGTCCACATCGGTGTCGGGGTCAATTCCACCAGCTGCTAGCCAGTAACGCAGCAGCAAGTTGTGCATAGATGCGGGATGTACTACCCCCATTGTATGCCTTTGCTCATGGGTGAGAACTAGGTGATTTCTAAAGTCTGATAAGGTTTGCACACCTTGGTTGTAAAAGCGTTTTGCTAAGGTGATGGCGTTACCGTTGCGGGTCATGGTGAGGGCGGTGACAACAGGGAGGGGTTGGTTATTATGTCCTCCCAAAGTTAGCCACATCGGCATCCCTGAAGGCATTTGAGCCGCATCCAAATAACCACCACTTATGCCATCTTCTATACCCCGCCAGCTACTTTCCCGCACCAGGTTAACTTCATCTAAACCATGTTTGACAAAAAAGCCTTTTTCTTTAGCAACTGCTAAGGGGGCGCAAGCTGTCAGAGGTAAAAAGCCAATTTCTAGGTTAACTTTTTCCAACCCATGACGGGCAATGTCGGCAGTTTTCCGCGCCCGAATTTTCTTAATCCGTTTTTGCTGATTGAGGAAGTAAATCATCTCACTCCGCAAACTGTAGTAGCTGGGATGTTCTACTACTTCCATCCGCTTGCGGGGTCTGGGAATATCCACTTCTAAAATGTCGCCGATTTTAGATTCGGGGCCGTTGGTTAGCATCACGATTCTGTCAGATAACAGCACTGCTTCATCGACATCATGTGTCACCATCACCGCAGTAACTTGATTTTCTTCGCAAATTTGCATCAGTTGTTCTTGCAAATTGCCGCGTGTGAGTGCGTCTAATGCACCAAAGGGTTCATCTAGCAAGAGTAATTTAGGACGAATCGCTAAAGCGCGGGCGATCGCAACTCGCTGCTTTTGTCCACCTGATAACATTCCCGGTTGTTTGTCAGCATGGGGACGCAAACCCACCATATTTATATGTTTTTCGATAATGGCTTGGCGTTCAGCTGCGGGTAAACCTTTCATTACCGAGTCCACGGCGAGGGCAATATTTTCTCTTACCGTCCGCCAAGGTAATAGGGAATAATTTTGGAACACCACCATCCTGTCTGGGCCGGGTTTGGTGATTTTTTGTCCTTCTAAGGTGACAAGACCTTCAGTAGGCAAATCCAAACCCGCAATCATATTTAATAGAGTGGATTTACCGCAACCGGAGTGACCAATCAAAGAAACGAATTCTCCTTTTTTAATTTGGAGGTCGATTCCTTTGAGAGCGATATATTTGCCACCACCAGTTAATTCAAAAACTTTTTCAATTTGATCGACAGCTACGAACATACTTATTTGTCCTTTGTCTTTTTTCCTTTGTCATTTGTCCTTTGTCTTTCGTCATTAGTCACTGGTACGTAGTTATTAGTTTTTAGTTTTTTACAAATGATTAATGACCAATACTTCGGCTTCGCTCAGTACAAGTGACTAATGACCAATGACCAATAATTAATGACCAATGACTAATGACCAATGACTATTTCTGTTCTGCTGGTAAAATCTTGTTTTGCAGCCAAACCATTGCTTTATCTAGGAGTAAACCAACGACACCGATATAAACTAGAGCCAAAATTACTTCGCTGACGTTGTTATTTTGATAGGCATCCCAGATGAAAAAGCCGATTCCGACAATACCGGACATGACAATTTCGGCGGCGATAATCGCTAACCAAGCTAAACCGATCGCAATTCTCAAGCCGGTAAAGATGTAGGGTAATGCTGCCGGAATCAAAATATTAGTAAAATATTCTTTGCGGCTAAGTTGCAGAACTTTCGCAACGTTGTTGTAATCTTGGGGAATTTGGGTAACGCCGACAGCAGTGTTAATTAAGATCGGCCAAATGGCGGTGATGAAAATTACGAATAATGCTGCGGGTTCGTTTTGTCGTAAAGCTGCTAAAGAAATCGGAACCCAAGCTAGAGGTGGTACTGTCCGCAGTAATTGAAAAAGAGGATCTAAAGCCTTGGACATGGTTTTATTAACACCAATTAAAATGCCCAAGCCAATACCCACAATTGCTGCAAGTGTATAACTAATAGCGACTCGTTGTAGACTTGCTAAAATCTGCCAAAATAGACCTTTATCAATACCACCTCGGTCATAAAATGGCCAGAAAATCAGAACCCAAGTGTCTTGGATAACCTGTATAGGCCCTGGTAATGTGGCGCCGGGAGTCCAAGCGAATAATTGCCAGATAATCAGGAAAATTGCAATGGCGATCGTTGGTGGTATCAGGTCAGGAAATTGCTTTTTCAGGCTGGATATGAAGCTATTATTCAATCTAGGACTTGCAGGACGTTTTTGGGCTATTGTCATGATGCTGTTCTCCTGAAATTTTATTTGTTATTTGTCCGTTGTCATTTGCAAATAACTAATGACTAATGACCAATGACCAATGACTAAACACTTACCTTTTTAATTTTCAAACTCTTCAAATATTCTTCTGGCTTTTCGGGGTCAAATTTGATGCCATCAAAAAACTCTTCTACACCACGTGATGTATTTGTAGGAATATCAGCAGCAGCAATGCCAGCTTCTTTGGCAGCTTCTTTCCAAATATCTTCGCGATTGACTTTGTTGATAAGTTCTTTAGCCTTAGCAGCGTTATTGTCTAGGTAATCTTTTGGTAAAAATCCCCAACGAACATTTTCAACTATGAACCATAAATCATGACTCTTGTATGGATAAGAAACATTACCTTTTTCATCTTTCCAGTAGTAAGCAGCCATTGATTTATCATCAATTTTGCGACCATCACCCATGTCATATTTACCTTGGTATGGATCAGCCAATATTTCTGGTGAAGAAAGATTGAAATAATTTCGTCCAGCCAAAATTTTAGCCGCTTCTTTGCGGTTATCAAAATTATCTAGCCATTGTTGGGCTTCCATAATTCCTTTTAAAATTGCTTTGGTAGCCTTGGGATTTTTATCAACCCAATCGCCTCTGATGGCGAGGTATTCTTCAGGATGATTCTTCCAAATTTCTGCGGTTAATGCTGCTACGTAACCAATTTTGTCTTGAACAAGGCGATATGGCCAGGGGTCGCCTGTACTAAAGGCATCCATTGTTCCTGTTTTCATGTTGGCTACAGTTTGCGCCGCAGGTACTGTGAGCAATTTGACATCTGCATCTGGGTCTAAGCCGCCTGCTGCTAACCAGTAGCGAATCCACAAATCTTGGTTGACGTGGGGAAAGGTAAATGCAGCTGTGAAGGGTGTTGAAGATTTTAATTCCTTAAACAAAGACTTAGCGCTGGCGAGTTGTAAACTAATACCTTTGCCTTGGTGCTTGTTTGCGATCGCAATTCCATTTCCATGCGTAATTAATTGACATAATATATACATGGGAATTTTTTGATTACCCTTGGTAATTAAACCTTCTGTAATTAAATGTGGCATTGGCATCTGCCATTGACCGCCATCTATCCCACCACCGGCAGAACCAATTTCTACGTTGTCTCTAGCTGCACCCCAAGAAGCTTGTTTGGAAAGGTCAACATTAGTCATCCCATACTTTGCAAAAAATCCCTTTTCTTTAGCAATAATTAAAGGAGCCGCTTCTACAATAGGAATATATCCTAACTTGACTGTAGTAGTTTCTGGTGTTTGTTCGGGGCTAATATTAGCAACCAACTGAGCAGTTGGCTGTACTTGAGTGCTTCCACCAGTCAGGTTTTCAGGAGGATTACCCAAACAGCCTTTGAGCAATACAGCACCCGCAGATACTCCGGCTGTGAAGATAAATTTGCGGCGAGAAATTTGATTAAAAAATTCTGTCATAAATATTTCCTGAAAACGTAAATGTTATTTTTTATAGCTATGACAATTTAGGCAAAAAAACTTGTATTTCTTGCATTATTAATAATTAATCAAGCTATATTTGACCAAGCGATCGCAGCTATTTCATCAATAAAATAGCTACCTATATAAGAACTAGGTTAAATTATTGGCTCTGCTTTTCTAGTGTGATGCAGAGGTATCATTCACCTTGTTGAAATCAGTTTACAGCCTTTGAAGCCGAAATTGTTAACTTGAAGTTGGGATTTTTAAACAAATATTAGATTGGATGTATAAGGAAAAATTTATCTATCATCCTTAACTATAGGAATAATTTTTAATATATAAACTCTTCTTTATGAAGACTATTATGTTTACTTTATGATTGACTATTTTCACTTATTTTGTAACTTAAGTTTAGTAGTAATTTGTCATCTATAAGTTTTTGTTTATCACAACTATTATGTTATCCCTGTAATTTAAGGGCACACTGTGATGAGAGTGAGATGGGAAGGCTGGGGAAGTTGGAGGTCTAAGCAAATACCCCAAATAGATGTATTTATTATCCAGCGATCGCAACTATCTGCTGTTTCCAACACCAGGAAGAAACCCCGTCTCTTTAAGCAGCAGCCGTAGTTCTGCGTGACGAAGTTTAGTGTCCTTGTTGTTATTTGTAAGACTATTCTGATACCAATTCAATTAATGATTGCAACACATCCTTGGGTAAAGACGCGATGAATCGCGTCTCTACAGCGCAAACAATTGCGAGTAGTTCATGTAGTGTATTCGGCGTTAATCTTCACGTAGTCGTAACTCAAATCACAACCCCAAGCCTTACCCACACCATAACCATTGCCAACATTAACGGAGATTAACACCGTATCCTGTTGGAGATAAGCACCCACCGATGCTTTTTTCAAATAAGCACTTGCTGCTGCACGGTCAAATTGCAGAGGTTGTCCATTTTCTAACATTAAGAAATTTCCTAGCTTAATTTGCAGGTTTTCTTGCTCAAAGGGCACACCTGCACGTCCGGCGGCGGCAGCGATGCGTCCCCAATTTGGATCGCGTCCAAAGATTGCAGATTTAACCAAGGATGAACCAGCGATGGTTTTGGCTATTTGTCGGGCTGAGAGTTCATCATGGGCCCCTGTTACTTCCACTTCAATGAGACAGGTTGCGCCTTCACCATCACGAGCGATCGCTTTGGCCAAATGCTGGCAAACTGCTGTTAACATCGCCTCTAATTTCTCTGCTTCTGCGCCCCATTCTATAATTGCTGGGGTGCGAGATTGACCATTTGCCAAGGCAATTAAGCTGTCGTTGGTGCTGGTATCACCATCCACAGTGATGGAATTAAAGCTTCTATCAGCTGCCCTTGCTAACATCTGTTGCCAAAGGTGAGACGAAACCACAGCATCACAAGTCACAAATGCCAGCATGGTTGCCATATTGGGGTGAATCATGCCGGAACCTTTGGCAATGCCGCCAATTCGTACCGGGCGATCACTTATAGTTGTCTCTAGGGCAATAGATTTTGTTACCAAGTCTGTAGTGATAATTGCCCCGGCTGCGGCATCTGAGCCTGTTTCTGATAGTGCTGCTACTACCTTGGGAATTCCGCTTCGCAAAGCATCCATCTTAATTCTTTGACCAATCACACCAGTGGAAGCCAATAATACAGATTCAGACGAGATGTTTAGGGCTTGGGCTATTGCCAGAGCAGATTCTAGGGTATCAAGGTAGCCTTGAGTTCCTGTAGCGGCGTTTGCTTGTCCAGCGTTGCAGAGGATGGCACGAGCGCTATGTTTGGCTTGCAAGCGTTGGCGACAATATTCTACGCAGGCAGCTTTCACTTGGCTGGTGGTGAACACACCCGCTGCGATCGCTTCCACCTCTGAGAATATCAAAGCTAAATCTGGCAACCCCGAAGGTTTCAACCCTGCGGTAATTCCTGCCGCCTGATACCCCCTTGGTGCTGTGATGCCACCTGTTATTTCTTGCCAATCTGCCATTATTCTTCCTTACAACTATCAGGTTGGATAGGTCAATTTGTACTTTAGAAAAGTGCTGAGTTAGGAGAGACGCGATTAATCGCTTCTCTACAGGAGTTAGAAGTTAAGAGTTATTAGTTTTTCCCTACTTCCCCATTCCCCAGTCCCCAATCCCTTTTATTTGCTGATGGCAATAATAATGCACCAGTTGGCGATTGGCATAATTGTTTTTACCTTTCTTATGACGAAAAACAAAAACAAAAACGGAGAGCCACTTGGATTGCTCTGTAGATCGTTAAGATACATCTACTTCCTAATCTCTCTGATTTACTTTTTAAGGGTTAATACTTATTTATTGAGATTACTTCTCAACTTTTTTGAAGTTTATCCGTAAATACCGCGAAAATAAAATAAAAAAGAGAGCTACTTAGGCAGCTCTCCAGATCATCAGGGTGCATCTACTTACCACAGCATATCATTTTAGGTATGAGGGTTGTCACCAGCTTTTATATGAAGATTGTGTGAAGCAAGACCGGGAAAATACTTAGTTGGGGAATTGAGAATTGGGCATTGGGCATTGATTATTTCCCCTCTGCTCCTCTGCTCCTCCTGCTTCCTCACCCAGCAAAGTTAGCTTGACAGATCGCTAGGCGTTCAGTTTTTTCTCAACCAATTCGTTAGTCAGCTTAGGATCGGCACGTTTGCCTGTCTTTTTGAGAACTTGTCCGACAAAGAAGCCTTTGAGGTTAGTGTTACCGTTGCGATACTTTTCTAGTTCTTTGGAGTTGGCGGCTATAACTTCATCAACAATGGGTTCCAGTACGCTAGGATCGGTGATTAACTCTTGTCCGGCAAAGGCTTTTTCAGGAGAAATACCACTAAGCAAATCTGGCAACTTTTGTTTAGCTTGAGCATTGCTAATTTTGCCCGTTTCAATGCGAGTGATAATATCTGCTAAATTGGTCGGAGTCAGGGCGATTTGAGTAATAGTGAGTTTTTGCTTATTGAGGTGGGCTGCAATATCTTGAGTAATCCAATTGGCGGCAGCTTTGGGATTTGCTCCAGATGCGATCGCAGTTTCAAAATATTCGGCTATTGAATGATCTTCTGTCAACACTCGCGCATCGTAAGCCGAAAGTCCCAACTCACTTTCATAATGATGGCGTTTTTGAGCTGGTAGTTCTGGTAGTTCGCTACGCCATTGCTCTAATTGTGCATTTGACACCTCAATTGGTGCTAAATCTGGTTCGGGGAAGTAGCGATAATCGCTAGAACCTTCTTTTACGCGCATACTACTTGTGCGTTGAGCGCCTTCTTCCCACAGACGAGTTTCTTGGATAATGCGATCGCCTGCTTCGATGGCGGCAATTTGGCGTTCAATTTCGTAGTCAATCGCCCGTTGAATGGCGCTGAAGGAGTTCATGTTTTTAATTTCTACCTTGGTGCCAAATTCCTCTCGTCCCACTGGACGCACGGAAATGTTGACATCGCAGCGCAGAGATCCTTGTTCCATATTGCCGTCACTTACGCCGAGATACCGGACAATCCGGCGCAATTCTTCAGCATATTCAGCAGCTTCTAGTCCAGAACGCAGATCGGGTTCTGAAACAATTTCTACTAATGGGATACCTGCGCGATTGTAGTCTACCAGAGAATAGGAAGAACCAGAAAGGCGATCACTACCAGCGTGTACCAATTTTCCAGCATCTTCTTCCATGTGCAGACGTGTGATACCAATGCGTTTGCGAATAGGATTACCCTCAGCATCTACCAACTCAATTTCTAACCAACCATGTTCTGCGATCGGTAGATCGTATTGAGAAATTTGGTAATTTTTGGGTAAATCTGGATAAAAATACTGTTTACGGTCAAATTTGCTATATTTAGCAATTTGACAATTTAGTGCCAAACCAGCTTTGACAGCGTATTCTAATACTTTTTGATTGAGTACAGGTAAGACCCCAGGTAAACCCATACAAACCGGGTCAATGTTAGTATTGGGGTCAGAGCCGAATGCTGTAGAGCTATTAGAGAAAATCTTGGTGTTGGTACTCAGCTGACAATGGGTTTCTAAACCAATAATCGCTTCATACTCAGTTTTTACGGTCGTAGCAGTGGTCATAATATCAATAATTTGGGCATAATCCTTGTAGTGGTACTATTGTAGCGGCGTATTGAGTTGCCCTGAAGACGGTTATTTGGGTGAGTAATGCTTACCTCTTGAGGTTGAAAAGGGAGATGCACATCTAAGGTGAAGAAAATCTTAATCATTGGTTCTGGGGGTGCTGGTAAATCTACCCTAGCCCGCGAACTGGGAACCATCTTAGGTTTAGAAGTGATTCACTTAGATGCTTGGTACTGGAATCCTGGTTGGGTTGAGACTCCAAAAACTGAATGGCAGAGCATAATCCAAGACCTAACCCGACGAGAATCTTGGATTATGGATGGTAACTATAGCGGTACTCTCGACATTCGTTTATCGATTGCAGACACGGTAATTTTTTTGGATTTTCCCCGGCTTTTATGTTTGTCGCAAGTGATTAAATGTCGCTTCATGTATGCTAGACAATCTAGACCTGATATGACATCAGATTATCCTGAAAGATTGAACTGGTAATTTCTCAAATATATTTGGTCATACCCAATTATTCGTCGTCGTGGAATTCTATAAAAACTGAGTTAAGTAATGCTAAACCAGCAAGTTACTATTCTCCGCAAACCAATACAAATTATAGATTTTTTACAAAATGTTTTCCACTATTAAGATTTACTCAATTGATTTTTTTTAAAAGGATCTAAAAAAAATGATAAAGTAGATATTGTTATTTATGTGTTAATAAACTAACAGTCACTAAGGTTAAATTACTATAATAAAGTGTAAAATTAGCAAATTAGGTTAGGAAGTAATTAAAATTATGATTGATGTCAAAACAGCAGTAAACGCTGCATATCAATACATAAAATCCATACAAGACATCATGGGTTCTTCATTAGGAGATTTGAGACTTGAAGAAGTAGAACTTTCTGAGGATAAAAGCTTCTGGTTGATTACTTTAGGATTTGATATTCCTAAAAAACCTCCTAAAAGCCGATTGGAAGACTTAATTCCTATCTCTCTTGCTTCTACCCCTGTGTTGTATGAACGAGAATACAAACTTTTTAAAGTAAATTCTCAAACTGGTGAAGTAGAAGCAATGAAAATTAGACAAGTATGAAAGATGTAATTAATTCCTTAATTCGTCGTTATCACCAAAAAGGAATTTTAATTGATACAAATATCCTACTTCTTTACTTTGTTGGGACGGTCAATCGAGAAAGAATAACCCGATTTAATCGAACGCAGCAATTTATACCAGAAGATTATGATCTTTTGCTAATAATCATTAGCAAATTTCGGAAACTTGTAACAACCCCAAATATTTTGACTGAAGTCTCTAACTTTGTCGATAAACTTGTTGAACCTGAACGTTCTCAGTGCTTTGCAATATTTGCTCTATTTGTTCAAAATGTTGATATGTTGGATGAATACTATGTAAAGAGTTTAGATGCTGTTAATACTGAAAAATTTTGGAAATTCGGACTTACTGACAGTGGAATCCTGACTTTATCTAAAGGTAAGTATCTTGTACTAACTGATGACTTCAAGCTAGCAAATTATCTTCAGAGTGTAGAAGTTGACGTGATTAACTTTAACAATATTCGTGTCTTTAACTGGAAGTAAAAATATGTATGAAAATTGTTTTGGAAGCGTTAATTTCTATAATTTCTGTACGTAAATAAAAAAATGCCTGGGAGTGTTGCCGTGTTTCCACCCCAGACATTTTTTTATTCTTAACTTGCTCCTCACACACAAATAAACCATATCACTACTTCTATCAAATGGCAAGTATATTGAGTGACATTTTCAAAACTGCATAAGCAATCCAATTTCTGACAAATTAAAAAGCGCCTGGGAGTGTTGCCGTGTTTCCACCCCAAACGCTTTTTATTTTTAACTTGCTCCTCACACACGACTCAAGATTATCACTACCTCTATCAAAGGTCAAGTATATTGAGTGAGACTTTCAAAACTGTACAAGCGATCTAATTTCTGCCCAATTAAAAAGCGCTTGGGAGTGTTGCCGTGTTTCCACCCCAGGCGCTTTTTATTTTTAACTTGCTCCTCACACACAAATAAAGGATATCACTGCTTCTATCAAAGGGCAAGTATATTGAGTGACACTTTTAAAAGTGTACACCTTACGATCGCTAACTTAGTGTAAAAAGTGACGTACACCAGTTAAGACCATCAGCAAACCCAGTTCGTTAGCAGCCTTGATTGAATCTTTATCGCGCAAACTTCCCCCTGGTTGGACAATGGCTGTAATTCCTGCTGCTGCGGCTGTTTTAACTGAATCATCAAAGGGGAAAAATCCATCGCTGGCGAGAGTTGCACCTTTGGCTTTTTCTCCAGCTTGTTCTAGGGCAATCTTAACTGAGCCGACGCGGTTCATTTGACCAGCACCTACTCCTAGTGTAGTGCGATCGCTTGTCACAACAATGGCATTAGATTTTACATGTTTGCAAACTTTCCACGCAAACAGCAATTCGGCTAATTCGTCTGGTGTGGGTTGACGTTCAGTGACTATCTGCCATTGACTAGTATCAGCAATGATGTCATCGCTAGTTTGGATAAGAAAACCACCTGCGATCGCTTTCACTGTATCATTAGGGCCACTGCTCAAATCTGCTAAAGTCAAGACCCGCACGTTAGATTTTTTGGCAAGAATTTCTTGAGCTTCTGCATCACAACTTGGTGCAACCACACACTCTAAAAATGTTTTAGTTAACTCGCTAGCTGTAGCAGCATCAATCGGACGGTTGAGTGCGACAATTCCACCAAAGGCGGAAGTAGAATCTGCATTGAAAGCTTTTTGGTAAGCTTCGGAAATTGTGCTTCCCAGTGCCGTACCACAGGGATTTGTATGTTTGATAATCGTTGCGGCTGGGGTATCAGTGAACTCAGCAATAATTCGGCGTGCGGCTTCTAAATCAACTAAATTATTGTAACTAAGTTCTTTCCCTTGCAGTTTTGTCGCAGCTGCCCATCCCGTTGGAGTAGCACCAATTTGATACCAGACGGCGGGTTGATGGGGGTTTTCGCCGTAACGCAGAGATTGTAATTGTGTGCCGCTAAGGGTGTACTGCTCTGCTTCTGCGAGATAAGATGCGAACTGACAAGTCAGCGCTTGCGCTATCGCTTGATCGTAACTAGCAGTATGCGAAAATCCTTTTAATGCCGCCTTTTGCCGAAACTCCAGGGATGCTACGCCGTTATTTTGCCGCAATTCTTCCAAATACTCGTCATACTGTGCTGGATCGCATAATACAGCGAGATGGGCGAAGTTTTTCGATGATGCCCGTAGCATTGCTGGCCCACCGATATCAATCTGTTCAACGGCTTCAGCTAATGTTACCCCTGGTTTAGCGATCGTTTCCTCAAAAGGATATAAATTCACAACTACTAAATCAATCGGGCGAATTTGGTTATTTTCTAAATCTGTAATATCTTGGGGAACGTCTCGCCGCGCCAAAATTCCGCCGTGAATCCGGGGATGAAGCGTTTTGACTCGACCACCTAAAATTTCTGGTGAACCTGTGTAATCTGCAACTTTGGTAACAGGGAGTCCCGCATCTTTGATTGCTCGGGCTGTTCCCCCACTGCTGATTAAATCAAAGTCAAATTCTTCAACCAAGCTACGGGCTAGGTCAATTAAACCGGTTTTGTTAGATACACTCAGCAGGGCTAGACGCACCATCGATCAATTCCTTAAAAGTAGGCTGGAAGCAAAGGATCTTAAGTTTTACATAAGCCTTCGTTCACTTCAAGACTTTTAGGAATCATTCTGAGATCCAGTAGTGACGTGGTATCGAAAAAAGGTTAACAGGTTCTCCGTAACTCCTTTGACATTGAAAAGTTTGGGCTAGCAAAAAGAAGAAGGTGGATAACTACTTAGCGATGCTACATTTCGCTTGTTTGGATTATTTTTTAACCCGTTTTGGTTTTCGGATAGGCTCTGAATCTATAAATTTATCAGCAAATAATATGAAGAGTATGCAAAGGTTTTTATTTTTATATAGACATCTAAGTAAATATTCGGTATTGAGTTATTATCGGGTTATTTAGATATATTTCTATTTTCAAGCTAAACATCCACAAGCAATAACCCACAACGACCTTCATTAATTTGTATAGTGTGTAAGACTTAGGTAATACCAGGTAGTTAGATAAGTGCTACGTAAAAGCCAATCAAAGGGAGAATTCTCAAAGAAAAATTCGTAACCCTCAAGGGTGACATTAAAGAATAGACCTCTTGCATAAATCCAAAATAAGAACCCCACCCCGCCAAAGCTACGCTTTGTCTCCCCTCCCCGCTTGCGGGGAGGGGTTGGGGGTGGGGTATTAGGGACTTTTGCAAGAGTAATAATGTCGAAACGTCAACATTTGGCTAATTTTTGTGCGTTCAAATAGCACTAACTGCAACTTGAGAACTTAATTTACTCAAAAAATCAATTCAGGTAAGAAAAAGTTATGGCAAATATCATTGGAACCAACGGGAATGATACCCTACTAGGGACTAACAGCGACGATACAATTAACGGTAATGGTGATACTACTACCTCAAGCGATCAGGACAACGATCTTCTGACTGGTGGCGGTGGCAAGGATAAATTTATCTACAACTTAAGCTATCCTTACTCTAATAGCAACATCGATACTATTACTGATTTCGGTGGCGTGGGTAAGGGCATAACTCCCTCAGCAGCAGTTATTGCTGAAGTGGATACCATCCAATTCGGCGATGGTTTTACTGCCCAAAATCTGCTGCTTACTCAGAATGGCAGCAATCTGGAAATCACCTTTGAAGTGGGCGCTTATTCACCGTACGCTTATCCAAAAATCATTCTTCAAAACTTCAAATTAGAAAACCTGGATAATCTGCCAGCAATTTCTTCACGACCTGCTATTGGCAATATCCTGTTTGATGGACAAACCAGCATCACCGACAATTTTGATGTGTTTAATGCCAACTCTACTCAAACTAACCTGTTCAACAAGAACACTGTGACATTCCTCAATGACCTTGACAACAACATTATAGGTTTAGACAACTCAAATGATGTGGTGAATGGTCAGGCGGGTAATGACAAAATCGATGGTTTGAGTGGTAACGACCTGCTACGCGGTGGTACGGGCAATGATACTCTCATTGGTGGTAAAGGGGATGACTCACTTCAGGGTGGTGAAGGGGATGACTTACTTAAAGGTGGTGAAGGAAATGACTCACTTCAGGGTGGTGAAGGGGATGACCTCTTGTGGGGTGATGCAGGCAATGATAACCTCTTTGGTGGTACAGACAATGACACCCTTTTTGGTGGTAGTGGCGACGATCGCCTGGATGTTGGTTCTTCAAATCTTGATCTTTTTGTAGGAGGCAATCACCTGCTCTCTGGAGATAATGGCAACGATACTCTTTCTGCCTCAGGCTATGAAAATCGCGCCGCGAACAACTATTACTCCTCTGGTAACAATACCCTCAACGGTGGCGCTGGTGACGATTATTTGATTGTTGACTTTTCAAAAGGCAATAACCTGTTGAATGGTGATGACGGCAACGATACATTCTTCTACGACTTCTCCTACGACTACAATGGCAGTAGTCCCAATGATACGATTGATGGAGGTAAAGGTGAAGATTTATTGTACTATAACACCAAAAACAATTTTTACTATGATACGACTAGGAAGGGAATAACTTCGACTTTTAATCCTATTACTAATATTGGCTCAATTACGTTAGGCACGTCACTGGTTAACTACAAGAATATTGAGCGATTAAATATCAAAGGTACACAGTACGATGACTTGATTGTGGGGAGCAACGGCAATGATACGCTCAATTCGGGCTTGAGTGGCAATGATACGGTATATGGGGGAACAGGTGACGATTTGTTGATCGTCAATGACGCGAGTGGCAATGATACGGTAGATGGGGGAATAGGTGACGATGTGTTGAACCTCGATGACACAAGTGCTGCCGGGGGAATTACTTCGACTTTCAATCCTACTACTAATATTGGAACAATTACGGCAGGTACGAGACTAGTTAACTACAAGAATATTGAGCGATTAAATATCAAAGGTACACAATACGATGACAATATTGTGGGGAACAATGGCAATGATACGCTCGATCCGGGCACGAATGGAAATGATACTGTAAATGGGGGAATAGGTGACGATTTGTTGAGCTTTTCTACTGATGCTACCGAGGGAATCATTTCGACTTTCAATGCAAATACTAATATTGGAACAATTACGGCAGGCACGAATCGCGTTAGCTACAAGAATATCGAGCGATTAAATATCTTAGGTACATCCTACGATGACAATATTGTGGGGAGCAATGGCAATGATACGCTCGATCCGGGCTACGGCTACAATGCCAATGATACAATAGATGGGGGCACAGGTGATGATTTGTTGTCCTACAAAGGTGGCGAGGGAATCACTTCAACTTTCGATACTACTACTAATACTGGCTCGATTACATCAGGCACAGATCAGGTTAGCTACAAGAATATTGAACGATTAAATATTTCAGGTACAGAGTACGATGATTTGATTGTGGGGAGCAATGGCAACGATACGATAATAGGAAACTATTCTTTCGATGGCGGATCTCGTGAACCTTATACGGTTGAGCTTATTAGTGGCAATGACACAATAGATGGGGGCGCAGGTGACGATTTGTTGATCGTCCACGACAAAGATGATTTCGGGGGCAAGGGAATCACTTCGACATTCAATGCAATTGCTAACGAAGGATCGATTACGGCTGGCACGAATCAGGTTAGCTACAAGAATATCGAACAATTAGATATCACAGGTACACAGTACGATGACAATATTCTGGGGGGCAATGGGAATGATACCCTCAACGGTAATGGTGGCAATGATATCCTTATAGGTGGCAACGGTAACGATAGCTTAATTGGAGGATCTGGTACTGATACCTTTGTTTTCAATAGTTTCAATGAAGGCATTGATAGAATTTATGACTTCAACGCGACTAATGAACTGATTCGGGTATCGGCTGCTGGTTTTGGTGGCGGGTTATCAATCGGTTCACTTCAGACAAGTCAGTTTAGCATCGGAGCATCTGCAACCACTAGCACTCAGCGATTTATTTACAACGATGTTACAGGTGCATTGTTCTTTGATCGAGATGGCAGTGCGAGTGCTTTTACTCAGGTACAATTTGGACAACTTTTAAGTGGGTTGTCACTAACCAAAAACAATTTTGTGGTTGTTTAATCGTGATTAGCGCTCTATCACTCTAAGTAGAGAAAGTAGAAAATAGTCGGATTGCGAGGTGTCTAAAATAGTAACTCGCATCCGATTTATCAATGCAATTATAGCGAGCGATCGCGTCTGGAGTTCTTTACCAGAGAAAGTTTGTAAACAATATTGCTACTCCCGTCCTAAAAACATTCGGGTGCGAAAAACTACAGAAGCCTCATTGGCTGGCTTTAAAATAAAGTCTTCTTGGCGCATCATGATTCCACTACTATCATCGGTGTGAATCGCGGTTCACTCAAAACTGCCGATTTGTGTTTTCCATAAATTACTTGACGACGTAGGTATTCTTTAGGCAAGCAGCAAATGCCGCTAAATACTAAGTCCACTTGAAGAGATAGGATCTATGTACAAAAGTAGAATTTTAGGAGTAAACCTCTGTCTTTACAAGCTATTACCGTTCCCACAGCCACTTCTCAACCCCCAGCAGGCTTAATTGTCACTTTGCATGGCTGGGGTGCTAATGCAGAGGATGTAGCATCTTTGTTACCCTTGCTCAACTTACCCGATTACCAGTTTATATTGCCTAATGCACCTCTTCCTTATCCCTATTCCCCTATAGGGAGGGCATGGTATGACCTGCGGGTAGAAAATATGTATCAAGGTTTGGCAGAAAGTCGGCAACTGCTAACAGATTTCTTGGAATCTTTAGAAAGTACCACTGGTATACCTTTGTCACGTACCATTTTGAGTGGATTTTCTCAAGGCGGAGCAATGACTTTAGATGTCGGCTCAAAATTGCCCTTAGCAGGTTTAGTTGTCATGAGCGGGTATTTACATCCTGACGCACTAACGGCAGCTAAAAGTGGGATTCCGCCGACTTTAATCACTCACGGTAAATATGATGAAGTTGTGCCCCTGCAAGCTGCTTTGAAGGCACGAGAAACTCTAAAGTCTCTAGGAGTGGCAGTAGAATACCACGAATTTGATATGGGGCATGAAATAGATCCAAAAACGTTAGAGGTGCTACGAAATTTCGTTGTAAATACAATTGCTTAGTCAGGATTACGAATTTTTTATAAATTCTGGTACAAATTCTGACAATTTTCACGAACTTAATGACTTCTAATGAGTAATATATATTGGGTGGCTGTGAAAGAGCGCAACTTAACCCATGCTGAAGGCGAGTGCTGGATAAGGGAGGGGCAAGTATTATGACAACTCTAAGCATTTCCCAAAAAGAAATTGCTGCCATGAGTGCAGTAGAAGTAGAAGAACTAGCTACACGTCTGGAACTGGATAATTATAGTAATGCTTTTGAGGGTTTAAATGATTGGCATCTATTGCGAGCGATCGCATTTCAGCGTCCAGAGTTAGTTGAACCCTATATCTACCTCTTAGACTTGGAACCTTACGATGAAGCGTAGTTGAGGTTGAGAGTTAGGAGAGACGCGATTAATCGCGTCTCTACAGGAATTAGGAGTTGGAAATTAATATTCGTAACTACTTGCTCCTAAGTTACTACTTACTCCTAACTTTTTACCATGACTAATCCAAAATTGAACAGGGTTCTCATTGGTGTAGGTGGCGGTATCGCCGCCTACAAAATCTGTGAACTGGTTTCGACGCTGTTTAAAACCGGGGTGGAAGTCCGAGTCATCCTCACTCGTTCGGCGCAAAAATTTATCACGCCTCTGACAATAGCCACTCTATCTCGTCATCCCGCCTACACAGATGATGATTTTTGGCAACCAACTCACTCTCGTCCGTTGCATATTCAGTTGGGTGAATGGGCAGATGTGATGGTAATTGCCCCTTTGACAGCTAATACATTAGCAAAATTAGCCTACGGAATGGCGGATAATTTACTCACAAATACCGTGCTGGCTTCTACTTGCCCCGTGCTGTTAGCACCCGCAATGAATACTGATATGTGGGAACAGCGATCGGTGCAACGGAATTGGCAACAGTTATTGACAGATAGCCGATATCATGGAATGAGTACAGCATCAGGGTTATTAGCGTGCGATCGCATCGGTGCTGGTAGATTAGCAGAACCTCCAGAAATTTTGGCTCACATCCAATCGTTGTTACACACTCAAGGCAAACGAGATTTAGCAGGTAAACGAGTGTTAATTAGCGCTGGGGGAACGCGAGAGTTTCTTGACCCAGTGAGGTTTATTGGTAATCCTTCCACAGGTAAAATGGGATTGGCACTATCTCAAGCAGCACTTCACCGAGGGGCAAACGTTACTCTGGTACATGCCCCAGCTAATTGGGATGTACCATTGGGAGTGCAAGCGATTCCCGTTGTTAGTGCAGACGAAATGCAGCACGTCATGGTGGAATGTTTACCCAAGGCTGATGTAATTGTGATGTCAGCAGCCGTGGCCGATGTGAAGCCACGAGATTATAGTACAGAGAAATTGCCCAAGCGATCGCTCCCCCAAGCTTTACCCTTGGAACCCGTACCGGATATAGTCGCCCAATTAGCAGAACTCAAACAGTCACATCAAATATTAATTGGTTTTGCAGCACAAACTGGAGATATTGTCAATCTTGCATTAGAAAAATTACAGAAGAAAAAATTAGATGCGATCGTTGCCAATCCCATCGATCAACCTGATAGTGGTTTTGGGAGTGATAATAATCAAGCCATATTTTTAGATAGTCAAGGAAATCAGGTAGAAATTGCACCTTGTTCTAAATTAGAAATGGCACATCAATTATTTGATTTTGTCATCACGGAATTTTAGATTTTCAATTTTGCGGGAAGTAGGGATAATTGATGAATTGCCCCTACGTGAAAATCTTTCTTTTCGGCTATTGTTTGCATAAAATTCAACAACATACGTCCTGTAAAGCACTGCCTCATCCAAGAGATGAAAATCTGCGTCGATTGCGTCAAGTTGATCGCAAGCAATGTAAACAAGAGAGCGGCTATCATCGACGTTCTTTGTCTGAAACTGCTATGTTTCGGCTCAAGGTAATTTTTAGAGGCCAGTTACGACGACGCTTTTTTGAAAATCTTGCCGTCCTTGTTATTTCTTCAATGTGCTGCCCTCATAAATGCATCAGCTCACAAACAAGATAGTTTTTACCGTCCTGTTTCACCTATCTGATCTGCATCGTCTGCTACTCCATTGCGAAAGCGCACTTCTAAGCCGTGTTCTGGCTCCCAGTCACACTCAGCTATCAACTCAAAAGTAGCAATATGCAGCTCATACTCAACGTGGGGCGGCACATAGATATATGAGAAAGTCACCTGATCCCAGATCTGAATGGGATTAGCCAGCGGCGGCATTTCCAAATCTCCCATCATCTCACGATATACATCATAATTTTGCAGCACCAGAGGAGTAGTGATGCGTAACACATCGGGTGGCAAGGCTAGAGCTTGCCGAATAGCTTCACGCTGAAGCGATGAAAGTTCGCCAATCTGCCCCTGTTCAAAATCCACACAAATCCGTACACGGCGATCGCCCAAAACAGCACATTGTGCTAAAGTCCATTGGTTATCTTCGATTCTCATCTGTCCAAACTTAGCATCGTAGTAACTCCTTGGGGATTTCATCATTTTCAGGTACTACCTTTATTCATCAAAATTATGAAAAAATATGTTTATCTTTGTTCATAGTTACATATTCTTGCTCAGGCCCTTACTAGTAATATCCCTCTTGTGTCACTCTCCGAAAACTTTTGCCATTTCTGAATTTTAGAGCTTTTGTATACGAAGCGATGGCTTTGCCCGCCGCAGGCATCGCAAGATTTTTCCTAATAACAAATACAATATAGCGGTTCCCATTCAGATGCGGTACAATATTATATCGCGGGGTGTAGGGGCACGGCAGTGCCGTGCCCCTAGGGGTGTACCTCACGCAAACGAGAAGCGTTATAACCAAGTTTTTATAATAGGATAGCTTGTATTGATTGACTGATAAAGCTTCTAGAGATTTCCCTCCCGGAAAGTGACAGAAGAGGGATATTTCAGGTTGCTAGGAATTGTTTGCCAAGGCTAGTTGCAGAATGCCAGTTAGCCAAGACTGATTGCTTTGTGCGTGGTTAGTCTGTACGGGTAGCGCCTGAGCGATCACTTCACTTGCGGCTGGCCAAAAAAGGTTGGTAAAAAACAAAGTCATAGCCAGTACCAGAGTAATTGCGGAACGGATCGCGAACTGAGAGATCATTTTGATGAAATTCATGAACAGATTTTTCCTGATCATCTGAAACAAAAGTATTATTAAATACTGGTATTAGGATATCAATATCTTTCCAGAGTCCGAAACCGATGAAACAACTAGCAACAGAATCACCATCCACCTGGCGTTTCGTCCCAATGCTTCAGACATCAGGAGCAGTGCAAATGGCGATCGATGCTTGGTTGTTCAACCAATGCGAAAACGGACAACACCCGCCTACCTTGCGTTTTTATACCTGGTGCCCCTATGCTCTCTCCTTGGGACATCTGCAAAAACAATGGCCTACCGAGTGGCATAATCTGATTTACCAGGGACAGCCACTCGATCTAGTTCGTCGGCCAACGGGAGGTCGAGCTGTTCTCCACCAAGGAGATTTAAGCTATGCCCTGATTACCTCAGCTAGTACTGGAAAAAGCTGGGGTATTTATGAAAAAATCTGTAACTTTTTGATCCAAGGCTGGCAAAAGTTGGGTATTGAGTTAAGTTATGGTTCTGCTGGACGGGGTTACATTCATAATCCCAGTTGTTTCAACACAGCAACAGCAGCTGACTTAGTTACTGCCGATGGAAGTAAATTTATTGGTAGCGCCCAACGTAAGGGAAGAAATACCATTCTTCAACACGGCTCGATGATTTTGTCTACAGACAAAGGTTTATTTCAGGAAATCTTTGAACAACCGACTCCGTGGAATACCTCACTTTGCAACACACACCAAGAGGATGGCTGGATTCTCAAGATTGTGGATACATTGACAGAAACGGCAAAACAGTATTTTGGCATAGAACTAGTTACCCAACCATTCACCGAGCTTGAATGGCAAGATATTCTCAAATTGCGATCGCTGTATGAAGTGCGTTAGCGTAGCTCACCGTAGGTATTGCCTATTTCAAAACTTTAGTACTTTCTAAACTTCCTCTTTGTAAGACTTTTGTACTATAAAGTTGCGATCGCATTGTGCCAGTTGCGTAAGTCCTGGAAGTTTTATTCAGCAATTTCCCTACAAAGTCAACACCCTACCTCTAGGCTCGGTATGCGATGCTAAAATCTTTTTGGTGTGAGGTTTTTTGGTTAGTTGTATTGCCTTTTGGTCGGGTGGAAAGCCCCATTTCCTTGAGCAAACGGTTAATGTGGCAACTGCTGACCTTAATTCCCAATTCTTTTGCTAAATGCTTGCTTAACCATTGTGCTGTCCAGCGTTCAAATGAATAGCCAACAAGGCGCGGACTATGGCTTACCAATTCTTTCAAGCGAACGAGGTATTGCTCACTCACAGTTTTAGGCCGTCCCATCAAGCGATCGCTCCATTTTTGAGCCTGTCCTGTTTGGGCGATCGTAATCCAGTAGCGTGCAGTCTCTTGAGAACATCCCAAAGCTTCACAGATTTGAGCCTGAGATTCACCTGCATCGCAAAGCAGCATAATTTCAATGCGACGGCGGTATTCTGGACGTAAGTCGGTTCCTAAGCTTTTCAGTAGATATCTGCGCTGAAAAGGTGTTAAGCAAAGACCTGGATTTTCCATAACGATTCTCCTTGGTAGAACTTGCACTCTTTGGAAGTTCGTTTAGCTTCTTTGCGAACCTCTGCTTACTTATCGGAATCAAAAGTCTATGAATTCCACAACTTGTTACAAAACTTCATAATTATCCAGTGAATTAGCATAAGTACAGCTTTTTAAGCCTTGGCGTACTGAAAAACCAGAAAGGAAAAAGATATAGCCTCTGTTTTAAATTTCATGATTCTGAATAGTCAAAGGAGGTTATAACACTTGAGTTTGGAAAACCAAAGTATTTTCTCAATACAAAATATTTGAATAATGAAAACGTAAGTCATTGATTTATGCATAAAAAATCAGCTTTTAAGCCTTGATTTTATAGATTTAATCTTAGAAGATATAAATGGAGTTAGACAAGACATCACTAATTCCACATCAACATCAATCTAAGAAACTCTAATAACAGAGAAGGAGAAAATGATGGAAACGCTCAACTATCTTGATAATGAATTCCTAATTGTTGAATTGAAACCTGAAGAAGCAGAAACTATGCAGGGAGGGGTCGGGCTGGCCCGGTACACGACTAAGGGTGTCTCTAGTTACTTAAACATTCGTTCTGGACCGAGCACCAACTACAAAGTTGTTGGTCGCTGGTATCCCGGTCAAATAAATTACTTACAAGTACCAGCTATTCTGAAGAACGGATTCCGTAAAGTCGCTTTTGATGTGAATCAGTGGGTATCGACGAGGTACATTAAGCCGGTATAGGCAGACACTCAAAAATCTAAGTTCAAAGTTGAACACTAGCTTTAACCTGAAGCAAAAAATCTGATTACACCTGTAGGGGCGTATAACCATCGCTCCTACATGAAATTTTTTATGTTCAAAAACAAATTTGGAAAATCAAAGTATTTTTTTATATAAAAGATTTGAATAATGAAAACATAAGTCCTTTAGTTATGCAAATAAAATCACTTTTAAACTCTTGACTTTATAGATTTAATCTCAGAAGCTTTAAGTGGAATTAGACAACTTTTCACTAATTCCATTTCAATATAAATCTGAAATGAAGGAAAGTGACAATGTTAAACACCAAAGAATACTTCAAACAAATTGATGCAACTCTTGCCGTTAAGGAAGTTGATAATGAGACTGCTGCTTTAGACTCTCTGCTTGAAGAAATTTCAGATGACAAGTCTGCTTCTGTAGCAGGAGGAGCGGTAAAAGATTTCAGTGGCACACTTACGAATGGATTTGGGATATTACCAACGCTGTATAAAACTACCAGCAAATTCAACGACATTTCAATTCGACTGACTAAGAACCCTTACGACTTGTACGTTTATGCCCCGCGCCCTAGCGGTGGTCAGGTGAATACTTATGACAGGTTTATTCCTGCAAACTACCGTGGTGTCATCACTGTCGCGGCGAACGTGAAAGATGGAACCTCTTTCCGGCTAGGCTTTTATTCTCCATCGTCGTCAGCTACGTTTAAAATAGCAGGGCGAACAACCTTTTAGCAAGATGGTTTCAGGTTTTTACCGTTAGTCTTGTCCGACTTTTGCACTAACGAATTTAATTAAGTTGACCTACTTACTCATTTTTGAGTTGAGTCAACACCTCTAATCATTTTGAAAATTAGCTCTGGTCGGGGCTTTCACCCCGACTCACTTTCTCCTATGCGTAAGTTCTAAGTTATGAAATACCAAACTGTACTGCAACACAGTGAAGAAGACTGTGGTGCTGCTTGCATTGCCACTATTGCCAAACACTACGGACGCACCTTTGCCATTAGTCGAATGCGGGAAGTAGTTGGTACAGGATCGCGGGGAACCAGCCTGCTGGGTTTGAGGCGGGGTGCAGAAACTTTAGGATTTAATACGCGTCAAGTCAAAGCCTCTGCACAACTACTGGATCAATTAAATAAAGCCCCTTTACCCGCCATCATTCACTGGAAAGGCTACCACTGGGTCGTTTTATACGGGCAAAAAGGGAAAAAATATGTAATTGCTGACCCTGGTGTAGGCATCCGCTATCTCACCCGCGAGGAGTTGAGCGAGGGGTGGGGCAATGGCATCATGCTGCTGCTAACGCCAGACGATAGCCGCTTTTATCAGCAATCAGACGATAAAATTGGTGGTTTTGGGCGTTATCTGATGCGGGTTTTACCCTATCGCGCTATTCTGATCCAAGCGATCGCAATTAACATCGTCATTGGGCTACTCTCCCTTGTCTCTCCATTGATGATGCAACTGTTGACCGATGACGTACTCGTGCGGGGAGATACCCAACTGCTATCCGTGGTGGCAATTGGAGCGATCGCAATGAATCTATTTAGCAGTGCGATCGGTTTGGTACAATCTCATCTAATTGGTCACTTTGGTCAACGACTGCAATTAGGACTGATTCTAGAATACGGACGACAACTGTTGCGTTTGCCCCTCTCGTACTTTGAAGGACGGCGCAGTGGGGAAGTAGTCAGCCGGATTGCCGATGTGAATCACATCAATGAGCTAGTTTCGCAAATTGTCCTCGGTTTACCCAGCCAATTTTTTATCGCCTTGGTTTCTTTGGGCTTCATGCTCTTTTACAGTTGGGGGCTAACTTTGGCTTCCCTGGCTGCCTTTATGATTGTCACCTTTGTCAACCTGCTTTTTCTCCCAGCTTTGCGCCAGAAAACCCGTAATGCGATCGTCTTGGGTACAGAAAACCAAGGCTTTCTCGTCGAAACTTTTCGCGGTGTCCAGGTACTAAAAACTACCCAAGCCACTCCCCAAGCTTGGCAAGAGTATCAGGCGAATTACGGTCGGCTTGCTAACTTGGGCTGGAGTACGATGAAGCTGGGTCTTTACAGTGGCACAATTACTAATATTATTTCTACTTTTACTAGTATTGCCTTACTGTGGCTAGGCTCCTACCTGGTAATTAATCGTACTTTGAGCATCGGTCAGTTGCTAGCGTTTACTGGCATGAGTGGCAACTTTCTCGGCTTTTTGGGTTCAGTCATCGGCTTAGTTGATGAATTTATCACTGCCCAGATTGTCATCCAACGCCTGACGGAGGTGATTGATGCTACCCCAGAAGACGATAAAGACGAGAAAAAGCCTTGGGCAGAACTGAAGGGCAATATAGATATTACTTGCACCAACCTTAATTTCCACCACGCAGGTAGAGTTGACTTGCTGCAAGATTTTTCGCTGATTATCCCTGGCGGTCAAGTCGTTGGTCTGATTGGTAAATCCGGTTGTGGTAAAAGCACTCTCGCCAAACTGCTTGCAGGTTTATATTTCCTCCAATCTGGCAATATCCGCTATGGCATCTATAATCAGCAAGACCTCTCGATGGAATGTCTGCGGCAACAGGTAGTGCTAGTACCTCAAGAACCTCACTTCTGGAGTCGCTCAATTATTGAAAACTTCCGTTTCAGCTATCCTCAAATCGCCTTTGAACAAATTGTGCAAGCTTGCGAGATTGCTGGTACAGATGAGTTTATTAGTAAACTGCCTGATAAGTATCAAACTGTTTTAGGCGAATTTGGCGCGAATCTTTCTGGTGGACAACGACAGAGATTAGCGATCGCTAGAGCTATAATTACTGACCCGCCGATATTAATTTTAGATGAATCTACTGGCGCTCTCGACCCAGTGAGTGAAGCCAAACTGCTAGATAGGCTGCTTTCCCATCGACAGGGCAAAACCACAATTATGATTAGCCATCGCCCCAAAGTCATCGGGCGGGCTGATTGGATTGTACTGCTGGAAGAAGGGCGTTTGAAAATCCAAGGCACTCCAGAGGCTCTGCGCCATCAAGCTGGTGAACACTTAGACTTTTTAGACGGTGTTGACCCATTTACAAATGGTTTAGTGCCTAAATCCTCTAACTCCAACGGGAAATTCAGCACAATCAGTATATAAAACAACATGATTAGCCATTCTAACTCAGACTACTTGCCTCCAATTCAAGACAACGAGTTTCTCCCGCCACTTGGTCGTTGGACTACTTGGGGCGGACTAGTTCTTGTCTGTGCTGTGGGGTTAGGTGTTCCACTCGCCTCTATTACCAAATATAAAGTGACAGTTAAAGGACAGGCACTTGTCCGTCCTGCTGGTGAATTGCGGCTCGTGCAAGCTGCTACCGAAGGTCAGGTGACGCGGGTCTTTGTTGCAGAGAATCAAGTTGTCAAAAAAGGGGATGTGATTGCCACTATTGACAACTCGAAGCTACAAACCAAAAAGAGCCAACTGCAAAGTAACATTGGGCAAAGTCGTTTACAACTGTTTCAAATCAACGCCCAAATTAATGCCATTAATAGCCAGGTTTTAGCTGAAACTGAGCGCATCAACCGGGTTATTGCTGGTGCTGAAGCTGAATTAAGCGGTCGCAGCCGGGACTATGAAGATAAACTTATTACTACCGCTACTGATGTTGAAGAAGCGGATGCCAATGTCAAAGCTGCGGATGCTAGTCTGAAAGCAGCCCAGTCAAAGCGAAATCGTTATGAGACTGTAGCTAAAGCCGGAGCCTTGTCTCAAGATCAATTTGAGGAAGCACAACTAGCTGTTCGCCAGCAAGAACAAGCACTCTCTGCTGCCAAAGCCAAATTGCAAAATGTCCAAACTGCCCTCAATCCCAGTAACGCACAAATAGCGATCGCTTCTCAACGCATTGCCCAAGAAAAAGCTACAGGTCAAGCCAACATTGCTACTTTAGATAAAGAACGCCAAGCTCTAATCCAGCAACGAATTGAAATCCAAAAACAGCTAGAAAGTGACACCCGCGAACTCCAACAGGTAAATATCGACCTCAGTCAGACTATAATTACTGCCACAGCAGACGGGATTATTTCTAAATTAAACCTGCGAAACTCCGGTCAAACAGTGCCTGCTGGACAGGAGATTGCCCAAATTGTCCCTGGTGATGCTCCCTTGGAGATTAAGGCAGCAGTAGCACTTCAGGATAAAAATAAATTGAAACAAGGTCAAAACGTACAAATGCGGGTTTCTGCCTGTCCTTATCCAGACTACGGTACTCTCAAAGGCACAGTTAAGACGATTTCCCCGGATGCGCTTGCACCTCAAGGGAATGCTGCTAATGCCACTGACACTACATCTGCCAACCAAAAGATAGCAGCCGTTGGTGCGTTCTATGAGGTAAGAATTGAGCCAGAAAGCCTTTCTCTAGGTAGAGAAAAACATCAGTGTACTATTCAATTGGGAATGGAGGGTACGGTTGATATTATTTCTAGAGAAGAGACTGTGATGCAATTCTTTCTGAGGAAGGCGAGGTTGATTGCAGACTTGTAGCGCGATCGCATTGTAACTATTCGTAATTATTTCTAGCAATCCTACCGTGGGTTTTCTATCTATCCTTATAAAAAGGTGTAGTTTTATTTCTGGTTATTTAAAGGTTGCAATGTATAGAATGACGCGATGCAGTCCGCGTTGGTGCTGGAAATTAGCACTGGGAAGTTGGTTGGTGATGGGTAGTGCGATCGGCGACACCAGAGAGGTTGAGCAACTTCCACTGTCTATATTTTAGTAAAAACGCGGTGCAAGTGGGGGCAAAAACATGGCAAGGAAAAAATCTAGATTACGGAAAATCAAACGCTTTTTAAGTGTACTGCTGCTTTTGGCTATCTTCTTAAGCGCTCTTTTATTGCCCCCCACTTTCGCACATGTAACTGCGGAAAACTCCATTGTTAAAAGGTTGCCCAATGCCCAGAACTTGCTGGAACAGGGCAGTAAATTTTATGAAACCGAACGGTTTGCTGAAGCTGCTACTTCTTGGCAACAGGCTATCTCTGCATTACAAGGCAATGGGGATGAACAAAGGCTTGCGATCGCACTGGGTAATCTCTCATTAGCTTATCAGCAATTGGGACAGTGGTCAAAGGCAGAAGGTGCGATCGCTCAAAGTCTCAATCTATTACAAACTACTCAAAATATAAATACTAAAGAGCAAATTCTAGCCCAAGTCTTAGATATCAAAGGTCGCCTGCAATTGGCTCAAAGCAAAGCTGAAGATGCCCTGAATACTTGGGGAGTATCACTTGACATTTATACCAAAATCGGCAATGAAAGGGCAGTTATTCAAAATCGGATTAACCAAGCACAAGCTTTGCAAGCTTTAGGGTTTTATCGTCAAGCCGAGAAGATTTTAAGAGAAAGTACTCAGATTCTCCAAAGTCAACCCAACTCACCTGTTAAAGTTGCAGCCCTGCATAGTCTCGGTAATGTCGTGCAAGTCACTGGTGATTTAGAAACATCTCGGCAGATATTGCAGCAAAGTTTAGAAATAGCTTCATCGTTGCAAGATTTAGAAGCGATCGCTGATATTTTCCTCAGTCTGGGTAATACAGCTCGTGTTCAGCAAGACACGCAAACAGCTATAAAATATTATCAACAAACTATCAAAACTGCAACCTCACCCACTACACGCATCCAAGCTCAAGCCAATCAACTAAAACTACTGCTGAAAACTGAGCAATTGTCAGCTTTCCAAATATTGTCCTCCCAAATTAAAACTCAGCTTCACGACTTACCCCTTAGTCGGGCAACAATTTCTGCCCGGATTAACTTTGCTCAAAGTCTAATGCAATTCCGAAAAAAAACCGCCGCAGACTCTCCCTCATGGTTAGACATTGCCCAATTACTGGCAACTGCTATTGAGCAAGCAAAAAGTTTGCAAGATAAACGCACACAATCCTATGCTCTTGGTGTTTTAGGTCAAGTGTACGAACAAACTCAACAGTGGTCTGATGCCCAAAACCTCACCCAACAAGCCTTGCTCATCGCTCAAGCTATCGATGCTAAAGACATTGGCTATCAATGGCAATGGCAACTGGGACGTTTACTTAAAGCTAAAAGAGATATAAAAGGAGCAGTAGCAGCTTACACAGAAGCAGTTAATGACCTCCAAGCCCTCCGCAGTGATTTAGTTGCTGTCAATTCTGCGGTGAAATTTTCCTTTCGAGAAGAAGTTGAACCAGTTTATCGGCAGTTGGTTGATTTAATTTTGCAATCTCAGGGTAATCAAGTTAGCTCAGAAAATCTTGCAAAAGCCAGCAATACAATCGAATTACTCCAAATGGCAGAACTAGAAAACTTCTTTCGCAACAACTGTTTGAATGCTCAAATCCGTAATCCAAAAAAAGATCCAACGGCAGCAATTATTTATCCATTTATTTTGCCAGACCGACTAGAGGTCATCATCAAGTTGCCTCAACAGCGTTGGTTGCACTACACTACCCCTGTAGTTGAAACAGAATTAGAAACTACTTTAGCGCAACTACAGGAAAATCTACCCAAACCACACACGCTGCGACAGGTTCAATCTTTATCCCAAAAGGTTTACAAATGGCTGATTCAACCTGCTGAAGCTGCTTTAGCTGAAAGTAAAATTCCTACTTTGGTGTTTGTGCTGGATGGTTGGTTGCGAAATATTCCGATGGCAGTTCTCTACGATGGCAAACAGTATCTAGTTCAGAAGTATAACATTGCGCTCACTCCCAGTCTGCAACTGATTGAACCCAAATCATCAAAGAAGGAATTAAAAGCAATAGCCGCAGGATTGAGTGAAGCAAGTTCGGGATTTCCTGCACTACCCAACGTCAAACTTGAATTAGAACAAATCCGCTCTCAAGTCCCTAGCAGCATCCTTTTGAATCAAGAATTTACCAGCAAAACTTTGCAAAACCGGATTAATTCTCTATCTTTCCCTATCGTTCATCTTGCAACTCATGGTCAGTTTAGCTCCAAGGCTGAGGAGACATTTATTGTCGCTTGGGATGAGCGTATTTATGTCAAAAAGTTAAATAAGTTAGTGCGAACGCTAGAGCAAAACAGACCCGAAGCGATTGAATTGCTCATTCTTAGTGCCTGTCAAACAGCTGCCGGGGACGAACAAGCTGCACTAGGAATTGCTGGTGTTGCTTTTCAGGCAGGAGCACGCAGTACGATCGCTTCTTTGTGGAACTTGGATGATGAGTCTACTGCTGTGTTGATGAGTCAATTTTACCAAGAGTTAGCCAACAAAAACCTGACTAAAGCTGAAGTACTCCGTCGCGCCCAGCTAGCTCTTTTGCAAAGTCCCAAATACAAACGTCCCAGGTTTTGGGCACCCTATGTTCTTTTGGGTAATTGGCTTTGAGCCACTCTCACCACTTCAATTGGTGGGATTCAGACTAGGAGTTGGAGTTAACTTTTTGTCCATTTAGTTACGCAGATGCGATCGCATCAACTTACAATGCCATTGCATCGGCTGACAATGCGATTGTTTCGACTGACAATGCGATCGCATCAACTTACAATGCCATTGCATCAGCTTACAATGCCATTGCATCGGCTGACAATGCCATTGTTTCGACTGACAATGCCATTGTTTCGACTAACAATGCGATTGTATGGACTGACAATTCGATTGTATCGGCTGACAATCCGATCGCATCGACTGATGAATTATGTTGTATAAATTTATGTAAAGAAATTAGCAAGTTTTGCGTAAAACTAACGCGATCGCAACTGAGAATTATCCAGAGGTGACTGTAACCACTGTAAACCCACATTAGTGGTGTGACATAACCAAAAGTTCCGCAACTGCTGTTTGCTTAGAGGGGTACAATGTCCAAGATAAGTATTAGTTGGGGCTGGTTTATCGGAATTGCAATATGTGGTTCAAGCACTTGGAGTACAAATTGTGCTTTTGCCGAAATTATCCCCGATGGCACTTTGCCTAATAACTCTAGTGTCAAATTACAAGGGAACAACAGCATCATTGAAGGAGGAACCCAAGCAGGTGGCAACTTATTCCACAGCTTTCGGGAATTTTCTGTCCCTGCTAACGGCGCTGCTTTGTTTAATAATGCTGCGGATATTCAAAATATTATCAGTCGGGTAACGGGTGGGTCACTTTCTCAGATTGATGGGTTAATTGGCGCTAACGGCACAGCTAATTTATTTCTGATTAATCCTTATGGGATTATTTTTGGACAAGGTGCGAGGCTAGATATTGGTGGTTCTTTTGTAGGGACGACAGCTAATGCGCTTGGGTTTGGCAATCAAGGTTTTTTCAGTGCTTCAAATCCAGAAACTTCTTCATCACTGTTAACAGTCAATCCTTCCGCCTTACTATTTAATCAAATCAAAACCGCATCTATCCAAAATAATTCAGTTGCAGACTCTGGTTTAAATCCATCTTCTGAATTTATAGCAACAGGTTTGCGTGTACTAGATAGTAAGAGTTTGCTGCTGGTAGGCGGTGATATCAATATGGATGGTGGAGGATTGTTTGCTTTTGGTGGACGAGTTGAGTTAGGTGGGTTAGCAGGTGCGGGAACAGTTAGATTGAATGGCGATGGTAATAATCTGAGCTTGAGTTTTCCCGATAGTGTAGAAAGAAGCGATGTTTCCTTGAGCAATGGCGCTGAAGTGAATGTAAGCGCTGGTGATAGCGGTAGTATTGCCATTAATGCCCAAAACTTAAATATGGCAGCAGGTGAAAGAAGTTTTTTGCTAGCAGGAATAGATTCAGGGTTAGGATCTGTTGACTCTCAGGCGGGAGATATAGAAATTAGTGTAACAGACACAATAAATCTTTCCAATAAGAGCTTAATTGCTAATACGGTGCGTCCAAGAGCTGTGGGCAAGGGTGGCAACATCAATATCACAACTGGGTCACTTTCGCTGACAAACGGTGCACAACTGCAATCGCGGACTAGAGGACAAGGTGATGGGGGAAATGTAAATATAAATGCCCGCAATACAGTTTCCTTTGATGGGGTAAGTAGTGATGGATTCACTAGTGGGGTAACTGCTTGGGTGGAACCTCAAGCCATAGGTAACGGTGGCAACATCAATATCATAGCTGGCTCGTTATCGGTGAAGAATGGCGCTGGACTAACTACTAGTACCTTCGGACAGGGAAATGCTGGTAGTGTGAACATCAATGCCCGCAATTCCGTCTCCTTTCAGGATGGTGCACAGATAAGGACTGGTACTTATGGTGTCGGAGATGCTGGAGATTTGACAATTCAAACGCAGCAGTTGAGTGTCCAAAATGGGTCAGTAGTGCTAGGTGGTACTAGTAGTGAAAGTTTTGGAGCAGGGGGAAAATTTAGCGTTAATGCCTCAGAATCCATAGAAATCGCGGACTCCATATTTTTTAATCAGACGGAAGGTACTGGCTCCACTAAGGGCATGACGATTCAAACGGGGCAGTTGAGTGTCCGAGATGGTGCATTAATATCTACTAGTACTTATGGTGCCGGAGATGCCGGAGACTTAACGATTCAAACGGGGCAGTTGAGTGTCGGAGATGGTGCACAGATATCTACTGGTGCTTTTCCTGGTAGCTCAGGATTAGGAGGGAACTTGAGCGTGACTGCCTCCGAATCTATAGAACTTATTGGCTCCTCACTATATACTCTGGCTCCTAGCGGCTTGTTTACTGGAACAGCTGGTACTGCATCTGCCGGAAACTTGACGATTCAAACGCGGCAGTTAAGTATTCGGGATGGCGCTGAGTTATCTGCTAGTACTTTTAGCTCAGGATTAGGAGGGAACTTGAGCGTGACTGCTTTAGAATCCATAGAACTCGTTGGAATTGGTCGTCGATTATCTGGTGGTGGCTTGTATGCTAGTACTTACGGTAGTGGATCTGCTGGAAACTTGACAATTCAAACGCAGCGATTGAGTATCCGAGATGGCGCACAGGTATCTGCTGGAACTTTTTCTAGTAGTTCGGGAGCGGGAGGAAGTTTGAGCGTGGCTGCCTCGGAATCCATAGAACTTATTGGTACTTCAGCAAACGGGTATTCTAGCGGCTTGTATACTCAGACAGATGGCACCGGATCTGCTGGAAACTTGACAGTTCAAACACGGCAGTTGAGTATCCGGGATGGTGCAGCGATATCTGCTAGTACTTTGAAATCGGGGTCAGGAGGGAACTTGAATGTAACTGCCTCAGAATCCATAGAACTCATTGGAGGTCAATTGTTGGGTGGTGGCTTGTTTGCTTCCACAGACGCAAACTCAACAGGAAATGCAGGCGATTTAACTGTTAAAACTAATAACTTACTAGTGCAAGATGGAGCTGCAATAACCGTGCAGAGTTTGGGAACAGGAAGGGCAGGCAACATGACATTAAATGCTCGCTCTATCCGTTTAAACAACAATGCCTTACTTATCGGGAACACACAAAGCGCTAAAGTTGACCCCAATAGAGAGCAGGCGACAATTAACATTAACTCACAAGATTTGTTAATGAGTCGCAATAGCAACATCTTCACCAACGCCACGGGCGAAAACGTCATCGGCGGCAACATCAATATTGACACCGATTTCCTCATTGGTTTTGAAAATAGCGACATCAGCGCCAATTCTCAAGACTTCCGTGGGGGAAATGTGCAAATCAATGCCCAAGGTATCTTTGGTATACAGTTCCGAGATGTGGCGTCTGATAAAACAAGTGACATTACTGCTACTGGGGCAAGTTCTGAGTTAAGTGGTAATGTAGAAATTAACACACCTGATATTGACCCTAACAGTGGCTTAGTCAACGTGCCAACAATAGCAACTGACACTGAAGTAGCACAGACCTGTCAAACTAGTGGAACTTTAGCTAAGAGCAGTTTTACAATCACTGGACGCGGCGGCTTGCCTCCTAATCCAGGTGAAGCTCTTAACACTGATGCAGTGCAAGTAGATTTGGTGAGTATCAATCCAAAAGGCGATCGCCCCGATCGCCCCTTTGTTCCTAGCAAAATAACTATCCCCGCACCAAAACCGATCATAGAAGCTACTGGTTTGGCGCTAAACGAAAAAGGAGAAGTCGTTCTGACAGCAAATCTTCCCACCACTACGCCCCATAGTCCTTGGTTGAAGCCTGCATCTTGTAGAGCAATTCGTAATTCGTAATTTCAGATTCGTCAGATTGCAATCTGGTTTTTTTTCATCGAGCTGCAATGCGATTGTATCGACTGACAATGCCATTGCATCGACTGACAATGCCATTGCATCAACCCGCAATGCGATTGTATCGACTAACAATGTGATTGTATCGACTGACAATGCCATTGCATCAACCCGCAATGCGATTGTATCGACTAACAATGTGATTGTATCGACTAACAATGTGATTGTATCGGCTGACAATGCCATTGCATCAACCCGCAATGCGATTGTATCGACTAACAATGCCATTGTATCGACTAACAATGCCATTGCATCGCCCTTCATTACTCACTTTCTAAATTGCAGCACTCCACCCTTGGTTCAGTTGCAAAATCATTCAAACCAACAGCTTGCAACAGCGCCGTCCAAGAAGTATCTTGCGAATTGGTGCGACGCAATTCATTAGCAGCACTCAGCGCTTCATACCAAATACCATTAGCTGCATAAAGGTTTACTTGCTGGCGTGGTGTTGCTTTTTCTAATTGAGTTTTTAAAGCAGGCTTTAGTTGCTCCCGTTTTACATAGCCTTCAACATTAGCAATAATTTGGTTATCCTTCTGACAGTAAATGTTGAAATACCAACGATACCGCTTACCTGTCTCCAGAGGTGCTGCTTTTGAGGGCAAACGAAAGCTAACTACTCCTGGTGTCCCCGTTAAAGAAGTTTTATAAGTAGTCTGATTTTGTGCTTCATCTTCTAGCACAAACTCTCCAGATGCAAAGTCGGATGCATAAGGAACATAAAATAAGAAATTAGGATGCTCTGCGATCGTTGTTCCAAACACCAATTCTGAGTTTGAATAAATAGGTACTAAAGCTGTGAGCCGCTTTTGAGAAGAAGTCATACGCTTATTTATATCCTGACCACAGCCACGGCTACCTGCTTCCCCTCGCTTACCTGGTTCCCCAATGTCTGGTGGTGGAGGCGGCGCAGCGAAAATCAGTGATTGATTTAATTGTCCATTGGGGTTTTCAGGCTGTGCCTGCACTTGGATACAGCTAAGGAGTGATAAACTAATGGCGAGGAAAAGTTGAATCTTTTGCACAGACAATTTCATTTGTTTTATACCTCAAGTTGTAGAAATCAGTTGTCGCTGACCTTGTTGTGAAGATAGGTAAATCGCTACTGTGCTACCAGTAAGCACTAAAACTAAAGTTGACGGAACTAGGGGAACCCAAATGCCCTGATAAAAGAGAATTAAGCAAAAAATGTATAAGCCTCCAAGTACGCCTCCTGCCGTTAGCAATAGATATAGTCTCGAACGATAGCGCCAAGTGAGTGACTGTGACACAGCGTAGCCGAGTGTCTGCGACACGGCTACGCCGAACGCACCTCCAACCACAGACCAACTCCAAACCCATAACACTTCAACCCAAACAGGCAAAACAGATATCAAAGGTCGGCCATCGATCGCAGCACTCACCAGCTGACTCAGCATTTGCGCTTGTAGAATCACTCCTGGTACTTCCTGAGAAAAACCCTGTTCAGTCATGTAGGGGGTAGGACTATAATCACGGAAGCTTTGGGCAGTAGTACCAATGAGAACAATTCGGTCTTTGACTTGTTCGGGGTTGACCTTTCCTCTAAGAACATCTGTGAGTGTGACAATAGGTGCAATTTCTAAAGGTGAACCTTGGAAAGAGCGGTAATTAAGCAGTATTTGATAGCCCCCTATATCCACTTTTTGATAGCCTCCCATCTGCGATTCTGTTTTAGAGCCATTTCGCGATCGCAACCGTTTGAAAACGATGTTACCTAGCTGCAAATCTCCTTGGGGGGTGTATTTCGCAGAAATCCCTTTTTTCTCCAAATAGTGGAATGCCAGTTGGGCATTAAGCGCGTAGCGTGCAGTACAAGGAGATGTAGGGTTAGCTGGCTGGATTGCTAATAAATGACGACGCAAAACATTGTCTGAGTCTGGAACAATATCACTAAATCCTTGGCGTTCTGGTGGAACTCCTTTTGGAGGTGAAACTCCGGGATAGTTTTGGGTGCGATCGCTAACTTTGCAAATTGCAAAGAAATTGTCATCAGTTTTCCAACGAGTGGTTAAAGAAGCCTGGTTGGGTTGTACTGGTTCAGCACGATAAATATCCAAGCCAATGGTTCGCGCTTGGTACTGTGCAAGTTTATCTAACAGTCGCGCCAGTGCAAGATTTGACAGTGAGCCACTTCTTTGCTTCTGCTCTGGGAGGTCAAGATCGTCTTCAGTTACAGTGACAATCAATAGGCGCGAATCTTGCTTTTCCTGTGGACGCGATCGCATAAATTTGTCATATAAGAGCAACTCCGATGTTTGCAATCCTCCTTGATGTCTTACCCCCAGTACACCAACAGTTATCAGCAGGCTCAACAGTAGCAAGGTTCCAAGGCGGCGAGTGTTGGGAATTCGGGGCTTTGCCCAAGTCATTGATACTACGGCAGGATGTTCGCTAATTACTGGCAACCAACTTGCACCTGGATATTCCTTTTCTATTCCTTTGAGCCTTTGTCTAGCGGTACGAACCGCAGCATATATAGATTGTCCTGATGAAAAAACCTCTAGAAAATGCTTTAAAAATTTTTGAGCTACCTTATCTGGTACTGGTTCCCGCATGACAATAATTTGCGGAATTTGTAAATCTTGTAGTTCTCGCGCTAATCCTAATCCATCGCAAGAGTTGAAAATCGCCAATTGTAACCCGTTGGCAACAGCATTTCTCAAGGCATATCTGAGTTCATCAATTGTTAATTTATCTGTTTTATTAATATAGATGCAACTAGCTTCACCCTCACTCTTGCTATGACCTGCGAAAAATAAGATATTCCAAGGTTGTTTCCACAAATTCTCGTCGATGTCTGAATATTCAGGTTCTACTAAAAAAGTTGTAGTGGCATCAGGTAATTTCTCTAATAACTGGCGGTCTTGCTCCACATCAATACCGTCACTATTGCCTAAAATTGCCAAAATTCTAATTTTATTTCTGCTTATGGATGTCTGCAATGCAGCTGTTACTGGTTCTGATTCTGGAACACTGAAAACAACTTCAGCTTTCAGGTAATCTCGATCTATCAAATCCCACAAATGCCAAGGAAGTTTTTTGAGTTGCAAACAATGAGTGCGAATCAACACCCGCACTTCTTCATCTGGCATCAAGTGTTTGAGCCATTTTTCCCGCACGGGACGAAAATACTCTGATAGCAACCAGTTATTTAGATGCTCCCGTACCTCACTAGCTTTTGTATTGCACTCCTGACGGCGCTGGGAAATAGAACCATCGTAAATAATTTTTTTGGCTTTGATGCGGGTACATTTCCACAAGCTGCGATATGTGGACTGCCATTGGTCAATTGCTGTTGCCATATCTGGATTGGAGGGTAGCTTGCCAGTAATTTCTGTAGTCGGGCGTTTGCCCTCTTCTCCAATCTCCAGCGTTACCTGCACGCCTAAGTGCAAATCGCCATCTAGCTTCAGCACAACTAACTTTCTCATTGGCAGCACCCCTGCTGTTGTTTTTAACAAATGACAAAATTTTCTGTGATGCTGATATCTCCCAGAACAAGTTTAACGCCAAAACGTTCTCCCACTTCACAACTAAATTCCAATTGAATATTCTTATTGCTGCTTCTTGTTTGAGCTTCCATCACAGATGCTCCCTCAAAATCCAGTACCATTAGATGGAGATTTGGTGGCAGATAATCTTGTCCATTTGTCGGATGTAATTCTACGATAATGTCCATTTCTTGTTCGTTATCTGGAGGTAAGGTAACGACTAAAACCACTGCACGATCGCTCAAAAGCTTTCCTAAATAAATCAACTTACCCCTACTAAGAAAAGCACCATTGCCACTTCTTAGACTCCAAGCTGGATTGACACCTTGAGTGCCTAAAAGAGTCTCAACTTCTTGCCACCCAGCTTCAAAAATATTCTCCAACCATTGCTTCAAATTAACTAAATTCTGATTACATTCCAGCGAACTATCAGCTATTTCAGCAACTTGTAATTGAGAAAGTTCTTCTAAATACTCCAAGAGATTGTCTAAAGGTTGCAATTGGTTAATGGGTAATAAATCAGTTTGTACTTGCTTGACAAATCCCAGCAGCGTTGCTTCTCTAAATGATTTGCCAATTTGCACAGCTACATAGCCAATTCGATTTGACTGTACTTCCGGCGGCACATAAACAAATTGTGCATCTTCTAATACTGGACGACATTCTAATAAGCCCAAGTTTTTTAGCGACAAATCAGCAACATCCATAAGTGTCTGTTGTATGACATTCCAACTATCACTTTTATGCAAGTCTGTCTCAAATCCCATGCAACATAGATAATAATTTACGAACGACACAGACAAAGTATTGAGATAAACTTGTTCGCCTTTTGCTGGTGTGGCTTGTTGTCTGCGTAACTCTTCTGCTCGATGCCTTCCATCCACAGGTATTGGGGCTGAAAATGTTAAAACGTTGATGCTTTTGCTCATATTTTTGCCTAGCTGATTAGATGATATTAAACATTAAATACATAAATATTCATGGAATTTAACAGCAAATTTTTCCAAACAACGTTGATAAAAACTATGAAGAGATGTGATTCCAATACCCCATTCTGCCGAAATCTCTTTCCAGGAAATGCCAGAACATCTTCTTTTAGCTATAGCTTGAAAATTTGCCTCTGGATGACCTTTGATATGTTCCTTGCAAAAAATTAATTCTGGATCAGTTTCTATGCATTCTCTTACTTGTTCAAATAAAGACATAGGTTGAGATGAGGGTATATTTTCCATGTGAGAGGTTTCGAGATTTATTTCATTTTCTTTGCCGATAATTTTGGGGATAGCCTCTGGAAAAAAACGTTTAGTTAATAGCATATTTATCCAAGTCATCACTTCGCCGCGTTCTGGGTTATACTTATTAATATTGTTATCTTGACAAAGATAGAAAAATAAATTTTGTACTGCTTCATCATAGATATCTTGATAAAGTAGTTGAAATTGACCTTTATAAGGACGAACAAGCTTACCTGACTGCCAAATAGCATTAATCAAACGTGTTAAGGCTATCCGCTTTTCCTTCGTTAGGTGTGTGTATTGTTGGGCTGCGATCGCTAAGTCTTTAAGTTGTTCATCTAGTTGTTTTCTCCAGTCATTACTCATAAAAGACCTCGAATCAGAACGTAGCAAGTTACAAATTCATCTATATCTCATGTATTGCTCGCGACTTTTACACAAACCAGCCACAATTGTTACAAAACTTTGTGCTTATGTATTGAACTGAGGACTGGGAAGATTTGGCTTGGCGCGACACCAGATTCTTTGGTGTTTATGCTGACCTCCTTTCAAATTCGATAGTAAATTAAATTCCTCTTTGGGGAACTCCAAAAAATAAATTATCCCAATTTCTGGACTCAACACGACTGTTCCTCCCCCCTGCTCCCTGCCCCCTTGCCCTAAATGCGATGGGATATTTTTTTAGTTGGAAGTTCCTTGCTGGAGGTATGAGCCATTAGAATTAATTGCTAGGACTAATCCCTACCCTTACATTCTTGCTCGATAAAATCTCAGTCAAGTTAGGGCGTTTCAATTCTCCCAAACACCTTAAAACTGCCTCTGCTGGTGCTGCTAGCTTACCACTGTCCCATAACCTACTGATGCGTAAATCTAGCCCGCCGCAGGCATCGCTGATTAACCTCTGTGCCTCTGCGGTTTAAAAGTAATTTATTTAACCATAGAGATGCAGAGAACACAGAGTAAAGAGATTAAAGAGGAATTTTTTGACCAAAATTTTTACCCACCTTGAAAGGGCTAGTACAGCATGGCGTAAAAAAACATACCATTTCAAATGGCGCAAGAGCTTGGAATACAATTCTTTTGACTTGCGGTACTAGTCCTACATAAATAACAACAACAGCGTAGCTGATATGAAGTTTTATCACTAGGCCAAGCGGGATAATTTGGGCAGACGACAGGCGGCGTTATAAATTAATAAGTGTATCTGCAATACCGGACTTGTTCTGGCTTAGTCTCAATAGCAAAGGTTTGGAGATGTTCACTTTATCAGAAACTTCTATCCTGGCAGTAATCCTACTGGTAGCATTAGGCATTCTAGGCTGGGGCTTTTATCGCGCCAGACCTTTTGGTAAGCTGGGAATCTTAGCCTGGTTACAGTCGGTGGTGTTGATGACTCCCTGGCTCCTGTTTTTTGGATTGTTTACCGCAGGGATTTACATCAATATAGCGGGTATATTGTTCTTAATAGTGACATCTGCTGGTTTGTACGTCTTCTTGGGCAGACAGTTACGCGCAGCTGGGCAAGATACTATCCTCAAGCAACGCGCAACCGAAAGACTTGCCGCTGCTTCTTTACTTGAAGCAAATTCCCCACAACCAACAGCAGCAGAACTGAAACCGGAGATCCCGCCAATACCAGAAGATGACTTGAATGCAATTAAAGGCATTTTTGGTATCGATACATTTTTTGCCACAGAAACGATCGCCTACCAAGATGGAGCCATTTTCAAAGGTAATTTGCGGGGAGAACCAGAAGAAACTCACAACCGTCTAACTGCAAGTTTGCAGCAACGCCTTGGCGATCGATATCGCCTATTTTTAGTGGAAAATACAGACGGCAAACCAGTGGTGATCGTCCTACCCAGCCGCAACGATCCCCGGCCGATGTTGTTATCGCAAAAAGCTTTTGCAGGTATTCTGTTGATAGCAACCATTGCTACTAATTTAGAAGCTGCGGGATTACTGCTGAATTTTGATTTTTTTGGTAATCCAGGGCGGTTTAAAGAAGCTTTGCCCATAGGTGCTGGAATATTTTCGATTTTAGTAGCTCACGAAATCGGTCATTGGTTACTTGCCCAGCGTCACCAAATTCGCCTTAGCTGGCCCTTCTTTCTACCCGCTGTGCAAATTGGCTCTTTTGGTGCAATTACCCGCTTTGAGTCTCTGTTGCCCAACCGCAAGGTATTATTTGATATCGCCTTAGCCGGGCCAGCCGCAGGTGGTATTGTCTCTTTGTTAATGCTGGTGACTGGCTTGCTGCTTTCCCACCCAGGTAGTTTATTTCAATTGCCCAATCAGTTTTTCCAAGGGTCGATTTTGGTGGGAAGTTTGGCGCGAGTTGTCCTTGGTTCAGCGTTGCAGTCATCCCTGGTAAGTGTTCATCCCTTAGTGATAATTGGTTGGCTGGGGTTAGTTATCACCGCTTTGAACTTAATGCCCGCAGGACAACTAGATGGTGGGCGCATTGTTCAGGCGATTTATGGACGCAAAACCGCAGGACGCGCAACGATCGCAACTTTAATTTTACTGGCAGTAGTATCTCTCGGTAATATGATTGCCATGTACTGGGCAATCGTCATTTTCTTTTTGCAACGGGATCAAGAACGCCCCAGTTTGAATGAAGTTACTGAACCTGATGATGCTAGAGCCGCTTTGGGGCTTTTGGCTCTATTCTTGATGATTACCACGCTTCTACCCCTAACTCCCGCCTTGGCTGGGCGTTTGGGAATAGGATAGTGTTTGTGGAGCCTACACCCAAACAAGCAATATCCGCAATTCGGGTGTGCGCCCAACTTACCAGGGTTTATAAACGAATAGACCTTGTAAGATTGGACGAGCGCACCAGAAATGTTTATATCTTGGCGAATAATTCAATCGAAGCTGAGGTAACACCAATTGGAGAAATTCTTTGGTTATGACAAAACCTAACTTTCAACAAATGCCTTTAGAGCAGCTAAGAGTTTATATTTTGGAGCATCGCAACGACGATGAAGCATTTCATATTTACATCGACAGAAGACGCGCCCTATCTCCAAAACAGGTGCCGATGACAATTGAGGAAGCGGAGGCTGAATTACAGAGACGGTTTGGACAGGAAGCTAGTTAAAAGACCATAACAAATTCTGGCGTTGCATATTTGTGGGATGGGCAAGATGCCCATCCCTTGTATTTCGGGCTGGGCGAGACGCCCACCCTACAAGAATCAACCCTTGATTCAGCAACGCCCAAATTATTAAGTGATTATTAGTGAACCTTCGCTGAAATTGAGTCGTGTGTTCACCAACAGTTTATTTAGGAAAATTAACTGAACGGTTTCCAACCTGCTAGCAAATTTGGGTAAGCTGTTGGTGTGGGGAAAATTTTCTGAAAGCCAGTTTGACGATCTTGCGGCTTTTCCTTGCTCATATTCCAAAGGGTTTCATAGAAAAAGAAAGAAACTCCAGCAAAATTGCGATCGCGTACTTTTTGCACTTGTGTCTGAATCTGCTGCATCGGTACAGATTTGCTTTTCAACCCAGCCAAAATGCCAATACTTACGGGAATATGGTTCTTGGCCGCTTTCACTTCTGGATACTCTAATTCGCTGATAAAAACATTCAAGTCATCCCGATATACCTGCAAAACCAAGTCTTCAATGATTCCCAGCCGTTCCCATTTCTGCCAGTCTGCTAACAAGAAGTTGTAGGAAAGACGCTGAGGATTTGGCGCAACGGAAACCAGGCAATCTTTTTTAGTAGCTTTGATGGCTGTAAATACCCGCTTCATAAACTCGGTGATTTTATTAGCTCTCCAGCGCACCCATTCCGGATCTTGGGAGTTCTTAGAAGGAGCTTTTCCCTGATGTTCTTTTTTGTAAAGTGCTACCGTATAAGCATCGTAGCCTAATTCTGATGGTAAACCAAAATGGTCGTCAAATTGAATACCATCGATATTGTAGTTTCTAACAATTTCAACGATTAAATCTTGGATAAACTGTTGTACTTCTGGGCGAAAGGGATTTAGCCAAACGCGATTATGTCTGCCTTCTTTGACAATCCGAGTCCCATCACTGCGACTAGTGAGCCATTGGGGACGATTTTTAGCTAATAGAGAATCTGCTGGTGCCATGAAGCCAAATTCAAACCAGGGAATCACTGTTAACCCTTTTTGATGTCCCACATCAACAATTTCTTTGAGGATATCTCGCCCTTTGAGTCCGGGTGTGGGATCGAGCGATCGCCCGATAACTTTTTGGGCAACTTTGCTAGGATACAATGTATATCCCCAATTCCAAACCGCCGGATATATCGCGTTAAAATTGAGTTCATCAAGGCGTTGCAAAGATCCCTTGAGGCGATCGCGCTCAAATAACACATCACTATCAATATTTGTTAACCACACTCCCCTTAACTCAGATGCTGGCGTTGACGGCAGCTTAATTTGAGCGTTCAATGGTAACGACAACATTACCGTAGCGATCGCACTCAAGGTAAGCATAACAACAAACAAAAGAGACTTTCTACTTTGGCGAATATTCCACCAATAAGAAAACTTAACACACCACTTTACAAACCTTTTCATCATTATTTAAAATGTCTGTGTCACTGAAGCAAACATCGACATGATAACTAATATTAATGCTTAACCTTTGTTTCCTGCTCTAAAAAGAGATTGCCAATATCAAATAAAAGTTGCATGGTACCTCGATAGCCTACCTTGGTGAACTGACCATAATCTAAACGGTCAAAAATGGGAATCCCTTGACGGTAGAGAGGAATTTTTAAGCGTTGAGCGATCGCTACTCCATGAGAGTTGGTAATTAGTAAATCAGACCCAACTGCCAATTGCTCAAAGTCTTCCAAATCGCCGATAGTAACGCTAGGAATCGGAAGTTTTTCTAATAGAGGAAAGCGTGTTGTTGTCACTGCTGCGTGAATCTGAACTCCTAGCGATCGCAAAAAAGAAACTGTGGACCAAAGTAAATCTGGTTCCAGCGCCAAAGAAACTCGCTTGCACCCAAAGTAAAAGTGATTCTCCAACATCACGTGTTGTAACTGACAGCGCTGACGGCGGTATTTCTCTGGTACGCTGACACCACTGATATCCGCCAATGCTTGCAGAAATTTATCTACTGCTGCTAGTCCCGTCAGTTCACTAAATACCTCATAAGGTATATTGAATCTCTGCTCCAAAATTTGCGCCCCACCCCGCATACTATCACCTAGTGCCAAAGTGAATACAGAACTACCAATTGAGCGCAACTGTGCTGCATTTGTGCCATTAGCTGTAATGGCACTAGAAGAATCTTCTATATGACCATCTAATGAGCCAGAAAGGTCAGGTACAACAATAGGTACGAGTCCAAAAGAGGTAACAATCTCTTTGATTTCCTGTACATCTCCTGGTGTGAAAGCAGAACTCGCCAAAATAGTGATTTGTGTGGGATAAGCGTCTTGCTTGGAGCTTTTTTGAGGAATTTCCCTGACTATACTCTCAACTGCACCAGCAAAGCCATCCTGTAATGTACCTTTGAAATCTGGTGTAGAGACAAGCACAATTGGTAGATAATCCAATTCTGGGTGACTGTGGCGAATCTCCTTGACAAAGCGCCCCATATCATCACCTCTGGTTTCCACAAGTCCAGTGCTACAAAGACCGATAATTTCTGGTTTGGATGTCTGCACCAAAGTCAAGATTGCTTCTTCAACTCTTTCCTCGCCACCCAAAATGGTTGCAACTTCAGTCATCGCTGTACTGGAAAGGGGAATCGTCTGACGGAAATGTTGTACTAATACCGCCTTAGTCAAAGCAGTACAGCCTTGAGAACCGTGTAATAAAGGCATGATTCCCTTCAACCCCAAAAAGGCTAAAACTGCACCTACAGTTTGGCTTTGCTTCAGGGGATTAACTGCAACAGATGTACTCGTAACGCTAATAATCGCCATCAAATATCCTCCTCAGAAGAATTTCCTGCTGACCACGGGGCTGGCTGGTATACTTGCTCCCACACAGGGTTGTAAAAAGCGGCATACAGTTCTCGTGCTACCTCTAAGATTCCTATATAGCCTGCATAGGCATGATTGCGTTCTTGATTAATGTCTAGAAAAGGAATCCTAGCAGTGAGAGAGGTGTCTTGATGGCGTTTGTCAGCAATTAACATATCAGCTTGATTTTCGTTAATTATCTGTAAAATTTCTTCAGGAGTATTTTGTTCTAGAATTATGCCATCTTCACCCAGCAAGCTTTTGACTCTAAGTTTATCCTCCTCAGTATTACTATTAGTACTAATAGCAATAACTTCCATCCCCAATTTCTTAGCAGCAAAGATAATCAACCAACTCTTGAAACTTCCAATAGAAAGGATAATGCGCTTACCTTGTAATCGGGTAATATACAGACCGAGTTTTTCATCTATTGCAGCAGTTTCTTCTACAATTAACTTTTCTGTACGTTCCTGTAAATTAGAATTACCTAACTTTGCCGCAATATTCCTTAAACATTGATTCATTGACTCTATACCATAGATAGACTCTTCAATATAGGGAATGCCATATTTTTTTTCCATCCCTTTTGCCACGTTGATGAGTGCTTTGGAGGAGAGTATGACGTTAAGTTGGGCACGATGAGCATAGCAAACTTCTTTGTAGACAGCATCGCCTGTAATTTTTGCCAAAACTCTGATACCTAATTTCTCCAATAACGGTAGAACATTCCATATTGCACCTGCGATGTTATGTTCACCAATTAGGTTGATGTCATCAGGTGTACTAGTCTCTGGTTCAGCTGTTCCAATAACGTGTTCTAGCATTGCTTCACCAGCGACACGGTTGCCCAAATTTTGGTTCCCAATGAATCCAGGACAATGTACAGGGATAGTAGGTATTCCTGTTTTCTCAGTGGCATCTTTGCAAACTCCCTCGATATCATCTCCAATCAAGGCTGTGATGCAAGTGGAGTAAACAAATACCGCCGCAGGTTTGTAGCGTCTTGCTAATTCTAAAATGCCTTTGTACAGCTTTTTGGCTCCACCGAAGATGATATCATTCTCATCGATGTCGCTGGTAAAGCGTATTTTGTACAGCATCGAACCAGAGGAGAGACTGCTGTAACTTCCCCAAATACTGGCAGCACAGCCACTTGGCCCGTGAACTACATGAGCAGCATCGGTGATTGGTACTAAGGTAATCATTGCACTATCAAAAGCACAACTCCCTTGAGTAGTTCCAGGTTGGGGTAATTGTGTGGAGGACTTTTTTTTCTTTTGTTTCTGCTGCTGAGAAGCATCTTCAGAATTGGATTCACTGAGCGAATCGTTAATTTTTCCTGGGGTGGGATTCATTGGTTTGGTGACAATAAGTAGAAGTTACTAGGTGTTAAGTGAATTTCAAAAAGCTTTCATAGGATTTTCATTTATTAACCGTGTATCTAAAGGATGGAATAAAAGGGAATCAGAAAGAGAATTTCCCATCCCCTAAAACATAAACATCAACTAGGTTAGAGAAGGAAACAACAAAAACATGAACTAGACTATTAAAGTATTAATGTTGCTGTGTAGACCTTGATAGATTAGTGTTAGCACGGTGAAGTTGAAACAAACAAAAGTTAAGATTGGCTATTCGATTACCTCCATTTTAAAGGATTTTTTAGGAGTAATGAGTGCTGAGTCCTGAGTAAGAAGTAATGAATAAGTAGTACTAATGAATCTTCCCACTCTCAGCCGAGTCATTCGCTACTCAAAACTAATTTGATGCTTAGTCGGTCTAATATTACTTTTTACTCAGCACGGGCTAAACCTTAGCTATCCGCTAATGTTACTCAGCACTCAGAACTGTTTCGGTGAGAGGGTGGGCTATTTTTGCCCACCTGATATTTACTCTGGATTTAGCACCTGAGTCTAAATAAGAACCTTACTTCTTTTAACTACCAGAAACTATTTCTACGTTTCCTTTTTTCAGTGCTTCTAGTGCTTCGCCTTGGGCATCTTCTAGCTTCTTCTCACCATCTGCTTGAGCGTTGGCGGCACTTATCAGTTTTGCAGCATTTTCTTCGCTTTCGAGAATACCAAATTCAATCAACAAATCTTCTAGCTCGTCCATCTCAATAGGTGTGGGAACGGCAAGATTTGTATTATTGATAATCTTGTCTGCTAGTGTCCGGTATTCATTAGCTTGATTGCTATCGGGTGCGTACTCGTTGACAGTCATCCGGCGCAATTCTGCGTGTTGCACAATGTTGTCACGCGGCACGAAGTGAATCATGTGAGTACTCAATCTTGCAGCGAGTGTGCTAATCAGTTCGTCTTCTCTATCAGTATTACGACTATTACAAATTAGACCTGCCAAACGCACGCCACCAGTATGAGCGTACTTAAGAACACCACGAGAGATGTTATTAGCAGCAAACATCGCCATCATTTCACCGGAGGTAACGATGTAGATTTCTTGGGCTTTACCTTCACGGATTGGCATCGCAAAACCACCGCACACAACGTCGCCTAATACGTCGTAAGATACGAAATCTACGTCTGAGTAAGCGCCGTTTTCTTCCAAGAAGTTGATGGCGGTGATGATACCACGACCGGCACAACCTACACCAGGTTCAGGGCCACCAGATTCCACACATTTGATATCTCGGAAACCATTGATAACTACTTCTTCAAGTTCGATATCTTCTACAGCACCTCGTTCAGCAGCGAGGTGCAAAACGGTGGTTTGAGCTTTACAGTGCAGAATCAAACGCGTAGAGTCAGCTTTCGGGTCACATCCGACAATCAAGATGCGTTTACCCACTTCTGCCATCGCAGCAAGGGTGTTTTGGGAAGTGGTTGATTTACCAATACCACCTTTACCGTAAAAAGCAATCTGTCTAATTTTTTCGTCGGACATGATAATTTATCCTGCAATTGTTTGTTTGGTGGGTTTATGAGGCATTGGCACAAAGTGCCTACCGGAGGTACTTGCTGTCAAGTTACAGCATTGACCTTATATAGAACGTCGTTGGAGGCGCTCGTTCTACAGCAAAAAGAGTCCGAATCCAGAACATATTTAAGTTTTGGTCAGTTTTCGTTGGCCATTAGTCATTATTTTTTCTGACTAATGGCTAGAGCGATAAAACATCACTCAAGGGATATTGCAAGTATTACCATCCGCTCACTCAAATGATTTCTCTAGCGGTAGTAATACCAATTGGAAAAAAGAAAGCTACAGGTTCCAAGCCGGAAACTCAAATTCAATCCGAATTACGAATTCAGCATCATCAGTTGTTGTAATCTCCTGAAGGTTGCTCATACCTAAAGAGTGGTTGCAGCAGGATTTAAATTTACGCCAAGTTTTCCCTAAACCACACAACCAACCATTGCAATCTACTCTAAACAGTCGCTACAACTTCTCCGATTTTGCTGATATCGTAACCGCCGAGAATTTCAAATTGAGAGTGAACCATCCGATGTCCCAGAGTACTGAGCAACTGCTGTACAGGTGCTTCTTCCAGATATTCCTTGAGAATCACCAAATCATATCGTGACTGATGTAAAGGGATAAATCCCAGCCCAAAAGCGGTAGCTACAGATGCCGTACTCATACCAGCATCGGCAAGTCCTCTGACTAAAGCTTGGGCAACATCTTGGTGACTTTTGAGTATATTGTCAAAGCCCTGAACAGCATCGAACGGTATCTGCTCTTTTTGGAGTGTTTGTTCCAAAAGCATCCGACTACCAGAACCTATTTCGCGGTTGACAATTGTCGCTCCCCCAGCAACTAAGTCAGTAACTGTTCTAATTCCCATTGGGTTCCCTAACTTCAACAAAAGTCCCTCCTCCCAGACACCAAGGGTAATCAGAACTGCTTCCCTGCCAGCCAGAACATCTCGAACAAAGGGAGTATTATACTCACCAGTCTCAGGATCGTACAAATGCATCCCAGCGATGTGCGCTTCACCTCTGCATAAACTGTGCAATGCAGCCATGCTATTGGCAAAGTTATATTGGACTCGCAGTTGGGGATGCCAGCGTTCGGTGGCTCTTGCCCATAGTGAAATCACAGGGGCACAACCAGCAATCACAACGGTGTTGTGAAGTGTGTCGAGATTATCGTCTAGTAGCCTGACTCGAACTTTATTTGTACCTGTTTGGCTAGTGCTTTCACCATCAGCCGGAATCATATCTTGGCGAAAAGCATCTTTACCAATCAAGGGATAAGCTATCCATTGTCCTCCCACACGAGCCATGCTAACTCGTAGTTGCTGACCATTAGGAACAGGTTTGGCAAGAACAGCTTCAATTTCAGGTAAATCCCGCTCTAACCAGAATAGATCCTCAACTTGACAGCCAAGCGCTTTGGCCAAGCGAAGTGTTATGGCTACTGAGGGAGCATATTGCCCCGACTCTACACCACTAATAGTTTGACGAGTCACATTAGCGATGTTAGCCAAATCTTGTTGGCTCATGCCTAAGCGAGTTCTAATGGACTTCAAGTTATTACGGAGGTCACTATCCTGCTTCATTGGCTTTGTCTCTTGGTTTCAAAAAGCCGTAGCGGATTTAACAAAATATCTGCCAAGGCGAAAGTGTAGTCTTTGAGTTTATATCATTTCTCTTTGAAGACTTTTTGTGCTTTCGCTGTCTTGATTCCCCATATAAAAAGACTATCACAGAAATGGCCAATTTGCTTGCGAAGCGCAAATTATTTTTGCGGGTGTTTGCTTTTTACTTGTTATCTTGGCTTAAAAGCCCCAAATTCCAATAAACAGAGCATTTATCTAGCAGCAACAATCTACCAACTTAATTGGTAAATTGTAGTATTTAATACAGTTTTAGAGATTAGTTTCAGCTTTGATGCTTGATAGGCGAGTAATACAAACAGTAGAAAACATACCAACCAATTTCGCTTTTTGGGTAAATTTTGCCCTGACGAAAAATTACCTATTTGACTAAAGTGAATATGCACATAGCATCAGCAAAGAACTGCTATTTTAAATTTTTGCATAATCAATTAGGTATTACCAAAGTATGCAACAGATGGCAACAAAGTAATGGAGAGAGTAATGATTACCGAAGAAGACTTAGCCCAGCAATTTAACGTAATTATTGAACACACTCACCCACGGGTATGGAACCTGTTAAGCCAATGTTATGTGAAGATAATCAATCCTCATCCTCACTTAACAAGGGTGAATATAAAAACATGCATCCGCCATGCGAAATACATTGGTATTTATTGCCCTGATAGACTAATTAGTGCTGTAGTAGAACAAAAAAACCTACTTAAAGAAGTTGCAGAATACTTGGGGCTAGTTGAAATTGTTTGCTTGAATGCCAATAACTTGATGCGCGATCCCCTCTCAAATCTCAAGCAAGCTTATCCCCAGTTGTGGTTAGAGTTGTTATGGATTGTTACTCAAGAAGAATAACCTAGTAAACTCGATTTTTCTGCAATATTCAATCTGCAAAAACTCATAATTCCTAATCTTCACCGCAGCTTCGTTACTTTTGAAGCTTGCTAAAAACTTATGAATCAACCATGCCTACATCCAGATGATTTGCCTTCACCTCAAACAATCAAGCTGAGTGAAATACTATTCAGACAGCTTGAAGAAGCAACTAAAAAAAGCTTTTTCCTAGCGTGCGATGGCGTAACCGCCCACCGTAGGTGATCGCATGACACGGATTTTGTTATCGAGTTGTCATTGGTATTTCCAAATCAATAGTGGCGTTTTGACGTTGATCCTGATTTGTAATAATATGGAAAGTTATCGCAATATCATGAAAACTGTTCCCCACTTTGCCGATCGCTTAAAACAGTTTGCCAATAGAGCTAAAATTACTGTCAGTTCTCCACTTGACAAAGGTATACCGTGGGTACTCAGCATAGATAATGTCTTACCTGAAGGGGACTTGCCCAGTACCTGATACATAAACCAGAAAAATCGTGATCGCCCTTCCTCCTGAACATTGGCGATCGCGCCGAAAAAGTCCGTCAAGCCTCTCCCAAAGCACGGCAAGCTGTTTAAATGCTTTGTATCTGCTTATTTGCCTGATTGGGAGGATAGGGAGAGGAAGTTACGGGCGTTTGTGAAAATACTTTAGGAAAAACAAGTTGAGCTATAAAGAGCCATATTAGACTTCTTGGCATTGTGGGGAATGGGGTTGCGGGTAAAGGGTAAAGGTATGGAGTTTTCCCTTACCCTTTAACCTTTTCCCTTTCCCCAACATCTTGGCATTTGTTACTTTTGCAAGATGTCTATTCATTGGCATCTAATCCTTGCAGTTTCGGTTGGGAGATGTTGGGGAAATATTTGGGGTAAAACTGGGGTAATGTAAAAGGGTCAAGATGTTTACAAAGCAGCTGTGTTAAATAAAAATTATGTCGTCCGATCAAAGTAGATTTTATCCCGCGACGACGATGGTCTTCTAAATAAGCATTGGTTTCTAGAATTGCCATTTGACACACGGATGTAGATCCGTTAGACGGATTTTGCGCTCCTTTATACCCTATATTGTCAAGTTAGGCACTTATATCTTGTATGTAGATAACTTTTACCCTCACGACTGGAGAGCAAAATCTTGGGCATAGAATTACGCAGTTTCGTATTTCTCGACAATCTGCAACCTCAACATGCAGCATATATGGGAACAGTAGCCCAAGGCTTCTTACCATTACCAGGAGATACATCACTGTGGATTGAAATCTCTCCTGGTATCGAAATTAATAAGATTACGGATATAGCCCTGAAATCTGCCTCTGTCCGTCCGGGAGTACAGGTAGTTGAACGACTATACGGACTATTGGAAGTTCATTCTAGCTCCCAAGGCGAAACCAGAGCTGCTGGTCAAGCTATTTTGGCGGCACTGGGAGTCAAAAGAGAGGAATGTCTGAAACCGCGTGTTATTTCTAGTCAGATTATCCGCAACATCGATGCTTATCAAACACAACTGATTAATCGCACGCGCCGGGGACAGCTACTACTAGCAGGTCAAACGCTGTATGTATTAGAAGTGGAGCCTGCTGCTTACGCCGCACTGGCTGCCAATGAAGCGGAGAAAGCAGCGAGGATTAACATTCTTGAAGTTCAAGCTGTAGGTAGCTTTGGACGGCTTTACTTAGGTGGACAAGAACAGGATATTCTAGCAGGAGCAGCGGGAGCATTAACGGCCATTGAAAGTGTCGCTGGTCGGGTAAATTCTTTGGGTGGCCGTCAGGAGTAAAGGAGAAAAAATGGCAAATCGAGAGCATCTAACTTTACTCAAAGCAGGTGCAGTTACATGGATTGAATGGAGAAAGAAAAATCCCCAGATTGAACCAGACCTCAGCGCTGCGAATCTGCAAGGCGATAACCTCAGAGGTGCAAACCTCCAGGGGGTAAACTTGAGAAGAGTTGATTTGGGTAATGCTTTACTTGTGCGGGCAAACCTCAGTGGTGCTGACCTCAGTAGTGCCAACCTCTATAAAGCCTTCCTGAATGAAGCTAACCTGAGTGCGGCTAACTTCAGTGTTGCTAACTTGAGTGGCGCTATACTTACTCAGGCAGATTTGAGTCATGCCAATTTGATTGGATCTGACTTGAGTCAGGTGGATCTTAGAGGCGCTGCGATCGCATCTGCTAATCTAATTGGCACTGACTTAAAAGGCGCTAACTTGAGAGATGCCGATTTAGGTGCAGCAAAGTTGATGCGGGCTAACCTCTCTTTTGCCAACCTCATTGAAGCTAACTTGATTGCGGCTGACCTCAGTGAGGCAAGTTTGTACGAAGCAGAAGTTTTAGGAGCTTATCTTTACAAAGCTGACCTATACAAAGCTAATCTGACTAAAGCTCACCTAAGTGGTGCATACCTGTTGCGGGCTAACCTAAGTGAAGCTGATTTGAGTCAAGCTGACTTGAGTTGGACTAACCTTAGAGACGCGAATTTGGCAGGGGCAAATCTCAGAGGAACTAACCTTAGAGGAGCCGACATTCGGGGAGCTAACCTCAGCGGCGTAAATCTTCAAGAAACAATTATGCCTAACACTTCAACACACCATTAGTTTACAAGAACAAAGAATTGACGTTTAGATTCATTTTTTGGGGCATTTTTTTCCACAAGAAGTATATAAAATTTATGTAAAGCTTAACTGTTATTAAGCTCAAAATGTTTTAGATAATCTATCAATTTAACTTATATATTTTCAGATGTATTTCCTTAATAGAAAAAGTATTTTTTTTCCAAAATAAAATTGATATTGAAACCTAACTTAACAAATAATGTCGTGTTAATTTAAAAAAAATAGTATATTTTCACAAAGCTTAATTAAAGTTTACAAACTTTTATAATAGTACTAAAAATTAAAGAATTTGCATTTTTAAGATTTGGTAAAGGATTTGACGTAACCTTTCACTCATGATAATAAATAATTATAGGAGAGTTGAAAATCAAAAAGTCTGGTAAAAATAAGTAATTAAAATAGATTAATTTTGACCCAATTACTTATTATCATTCGCATAATCAACTAACCAAATCAATAACTAATATTTTCTCAGTGTATTGGTATTAATTAGGTTAGCTAAGGCATCTGTATTTAAACTTACGGTTGTAATTAATCAATATTGAACTTATGAAGAGTTCTTTACAAAATTAACTGACTATTTTATCAAGAAAATCATGAATAACACTAAATTATCTAACTACATGAAAGGCAGATTTATCGGTAAGTTTGCTACTAAAACGCTGTTATTTACAATAACGCTGTTATTTACAATAGTTTTATTAAATCATAGCACTACTGGAGTAACCATTGTACCACAAACCCTGCGTCCTGATATTAAGGTTCGCAATATTATTAATACATTATCAGTCTCTCCTTCGGTTCGGATTGTAAAAGATCCACGAAACAATACCCTCTATTACCTCAAACGAAATGGTGAAATTTATCAAGTCGATTTAACTTCTTCTACTAAAACACTTGCATACAATTCTAGTAATCATAATTTAAGTGAAACTCAAGGTATGGCCATTGGCCCTAACGGCACAATTTATTTGGTTGGCAATGCAGACGTTGTGAATAACCAGACTAAAGCAATTATTGTTAAAGGTGTAATTAATTCGAGTACAGGAAAACGTATCTGGTCTATTTTAGCTAAGAGTGCAGACTATCCCAAAAGCAAAACAGCTTATGACCATCAATTCAACGGTGTGGTTGTTAGCTTGGATGGTAACTTTATCTATGTGAATAGCGGTTCTCGTACCGATCATGGTGAGGTTCAGTCTGTTGATGGTCTATATCCCAATACTCGCGAAGTCGGATTAACCGCCTGTATACTCCGTCTTCCTAGTAATGGCAACAATCTATTTCTGGCAAACAATCGAGCAACTTTAAAGACAGCTGGCTATATTTTTGCAGAAGGAATACGCAATACTTTCGATATGGCTTTTGCGCCCAATGGGGATTTGTTTGGCACAGAAAATGGCCCAGATCGCGATATGTCAGAAGAATTAAATTGGCTACGTTTAGGTGGTAATTATGGCTTTCCCTGGCGTATTGGTGGGACAGACAATCCACAACAATTTCCCAATTACAATCCTGCCACTGACCGATTGTTAAGCCCTCAATTTAATGCCATCCAAAAGGGCTACTATCGTAACGATCCAACCTTTCCTATTCGGCCTACTGGAAATTTGATTGAACCAATTCCTAATCTTGGCCCGGACGCAGATAATTACCGCGATCCTGTAGATGGAAAAATCAAAGATGCCAGTGTTCTTGGGCAAGCTTTTAGCACTTTTACAACACACCGTTCTCCTTTAGGATTAGTTTTTGATACACAAGGAGTAATGAGTCCAGAATTCAACAGAGATGGATTTATGTTGAGTTGGACACCAGGCGACCCCACTGGCGAAACACTAATAGGCCCTTTTAAAGATGCTAGCCAAGACCTACTGCATTTAAAGTTAACTAAAGTAAAAAATACTAACTATAAACTTAACGCTACGCGCCTTGTCACAGGTTTTAGTAATCCCATTGATGCTGAGATTATTGGCAATAAGATTTATGTTCTAGAATATGGTGGAAATCAAGGAATTTGGGAAGTCTCTATGCCTACCAAGTAAAACATTACTTAGTCCTCTGGAGTGCTGCCTCTAGTCAGACATTGAGTCAGAGACTCAATGAATGCATTCCCAGCCAGAGACTGGGAACGAGGAAAATCTTATCAAGCTAAGTTTTTGGGACTTGTGCGTACACTGTAGGCAAGGGAGGAGGGGAGTAAAAACGTAGTTTTGGCTCTTTGCTTTAAAATCAATGACAAAATGTCCAACCCATAAAAAATGTCTACAATTTCAACTTTTCACCGCGAATCGAATAATCTAACAACTCCATCGGATGAATAACTGAAATCTTCTTACCTTGTAACTGCAAATGTTTAGTAATTTGCAAAGTACACCCAGGATTAGCAGAAGCAATTAACTCAGCACCAGTATTCAACAAATTCTGCACTTTTTGCTGACCCAATTCTTCAGAAACTTCTGGTTGCAGCATATTATAAACCCCGGCACTGCCACAACACAAAGCTGCATCTATTGGTTCTCTCAACTTCACCCCTGGAATTTGTCGCAACACCTGACGCGGTTGGACACTAATCTTTTGTCCGTGCAATAAATGACAAGCATCTTGATAAACTAAATTCAATGGTTTATCAGTCAGCGGTGAAAGTTTCGTTGTTAACCCAACAGTTGCTAAAAACTCTTGAGCGTCTTTAACCTTAGCTGCAAAATCCTTTGCCTTTTCCCAATATTCTAGGTCATCTTCTAAAATATGACCGTACTCTTTTAAAGTATGACCGCAACCAGCAGCATTAATAATTACGAAATCTACATCTGTCTTGGCAAAACTATCAATCATTTGTCTTGCTAAAGCTTTCGCCTGTTCTGTTTGTCCTTGGTGTTCGGGAAGTGCTGCACAACAACCTTGAGATTTGGGAATCACAACTTCACAACCATTCGCCGTTAAAACTCGCACTGTCGCTTCATTCACGGGTGAGAAAAACAGCCGTTGGACGCAACCCAAAATCACCCCAACGCGATACCGCTTTTCACCTTTAGCAGGAATCACAGTAGGCAAATTATCTTGAAAAGATTTGAGAGTAATTTCTGGCAGAATTGATTCCATTGCTGCCAAACGGGGCGATATTTTATTCAGTAAACCTGTAGCCCGAAAGAATTTAGCCAACCCCAATTTTTGATAAACCAATAACGGAACTAATAAAATCCGTAAAAGATTGGGATAGGGAAACAGAGAAAATATCAATTGACGAAAAAATTGGTCTGGCAAACTGCGGGGATAATTCCGTTCAACTTGATGACGAGTTGCAGAAATTAACTTGTCATACTGTACACCAGAAGGACAGGTACTCACACAAGCAAGACACCCTAAACAAGAATCAAAATGTTCTGCTGTTGCCGTGTTGAGAGCAATTTCACCCTGATTAATTGCATCCATTAAATAGATACGTCCTCTAGGAGAATCCATCTCCTTGCCAAGCACTCGATAACTGGGACAAGTCGAGAGACAAAATCCACAATGTACACAACTATCAATCAATTTCGGATCGGGTGGATGATTAACATCAAACCCCTTTAAATTTTTTAAACCAGCCGTATTATTAACAGAATTTTTTGAAACTTGCATATTTTTCCCTTTCCCCTCTCTATCTCAGCGTCCTTTCTGTCTCTGCGGTTTGTTTCTTAAATTCCACCCACAAACCGACCAGGACTTAAAATATTCTTACTATCAAACTGTTCCTTAATACGGCGCATCAACGGCAAAGCATTCCCCGTATAACCCCAAACATCTATTTGTTCTTTAACTGCAACTGGTGCTGACAGAATTGTTAAAAAACCTTTATTCGCTTGAGTGCGTAGGCGCAGCCCGTCGTAGGCATCGCTTCCGGTAGAGCCTAGCTCATCGCGGATTTTCAAAACTTGATTTTTACTCTCTAATTGTAACAAACCTAAACCACTACTAATATGAATTAAACCCAACTCCACCTGGGTCAAAATCTCCATAGCAGCAGTAGGTAACACTCCTATTTTGCAGGTAATTACTGATTCTGTAGCACTAGTATGTATTCGTTTTTGCAATCTTTGCCATAGATTAGCTTCATCATCATCGGCAAAAATTGCCCCATCTAAGCCCAACTTTTGCCCAACTTCCAAAACTCGGTTTGACTGTTCCTTAACACTCTCACTAATACTTTGAAAGCGGGCAATTAATCCCAGTCCTTGACCCAATCCTAAACTAGACACCAATTTAGTTGATAGCAAATCAGCTTGAACTGGTGTTAACGCCGAACCTCGAAGGATATCAGCCGCTTCAGATACAGCCTCAGCTTTACCAGTTAGTACCACCGTCCCCGATGCCTCTGCTAGCGGATACAGGCGAAAAGTTAGTTGACTAATAAAGCCTAATGTGCCATAAGACCCCGTAAGCAACTTCATCAAGTCATATCCGGCGACATTTTTAACTACTCTTCCCCCAGCTTTGGCGATTTGTCCATCAGCACGGACAAAGGTAATACCTAGTAACTGGTCGCGCACACTACCATAACGTTGCCGCAGAGAACCTGTATCACCTGTGGCAACAATACCGCCAATGGTTGCTGACTCTGGTGCTGTGGGGTCAAGGGCGAGAAATTGCCGCGATTTTGCCAAAAGTGCTTGCAAATCGGAGAACTTCATCCCCGCTTCTACAGTGACAGTCAAATCGCCAACGGCGTATTCAATCAGTTGGTTGATGCGTTCTGTACTAACTACAACATCAATGCCCTTAACTAAACCACCCCAGCTAAGTTTACTGCCACTACCACAGGGAAGAATGCGCCAGTTATTTGTGTGAGCCGTGGTAATGACTGCGGCTAGCTGTTCTTGGCTGCGGGGATAGACAATACAACTGGGTGAATTTCCAGAAGCTATAGCCTGTTGGATACGTTTTTGCTGACCGAGTTCGATATTTTCCCAAAGACAAATAGCATTTTCTTCACTGACGATAGATGCAAGTTCAGAAGCGCAGATGCCTTGCGGCTTGTCGTTAGACATCGCTTTCATTGAGTTTATTTTTTTACGCCCTAGTTCTAATTTACTGGCTAACCTGACCAAAAAAGCGCATTGCCATTAATATCGGGTGGCTTTAATATAGGGAGCGATGTATAGGTATGGGCTGCGCTAACGCAGCTTGTAATCAGCGCCAAATAAAAGAAAGTTTGTTCTTCAGGCGATCGCTACTCATTTATAATATCTTATGATGTAAAAGATCAAAAGCTAACAATTAGCGACTATTCGGGTAGAAGAAAGTTGAGCTTTGTTAAAGCTGAATAAAGTTATGATGCTCTTGTATTAAGAGCGATCGCACTTTGGTTGGGTAAGGTATTAGCCTTATCCAACCTATGATTTTGTGAATTTGTTTATAAATTTAAAATTTTAGGTAAAAAATAGTAGATGAGTGAAATTTACTCATCTACTACAGGTAGAGTTAGGAGATAATTGGCATATTTACAACATATTTTATGGAAACAACCATAAATAACAGTGGTGTTATTTGAATAGACTAGAGAGGTTTAGAGAGAAGTCTAGGTGTAGTCTATTCATTTAAATATCGCTATAAAAGTGTAATTTATGAGAATAAATTTATTTTGCCATGATTAGCTTTTAGAGAAAAGTAGCAGATGGGTAGAAATTACCCCTCTGCTACAAACAAACGGAGGTATAAACTTGATTATTTAATTGGCATGAACCAATTCTTGAGGCGCTGCGGCATCATATTCTACAGCTTTAACAAATTCCTTAAGGACATCTTTGAGTCTTTGCTCAATTTCCTCATCTAACAGCACACTGTTATCAGCTTGTCGTTGAATTTGTTTGTCTACCGCATAAATAGTAGCTAGGATATGCCGTGCTCCTAATTCAGATAAGACAGGTTTCAGGGCATATTCAATTGCCAATAAATGAGCGATCGTTCCACCCAGAGCAATTGGTAAGACGGGTTTACCTGTGAATGATTTTTGTGGCAGCAAATCTAGAAATGTTTTTAGCACTCCTGTGTAAGCAGCTTTGTAAATTGGGGTGGCAATAATCACACCATCTGCCTTTGCTAATAAAGCTTTTGGCTGTTCTAAAGCTTGGCTGTCGTATCGTCCAAAAACTAAATCTTCAGCAGGCAAATCCCGAACTGAAATAATATCTACATGCAAGCCTTCTTGTTGTAAAAGTTTGGCAGTGTATTCGACGACACCATAGGTTCTAGATGGATGGGTTGGACTACCTGCGATCGCTAAAATATTTGTCATTCAATTAAACTCCCAATTTCTAAAACGGGTTCAGTATGTTTTGCAGTTTTGGTCTTCATCGCTGATGCTGTGTTGACCTTCTCACTCAGACGTTTGTAGGGACGGCGTAAACTCATACTCTCTACTTCCCAGATGTAGCCATGAATAACTACATCTTGGGGAATTAAAGGAGAATTACGCAATAATTCCACCTGCTGTGTGCAGATTTCATCCACATCGGTAAACGTTTTGATCCATTTGGAAAAAACGCCTTTTGGTAGCTTCAATTCTGGCAAAGCAGGATCGACACTAACTTGATCCACGTCAATACCTTGATTTCGCAATACCTCACTGAGAAAGTCTCCTGATGCTGTCATCATGCCACATTCAGTATGATTAATGACGATGATTTCTTTGGTGCCAAAAAACTGTGTAGTTAACATTGCTGACCGAATCGCATCATCTGTAACTAACCCTCCAGCATTACGGAAAATATGAGCATCTCCTTCACCAATTCCTAATGCTTTCTCCACTGGTAAACGTTCATCCATGCAAGCTAGCACCCACAAGCGTTTATTGTTAGGTACTCCCAATTGACGACGCAATGCCCACGCTTCTTTTTCTGAGATTTTTTGGTCGATTTGTTGGTGCAGCATGGCTGTTAATCTCCTAGTTTATAATTACTAGGATATGGACGTTGTTCTTTCTTGAAGCTTTTGCTTAGGGAAATCTTCATTTGCCACAATCTCGCCAAATGGACTTAAGACATGTTGCTTCTCCACTGCGGGTAAATTATCTAAGGGCAAATAAGGAAATAGAAGTTCCGCAACTCGATAAGCTTCTTCTAAGTGGGGATAGCCAGAGAGGATAAAGGACTCAACACCCAAAGAAGCGTATTCTAATATCCTGGCAGCTACGGTTTGGGGATCGCCTACTAAGGCTGTTCCTGCACCACCCCGCACTAAACCAACTCCCGCCCACAGGTTCGGGCTAATCTCTAAGGCCTCACGATTACCGTGGTGTAATTGAGTCATTCGCTGTTGTCCAACTGAATCCATCCGGGCATAAGCTTTTTGGGCTTTAGCGATCGCTTCGTCATCTACATACTTAATCAATTGATTCGCCGCATCCCAAGCTTCACTCTCGGTTTCCCGCACAATCACATGTAGGCGAATCCCAAACCGCAAAGTTCGGCCTTCTGATAAAGCAAGTCTGCGAACTGCTGCAATCTTCTCGGCTACTTGCGCCGGTGGTTCTCCCCAAGTCAGATAGACATCTACATGCTTGGCAGCAATTTTTTGGGCGATGGGAGAGGAACCGCCAAACCACAAGGGTGGATATGGCTTTTGAACAGGTGGAAACAGCAGTTTTCCATCCTGAATATTAAGATAGTCTCCTTGGAGATTGGCCTGTTCACCACTAGCGATCGCTCGCCATACTGTTAAAAATTCATCTGTTAATTCATAGCGCTGATCGTGATCCAAATGCAAGCCATCTCCCGCCAATTCTACGGGATCGCCACCTGTCACGACATTAATCAGCAAGCGTCCCCCAGAGAGGCGATCAAAAGTCGCCGCCATCCGCGCTGCAACTCCAGGTGATACCAAGCCGGGACGAATCGCTACCAAAAAACGCATTTGTCGCGTCAGTGATACCAACGTTGAAGCTACAATCCAAGCATCTTCGCAAGAACGTCCCGTGGGTAGCAATGCCCCTGTATAACCAAGGTCATCCACCGCTTGGGCAATCTGCCGTAGATAAGGAAAGCTTACTGCGCGTCCGCCTGTAGCAGTTGCAAGGTAACGTCCGTCGCCGTGGGTTGGGATGAACCATAGTAGCTGCATGAATCCTGTCCTTTTAAACTACGGCAATTCGATAGAAATACCGTTCTTTATTTATAGTTTTTAGAGTATCACATATTCTACTTAACCTAGCAACAAGTTTTTCAGAAAACTCCGGTATCTCTATCAGACCAATGTATATTAGGCAGTGTTCAATAAGCTAGCAATCAAAAAAATGGGGATTGGGAGTTATTCCTCTTGTCCCCTCATCTCCCCTGCCCCCTTCTTTCTGTCTCTAGGGAGAATACAGCAATAGCATCTTTGTGTATATTAGTTTACTTATTTTTAACCTTCTGTTAAATTAACCTTAATGTAAGCCAAGCTGATTGACTTAATGTACTTAGTTTTCAGCTATAAACGTGGGTAGCTATCCAGTCCACTGGCAATAGGCGCAAAATTCCGTTCTGTCTCTAGGAGAAATAAGGCAATGGGGCCGATGTTTATTGCTGCCAACGATTGGCCACATATAGCGTTTAGATTGTCTTTGGCGCTCCTAGTTGGTTGCTTGATTGGATTTAACCGTCAGCAAGGGGGTAGACCAGCAGGGATGAGAACATTTATGCTCGTGAGTATGGGGGCAGCACTATTCGTGATGATTCCTTTGCAGGCTGAGGGCGAGAGTCCCTATGCTGCTACCAATGCACTGAGTCGCACAATTCAAGGTGTAGCTACCGGGGTTGGATTTCTCGGAGCCGGATTGATTTTACAAGAGTCTCCAAGGAAATCTGCAACGCCAAAAGTAAAGGGTTTAACTACAGCCGCCTGTGTCTGGACTGCGGCCGGGTTGGGGGCTGCAATTGGTTGTGGTCTATGGCAAATGGGATTATTGGGAGGCTTACTGACTCTGATTACCCTAAGTGGGGTGAAGCGGCTCAATCGCGCATTTGTATTTCTGACGAGTCAGGGTAAGCAGGGGACTACTCAGGATCTCACAACCACCTCTAATGAAGATGATGATTGACTATCGTTATCCTCTAGTTGAAAACTATACTTAGATATTCTCCAAAATTAAGTCAAATCGCTCGGATTGCCGCCTAGTATTTTATTGAAAAATAATTTGTTGTTTCTTAGCAAATTTTAATCAGTTTATCAGGGCTAATTCAGAGCGTAGACGCGTTCGCGTAGCGTCTCGTAGAGAAGCGGCTTGTCGCCAGACATTGCTGATTATAGTCATTCATGTAGGGAATTCCGTACTGGAATCGATTGCCCAGTGAACCGGAAAATAGAAAATAATAGATATATGGACAAACGCTATTTTTTACAAGCTAGTGCAGTCATAGTCGGCACAGCATTGTTATCAAGGTATATCAATTGGGGGTCACAAGCAATGACAACTTCTCAGAGTGGATTTGAAGTTACCAAACCAGAGTCAGAATGGCGCACGATTTTAACGCCAGAACAGTTTAATGTCTTGCGTAAACATGGAACTGAACGCCCTTACACCAGCTCATTGGATAAGGAATACGACCAAGGCACTTATTATTGTGCCGCCTGTGAACTACCACTGTTTACATCTGATACCAAATTTAATAGTGGTACTGGCTGGCCTAGCTTCTTTAATCCAATTGAAGGTGCGATCGCCACTACTGTAGACAAGTCGTTGTTTATGACCAGAACTGAAGTGCATTGTAGTCGCTGTGGTGGTCATCTGGGCCATGTTTTTGAGGATGGCCCTGCACCCACTGGTAAGCGCTACTGCATGAACGGTGTTTCGCTGAAGTTTGATCCTGCTTGATTAAGTTGCGTAGGCGTAGCCCGTCGTGACATCGCACACACAACCTAAATCATCAGATTTTGAGGCTTGACCAAGGGTGAATAAATTTTTGACAATAACTTTTCCTATTCAGTGCTACTGGACGAAGTATTGTCAATTTAAGGAAATGCAACTCTTGGTCTTCGCTAGAACTATTTACCTAAATCGTCCTATTTGCTTGGGTCTTTTTTCTCCTTTTTGTCTTTGGGATCTTTTTTAGGTTTTTTAGCTTCTTTATTACTTTTTTTTTCCTTCGACATCAGCGTTCTCCAACTAGGTGAATCAGTAAAAGCTTTCGCATTCTGCCGTCAGGAAATCAGGATATTACTTACCTGATATTCTTTTATGGCAAAAAAGAAAGTATCAGACATAAATGCTACTAACTACCATGATACGGTGTTGTTTGATTTTCTTGTGAGAGCCTTTTTGATCTATTTGAACCACAATCGCCTGTAGGGTAGCATAGCTAGCTGTGCTACCCTAATTATTTACAGCGTTGCTACAAGATCCTGCAAGCGATCGCGTCCATCCCGAAAGACGGGCCAACCATCTCCCACCAGCACTGCTTCTACCCGACTCAGTTGAGCCAACCTGCGAACAGAAGCAATAGCCTCCTCTCGATTCAGCAGCTTGTCATCTGGTAAAATCGTTAAGCTACCTGCTTTACGTGCCCGTACTAAATCCCCTGTAATTAAAGTTGTCTCCTCTAGTAACAAAGCCAACTCACCGGGAGTTTTAGAACCATTGAGTTCAATCACCTCCATTCCTGGCACAAATTCTTCACCATCAGATAGCCAGCGATCGCAAGGTATAGGAAAAGTGTCTTTTTCTGCTATGGGACCTGCAATCTTAGCATAAGTTTGATCGGCAATTTCTTTACTTGCCCTGATATGCTCAGAATTTGTCAGCACAATCCAAACCACACCGCCAAGGGATTTTAGATGATTCCAATCATGGTTTGATAGGGCTACTGGGTCAATCAAGATGTTGCCATCTGCGCGAATCCAGGCAATCCCATTGAAATCAATATTTCTTGCCGGATTGAAATTAGACCAGCTATACAGATCGGGACGGTGCAAAGATTTCATGATGATTCTGGATCAGTACTTCAATAATTGACTATTAATCTCAATAATTAAGTATATAGATTATAAGGTTGCATTCCCTCTGGATCTGAAATTTGAGTATACTACGATAAATCTATCAATATTATGGGTTTCGTCGGGTTTACAGAAATTCCCGGATAACGGCAATAACAATCAAGGGAGGTATAGGGGTGAGTAAGATTGGGCGGCAGAAAATATCAGCCAAGGCAGAACAGTTTACAGAGTCAGTGATTCGAGAAATGACCAGGGTAGCACTGCAACACGATGCAGTAAATCTGGCGCAGGGGTTCCCTGATTTTCCTTGTCCCTTGGAGTTGAAACAGGCAGCATATCAGGCCATAGAGGCAGATGTTAATCAGTATGCCATTACTTGGGGCGATCGCCCATTTCGTCATGCGATCACTAACAAAGTCCGTTGGTATCTCGGCTTAGATATCAACCCCGAAACCCAAATCACTGTTACCTGCGGTTCCACAGAAGCAATGGCAGCTGTGATGCTGGCGACAGTCAATCCAGGTGACGAAGTAATTGTATTTGAGCCATATTACGAAAACTATGGCCCCGATGCGATTTTAGCTGGTGCTATTCCCCGCTACGTGACACTGCATCCTCCTCATTGGACATTTGATGAAGCACAGTTGCGTCAAGCTTTCAATGCCAATACCAAAGCGATTATTATCAACACACCCCACAACCCCACAGGTAAAGTCTTCACCCGTGAAGAACTCACCTTAATTGCTGAACTTTGTCAAAAGTGGGATGTATTAGCGTTCACAGACGAAATCTATGAACATATTCTCTATGACGGCACTCAACATATTGCCCTAGCAACTCTTCCCGGAATGGAAGAACGTACCGTTACTATTAATGGTTTATCCAAAACTTATAGCGTCACTGGATGGCGAGTCGGCTACATTCTGGCAAACCTCGAATTGACAGGGGCGATTCGCAAAGTCCATGATTTTCTCACTGTTGGCGCACCTGCACCATTGCAACGAGCCGGAGTTGCTGCTATGCAACTGCCACCATCCTATTATGAAGAACTAGCCAAACTTTATCACCAGAAGCGAGACAGCATTTTACAAATTCTAGACCAAGTTGGAATTCCCTATTTCGTTCCCAAAGGAGCCTATTACGTTCTTGCAGATATTTCAAAATTTGGCTATAAAACAGATGTTGAATTCACTTACCATCTAATTAAAAATATTGGTGTTGCCGTCGTTCCCGGTTCCAGCTTTTTCAGCCAACCAGAAAAAGGACATTCATTGATCAGATTTTGCTTTAGCAAAAGACCTGAGACATTACAAGCAGCGAGCGAGCGCTTACTCAAATTACAATCAAATCTATAACCAACATCATATCTTATGTAAGTTGTGAAAATTACTTTTTTTTGAGGAAATTTTGTTTTAAGTGCAGTTGAAATTTCATTATGAATTAGGAATTTTTCAGGATATATATCTTCAAGTTAATATAATTTAATCAAACGCAAATTAATATAAGTTTACAAATACTTGGTTTAGGCATTTATTTGTTAAAAACAATAACATTATTTTCGAGTTAAATTTAACTCTAACTTTTGATCCCCAAGTAAAGTTGACTTGCCACATGAAACCCCACTCCGAAACGAGTGTTTTTAAGCCTTAATGTATAGTAGTTCCTAACAAAACAACACCAAACTAGTGTAGAATTAGTTCAGATTCCCGGTAATTATATCGGGATAGTAGGCTTAAAAATTCTGAATTAAAAACCCCATTGACTCTTTAAAAGGATAAGACTAATGTGATGAGTAGTCCTTCCGGGGACACTATTTTATGCATCAAAAAATCAGGAGGTATTTCCGATGATGATGATGATTATGACTGAAACCATGACTCCAGAAATGCAAACTTGCATGGATGTTTGTATGGACTGTCATAAAATGTGCATGGAAACCATGACTCATTGCATGAGCAAAGGTGGTCAGCAGATGGACAAGAACATGATGAGCATGATGAGCATGATGCGTGATTGCTCTGAAATGTGCATGATGTGTATGAACATGATGATGAGCGGTTCTGAGTTCATGGAACGCACTTGTATGCTTTGTGCAGAAATGTGCGATCGCACTGCAATGGCGTGTGAGATGATGAGCGATGACGCGAAAATGATGGAATGTGCTGCCGCTTGCCGTAAGTGTGCAGAGTCTTGCAGAAGTATGCATATGATGCCCGCATAACTTTACAATAATCTAGCAGAAGTTTCTCTGCAACCTAATATTCAAGCGCTCAGACTCTTTGAGTCTGGGCGCTTGAAGTAAAGACTTAACTAATCATAGACGCGGTTTCTAACTTTCTAAGCGCCGATTTGACGTTAAGTTGACAATTAAATAGCTAACCAATATTCAAATTAATATGCACAATCATATCGTTGAAATCTCTGTCACCACCCTTTGCCAAATCCTCAAAGCCAAAGGTGTTGTTTTCTAACAGACGAATGTGATCTGTCTTGTCTGAGTTAGCGCCCAAAAATGCGAAGTAAACTGCTGGATTGTTATTAGCATCGACATCGAGAATGGCATCGGGTTTACCATTAACAATAATAAAGGGTGCAAACAGAGAATCAGGCTCGAGATTCCCGGAGTAACTTGCGCTACCTTGATTATTCACCATCAAGTCAATGCCTGCAACACGTCCACGTATAGCAGCTTCAGCATAACCAGCTTGCCCTACGAGAATATCTGCTGTACCATCGCCGTTGGTATCGATACCACCATTTTCATCAGCCACTTGATAGAAACCGACAAAATTGTCGTATGCAGCTTCTCTATTGACGACAAAATCAGCTTTTATCTGTTGTGTCACACCACGGAAATCAAGGAGTTCTCCTTGTTGCTTTCCTTGGAAAGCTGCACCCAAAGGCAAATCTTCATCTGTTGCCTGAATTGTTAGCATCAAATCTTGGAATTCAGAACCGTTGCTAGCTTTCCAAGACAAGGAGAAGCTATTATTACCCAAGCTTGCGATTTTAACATTTGTCGGATCGGAAACCAGTACATCTGTAAAAGCAGCTTGTCCAGCCAAGATACTATCAGTAGTGCTATCGCGTACCAAGTAAAATCTTAGCTGTTGACCAGAATTAAATTCCTCCAAACTAGCTAAATTAGTATTAAATCCAACAGGATAATTGGTAAGCGAGGAGAGAATCACCTTGGATCGTTTCAAAGCTGCTTCAGTGTAACCAGCATCGCTAGTGGCAATACCTTGAATCTTCCCTTGTTCATCATCTACAGCAAAGACTCCCAATTCATAAATATACTTAGAACTCTGTCCCGTCAGCTTGACTGAGAGTGTTGCTTTGTCACTGTTACCTTTACCTTGGATAGTAAAGATATCGTTAGTATTCTTCATCAGGGTTGGTATATCGTTAACACCAGGATCGTCCAGATTATTAACTGCGATCGCCAATGCTTTTTCATAAGTAACTCCACCTGCATCAGTTGTCTGAACTCGGATGTTGTAACTAGATTTGGTTTCAAAGTCTGGAGAGGCATTGATTTGTAACTTATTGCCAACAATTGTGAATGCACTATTATCGGTATCGCCAGTCCCGGTTACTAAACTGTAAGTGAATGTGTCGCTTGCATCTGGATCTGTGGTGGTAAATGTGCCAATTTCTGTTCCCGCAGGTACATTCTCATCAACAGCTAGCTGACTTACTGTCAAATCTGTGGGCGCATCGTTAACACCAGGATCGTTGAGATTGTTAACTGCAATTGTTAACTCTTTGCTATAAGTAACTCCACTTGCATCAGTTGTCTGAACTCGGATGTTGTAACTAGATTTGGTTTCAAAGTCTGGAGAGGCATTGATTTGTAACTTATTGCCAACAATTGTGAATG
>NZ_JBALEF010000028.1:0-9937 GCF_036918245.1 Nostoc sp.
ATGTCGCTGCTAGCCTCAACAACCTAGCTAATCTCTACAACTCCCAAGGCAGATACAGCGAAGCCGAACCTCTTTACATCGAAGCTTTGGCACTCACGCGCCAGCTGCTGGATGAAGAACATCTAAATGTCGAAAGCCTCAGCAACCTAGCTCAACTCTACAACTCCCAAGGCAGATACAGCGAAGCCGAACCCCTTTTCATCCAAGCTTTAGCACTCAGGCGCAAGCTGCTGGGTGAAGAACATCCAAATGTCGGTGCTAGCCTTAACGACCTCGCGTTACTCTACTACTCCCAAGGCAGATACAGCGAAGCCGAACCCTTGTGCGTACAAGCATTAGACATTTGTGAGCGACAGTTAGGGGCAAATCATCCTAATACCGTTACTGTGCGCGAAGGTTTAGCATATCTACGCGATCGCCTCCCCCCAAATCCAGAATAAGCTAGTTTTGTGCAAAGCATACCGTAATAAAACTGAAAAGCGCGATCGCCTAGACTAAAATTCATATTGAACTAAGTAAAAATGCGATTCAACTTACTCAAAATGAGCTTTGACTTACTCAAAAGCAGCTTTGACTTTCACATTTTGGTGTTTTCCGCAAGCAAAAGAAGCTTTGACTTACTCAAAAGCAGCTTTTGCTTTCTCATTTTGGTGTTTTCCGCAAGCAAAAGCAGCTTTTACTTACTCAAAAGCAGCTTTTGCTTTCTCATTTGGGTGTTTTCTGCAAGCAAAAGCAGCTTTTACTTTCTCATTTTAGTGTTTTCCGCAAGCAAAAGCAGCTTTTGCTTTCTCATTTTGGTGTTTTCGGCAAGCAAAATAAGCTTTTACTTTCTCAAACCCCAGTTTGCTTTCTAATTTGAGTAATTCACGCATTCATTTTGGTATATCATTGAGCCGAAAGCTGGCGTAGGCGTAGCCCGTCGCAGACATCGCTCTAGTAAAGAAGTATAAATCTACAGGCGATCGCTATTATGTGGTTGTGAATGATAGAGAGCAATTGCCCCTACAAGAAAAAATCAGCTACGATCAATCATATAATTATCTTCACAAAAACAGAAATGGTAATTACATACACTGCAAAATATACAAAAACTAATAGCGGATATATGGGACAACTCATTGAATGGCAAGAAGTCATCACAGAAGGAGAAACTATAGAAGAATGCAGGGCTATGTTGCAAGACGCAACAAAAGAAATGATTCTTGCCTATCGTCAACAAAATAAAGAAATTCCCACAGGTGGTTTTTTGCTGGAACAAATTCCTATAGAGGTTTGAGTGTGTCAGTCAAACGAAAGGAGCTAATTAAATACTTAGAACAAAATGGCTTTTATTTATTAAGGGAAGGAGGAAATCATTCTATTTATACTAATGATATAAAAACTATTCCTGTAAAACGACATCGTACCATTGATCGTATTACTGCTAATGAAATTTGCAAACAAGCAGGTTTACTACCTAATTTTTAATTGCTCTGTTAGTTCGTAGTGAAGCACTAACAGTAAACGCTACCCTAGATCAGTATCACTCAAACTTTCAAGTTTCAACCATGATAGCCTCGCCCCAACAAAACTACGTCACCGTTGAAGAATACCTCCAAATAGAGGAAAAGAGCAATATCAAGCATGAATATATAGACGGCAACATCTACGCAATGGCTGGAGCGCTAGATCCACACGTTACTATTGCGGGAAACCTGTTCGCTTTCCTCCGTAATTATATGCGCAGCTCTGGTTGTTGTGTTTACATCGCTGACATGAAAGCCAGAATTGAATCTCTGAATCGCTTTTATTATTCGGATGTGATGGTTACTTGCGATCGACGAGATCAAGAAACGCCAGGTTATAAAAGATTTCCCTGTTTAATTGTCGAAGTTTTATCTAATTCTAGCGAAGCCTTTGACCGGGGCGACAAATTCGCCGATTATCAAACACTGGAAAGTCTGCAAGAATATGTTTTAATTAATACAAAACGTCAGCGAGTTGAGTGTTTTCGACGCAATGAACAAGGGTTGTGGGTTTTACAATCTTACACATCAGAGCATCAATCATTTCGACTCAATAGCGTGGATTTTGAGGAAACAATGACAGCACTCTACGAAGATGTAGTTTTTGAATAATTAATTATTATAGGGTATTCGACGCAATATTTAGTAAACTATATAACTGATAAGCCTTGAAAGCTTCCTTACCAGGCGGAAGCGTTGATGAAAGCAGGCACAATTGATTAAAAAAAAGTTATGGCGCTCATAGTTCAGAAATACGGTGGTACATCTGTCGGTTCAGTCGAACGTATTCAAGCTGTTGCACAGCGTGTTTATAAAACTGTTAAAGCTGGAAACTCTATTGTCGTAGTGGTTTCGGCAATGGGCAAAACCACCGATGGACTCGTCAAACTAGCTACTGAAATTTCTCCAAATCCTAATCGCCGGGAAATGGATATGCTGCTTTCTACTGGCGAACAAGTAACCATTGCCTTACTCAGTATGGCTTTGCAGGAACTCGGACAACCAGCAATTTCCATGACTGGCGCTCAGGTAGGAATTGTTACTGAAGCTGAACACAGCCGCGCTCGGATTTTGCATATTGAAACTACTCGCCTAACTCGCCACATAAATGCAGGTAAAGTAGTTGTAGTAGCTGGCTTCCAAGGTATATCAAGCGCTGGAGAGATGGAAATTACGACTTTGGGTCGTGGTGGTTCCGACACGTCAGCAGTGGCGATCGCAGCCGCATTAAAAGCGAATTTTTGCGAAATTTATACAGACGTTCCAGGGATTCTCACTACAGACCCCCGCTTAGTTGCTGAAGCCCAGTTGATGGATGCCATCAGCTGCGATGAAATGTTGGAATTAGCTAGCTTGGGCGCAAAAGTGCTGCATCCCCGTGCTGTGGAAATTGCCCGTAACTATGGTGTTCCCCTTGTAGTTAGGTCTAGCTGGACGGATCAACCAGGTACTTGGGTGACATCAGCCAAACCCCAAGGGCGATCGCTAATCAATCTAGAAATTGCCCGTCCAGTAGATGCTGTAGAATTTGACACTGACCAGGCAAAGGTCGCTTTGTTGCGCGTACCCGACAAACCAGGCGTTGCAGCCAGGTTATTTGGCGAAATTTCTCGGCAAAAAGTAGACGTAGATTTAATTATTCAGTCAGTTCATGAAGGTAACAGTAATGACATTGCCTTTACTGTCACAACACCAGTATTAAGACGCGCAGAAGCAGTAGCAACAGCGATCGCCCCAGCACTGAGGAGTCAATCTAACCCCAAGTTGGAAGAAGCCGAGGTAATGGTAGAACATAACATTGCCAAAGTCAGCATCGCAGGTGCAGGAATGATTGGCCGTCCTGGTGTTGCTGCAAAGATGTTCGCCACCTTAGCTGAAGCTGGCGTGAATATTCAAATGATTTCCACCAGCGAAGTGAAAGTAAGTTGCGTAGTCGATGCAGCCCAATGCGATCGCGCCGTCATAGCACTCTGTACCGCCTTTGAGATCAAAGTAGGGGACAAGGGGACAAGGGGACAAGGGGGACAAGGAAGAATCATTGAAAAAACTTCTCCCTTGTCTCCCCACTCTCCCTTGTCTTCTTCATCTCCTCCTGTTCGCGGCGTTGCTCTCGATTTGAATCAAGCGCGTCTTGCTATTCGCCAATTGCCAGATCGTCCAGGAATGGCGGCGAAGTTGTTTGGATTATTAGCGCAGCATAATATCAGTGTTGATATGATTATCCAATCTCAGCGCTGCCGGGTGATTGATGGTGTTCCCAGACGAGATATTGCCTTTACAGTCTCGCGGATAGACGGGGAAAATGCCAGAGAAATGCTCACCCAAGTAGCAGCAGAATTAGGATGGGATGAAGTTGTTTTAGATAGTGCGATCGCTAAGGTGAGTATTGTCGGTGCAGGGATGCTAGGACAACCAGGTGTTGCTGCTAAAATGTTTGAAGCTTTAGCCCAACAACAAATCAATATTCAAATGATTGCCACTTCAGAAATCAAAATTAGTTGTGTTGTGGCGCAAGAGCAAGGTGTTAAAGCTTTGCAAGCCATTCATGCAGCCTTTCAACTGGCTGGTAGCGAGAAATTTGTCGTGCCAGCGTAAAATCTGCATCAAGTAGCCCTCACCCTAAATCCCTCTCCCAAGCTTGGGAGAGGGACTTTGCAATATACACGCTGTAGCAGCCCACGCATCGATCTCATTTGAAGTTGCTTAATAAATAAATATTTATATTTTAAAATTAGTAGTAATAACACATAAGCTATAATCGAACAATTTATCAGACTATAATTTATATTGATGAATAGTCATTTACTAGATGGACATTATCGAATACTAAAAGTTATCAATGATGGGGAAAAAGAGAAAACCTATCTAGTTGAAGATGTTAATCTTAATGGTAAAGAATTTATAGTAAAGCAGTTATCTCTTCCTAATAGCAATCCTCAAGCTTTAACAATTCTACGTCGCTTGTTTACAAGTAAGGCAGCAACTTTAGAAAAACTAGGACAGGAACACGAGCCAATTCAAAAGCTCATTGCTTCTTTTGAAGAAAATAAAGAATTTTATCTAGTTCAAGAATTCATACCCGGTAATCCTTTAACTGACGAAATCGTTCAGGGACAACTTCTCAATGAAGATCAAGTAATTAGTTTTTTGTCAGAGATATTAGAAACTTTGGTCGTTGTACATAGCTATGGCGTAATTCATCGGGATCTTAAACCAGCAAATATTATTCGCCGGGAATCAGATAAGAAGTTAGTTTTGGTTAATTTTGCTACTTTTAATGAAGGCATCACTAATACTGTTGAAAATTCCGAGTATATGCCTATAGAACAAATTAACGGCAACCTCAAATATAACAGTGATATATATGCTTTAGGTATAATTGCGATTGCAGCACTGAAAGGTATACCTGCAAACGAAATATCTAATTTACGAAGTCAGAAAAATAAGCTGACAGGTGAAATACTTTGGCGCGATAAAAATCTAAAAGTTAACAGAAAACTAGCAAAAATTATTAATAAAATGGTGCGTTTTGACTATCGTAAGCGCTACCAGTATGCAACCGAAGTTTTAGACGACCTGAAAAAGTTAATAAATGTTGATGACGATCAACAAAAACAGCATCAGAAAAAATTATTACTAGTTCTAGCGGGGATAGCTGGCTGTATTACCCTTAGTGTTGCAGCGTGGCAATTGAGATCGCCAAAACTTGTAAGTGATGCCCAACAGACATTATACCAAGAGGGAGTAAATAAATATGAGTTAGGAAACTATGAAGGAGCAGTTGAAGATTTCAATCACATTATTGAATTAGAGCCGCAAAACGCTTTAGCTTATAATCGGCGAGGTGATGCTTATTATCGATTAGGAGACTACGAGCAAGCACAAGCAGACTCTAGCCAAGCTATTTTACTGAATCCTCAAGATGCTAATGCCTATTTTGACCGAGGATTTGCTTTTTCGGAATTAGGCAAATACAAAGAAGCGATCGCAGATTATACCCAAGCAATAAAGTTAAATTCCAAAGATGCATACCCTTACTATGGACGAGGATTAGCTCGTGCTCAATCGAAGGATAATAAAGGCGCAATTGCAGATTTTAGCAAAGCGATCGCTCTTAAACCTCAGTATACCGAAGCCTACTTGCAACGAGGTATTCTCCACCGTCGCCTCAAACAAAGACTTGAAGCAATCCAAGATTTTGATAAAGTAATTAAGATTAATCCTAGTGATGCTAAAGCTTATTATCAAAGAGGTTTAACTCAATCTCTTAATAAACAAAAAGATGAAGCAATTAAAGACTACACAGATGCAATCAACATTAATCCCAAATACATAGAAGCTTATCTGAATCGTGGTGATATTTACAGCGATCTGGGAAATAAAGTAGAAGCTACTGAAGATTACAATACTATTTTACAGATCGATCCTAAATTTATTGCAGCTTATATTCACAGAGGCATTCACCGCTTTTCTTTTGGAGATTATAAAGGCGCTATTGAAGATTACACCGCAGCACTAAAACTAGATACTAATAATTTAGCAGCTTACAACAACCGTGGTAACGCTTATCTCGAACTGGGAAATAAAAAAGCTGCAAATCAGGATTATTCACAAGCGATCGCAATTAATGCTAACAACGCCTTAGCCTATTATAACCGGGGTGTGATTCGCACCAAACAGAAAAATAAACTGGGTGCGATCGCAGACTTCAAAAAAGCTGCAAGACTATTCCAACAGCAAGGCGAACAAGAGAGTTATCAAGATGCACGGCGGGAAATTGCAATTCTGCAAAATAAGTCAGCGCCAGCGCCAACTACTCGCCCGAAATCTGGGAAAATAGAAAAAAATTGAGCTACCACTCAATATAGTGTTGACTATCAACGGTCAAAACTCTTAGAGAGTGATTGTGCTATTTAAATGTGTTTTATTTTACAAATTTACTACTAGTACTTTATCAAACTAGTTTTGAGAGTTGGTAGTAAGCACTAAAGAGCTTACTACTTAGCTTTATAAATTATAGGCTTTGACATTTTATATGTCGTTGTAGTCAAATAAATTATCGCTCAATATGAGTCTCCGTGTTTTTTCACGACTCAATTAGGATTGTTATATGCTAATTCTCCTGACTTTTTATCCAGATAACCTGGAAATATTCACCCATAGAGATGTCGATACGGTACTGAAAAGAATTGATAGTTCTCACAATATTTGGTTGCGCTGTATTCACTTCCGCGATCGCACCGGAACAGCCAGGATTATCAAGCACTTTGGACTCAATCCATCTCGTGTTAACATGATTTTCAACCATTCCCCTGTAGGAATTGATGAAGACATAGAAGATTGTTTATTTGACAGCTATGAAATCCTAAGTTCTCAAATAAAAAATAATGAGTTTGAGGTTGTACGTGGCAATATTGTGGTTGGAAATAATTTTATCATAACTTTTGAAATCACAGAACTAAAAATTTTAAGTATTTTAGCTAATAATCTCCAAAAGCGAACTCTAGATATTCAGAAGTTGGGAATTGACTATCTTTTTTATCTCATATTTAAAGATATTTTAAATAATTACGAAACTGTATTTACCTATATTTCTAGAAAACTTGATGATTTAGAAGATGAAGTTTTAGACAATTCTGGTGATGAATCAACTTACCAAAAAATTGCCACAATGAGGCAATCTACTCGTTCTGGACGCCGTAATTTTCAAAGCATCAAGTTACTTATGGCTATTATGGATAATGAAGATTTTCAATGGATCGGGCCGCCAGTAAAAGAACTATTCAATCAAGAATTGGTTCATCACGTTGATAAACTCTGGCAAGAATATCAAGCTATAAGAGCCTGGATGTCAGAATTAATGGAAATTCAACGTGATAATATTGCTAGTAAAACAGGTGAACGAATTAATCGTCTAACTATCCTCTCAACCATATTTTTACCAATCACTTTTATGTCTGGCTTCTATGGTATGAACTTCAAATACATGCCGGAATTAGAACAACCTTGGGCTTATCCTCTGGTGATCTGTATGATGGCATTAATTGTGATTGGCAGTATTGTCTATGCCAAAAACCAACGTTGGTTGTAGTATCTATAAAGTTACGAATAAAACGATTATCGAATTATTAAAAAAATCGTGATTTTAAGCCTGTAGGTGCAGAGCAAATCAAATCAGATTTATATATATACTTTGATTAAGTAGACTGAATCAACCCTAAATCGGTAAAAAAACGTGAATCTCCCATTATACCGCCGTAGTTGAGAATGGCAACTACCGAATTCTGGGACGGATGAATGTGGATATCATCAAAACCGGAGGGTATAAAGTTTCAGCTTTAGAAATTGAAGAAGTATTGCGATCGCATCCAGATATTCAGGAATGTGCAGTGGTTGGGTGTTACGGTTTATCTGGGGTGATTGGGAATGTTATGCCGTACAAGATTTTTGGGAATACTATCTGGTAGCTAAACACAAATCTCAAGCTAGGGAGTGTGAACTATGAAAAGCTACACAGATCAAGCTAAAGCCGAAATCTTTTACAACGAAGGTAATGTAAGCGCTAAGATGGGCATGTTTGAAAATGCTCTGTCTCGTTATGATCAAGCTATCACTCTTGATGACGCCAATCCAATGTACTACAACAATCGTGCTGCCACGCTTAAGAGGCTCGGTAGGTTTGAAGAAGCGATCAAGCAGTATGAAGAAATTGTCCAGAAATTTCCAGACTATGGAAAAGCTTTTCTTTCCATAAGCAGCACATGTATTCAAGCAGGTAATTATCAAGGGGCTGTTTCCAGCTATCGACGTTTTCTTGACGCGTACAACAAGGGGCAGTTTACCTTTAATCCAATATGGGGAGAAGTCAATCAAAGTACGTATGGAGAGAATTTGCTAGAGACTGCTTTATTGACATCTATCAACTACTTGTCAGCAGATCAGCAGGGACTAGCGATTCAGGCTTTCCAGGAAGCACAATAGTGAATCATATCGAACCAAAATTCATCTAAAAAAACCCTTTCTTAAATATGTGAGTACAATGGGACGCAAATCTGACTATAAAAATATCAAGACAGAGGAAGTTCAGAAGGCGCTGCTTGGTTTTTAGCTGCCTGGCTTAACAAACGCTTGCACCGGACGGTGGATATACGCTGATGCTGAGTTACATTTTATCTGCCGCCCGTGAAGCTAGCCGTTATATCATGTCCGTATAATTAGTTATGATTTCCACAGTCATTGCACCCCACCCCCAGCCCCTCCCCGCAGGCGGGGAGGGGAGACAAAGCATAGCTTTGACGGGGTGGGGTTCTTCAGGTTTAATAAGTAATCTAGCGGACATTATATTAGACTACCAACCTGCATTATATGGAAGGGTTTAAGTAGTCGAAAAGCGATCGTCCCTACCTAGTTTATCACCCCTTCGGTATTTTGGGTGGACACCAAAAGAGATTTTTACTAGACACACCAAGGGATTCCAGAATTCCTCGCATCACCTCTGTGCAGTACATCCAGTGTCTCAAATCGTCATACATCCGATCGGGATTAAACTCGACATTGTAATGCAGCACATTGGGAAGGTCTAAAAACTCATCACCGCTTTGGGGAGAAAGAAGCAAGAGATGAAATGGCTTCCCCTGGCATTGTTTTTGCAGCTTGTTGACTAAATCTATCACACCACCGCGATCGCTAATTCCTGTGCGGACAAAAAGCACTTTATCGCAGTGTAGTAGTGCGTACCAAAACCTTTGGGAGCTTGCTGTGTAACGAACGCGCATCCGTTCATGGACGGGAGACATATCGTTCGTGGGGTCGTCTGTCTCTTCGACTTCATGGGCAAAGGATAGACCCGACCACTTACTCTGTGGTAAATTCTACCTGCATCAGGACTGTAATGCAGAAAAGCAGGGTTCCACATATCATCAAAACCGTGTTCGATCGCATCCGCAACATCTGCAATATTGGTGGTGCGCGTTAGATAAAACGGAAAGGTGGGGCCATCGTACTCCATCTTATATAGCATCATGCGGACGGCACAGCGATCGCCACTTGTACGCAGATGAACACATTTGCTAATGTCCCACAATCCCAACTCTGGAGTAGAACCGACGATATTAATGGATTCGCCCGTTTGAGTGTATGCATTGCCATTCGATGGCGATCGCTTTCAGGTAATATGTAATTTTGCTGTAGTCGAATACCCCAATGATGGACTAACGATACAATCTTTATACCAAGTTGCTGCTGTGCATAATTCGTAATTACTATACTACAAGGGTTTTATTTATTTTGCACTAGCATTTGCTACTTCGGGCACTACATTTGTTATATCGGCGTTCGCATTTGTTATATCGGCGTTCGCATTTGTTATATCGGCGTTCGCATTTGTTATATCGGCGTTCGCATTTGTTATATCGGCGTTCGCATTTGTTATA
>NZ_JBALEF010000029.1:0-136078 GCF_036918245.1 Nostoc sp.
CGGAGTTCTGAAGTGGATGAACGGAGTTCTGAAGTGGATGAACGGAGTTCTGAAGTGGATGAACGGAGTTCTGAAGTGGATGAACGGAGTTCTGAAGTGGATGAACGGAGTTCTGAGGTGGATGAACGGAGTTCTGAGGTGGATGAACGGAGTTCTGAAGTGGATGAACGGAGTTCTGAGGTGGATGAACGGAGTTCTGAGGTAGATGAATAAGTATCTTTACAATTTTTGTAGGTACTGCTTATCATTCGCTCAAACCCATGTGTTTACATTGTAGGCTGTGATCTAGCCTACGGTTGTACCCTGAGCAAGAGTTTGAGTCTACTTGAGTGGACTTTAGCTATGCAGTCTAGAAATTTATTTCAGGGCGGACAAACGACGCAGCTGTTTAAACTTATTTACACTGTAAAATTAGTAGTCTGTGGCAAAAATTTTCCGCCACCTTTTCCTGTACTTGATTGACAATCATAGAAACAAATTTGTCAAGGTGGAATGGTTTCAGTAAATATCCTTCAAACTCTACATCTGGAATTTGGTCATGAGTACCTGTAGTAGATGTTGAAGTCACAATGATTGGGATATGATTGCCATTGTCTGCTTCCATAGCACTCAATGTATTTAGCAATGTATAAATACTTTCACCTAAAAACCTAATTTCACAGACAATGACGTTGGGCGTGAACCAACTCAGGATTTCTAAAGCTTCTTTTACCAAACCAGCGGTAATCACATTTGCGCCCAGGTCTTTGAGTAAAATTGCATACAAATCTCTACTATCGCGATCGTTATCTACAACGAGTACTTCTACACCTTCGAGTAACCCAACTGCCAAGCAAAAGTCATTGATTAAATTCATAATAAGACCTGCGATTAGGGCTTGAAGTGTAAAGTGATCTGAGAAATCCGTAGTCTTAAGGAGACGAGACAATCATCCAGTTGCATTTTTCTCAATTCCTAGTGCCTTATAGCTCTGTGCTAACTGCTGCCAGAGCAACTCAATCTCCTCGTAGCACTCCTGTAAAGAAAGTTTTTCTCTACTCTGTAGATCGCAGATGTAACAAACGCTTTGAGAAAATTCCTGAAGATTAGCATTGAATACAAGGTTCTGGGGTGTGAATTCACCCAGGTATCGATGGCGGTGGTAGAGGAAATTGTTTTTGTCTACCTGATTGTAGTCATCCATATAAAAATCTTGATAGCGAAAATCCAGCTTTTTGACATAGTAAACTTGGTATTGTTTTATTTTGTGAATGAGTTGATTAATTTCGACACAAAATGTAGTCAAAATCATTTTTGCAATTCAAACCTCTTTGAGGAATTAACCAAAAGAATTAAGCTAATGCGCTTACATTCAGAGTGCAATTTAAATGCGTAACAGCATTATTGCCATTCCCTGTCCTCAAGTTCTTTTATCGGCAACAATAAGGTGGCTTCAATTTCCTGCCTGATAGCTGGCGTTACTTCCGAATTGCTATACAGGCAATCGAGTAGTAACTGATTGGCATCGTAGTAGCGTTGCAGTACTTGCTGTTGTTCAAGGCTAAACTGCCACTGATGGTTAATGTCACGATAATTAATCACCGTGATCTTTAACTGTTCAGCCCAGGCTGAATAGTTCGTCTGCCACCATAGCTCAAATCGTTCTTGACTTTGACGAGAATTGGGAAATTGATCAGAGAGTTGTTGCAGGGATTTATAGAGTCCAACATCTACAACAATGCCCAGAATGTTCGAGAGAGAATCTCCACAGGCGTGGATATGGGCGAAGTCTTGGCTGCCATCAATTGCACACTCCAGCAGCAGGTCATCTAATGCCGCATCCAGAAACATCCCCTGGTCGAGGCTGGCGGCTAGGGCAAAGTGAGGAGCTACGTGAGGAGTCCGACTCAAGGCAAGGTAAAATGCTCGAACTGTTGCATCTTTTGGTTGGGTGGGAATAGTGCGAGATTTTTGGCTAGCCCACGTCAAAAACTCTTGTAAATAAGGGTCTTCGGCAACCAGTGCATCAATCTGTTGCTTCATCAACTGTACTAGAGAGTCTGCACTTCGGAGCATGGTAGCGGTTAACAAGAAGATTTCGCGCCAGTGCGGGTCGGTGATATGACTTACCAGACCTTCGAGCGCTTGCTCTAATGCCTGTAGGTTATGGCTAGCAACGATTTTCCTCGCTGTGAAGTATTCTTGAAAGGCCAGATAAGAGAAGGAAAAAATTCCCCGCGCCCGTTCTGCCAGTAGCCCATGTTGAGCCTCGATTGACTTCAGCGCTGCTTCGCTTTCTATTTGCAGTTCTTCTGCATCTATTGGCACGTTGCTTAGATTCTGAATATAGTCACCAATGTATTGCTCAATGACGCGTTGCTCAAAAAAGTACTGACCCTGCTCAAATGCTGCTGCTGCAATTTGACTCAATAACTTCAGCTTTTGTGGTAGTAAAAACCCTCGGTAAACGTCATCCCGTTCTATGCCTCTGGCTTCATCCCATTTGCCCAACAGAAGGTCTAAACCTTGCTTATAAAAGTCAGTCCGCTTAGTCGGAAATTTTTCTTGACCGTGAAACAGCCAGCAGGCAAGGTGCAGAAATAGGGGTGTGACGACAAGTTGGCGAAATTGCCAGTTTTCAGGTAAGTCCAGCTTTTGAATAAAGTGAACGGACTGCGCCTGACCATCTTTTTGATTGGTCTTGGTAAAGGCGACGAACCATTTTTGAGCGAAGGCTCGGATTTGTTTTGAGGTAAATGGGGCAATTTCAACATCGGTAAAACCTCGGAGTCTAAGTCTTTGAGCTGCTGTTCGACAGCTCGATACCAACTGATTTTTGTGATACTTGTCTGAAAATCTGCGAATTTCGCTTAAGACAGCATTGCTTTGTTCGTTAACAACTTCATCTATGCCATCAAGTAACAGTAACACTCTGCCTGCATTCAGCAAGGTTTCGATGACTGAGGGATCTGAAATTCCAGATGTGAGAAACTCTTGGTGGATGTACTTTAATAAGCTGAACTCGTTGCTGACTTTAGATTCTTCAGCAAAATTTCTCAGTGTGATGAAGATTGGCACCTGCTTCGGCGCAAATGTGTCTTGGTTACACTGAATGGCGAGATGTTGCAAAAAAGTGGTTTTACCTACTCCTGGTTTGCCTAGCACCCTGAGCTTGGAGTATGTTTTAACTGCCTGTATACCAGATAGTTGTCTCTGGTCAATCTCACCTAAGCCAAAACGGTCAAATTCTTCTCGATCAAAGTTTTGCCGTTCAGTGATTTCTAGCCACTGTTGACTGGCAATTTTCTCCAAAATATTTACATCTATATATATGTCATTGATCGCAACGGGACGGCTGATATCCAATAACTGCAAAATACCACACTGGTCTTGAATTTTGTCGAAGCGTTGCGATCGCACTTGTTGCACTAATGTGTCAATATCCACCACAGATGACTGGGTGTATTCTTCTCGTTCCAAGAATTCTGCCGGAGGATTGGTAGCAATCTCCCGCCAATTCACTTCCAAAACCAAGCAAATCTCAATAAAGGTATGACGTTCAACCCCACGGCCACTGAAAAACCGCCAAATTGGTTGTCTAGTCTTGAGGTTGACTTCCGTTGCTAGATTGTCTTGTGTCCACCTCTTGCGAGTAAATGCTCTTTTAGCCTCTTCAATCCCAGTGACTGATGCTTGGAGCGATCGCTTGACCATAAGACAAAAACCCTGCTCCTCAAATCATGAACCTTAACTTTTATAAATATCTGCAATTTTATAGCTTTCTCTGTGATACTAACATTTTGCTCACTTAAAGTTATACAAAATCCTTGAGTCTACTCTCAAGTTTTTAAACTTTTGTGAAACACTCAAATCATTATACGTTCATCTTATACATTTCAATCGTTGATCAGACATGAATTCAAACAATGTTTCCTTTTCAAAGCATAAATTGTTCAATTAATTTAGCTGATGTTGTTTTTATTGATCAGGCAACTTTGAAAATAAATGATGTCGCCGTCTAAAGTATGAACTAAGTGAAACAACCTTAAAAATATAAAAAACCTCTCTCCTCTTAGGAGAGAGGTTTAGTTAGAGAGAGGAGTGATATTTAATGAAAGTTGAGTTACTTCAAATATATCTAGACAGTAGTGAAGTAGTGACTATAAATAGTTTCTATCCCACAGATGTTATTCGCCATCTATATGTTTATTTACCGAGGAATCAACAATGATGTGGATGACACCGTTATCATCAGCAGCATCGGGTTTTGAGCCTGTGGGGCATAATCTACCTTGACATTATGGAAAGGGTCAATTTTGAAAATTGAACCTTGAATCGGCTTTATGGGCATCACCTTGCCGGAAACTATATGATATGTCAGGATTTCCTGGAGCTTATTAATATTGTTAAGCAATGTTTCTACAGTATCTGGTGGAAGCTTGGCAAAAGCTTCATCTGTGGATGCAGAGGCGATAAACGAGTCAACACCTTTGAGAGTGTCTATCAGATTGGCAGCTTTGATTGCATCAACTAGGGTGCTAAAAGAACCAGCGGTAACAGCAGTATCAACAGTATCAGCCATTTATTTCATTTGGTTTTATTTAATTTGGCAATTATTGTTAGGATGACATCCTGGTGTTAGAAATCATGTTTGAGTAAGCGGTTGAGTAGCGTATAAGTTGTATGATATAAGCTAAAAAACTTAAAGATTAAATAAAATACAGCAGAATTTAGGGGTTAGGAGTCAATGGAAAAATCTTGTTAGCGACAATCCGAAATTGTTTATTCGATTTGCAGTGCATTGCATAACCCGTAACCGATTATACACTATCTGCCATTTCGCCTAACTACTTATTAGCCCTGCAATTGATTGCAAGGCTAATCTAGTAGAGGTTTTATAGCGCTTCTCGTTTGTGTGAGGTACGGGGCACGGCACTGCCGTGCCCCTACACCCCGCGATAGTAATCTTGTACCGCATCTAAATGGGAACCGCTATAGTTATTTCATTTTTTCAAAACCACATGGAAGGAATTTAAATACCCAGTGATGGTTTTAGCTAATATCTTCTGGTGTTTTTTTGTAGTTATTGCCATTACTTGATATAGTCTTCCTTCGGCAACATACATTCTACTTTTAGTAATTTTCCCTCCAGAATTGATGTACTCAATTTCTTTGCCGGGATGATTATTGGAACTACGAATGTTTCGTTGACTAATTAAATTGCTTTTCGTAGTTTTTAAAGCCATATCCCGTGCATTATTAAGTACAGCTTGAGGATCAGCCATTTCACCGTAACTATAAGGAAAATCATTGTAAGCAACTATGTATGCTACTTGCTGTTTTGGTGGTTGAGCAACAAATATTTCTAAGTTAATTTCCCCCATGTAGGTTTTTTGGTATTGGGTATTTCTGTTGGGGCTTCCCGGCATCAAAATAGTAAAGCGTCCATCTGGAGCGGTGTATAGCTTCCATTGTGGCTGCGCGGGTTGAGAAACGGTTGGTTTGATAACAGCCTTTGGAGGTTTTGGTTGACGCGCTTCCACAAGAACAGAGCCACCACAAACAATGGTGGCGGCTATTAGTGGCAACAGACTTTTAACTGTCATATTTTTTGCCCTTTGAGATGTTGATCTCACTGATGATGCCAGCTGTTATAACTTAGCAGCACATAAAGCAGCACCAATTAGGCCGACTTGGGAGTTAAGGATAATATACACGGGGATCTCTTCGAGGAGGCGGCGCATTCTACCTTTTTGAGTGAAATTTAATAAGAAACTGCTGTTTTGGATTAAGGGCAGGATTTTGGGCGCAATTCCACCAGCGATGTATAAGCCACCGTAAGGTAGGAGTTTCAGGGCGAGATTGCCGGCTTCTGCACCGTAAGCGTCTATAAATAATTGCAAAGTTTGTTCACAGAGGCGATCGCTACCTTGCAATGCAGCTGTACCAATAGCAGCACCAGCATCAACACTTTTCTCTTCCTGTCCGGCTTCTTGTTCCCAAGTTCTGACGATTTGGGCAATATCTGGTGATTCAGTGGCAAATTTGCGATCGCGCAAAAATTGGTAAATTGCCACAATTCCCATTCCAGAAACCACACGTTCCACAGAAAGGCGCTGGATATCATGTTTACCCAGCAGGTATTTCAACAGTTGAAACTCGATCTCGTTCCGAGGAGCAAAGTCAGCGTGTCCTCCTTCTGAAGAAAAAACTTGATAGTCGTTTCCTTGTCTAATTAAAAATCCTTGGCCTAAACCAGTACCAGCACCAATAATTGCAATCGGGGCTTCGGGTTGAGATTTACCAACTTGCAACGTCAGCAAGTCTTGTTTTTGTAAACCTAAAATGCCGTAACCAATGGCGGCAAAGTCGTTAATCAAAGAAATGTGCGGGATACCCAATTCTTCTTGTAGACGTTCGGTATCCAGAAACCAGACTAAATTGGTTAGTTTGGCAGTATTTTTGACAATAGGACCTGCGATCGCAAAACAAGCTTTTTCTGGTATTGGTGTATTAGCTTTGAGCAAAAACTGCTGCACTATAGGTACTAAATCGGGAAAATCAGCACTGTGGTAACTTTCCTGATAAATAGTATGTAAAACTGATGAATCTGATGTTTCAACCAATTGCAGAATAGTTTTCGTCCCGCCGATGTCTCCTGCTAGTAATAAAGTCATAGAATTTATTCGCGAATTAATTACTTTTTTTGTAGGATATACCCAACGTACCAGAAGCCATGAACGCAAATCTCTATCAGAGGTTTAAGCAAATCGAATAACTTCTTCTATATGGGTTAGATGGGAAGTATCTCCCGTTAGTTCTAATAACCATTCTGGGTCTTCGCGTACCACTTTTACTAGAGAACATAAAGAAGCTTTAACTTCTGTTTTGGCAATTTCCCCCACTAGCCCCATTGCTCCCCCCAACACAGATGCACCATGTGCTACTAGCAGGATATCCTCTGGGAGGAACTCAGTAGCTAAACATCTAGCAGTTTGCCCAGAACGATCTCGCACTTTTTCGCGAGTTTCAGGATATTTGGCGGCGATGCGCGAGGTATAGCTGCTGTCAATTCTGGGGAATAACTCTGCTAATGCTGGAGTTGAGAGTCTTTCGGGTTCTTCCGTCATCCAAACTGGATTTAGCCATTCACTCAAGCCTGTTTCGAGTTTAATTGGCAAGTTGAGCATTTCTGCAACTGCGTTTGCCGTTTGTACGGTTCGCAGGAAAGGAGAAGCGAAAATATGGGCAATATTTTCTCGTTTCAATCGTTTAGCTAACTGTTGTGCCTGCACCATACCATCATCAGACAAAGGTGGATCGTAGCGTCGTTCGGCGGTAAGAAACCAATCAGGGTTTACGAAGTCGAGGCGGTTAGCGTGTCTTGCGATCCAGACTATTTGACTCATGGGTTTAATTATTCCGGTGAATAGAATTCGCCGCTAAACAAATATATAGATATCTGCAAGGAGGGCTACAAATATTAATATATGACAAAAATCGTAATAATATTTAATAATACTAATAATTAGGAAAAGTTATAAATGCTGTCAATGTAGCTTTTCTTAAAGCCTTTTTAGCCAAGTTTCTAAAGCAATATCAACTAAAAGTTCTAAAGAGTTAGTTCCACTCAGAATAAGTTTTTCATATTTTTCATAACAGATGCGTGAGCGCTCATCTCGTAATTCATCCCCTGCACATCTTTTTATTGTTTCTATAAATGCTGGATATTCATACATGTTAGAGGATCTAATTTTATTACTTATAAAGGCTCTAGGGTAGTGAATTATTCTATAAAAAGTAGTCCAATCTTTATCAGGAAAAATATGCATTCTCAGAGTATTTTGTTTCAAATATGGTGCTGGTTCAGGTAATCTTAGAAATAGGTTAGGTCTACCTTGAAAACCATAAATAGTGCTACCAAAGTAAAACTCAGCACAGAGCTTACTTTTTCCTTTACCATATTCAATAGAATTAGGTTTAACAATTTCTTGGATGCGTTTGTCAAAGCCAAGAATTGCTTTACGAATTCTGAGTACAGCATCTCGCTCATTTTCACTAGAATTGTCACATTTAGCTAGTCGGTTAATAATTGCTCTAGGAGGAGCAGGTATATCTTCATTAACACCTCTTTCTTGATAAGGAATTTCTACTTTTGATAATTTGCCATTATCTAAGTCTTTTAGTTCTAAATAGAAGTTTTGACTTGCTATCAAGATTTGAAAATAGAGAAATTGAATAGACAGATGGCTGTACTTTCTATCTGTAAAATTATCTCGATGAAAGTTAGGCTTAATTGCTATCAAGCTAATAGGTTGTCCATAGTCTACCTTTTCTTAGAAGGGTTTATTCTCAAGTAAAGCTTCATAATATCGAGTTAGTTGCTGAACAATATATCTGTCTTCACCATTTTTCAATTCCAGTACTACTAACTGTTTCTTATCATTCAATGCTAAAATATCGCAAATTTGACCTTTAACATAATATTGTCGCTTTAGCGGAATTAATCCGAAAAGTTCCTTTAAATTCGCCCAGACAAAATCTTCTAAATCGGCTTCAGTCGCAAATTTCCAACTATTACCCGTTTTTATTAAATTCACGAAATCCATTATCTTGTTCTGACTTTAGTAAAATACTACCTTTAGTATTCCCAAAACTAGATATTAATCTATACAATTGCTTACAACTTCAACCATCCAAATAGTTGCCCTATAGTTAATTGAAAGTTGCTGACTAAATCGGGAACTGGTAATATTTCTTGTGATTCTTGTAAAAGTTCTGGTTGCTGCTTTGCGGGATAAACTAAAACAGAGCGATCGCCTGGATCAATTAACCAACCTAAACGACTACCATGTTTTAAACAATGTAGAATATTTCCGGTTACTTTAGTCTGGCTTTGATCTGGCGAAAGAATCTCAATCGTCCAGTCTGGATATGTCTTGAAGACATTAGCTACATCTCCACGCTCATCTATGGGAATCCGTTCCCAAGCAAACACAGCTACATCTGGCACAATTGAACGTCCGCCAAAAGTACACCGCAATTCTGGAAATGCAAGGGCAATTCTTTGAGGTTTTGCTACAGAATTGATATTACTGACTAGTTCACCCTGAAGAATACTATGTTTTCCTTGAGGCATTGGCTTTTGAATAATTTGACCGTTAATGTATTCTGAGCTAGGCTTTGTTTCTGGTAGTTTTAAAAACTCTTCTAAAGTTAGGGGTTTAGTTGGTGATTTTACCATGTGATTGTACCTCCAAATTTTTCATTTAATTAATCATCCTAAATAAGCTTTTTTAACTCGCTCATCACTAATTAATTCTGATGCTGCGCCTGTTAAGGTAATAGAACCAGCTTCTAAAACATAACCACGATCGGCAATTTGTAGTGCTAAATTCGCATTTTGTTCAACTAACAAAATAGTCACACCTGTAGCCCGGAGATTTTCAATAATTGAGAAGATTTCTCGGACGATCGCAGGTGCTAAACCCAAGCTAGGCTCGTCTAAAAGTAACAGTTGTGGTTTACTCATTACAGCCCGAGCGATCGCTAACATTTGTTGTTCACCACCGCTGAGAGTTCCTGCTAGTTGATTGCGTCTTTGTGACAAACGCGGAAATAGCTCAAATTGGTGCTGAATATCTGCTTTTACCTCAGCTTGATTAGAGCGAATATAAGCACCCAAAAGTAAATTATCAAATACTGTTTGCCGCGCTAATACTCTGCGTCCTTCTGGACAATGGGCGATACCAAGTTGTACAACTTCGTGAGTTTGGCGGCGGTTAATATTATGTCCATTATAGATAATTACACCACTCTTAGGATTAACTATTTTAGATATAGCGCGAAGTGTAGTAGTTTTTCCAGCACCATTAGCACCAATTAGAGTAACTACCTCACCTTTTTGAATAATTAAATTAATCTTTTTGAGAGCTTGGATACCGCCATAATTAACATCAAGTTCTTGAACTTCTAAAATTGTATAGTTTGGTTTACTATCGGCTTTCATGGGCGGTTTACATGCAGAAATGTTGAATGTTGATTCAAAACCTAAGATACATTAATAATACGTTTCCTAAAACAGTGCAATTGCTTTAACTTAAAAACCAACGCCAGAATACTGCAATCCTTGTGGTATACCATTAATTACTGAAAAAGATATCAAGCGTCCTGTGGTAAAATCAGCAGATATTGGTAGCAAGCGACTAATTAATTTAGCTCCCGATGCATGGGTCAAGTGGGTGACACAGCGTCCTGAAGTCGTGGCAAAAGAAATTCTGGGTTCTGAGTTTCAGTGGATTAACCGGGAAACAGATGTTTTAGTGAAGGCATACAGCACTACCCACGGGGATTTTCTGGTACTTAACGAGTTACATCTGCATTACACGGCACATCTGCCTCTACGTATGAGAGCCTATGCAGCCCTAGCACAAGAGCGCTACCGACTGCCAACTTACCCAGTACTCGTTAACATTTTACCGCCCCCATCTACCTTAACTATTGTCAATAGTTATGAGCAGGAATTTTTGGGATTACGTGCCATCCAAGATTATCGAGTGATTAATTTGTGGGAAATTGATGCTGAGATAGTATTTCAGCAACCATTACCATCGTTGTTACCCTTTGTACCAATCCTGCGAGGAGGAGGAGAAGCATCAGTTATGCAACGAGCATTACAGGTGCTACGAGCAGATGCACAGTTGAACGAGTTAGAATCATTGCTGGCATTTTTTGCTAGCTTTGTGTTAGACACGCCTTTAGTGCAACAAATCATGGAATGGGATATGGCAGTATTGCGAGAATCGCCTTGGTATCACGAAATTGAGGAAAGAGGTATTCTACAGGGTGCGCGACGGCAGCTAATCCGGGTGTTGGAACAACGCTTTGGCGAAATTCCTCATGAAGTGGAAGTAAGGCTTGAGCGCGAGAGTGTGGAAAAATTAGAAAGCTTAATGGATAGTGCGATCGCTGTGAATTCTTTAGACGAGTTTGTGAGTATTTTGTCTATTTGAGCAAACAGCGATCGCCTTTAGATTTCTCACAATTATATACGAACTAACTTTTATGGACACGGATGTGCTTGTTGCCGTAGCCGGACTACATGTCATCTCTGCCAACCAATAGGTGGTACAAATGGAAACACTTATGAATAACAACAAAAAGCAATCGGTTTACGATGTGATCGTTTCCGGGGCTGGCCCGGTAGGGCTTTTCCTATCCTGTGAACTTGCCTTGACCAAATGTTCAGTCTTAATACTGGAAAAGGCGGACAATCCGCACTCGCCCTTAAAGCAACTTCCTTTCGGGATACGGGGACTCTCGGCGCCTACTATTGAAGCGCTTTACCGCCGTGGGTTGCTAAAAGAACTTGAGGTACCTAAACGCCTTAAAAACCCCTTTGACACCTCAACTGCCGGACAAGGGTCACAACACCAACGTCAGGGAGGGCACTTCGCCGGCATTCCATTTCATTACGGCAATATTGACACCTCACAGTGGAGGTATCGCTTACCAAGCTCGACCGACACCAATTTGTTGTCTGAAATGGAGGAGCTTGAAGCAGTGCTGTCTCGCCGTGCAGAAGCCTTGGGTGTAGAAATCAAGTGCGGGCTTGCCATTACTGACTTTCATCAAACTGAGGACGGAGTAAGTGTTCAGTCAAGTGACCAATCTTTCAAGGGTAAATGGCTCGTGGGTTGCGATGGAAGCCGTAGTGTTGTTCGCAAGGCAGGCGGTTTTGAATTCGCCGGTACGGAGCCAGAATTTACTGGCTACTCTGCCCAGGTTGACATCGCCAACCCGGAGAAGCTCAGTCCGGGCCGAAACGTGACACCAACAGGCATGTACTTCCAATCCCAGCCAGGTTACCTAATAATGCAGGATTTTGATGGCGGGGCATTTCATAATGCAGAAAAGCCAATCACGCTTGAACACGTGCAGGAGGTTCTACGCCGCATCTCGAACACCGACGTTACTATCAATGCTCTGCATATCGTAACCACGTGGACTGACCGAGCACGGCAGGCCACAACCTACCGCAACGGACGGATTCTTTTAGCTGGCGATGCCGCGCACATTCATTCGCCGTTGGGAGGTCAAGGGCTTAACCTTGGACTGGGCGATGCCATGAACCTGGGCTGGAAGCTCGCCGCAACTATCCATAATATTGCGCCGTCAGGCTTGTTGGACAGTTATCATACTGAACGACACCCAATTGGTGCACAGGTTCTGGATTGGTCACGCGCCCAGGTTGCAATCATGAGACCAGTCCCACATGCCCGCGCGCTGAATGCAATTGTCCGCGACCTTATAAATACTCGCGATGGTGCCACCTATATTGCAGGAAGGGTGTGGGGCGTTTTCACACATTACAATCTCGGTGGCGACCACCCTTTAGTAGGCCACAGCGTTCCCAACTTTGAGTTCAAAGACGGTGCAAGAATTGGCGATCTCATGCACGATGGCCAAGGGATACTGCTTGATTTCGATATGAATGCTTCACTTGAGACTTTGGCGAGTGAATACGGCGACCGAATGAAGTATGTTTCGGGCCGGGCGAAAGAACAATTAGGCTTAAGCGCTGTACTGATACGCCCTGATGGGATTATCGCCTGGGCCTCTGAGAGCGAACCTAATGGGAAATCAATCAGACAAGCTGTTGCTCTCTGGTTTGCTCGATAGCCTTAAGTTCCAATATCATCAAATCCACCTAAAGTTGTATTAATTCCGCAATTACACCTTAGAGCATGTACGCAATTGTTAATTTTTGCTTGATTGCGTAGACGCTGACTTGGCGAGTCAAGAGACATGGCCTATTGTGTAGGAAGAATCTAGTGTGATTAAAGCAAGCGATCGCCTCTTCACCCATCCACTCATCCACCTTAGTACCGCAAGGCGGAATTCAAAATTCAAAATGAATATTAGAGGAATTGGATGAGTCGCGTCTACCCCAATACAGAACTAATCATCGCCAAACAGACTTTTCACCCAACAAACACGGCGATCGCGTAGCGTCTCCAAAGGAGAATCGCAAAACCCCATCACTAGCTGTTATTAACATTGCAGACAAATAAAGCAGGTAAAAGCTTACTTAATAAACATTCTTTAGATGTAATGGCACACTTCAAGCTACGATGAATCTCACTTCTTGAGAGCATCTACACCTCGATGGCAAAACCTGCTGATGTCAGCACCAAAAAATTAATCAGTCTCGCACCCGATAACTGGGTAAGATGGGTAACCCAGATTCCTAATCTTGTTGCTGGGGAAATTCTCAACAGTGAATTTCAGTGGATTAGCCGAGAAAGTGATGTATTAATCCGTGTCACAAGTCCCCAACACGGTGAATTTATGCTTCTCAACGAGTTGCAATTACGCTATCAATCCAAAATGCCACGTCGGATGCGTGCATACGCTGCACTTGCGGAAGAAAAATATAACTTGCCAACATACCCCGTTCTCATTAACATTCTTAAAACTGGCAACAACGAAATACCCACAAGCTTTACATCAAATATTGCTGGATTACGGGCAATACAAGATTATCGGGTGATTAACTTGTGGGAAGTCGATGTCAACATTGCTTTTCAACAACCTTTACCATCATTACTGCCGTTTGTACCTATTCTTAAAGGTGGTGAAAATGAATCTACTATTAGAGAAGCATTGCAAATTCTCCGTGCTGATGAACAACTAAACCAACTGGAAACAGTCTTAGCTTTTTTTGCTACGTTTGTTTTAGAGAGTGCCCTAATTCAAGAAATCATGAGGTGGGATATGACTGTATTACATGAGTCGCCTTGGTATCAGGAAATTTTACGCGAAGGAGAAGCACGCGGAGAAGCACGCGGAGAAGCACGCGGAATACTTTCTAGTATTGAAATTAATTTAGAGTTGAAATTCGGTGATAATGGATTACAGTTAATGCGACAAATTACGGAAATTAATGATATAGAACGTTTGAAGACAATTTTACGGAACGTTGTAACTGCAAATAGTATTGAGGAATTGCAACAGGTTTTGTAGTTTTAGACAGCTCATCAGATATCATTCATTTCCCAAATAAGCTTCAATTACAGCCGGATTATTTCTGACAACTGATGGTTCCCCCAATGCAATCAATTGACCGAAATCTAATACAGCAATGCGATCGCACAAACCCATAACCAATGGTACATGGTGTTCTATAAGGACGATCGTCAAATTGAAGTCATTGCGCAGGCTACGGATAAATGCACTGAGTTGCTGCTTTTCGTTGGGGTTCATCCCCGCCGCAGGTTCATCGAGAAGTAAAATTTGCGGTTCTAATGCTAAAGCACGGGCAATTTCTAGGCGACGCTGATCGCCGTAGGCAAAGTTTTTGGCTTTTTCGTCAGCGCGATCGCTTAATCCCACTAAATCCAATAAATCTAAAGCTTTTTGCTTAGTCTTCAATTCTTCACTAGGGGCTGGTGGTAATCCCAAAACTCCTGTAATCATATTACTTTTAGTGTGTAAATGTCGGGCAATTATCACATTTTCTAACGCCGATAATTCCCCAAATAAACGGATATTTTGGAAGGTACGAGCGATACCTAAAGCCGCAATTTGATGAGGACGCAGCTGAGAAACTTCTGCACCTTGATAAATTAATTGACCGCTAGAAGGTGGAATGAAGGCAGTAATCAAATTAAACAGTGTTGTTTTGCCAGCACCATTAGGGCCAATCAGTCCAAATATCTCATGTTGATTTACACTAAAAGATACATTATTTACCGCCACTAAACCACCAAAGCGGCGAGTTAATGCTCTTGCTTCTAAGACAATACTGTTATTATTTACTGGAATACTATGTGACATTTTTGCATACTATTATGAATATAAAACTTAGGCAATAACTCTCTAAAAATCTTATTCCTTTGCACTCTTCTCTTCGAGACGCTTCGCGAAGGCGGTTCGTTTTTTTCTTTGAAAAATATCTAGAGTAATTAGCCCTAGGGGGAAAAAGATTGTACCTATTACTATTAGAAAGCCAAAAATAATTAATCTACCATCTCGCAAAAACTGTGCTAACCAATTAGGTAAACCACCGATATCAGCAAGGCTTCGCAGAATCTCTGGTAAGGCTGTAAATACTATACCTCCAACTACCGGGCCTAAAAAAGTTCTCGAACCACCAATTAAAACAAAAGTTAAATATATAATACTGGCATCAAAAGTACCTTGACGAGCATTCCATGTATTGAGGAAGTGAGCGCTAATTGCACCTACAACCCCTGCAAGCATAGCCCCTAACGTAAACGCCAAAACTTTGTAATAAGTGGGATCAATTCCCATTGCACCCGCAGCTAATTCATCTTCGCGGATCGCGATAAAAGCCCTTCCGACGCGAATGCGTTCTAAACGATAAAGTAGCACCATACTAATTAATAGTAAAGGCAGAACAATCCATAAATATTCAATTTGTGTTTGGAAAGGTTGAGGAATACCAAAAATTCCGACAGCACCACCTGTAATATCTAAATTGAGGGAGATGACGCGCAGAACCTCCACAAAAGCAATAGTTGCGATCGCTAAATAAATGCCTCGCAACCGTAAAGCGGGAATCCCGACTATTACACCCAATAAACCAGAAATTACACCAGTAATTAACATCTCCAATAACAACAATGGAATTGGAAATAAACTACTGCTAGATGTTAAAACTTTTGTGGATAAAATTGCTGCAATATATCCACCTAAAGCATAAAATCCTGGGCTGGCTAAAGACAATTGTCCTGTCATTAGCGGTAAGTAAAGCGATAATCCTAATAGCGCCCCCAATACCATAGAGACAATTAAAGAAGCGTAAGTAGCGAAAAAATCACTCATTTTAATACATTTTGATTAAACTTAATCAGACTATTGGTTTTCTAAAATATTAAGATGTTAAGATTTCCTCTGCTGTCAGCGTCAGTTCAGGAAAAGTTCGTGACACAATTCGTTCTGAACCTCTAAAATATGTGCATTGGTATTTTCCATCAGCATCTAATAGAAAAACAAACACAGCCGGAACTTTTGGATTTACCAAATACTCTCTTAGCCCAATTGCCAAATAATCTACAATCCAATATTCTGTAATACCTAAACGTTGATATTCATCCAATTTATCAATGTAATCATCTTCCCAATTAGTTAATGTCACTTCTATAGCTAATTGGATAGGTTCTTCAAGTGCAGTATAAGCAGAACGATTTGAGCGCCATTTATCTTTATCTATAACACTTACATCAGGCTTGCACCCTTGCTCTATGCCATTGGCAGTTATAGTTTTAAAGACTGCTGTGTTATTAACTACATAATTCAGATTTAGTCGCCTAATTTCATGATTGAAACCAAACAATAGAAAATTAGCGACATCATCATGATTTCTGGTTGCACGCACTTCTACAATTTCTCCATCTACAAGTTCATATAAACCTGACTCTGGACACTGTTCTAAAAATTGGTCAAAAGTTAACTTTTGTTTAGTGTATGTTTTCATCGCGCTACCTCTCTTTAAACTTTCTGAATAAACCGCCGTCCTAGCAAACCTTGGGGTCTAACTAATAGCATGATAAACAAAATTGCAAAGGCTACTGCGTCTTTATATCCAGAATAATCAGCAGGGACAAACGCCTCTACTAATCCAATTACTAAGCCTCCCAGCACTGCACCAGGAATACTACCTAAACCACCTAAGACAATTACTGCTAAACCCCGCAAACCAAAAGCAATGCCGAAATATGGCCCAGCAATACTAACACTAGAGGCGACTAAAGTTCCTGCTAATCCTGCTAAAAAACTGCTGATGAAGAATGTTAGGATGATAAAGCGATCGCTATTAATTCCTAACAAACTAGCTGTAGTTGGATCTTCTGCGATCGCCTGCATTGCCTTACCATATTTAGTTCTATTGATAAAATAGGTAAGAATTGCCACAATCACCACTGATACAGTAAAAATTACCACCTGAACAGTGCGAATCGGAATTGGGTTTTCCGGACTACCAAAGTTAATCGCAGGTGGCAATTTTCCGTAAGTATCTGCGGGATATGTGTAACTTTCTGCACCTACTAAATACTGGATTAAGTTCACAATTACCACTGCTACTCCCAAGCTGGAAACAACAGTTAGTAAAGGGTCAGATCCTTGACGGCGCAAAGGTTGAAAAGCAACGCGTTCCATCACTACCCCGACCAATCCCGCCAAGGTGCTTCCTAAAATCAAGGATATAGCAAATGGTAATTTTATCGGCAAAGCTGCATTAGCTAGCAAGCCGTTAAATCCAAAGTTTTCACCCATGAGTGCATAAGTGAAATATGCACCCAAGGCAAAAATCGCACCATGAGCTAAATTAATGATGCCCAAAATAGAATAAACTAAGGTGTATCCCAATGCAAAAATTGCATAGATACTACCTATAGATAATCCGTTCAAAAATTGTTGCAGAAATAGAGTTATATCCATGTTGCAACTATTTTATAAATACGAACTTTCCAGTGTTTCCATCTTTATCCATCTTAATTTGGGCGACGTAAAATTCTTTTTGAACCACATCACCTGCTGGTGTAAAAGCAATCTCGCCTAAAGGAGTATTATACTTTCCCGCGAGTAGTTGCTTGTTCAATTCTGTACGCAGTTTATCAAGAGATAATGTGCTGATTTTAGATTTTTTATCCAACTCTTTAAGAGCTTCAACATACACCTGCACCGCAGCAAAAGATTGACCAGTGAATTGGGCTGGTTCTTTCTTGTATTGCTCAATATAGGCTTGGCGAAATATTTTATTAATCTCACCAGGATATTCAGGACTGTAAGCTTGAGCAATCAGCACACCATCGCAAAGTGCTTTACACACTGATAAAACATTTGGTGTATTTAGACCATTACCACCAATAATTATGCCTTTATAACCTAGTTCTCGCAGTTGTCGCACTAAGTTACCACCATCAGCAGCTAGTCCCGAAATAATTACCAAATCTGGTTTTAAGTTAATTGCATTGGTAGCTTGGGCTTGAAAGTCTGTATCAGTAGTTTGAAACTTTTGAACTGTTAATAATTCTAGCCCTTGATCTTTAACTGTTTGTTGAAAAATCTCCGTTTCTGATTTGTTAAATGCATCATTTTGGGCGTAAAAAACTGCCACTTTTTTAATGTTAGGATTCTGCTTAAGTGCAGCTTTCACCGAATTAGGGGCAACAATAGAGACGGGGGCAGATACACGAGCTACATAATCACCAATTTCTGGAATTCCTTTTGCGGTATTTGATGCTCCAATAACTGGCACTTTAGCACGTTCGGCGATAGGGTCAGCACTAAAAGCTTGCTGTGACAAAGTAGGGCCAACAATACCGACAACTTTATCTTTATTAATTAAAGTTTGAAAAGCGTTAATTGCTCCAGCTTCATCACCGCTAGTATCTTGGTTTACCAATTTAATCGGAGTACCATTAATACCACCTTTACTATTGAAATACTTCTCGGCAATTCTGGCTCCAACAAATCCCTCTTGACCAAGTAATGCGACGTTGCTGGTTTGTGCTAAGGCAATACCGATGGGAATAGCACTTGATGTAGTGGTTGTCTGGGTAGTGTTAGTTGTAGTAGTATTTGGAGAATTTGTCACAGTTACAGATCCACCGCCGCCACCACAGCCTGTTAGTAGCAAAGCACAAGTTGATAATAATGCTGTTGTCTGAGCAATCGCGTTGTTCATCGTTAAATAATCATCTAGTTATGAGATATTCGGCAAGAGTTAATAGTAAAGTTCATAATCTGCAAACAAAATGATGCAGATTTACACTTTTGCACGAATTCTATTAAATCATTCTTATTTCACCATGCAAAGAGAAATATTCAAAGTGCTTGTAAATACAAATTATTATAATTAGTAATGATTTTATCATTCCCTGGTTTTAGTGCTATGAAGTCGCTGGAAAATTATCCGCATCAGAGCGTCTGTGTTAACCAGGTAATTTTAGGTGGGTTAAGTATTGAGTAAGGAATCTTAAGTGCTTTTTTCATTACCAGTTAATTCTCTAGGTTCGTAGTGACGGCAACCGTTACATGGGCCTTCGGGATTGATAGCACAGCGGATATAGCCAGATCGAGCATTAAACTTGCAGCTGATATCGCCAATTAAATAACCCACCCCTTCTAAATAATAGCGATCGCCTTCCACAGGCCTGACGTTTTGCCGTCCCTGTACCACTGGAAAATTCATGGCTGCTTGCCTCATCCGCAAGCGCGAGCGCTGGGTTTTGCGGATCATCCACAGGGAAAACAGGGACGGTAAAAAACCAATGGCAATCACTAAAAGTGTCTTTAACACCTTCTTTTTACCTCTTCTGTGCACTGATTGATTGTCCCTGATGTTACACTCTGGTTTTACGGAAGTGCAAATATTAGGGCGGCTTTGTTTCTTTGTCACCAACTATGGTTGCAAAGAAATAATGGCAGTGTAGTCTCTAGCAATTTTGAGAAATAAGTTCCTTCTGCCACTTCAATCAGCATAACTGTTACAACCTCAAGGGTGAGATGCCGTTGAATGTTGATAATTTTAAGATTTGTTGACTAATACCTTTTTGAACAAGCATTTTGTGTCAGCCTCAGCCCCATTCTTGTTTTTTGTGTGTGGCTGTGATGCTAATCTTTTTTTGGTTTGCTGACGAAGTTGCTGTGCTAGCTGTGTGGCTTCCCTTTCGGCTCGGAATAAATCAACTTTTCGCGTCGTCAGAATAAATGAGTTGTCAGGCTTTTGTTTCACCCAAGGAACGCTAACTGTAAAATACTGACAAATATTTTTGCATGGCTCCTGATTTAGAACTGGGTAACTTTTTTGAGTATTTAGGGTGTTAGCGATCGCTTTCAACTCGAATATCGCTGCTTCTAACTCTCCTGCCATCTGATTGATACGTTCAACTTGTGTAATCAAACGCTCTCCTTCGCTGATGATTTTTTCCTCTTGGGGTCGCAGTGGCACTATAGCAGTAGTTACAGATTTAGGCTGCAACAACGAAACTTTCCGCAAAATGGGCTTTTTGTCCGTGTCTGGGATTTTTTTCATACTACCTCAAGCAAGGCTAGCTGACTTGTAAGGCATTTTAGCAGTAAATAGTATTTTTGTACTAAAACAATTTACCTTGAACATCAGCGAATTTCAAAGTCCCTCTCCCAAGCTTGGGAGAGGGATTTAGGGTGAGGGCTTTTGATTCATGCCAGAAGTCTATTATGATGAAGCGAAAATAGTGCCGCCAACTGGGCTTCACTGTGGAAACACTCAGACTCATCAACACTGATAATATTGTTAATTAGAGTTATTGATCGTTAATTACTTTATGAAAATAAGAATATACGAAATAGCTGATACCAAAGAAATTATGAAATTGTTCTACGACACTATTCATGAGGTGAATATTCTTGATTATACAGAAGAACAAGTAGCTGCTTGGGCACCAGCAAATATGGATATTGAAGTTTGGATTAAAAGTTTAGGAAGTAAGTTTACTTATGTAGCAGAAGAACAAGACAAAATTATTGGTTTTGGAGAATTAGAGGCTAATGGTCATATTGACCGTTTCTATTGTCATAAAGATTTTCAAAGGAAAGGTGTTGGTAAGAAAATCCTAGAACAGATTGAATTAAAAGCAAACTCTTTAGGGGTGGAAAAGTTATTTACAGAAGCCAGTATTACAGCTAAACCTTTTTTTGAGAGTCAGGGATTTATTGTTATAAAAAAGCAAGAAGTAGAGCGTAGAGGGCAAAAGCTGATAAATTTTGTCATGGAAAAACACTTCAAAAATTACTAAATTCACTGGATTCAAGCAATTTCAAAAAAGTTGTTCTAGCTTATGGTTTGTAAGCTAGAGCCAGCATCACAGAAGCGGGAATTTCCACACCATTTTCTGTGACATACTTTGAGGCTCCCTGGATAATTGCGTTTTCAATATTACACCGTTGCTCATCGCTTTGCATTGCCAACATCGACCCCAGACGCACCGAACTTACAACAATCTTTGGCATCACATCTTCAGGTGTAGAGAAAGTCCACTTGATGGGCAGTTCCGTGACAGACACCTGAGTGAATCCCTCGGCGCTTAAAACCATTTTGCATTCAGTGGGGTCGCCAAAGCGAAACAGGGGTGGCCCAGAAGGTAGATCCACATCCATGCTGCCATAAGTCTGCACCGAACCCAGTATCAGAGCCATAAATGGATTATGCGTTGGCGGTGTCCAGCAGGTGAAAGCATAGCACCCTCCCGGTTTTAGTACGCGAAAGGATTCAGCGATCGCTTTTTCTGGGTTTGGGAAATGGAGGATACCCAAGCTACAAACCACCGCCTCAAACTGGGCCGACTCGAAAGTTAGGTTCTCAGCATCCCCATGATGGAATGACCCTTGAGGACATCGCTCTCTAGCAATGGCCACCATATTCTCTGCAAAGTCTAATCCTGTTACTATAGCCTGCCGCTTTAGTGCTGCGGCACTAAGCCCACCCAGTTCCGCAAGCTACATCCAGCAATCGAATACCAGACTTAGCTCCGACGGCATCCAATATGGCTTCATCTACCTGAGAAGTCACAACAGCGATACCTCCGGTGAGCTTCTCTACGAGACGCTCCGCGAACGCTAACGCGCGATCGTATTCTTGAGCTACAAGAGAAAATTTGTTGCGCTCGAATTGCTTGAATGCCTCGTAAGTAATGGTGGAATCATCTGTCATTTATTCACATCCAACAACCGCGAAGTTTGTAACCGACTCATCCACTTCTCTAAATAAACTCGATTATCTTTTTGCTCATTTGGATCTTTAGTATCTAAAGGATGAGGCATCAGTCCTAAAATCGTTGCTGTCGTCACGCAAAACATCGATTTTTGGAAACTCATGCAAATTTGGACTCGCAAATCATCTTCACCCCGAAGACTGCGACGATAAATTTCGTGCAAATACTCTGGAAGATAATGACGCATATCTTGCATCAACAAGGTAGGAGGAATACCGGCGCCGCCGATGGGTAAAGGATCGGCATACAATGCACCATATTGAAATCGGGTTTGATCTGGGGGAATTTGATATCCTTGGGCATTATATGAAACTGTGCCGTGGAAAGGAGTTCCTCGGAAAAATACTGCTTCTACATAAGGTATTGCTGTATCTGCTAAGAAGGTCAAACCAACGCTTTTGGGAATGATTTCATAGACCTTACCTCGAATTTTAACAGCGTAGGTAATTGGGTTTGATGCATTTGCCACTAACCCGGCTTTAATGTGGTCTACAACTTGGGGAATCGATTTAATTTCGCCTCGGTCATAGCGGTCTGATAAACTGAGGAACATATCAGCCATGACTCGCCAGAATTGACCTAAACCAGTGTAGTAAGCAGAGACGCGCAACTGTTCTGTTAAGAAATCTGGAAACAGTTGGTTGATACTCAGAATGAAAGGATTCTTTTTAAATTTTGCGGCAATAACGGCTTGCGCTCTTTCTTGAAATTCTTCTGTATCTAAATACGTATCTAGTCCGCCACCACCGTGCCACATCATGCCTTTCATGCAATATTCAGCATATTCAAAATTAATTCGGTCATGCCACCAGTGACGGAGTAATTTCTGAAAAGAAACCTTTCCATTAAAGTATTTAAAAAATGGGAAAAATACTAAAAACTGATGTTCAGCAATATAGTTAAGATTTTTTGAGTAAGCATCTAAAACTACCCCATAGCTTTTAAGAATACCAACAACTTCCAGCACATTCTCTGGACTATCGGGGAGTAATGCATCTCCTTTTTGTAGACGTTCAATATACTCAGCTAAAGGATTGTGAATAGCTCTTTTTTTAATAGTTACCATTGCCATCTCTCCAAAAAGTTTAGGGATTAGTCATTAGTCATTTGTCATTAGTCATTTGTCATTGGGCATGGTTATTCTCCTTGTCCCCTTGTCCTTAATCCCTAGTACAGCACGGTGGAAGTAAACCACCCATTTCAAATCTATGAAACGCTTATGCTGTATTCATTTTTAATTTTTAATTCCGCCTTGCGGTACTAGTCCCCATTGCTTTATCTAAGGACACTACTACTACGTTTTGGGTATTTACCATTGCTGTAATTGTTGGTTCAGTCCAACGCACTAACCAACCAGGTTGAATGCCGAAAATCACAATCAACACAGCTAAAATTGCAGCTGGGATGCGATCGCTCCAATACACACGCGGTAAGTTGGTAACTGATGCAGACAGGCGTCCAAAAAAGGCGCGGTTGACAAGAATTAAGAAGTAAACTGCTGTTAAACCTGTACCAAGCATACATAACAGGGTTTGTACTGGAAAAACTGGAAAACTTCCCCGATAAACTACGAATTCGGAAATAAACCCTAGCATTCCCGGTATACCAGCGCTGGCCATGACTCCGACAATCATCAAGCTACCGATTACTGGCATACCTCGTTCTGGGTTCAGCAATCCTTGAATAATTGCTAAATCACGGCTTCCGGCTTTTTTATACACAACCCCTACCAGCAAAAACAGCATTGCCGAAATCAAGCCGTGGCTAATCATTTGCATCACAGCACCCAACACACTTAAAGGTGTCGCCGCTGCCGCCGCTAAAAGCACGTAACCCATGTGTCCAATGGAGCTGTATGCTACCATTTTTTTCATATCGGTTTGGGCGATCGCACAAGATGAACCATACAGTACACTCACTACTGCCCAAGTCGCCAACCAAGGAGCCAGATAATTCCAAGCTTCTGGTAACAAGTTCATGCCAAAGCGCAGTAAGCCGTAAGTTCCCAACTTCAACAGCACCCCAGCCAATAGCACGGAAATCGGTGTGGAAGCTTCAACGTGAGCATCTGGCAACCAAGTATGGAAGGGAACCAAGGGAATTTTAATCCCAAAACCGACCAAAATTCCTGCTAGCAATAAAAGCTGTGTTGCTAGAGGTAAAGTTGTCGTGTTCAAGGTTGCTAGTGCAAAGTTAGAGGAACCACTCAGCCAAACCATGCCGAGGAAACTTGCTAAAATCAGGATTCCCGAAACGGCTGTATAAATGAGAAATTTGGTAGCAGCATAACCCCGCTTGGCACCACCCCAAATAGCTATCAGCAAATACAGCGGAATCAGTTCCAATTCGTAAAACAGGAAAAATAGCAGTAAATCCTGTGCGAGAAAGGCTCCTGTCACCCCAGCGCTTAATAATAGTATCAAAGAGTAATAAAATTTAGGGCGCTGTAGCGATTCATCGCTGCTGTAGATCGCAATACAAGTTAACAATCCATTTAAAACCAGCAACGGCAAAGATAAACCATCTATGCCAAGGTTATAGTTCAAGCCTAAAGCATCTACCCAAGGGAGAGACTCGGCAAACTGTTGAGTAATTTCCCCTGGATGAAACTGAATCGCTAGTACGATTGTCCACAAGAAAGCAATACTGGCAAAGAGCAAAGCCACCACACGGGCGAATTTCCCACTGATACCAGAGGGGGAGAAACCAATTAAAGCTGCGCCGATTAACGGCACTAGAATTAAAACACTAAGCATAGACTTTAGGTAAGGGGAGCAGGGGAAGCAGGGGAAGCAGGGGAGAAATAATAACTCCTGTACAGACAAGGGTTAATCGCGTCTCTACTCTTAACTCGTTTAAAAAGGCAATTTATCTAGTAAACCCAATGACCAACTCATGAAAAAACCCAGGACGCTGACAACTGCTAGGATGGTCAACATATAGCCCTGAGATTGCCCAGAAATGCTGTATTTTAAAGTTTGTCCGCCGAGAATGGTTGCAAACCCAACCAAGTTTACTAAACCGTCAACTAAGTAGCGATCGCTCCAAGCAGAAATTTTAGATAGCAGTCCTACTACACTTACCACGGTTACAAAATAAACTCGGTCAATATAAAAATCATAACCTAACAGGTCTTGCAGAAATCTCCATGCCAAGATTCTGGATCTGGACCAAGCTTTGTGCAGATAAACTGTACACCCTACACCTACCCCCACTACGGTAGAACCAAACAAGGCTAACACCACATACCAATTAATACTTTCCCAATCTGGTAGTAAGTACCATTGCTGTAGCATCAGAGGTAGAAGCAGAGTCAGCACTGTCAGAAACACCATTGGCAAGGCCATCTGCCAACCAACTTCTGGGGTGCGACGGGTCTTTTGTTGCGGTTTCCCCCAGAAGACTAATCTAAATACTCTCGTCAAATTCAATGCTGTCAAACCATTGACTAATATTAAAACCCCAATTACCCAAGGGCTAATATTCACGAAACCGTCAGCCCATGCTAACATTGCCCAGAAACTTCCTAGTGGTAGCAGTGTTACCATCCCGGCTGAACCGACTATAAAGGCCGTGGTGGTGGCTGGCATTCGTGACCACAAACCGCCCATTTCTGTTAAGTCCTGGCTTTGGGTAGTCAAGATGACTGAACCTGAACTCATAAATAATAATGCTTTGGCGATCGCATGAGCTAACAGCAACATCAAGGCTACACCCCCTTGCTGCAACCCCACTGCCAAAAACACTAAGCCCATATATGCACTGGTGGAATGAGATAGCGATCGCTTAATGTCAATTTGAGCTATGGAGACTAATGTCGCCCCAATCGCCGTCACTGTACCCATGACTACCAAGGCATTCAAGGCAACTGGTGATAGGGCTAACAATGGTTGAAATCTATACAGTAAATAAGCACCACCAGCTACTACCAGCGAGTTCCGCATTACCGAGGCGGGGTTGGGTCCTTCCATTGCCTCATCTAACCACAGGTGTAGTGGAAATTGGGCACATTTACCAGCAGGCCCAGCAATTAGTGCCAATCCTAGCAGCGTCGATGTCATTGGACTTAAATTAGCTGTTTGCGCCCACTCATATAAATCCGAAAAGTTCAAACTTCCAGCTAAGGTGGAAAGTGTCACTACAGCCATCAGCAGCAACAAGTCTCCTACCCGTTTAGTCCAAAACGCATCCCGCGCCGCCGTTACTACTAGTGGTTGAGCATACCAGAACCCCACCAGTAAGTAAGTCGAAAGCGTCAAGACTTCCAAAAGGGCATAGCTGAGAAACAAAGAATCACTGATTGCTAGACCACTCAGCGCTGCTTCAAAAAATCCCAGCAGCGCAAAAAAGCGCGCTAACGACCAGTCTTTTTCCATGTAACCCAGAGCGTAAACTTGTGCCAGTAAGCTTAACCCTGTAATTAAAACTGTTGCCCCAATGCTGACTGGCGATAGTTCCAAGGAAAAAGATAAGTCTAAATCTGCTGCTTTGAACCAATTGATTAGTAAGTTTTCTGGTTCTCTATCCCAGATATTTTTAAATACAAACAGGCTATGGATGAAAGCTAAAACGGTCGTCAACAAGTTCAAGTATGCCGCAGGTCTTGGCCCTGTTCGCTGAATTATTCCTATTCCCCACGGCAAGGCCAAAATTGCGCCCAATAAGCTATACAAAGGCACAAACCAACATGTTGAAAATAGAAATTGATCCATTTAAATTTCCCTTGATGACTCAGCCTTGATTTTAAAAAAATCCAAACCAATTTTTATTTAATAAAATTAATTTATCAAAATATCGATGTTTTTTTACTATTATTTTAACTAAACTTCCAGAAGTACTTTTACTTAAAGTTACCCTATTAATTATAAGTAAAATATAACTTTACATAAGCAAAAGCATTTACTTGCCTTAACATCACCGACCTTTTTACATTTGTATTTCTACTTTGACCAGAGTAATTTATACGATATATTTGAAAAAATTATATATGTTTCACCTAGTCCTTGTACACTTAGGAATATTTGAGGAAAGATAGATACAGCAAAACATACAGCCGCTGCTTATCCCTCGTCAGATAGGATTAGCCTTGGTTATGAATGTCGTTTTGTAAATGTGATAAAGAAATTATAAAGCATAAGTGCCTGCTCAAGGAATCAGTAAACTTTAATTGCTCAGAAGCCTATATAAATTTATGTTAAGTTTTTTAAAACTTTCTTATCATAAACTATTATAGTAATTTATATTGCCAGGAACGCCAAGCTTTCCTATGCTTAATTTGGAAGTGTTTTCTTAGCTATAAGATCAGGCTCTCCCCGTCGAAAAATTCAAACGACAGTACAGATTGCATTAATTTTGTAGGAGTTCTGCGATGCCAATTGCAGTTGGAATGATTGAAACGAAGGGCTTTCCAGCAGTGGTGGAAGCTGCTGATGCGATGGTGAAAGCCGCCCGTGTCACCTTAGTAGGGTATGAAAAAATTGGTAGCGCTCGCGTCACCGTGATAGTTAGGGGAGATGTATCGGAAGTGCAAGCTTCCGTAGCAGCTGGAGTTGAAGCGGCGAAAAGAGTCTTTGGTGGTGAAGTGTTATCCACTCACATCATTGCTCGTCCTCACGAAAACCTGGAATACGTCTTGCCAATACGTTACACAGAAGCGGTGGAACAATTCCGTACTTAAAAGCTGTTTAAACAAAGTAATTAACGCTCTTTATCTGATTGAGCATCACTTTTGTCCAAGGCTAAAAAACTTTGAAATAGGGATTAAAACTAATGTCAATTGCAGTGGGAATGGTTGAAACGCTAGGCTTTCCAGCAGTGGTGGAAGCCGCTGATGCGATGGTGAAAGCTGCCCGCGTCACTTTAGTAGGTTATGAAAAAATCGGTAGTGGTCGGGTGACAGTAATTGTCCGGGGTGACGTTTCGGAAGTGCAAGCTTCTGTGGCCGCAGGAGTTGAATCTGTAAAGCGAGTCAATGGCGGGCAAGTGCTGTCTACTCATATCATTGCTCGTCCTCACGAAAACTTGGAATACGTCCTTCCAATTCGTTATACCGAAGATGTGGAGCAGTTCCGGGAAAATGTGAATGCAATTCGTCCTTTTGGTAGAAGACCGTAATTTGTAATGCAAGTTGCCAAAGTTCGCGGCACAGTAGTTAGCACCCAAAAAGATCCAAGTCTTAGAGGTGTAAAACTACTGTTGTTACAATTAGTGGATGAAGACGGAAACATCCTGCCACAATATGAAGTAGCAGCAGATAGTGTGGGAGCAGGAGTAGATGAGTGGGTACTTGTCAGTCGTGGCAGTGCTGCTCGTCAAGTGCTTGGAAATGAACAACGTCCATTAGATGCAGTAGTGGTGGCGATCATAGATACCATTCACGTTGAAGATCGCCTCATTTACAGCAAAAAAGATCAATATCGGTAGTCATTGGTCATTTAGTCATTGGTCATTAGTCATTAGTCATTAGCTCTCGACAAATGACAAAGGACAAATGACAAATGACAATTGACAACTGACAATACAGGAGGAATCTCGCGATGGCAGTCCGCAGCACGGCGGCACCCCCAACCCCGTGGTCAAGGAATTTAGCTGAACCCAAAGTCCATGAAACTGCCTTTGTACATTCATTCTCCAATGTAATTGGGGATGTACGAATAGGTGCAAATGTAATCGTTGCTCCGGGGACTACGATTAGAGCGGATGAAGGCACACCTTTTTATCTGGGTGAAAACACCAATATTCAAGATGGTGTTGTCATTCATGGGTTGGAGCAAGGTCGAGTAATTGGCGATGACCAAAATAAATACTCGGTATGGATTGGTAAAAACACTTGCATTACCCACATGGCTCTAATTCACGGGCCAGCTTATGTAGGTGATAATTCCTTCATTGGCTTTCGCTCTACGGTGTTTAATGCCAGGGTGGGTGCAGGTTGCATCGTGATGATGCACGCTTTAATTCAGGATGTAGAGATTCCCTCTGGTAAGTATGTACCTTCGGGAGCGATAATTACCAGCCAGCAGCAAGCTGACCGCTTGCCAGATGTGCAAGATCAGGATAAGGAATTTGCTCATCATGTGGTTGGAATTAATCAGGCATTACGAGCTGGTTATCTCTGTGCTGCGGATAGCAAATGTATAGCACCCATTCGGGATGAGAACGCTAAATCTTATACAGGTAATGGTATTACTGTTTTAGAGTTGGAAAGGAGTAGTGAAGTGTCGAGCAATAGCTTGGGTGCAGAAACAATAGATCAGTTGCGGTATCTATTGGGGCAAGGGTATAAAATTGGTACGGAACATGTAGACCAAAGACGGTTCCGCACGGGTTCTTGGACTAGTTGCCAACCAATCGAACCAAGATCGCTCGGTGAAGCGATAGCAGCATTAGAAAGCTGTTTAACAAACCATAGCGGCGAGTATGTCCGATTGTTTGGCATTGACAAAGGTAGACGGCGCGTGCTAGAAACCATCATCCAACGTCCGGATGATGATGTAAAACCAGCTACCAGCTTTAAAGCGCCGGCTAGTCGTGGCAATAGCAGTTACAGCAGCTACAGCAGCAGTAATGGTAATGGTAACGGTTCTAGCAGTGGCAAAGTCAGTGGCGAAACTTTAGAGCAAATCCGCCAACTATTGGCAGGTGGTTACAAAATTGGCATGGAACACGTAGATGAGCGTCGTTTCCGCACTGGTTCCTGGACTAGTTGCAAGCCAATTGAAGCAACTTCCACAAATCAAGTCATCTCCGCCTTGGAAGAATGTATAGCAAGTCATCAAGGCGAGTATGTGCGTTTAATCGGCATTGATACCAAAGCTAAACGGCGGGTATTAGAGACCATTATCCAACGTCCAAATGGTCAAGTAGGTTCCTCTGGTAGTCACAAATCATTTACTACTAGTGCAGCACCCTTTGCTACGGGAACAGCTAGCAGTAACCGCTTGAGTTCTGAAGTAGTAGACCAACTCCGGCACTTATTGGCTGGCGGGTCTAAAATTAGCCTTGAACACGTGGATGAGCGCCGCTTCCGTACAGGTTCCTGGACTAGTACCGGTCAAATTCAAGCCTCCTCAGAAAGAGAAGCGATCGCAGCCGTAGAAGCACAACTCGGCGAATACGAAGGGGAATATGTACGCTTAATTGGTATTGACCCGAAAGCCAAACGGCGGGTATTAGAGACTATTATCCAACGTCCAAACGATCAAGTAGCCTCCTCTGGCAGTCAGAAATCATTTACTAGCAGTGCATCCTCTACTACTGCTACAGCAACAGCTACTAGTACCCGCTTGAGTTCTGAAGTAGTAGACCAACTCCGGCAATTATTGGCTAGCGGCTCAAAAATTAGCATTGAACACGTAGATCAGCGGCGATTCCGTACAGGTTCCTGGACTAGTACCGGTCAAATTCAAGCATCGTCAGAAAGAGAAGCGATCGCAGCCGTAGAAAGACAACTCGGCGAATACGAAGGGGAATATGTGCGCTTAATTGGTGTTGACCCCAAAGCCAAGCGTCGCGTATTAGAAACGATTATTCAACGACCATAGTAGTGCTGAGTTAAAAGTGCTGAGTGCTGAGTTAACACTTTAAAGACACCAGTCACACCAACTGTAAACTCAGATTTTGAAACATACTAATTACTCCGCACTTAGCACTCAGCACGGGCTAAACGCCCCGAAGAAAGCTAACAGCACTCAGAACTACATCCGGCTTCCGAGGTTAAAATTTCCATGTCTGTGCCGCTACTGCGCCTCAGCAATAACTTTGATACTTACATTAGTGGTGAGGTAACTATTCATCCAAGCGCGGTACTTGCACCTGGGGTGATCCTCCAAGCGGCTATAAACAGCAAGATCATCATTGGGCCAGGGGTCTGTATTGGCATGGGAGCAATTCTCCAAGTCCATGAAGGCACCATAGAGGTAGAAGCAGGTGCAAACCTGGGAGCAGGTTTTTTGATGATTGGCAAGGGCAAAATTGGTGCAAATGCTTGTATTGGTTCTGCGACTACAATTTTTAACTATTCGGTTGAACCTGGACAAGTAGTACCACCTGGTTCAATTTTAGGAGACACCAGTCGGCAGATTGCTCAAACAAAGCAGCTAGAACCATCTACAAATACACCACCGAAGGAAGAGGAAAATGGCTCAGGTGGAGTTAAGGAAAAGGAAATTTCCTCAACTAATTTCTCAGCTTCGGCTTTTGTAGATTTCAAACAAAACAAGTCGATTTCTTATTTTAAATCTCCCGCGACTCTAGAAAGTCAGCCTCCTCCTCTGGAGGAACCAAGGAATTATGCTGACTCCACTTTGGCGGAAGCCGCCCAACCGTCTACAGAACATAACTTAGACCCCAGTCAGCCCGCCGCAGAATCGCCTAACGGTTTTGGGACTCAAATTTATGGACAAGGGAGCATAAGCAGACTGTTGACTACATTGTTTCCTCATAGACAATCCTTGAGCGACCCAAACTCTGACGATTAGCCTGAGTAAGTGTTAATTGTAAGTTGTCGGCTTTTTCCGTATTTTGGAGAATTCATCATGGAAACATCTAATCAACGGTCTATTCGCACCATCCAGGGAGCGAGTAGTCAAGAAACCTTTCAGGATACTGCTTTGGGTTTAGTTTCTACCCGCAGCTTTCCGGCGATCGTTGGGACGGCGGATATGATGCTGAAATCAGCGGGAGTTCACCTGGTTGGGTATGAAAAAATTGGTGGCGGTCATTGTACTGCGATCATCCGGGGTGGAATTGCTGATGTGCGTCTGGCGGTAGAATCAGGTGTGCAAACGGCTGAACAGTTTGGTCAGTTGGTTTCTAGTTTGGTGATTCCCCGACCCTATCCCAACCTAGATATAGTGCTTCCCATCACAACTCGTTTCACTAAATTAATGCAAGAGGGCAATTCCAGCCGTCTGAGTAACCAAGCAATTGGTTTGGTAGAAACGCGAGGATTTCCCGCGATGGTAGGAGCATGTGATGCCATGCTCAAAGCTGCTGATGTTCATTTAGCAGCATACGAGAAAATTGGTGGGGGTTTGTGTACAGCAATTATTCGTGGTTCCGTAGCAAATGTGGCGGTAGCAGTGGAAGCGGGAATGTTTGAAGCAGAACGCATTGGGGAATTGAATGCAGTGATGGTAATTCCCCGACCGCTGGACGAAATGGAGTTAACCTTGCCACTAGCAAGCTGCTGGATAGAAGAACGCGAACCGTTAAACTTGCCAGTGAATATTAAAGAACAAGTTGCGGAACTCGAGGTACTAAGATTACCAGACTTAACCAAACTACCTACAAAAGTTCAAGAAGAATTATGGAATGATGAATGATGATAGATGAATTTTGAAAAATCATCATTCAGCATTCATCGTTTAGATGGAAGGCATCTTACGCTTTAGCTATTCTGAATAATAGCTTTTTCAATCCATAAATAAAATACCTTTATTTTAATCTAAACGGTAGAGTTTTATCTATGATAAAACTCGTAACTTTCTGTGAGCATCACTATATCATTTGTCAGTGTTCAGCAATACTAGTTTTATATCTATTAATCGCTATCTATAGGAGAATCACCCTTGAACCAAGCGACGCTGCACCAGTTAAAGGTGTTCGAGGCGGCGGCACGGCATAGTAGCTTTACTCGTGCTGCTGAGGAATTGTTTCTCACCCAACCTACCGTTTCTATGCAGATCAAGCAACTAACAAAATCGGTAGGTTTGCCATTATTTGAGCAAGTGGGGAAGCGATTGTATCTGACGGAGGCAGGACGAGAATTATTTGCTACTTGTCGGCAGATTTTTCACAATATAGCCCAGTATGAAATGAAGGTAGCAGATTTAAAAGGGCTAAAACAGGGACAATTACGTTTGGCAGTGATTACAACAGCAAAATATTTTATCCCACGTTTGTTAGGGCCATTTTGCGAACTTTATCCAGGGATTGATATCTCGCTGCAAGTAACAAATCACGAACAAATTTTGGAACGGATGAGTCAGAATCTGGATGACTTATATATTATGAGTCAAATTCCAGACAATATAGATGTGACTTGTGAACCATTTCTAGAAAATCCTTTGATTGTATTTGCACCGACTAATCATTCTTTATCCAAAGAAAAAAATATTCCTATACAACGCCTGTCTAACCAACCTTTTATTATGCGGGAACCAGGTTCAGGAACTCGTCGCGCCGTCCAAAAGCTATTTGAAGAAGAAGGGGTGACGGTAAAAGTCAAGCTAGAATTGGGAAGTAATGAAGCAATTAAACAAGCGATCGCAGGTGGTTTAGGTATTTCTGTTTTATCTCGTCATACCTTACTATCAGACACTTCAGAGTTCAGTATTTTAGATGTACAACACTTCCCGATTCAGCGATATTGGTACATGGTTTACCCATCTGGCAAGCAGCTGTCTATCGTCGCTCGTGCCTATTATGAGTATCTACTAGGTGCGGCGAAGAATTTCGTCGAGCAAAATGCTGATACTGCTTCTAGCACGCTTGAACCAATTCACGGGTAATACCAATTCTCTATGAAGCTGCACATTATTTTGACTCCTCCCAACCTCCCCGAACTCGCGGGTAGGTGCCGCGGTGGGGTTTTTTCTATGCGTCTTCATAAATAAATGGTATAATTCGTAATTCGTAATTACGAATTACGAATTACGAATTAGCTAAAGGGGTTGACTGTTATACCGGGAAACATTGACAATTAACCAGCAGAATCATTAAAAATGGGGGAAAACTGGCAGTGGTTAACCCGGAAATACCGTCTTGGCGCAAAACAGTACAAAGCGAGATTGTAGCTGTTACCGTGTATTCTGACAGAGCATTGGTTACACGGCGGGGTGTAGTTGATTTAACAGGAATTGAACAGGAATTAGTAATTACCCCAGTGCCAATGACTCTAGAAACTGAGTCTGTTCGGGTTAGCGGTACAGGTACGGTAGGGGTGCGCTTGGTGGGAGTTAGTAGCGATCGCATCTACACTACTGAACCTGTAGCGGAACGAGTAGCACATTTGACAAGGCAAATTCAGCAATTAGAGGTAGAAAAACGCCACCTGCAAGCCCAGGTGGATGCTTTAGCATTGCAATCTAGTTTTATCGCCGGCTTACGTGAAAAAACAGAAGAACCCTTTTCACAGAGTTTGTCTCGAAAAAATCTCAGCCTCAGCGAAACATTGGATTTCCTCAACTTTCTCGGAAGCCAGTATAGTGAATATGCGATCGCATCTGGAGAGTGCAAAACCCAACAGCAGGAATTAGATAAACAACTGCAAGCACTGCACACCTCATTGCAAATAATCCAAACACCCCATCCTAAAGAAAGTTTTAGCTTAGTTGTAGCAGTTGAAGTAGCGGGTGAAGGTGAATTTGAATTAGAGGTATCCTACATAGTAAATCGCGCTAGTTGGACTCCCCTTTATGACTTACGCTTTAGCACTACCAGCGATATTGTACATCTAAGTTACCTTGCAGAAATCACTCAAAGCACAGGCGAAGATTGGATTGGTGCAAATCTCACCCTTTCTACCGCTAAACCGGGATTAGGTACACTTCCACCCAAACTTCAACCCTGGTATATTGATGCGCCACGTCCCCAAAGAATGCGAAGATCTCGACTAGCTGCCGCCCAGCCACCACTGCTGCCTAGCATACCAGAGCCGCCTGCTTCTGCTGCCAGAGCGGATTGGCAAGAACAAGATGAAGTTGCAGAGGATAGTCTAATCGCAGCAGAAACCGTTACAGCAGAAGTATCTAAAGAAGGGAGTGTAGTTACCTTTAAACTGAATGCTGGTGGTAATATTCCCAGCGATGGCGCACCCCATAAAATTACGATTTTCAACGATGATTATCCTTGTAGCTTCGATTATGTGGCAATGCCGCGCTTGGTAAGTTTTGCTTATCTACAAGCAAATGTGAAAAATAGTCCCAACGGTGCGACTTTGTTACCAGGTAAAGCGAATATTTTCCGCGACAACGTTTTTGTCGGCACTACTGGGTTAGAGAATATTGCACCAGGGCAAGAATTCAAACTGAATTTAGGAATTGACGAAGGTTTAAAAATAGAGCGCGACTTAGTTGAACGTCTGGTAGATAAAAAATTAATTAGCAACCAGCGGCGGATTACTTATAGTTATCGGTTGATAATTACTAACTTACTCGACAAAGAAGTAAATCTGAAACTCACTGAACAATTGCCAGTTAGCCGCAACGAGCAAATTAAAGTACGTCTCAGTCGCAGCAATCCACAAATTCAACTTGGTGAAATGGGGATTTTAGAATGGCTGTTAACTCTTCCAGCCCAAGAGCGACGAGAGATATATTACCAATTTAATGTTGAACATCCGCCTGACTTAATGGTAGTTGGGTTAAATATTTAGGAAATCCCAAAAATTGAAGGAGGCAGAAAGAGCAAATCGGCTATAGGATTCGATCCCTCTTGATTTGGAGCTAGCCAAGTCGAAAGTATGAGTGGTGCTAATTTGCAATCCGCTTCTATTACCCAAACTCAACTGGGTAACACCAATATGAGTGGTGCCAAGTATGTGAGTAATGTTGACTGGACTGGTACTCGCGTCAAAGGTCTTGTATTGGAGGATGGAACCGCAATCGATTCCGATGGCGACTGGTAAGACTGTTGTTGGTTGAGAATCAATGCGATTTTATCTGCATCTTAGCTTTTTTGTCGCCCCGTCAGCAACAAACCACTGGTCAGCCATAAAATAAAGACAAATCAATAAAAGGGGGTGTTTATGACAACCCAACTCGGTGAAGCTAAATCTTCAACAGAACTGGTAATATCTTGGGAAGCATTGCCCGCAGATTTTCACCTAGAGGATGAACCAGTGGAAAATACAGGTCAGCCACTATTGGCTGGTGCTTTGCGCGAAAGCCTTGAGATAAGTGGTTTCATCCAACCGCAGATGTTGATAGCCTCAAATTTTGGACTTTGTGCGACGGTAAACGGACAATTTGTTGCTAAAGCACCCGACTGGGTTTATGTGCCATCAGTAAATCAGGTTTTAGGAGAACGCAAAAGCTATACACCCAATTTAGATGGAGATATTCCAGCAATTGTGATGGAATTTCTCTCTGACGCTGAGAGTGGAGAATACTCTTTTAAACGAACCTATCCACCAGGAAAATGGTTTTTTTACGAGCAGATTCTTCAAGTCCCAATTTATGTAATTTTTGACCCAAATGGCGGTTTGTTGGAATTTTACCAACTCGAAAACAGGCGCTATGAGTTAAAGCAACCTGATGAAAATGGTCGCCATTGGATTGATTCAATGGGTTTATTTTTAGGAACTTGGCAAGGAACAAAAGAAGCCAGAACTGCTTATTGGTTGCGCTGGTGGGATGAGGGAGGTAATTTGTTACTTTGGGCAGTGGAACAAATTGAACAGGAACGTCAGCAAAAAGAACGGCTAATTGCCTATTTACAATCTCAAGGTATTGATCCAAATAATTTGCCTTAGCATATACAAATAAAATTTTAAGTATTTGAGTGATTCAGTTTAAGCAAATAAGTGCTACAACCGTTACATCTACAAAGAGTGGAGCGTCATACAGAAATTCAAGCACGGGTGAAAAAGCTACTCGCAGAGAAAAAAGCACGAGAGAAAAAAAATAAGTTTTTGCTGAATCAAAAGCCAGAATTATTCGTCATTTAAACTATCAATTCCCTACTTAATTTCTCCTGGAGGATGATTTATGTCATCACAAATGCTGCGGTTGATATCTTTGGGCAGTCTTGGCTTATCTTTGTGTCTGGGCAATTCGGCAGCAATGGCGCAATATGATTCTACTGGCGATGGTGTAGTAGTACCAACAGTACCATCAGACGGCACATCAGCACCAGTCCCAATAGACACATCGACAGGTGTACCACCTTCACCCTCAGCTGATGGTACAACTCGGTTTACCTGTCAAACTTATAATGGACAGTACACTGTCATGTATCAGCCACAAAGTCAACCAGGACAATTCTTTGCTTGGGCAGCGCCTGCGGCTTTAGGTGGTGGTTGGGACGCACAAAGACGTTGTACAGCAATTGCTAGTCGCTTGGAACTTTATCGCCCGGATGGTTTACAAGAACTTCAGACATCCGTAGAAAATAACGAAAATACTGTCTGCGTCACAACTGATGCTAATCCAACCTGTAGAATTGTGCTGACAGTCCCCCCTGGAAAAGATCCTGTTGTTATCCGCAATAGCATTTTTCAGAACTTGACTACTGCTGACAGCGGACAACAAACTATAGCCGTTAACACTTATGGCGATCGCAGTAGTGGAGGCAACGAATTATATAATTTAGGACGCACACTTCTAGGTAGTGGCAATAATCGGGTTAGTTCATCTAAAAGTGGGATTAATCTGAAACCTTTCCTCGATCGTCAAGATGGCGGTACTGGAAACAATTTGCGGAGTGGAGTAGCAATTCGTCGTCAGTCTCAACCTAACAGTGTTCGTCTAAGCCCTGGTAAGTTCCGGTAAGCAAGAGTGGCTTTTAATACAAAATGACTTTCAAATAAAAAATATCCAACTACTTATTGTGTGGCGGGCATCTTGTCCGCCTTTTTTTATGGGCGTAAAATTCCTGCCCCCCGGACTTCTTCGAGAAGTCGGGGATCTAAATCCAGCTGTATATTCTGAAGGCAACTCAATACCAAATATTTCTTCTTTTAACCTTTTGCTAGCAGTTTCTTAACGTTGCTGAGATAACTTGAGGTTGCTGAATATGGATTAATACTAATAAAAACCGTAGCTTTGTTGACTAAAAAATAGTTTTTTTGATAGTGATATTACGATTGTCAATGTGACTTGATTATGTTTGCAAATTATTACTGAACATCAGCTTTTCAGGCGATTTTCAAACAATACAAAATAAATTGAAGGAGACGTTGTTAATGGCTTTGACACAAGGCGATATTGCTTTTATCTCTTTCAAAACTTCCCAAAATATTACGATTACCAACACTACGCTCCTTGGGAAACTTGAGAGCGATCGTTTGAATCTGCTCGTGTCCATCTAAATTGTTTATCAAAAAAAACTCTGCGTCCCCGCGTTAGCCCTAATAATAAGTATTCGACCGGACTTGATATAACGCAGAAACGCCCACTCCCCACTCCCCATTCCCAATATCTAGAATCTATCTCACAATTAAACATGGTAACTACTAATACAATTCGCTTTTCTCAGTTCAATGCTTCCCTGAATCGGAACGCTGAAGGTCAGTTAGTCAGTGATTTGTCTACTCCTGACAATGCTCAAGCAAAGGCAGTTGCAGAAATCATCCAGCGTTATAACCCGGATGTGTTGCTAATTAACGAGTTTGACTCTTCGCCGCAGGCAGTTCAACTATTCCGGCAAAATTACCTAGCCGTCAGCCAGAATGGTTCAACTCCCGTTGACTACCCTTACTTTTACATCGCTCCTTCCAATACGGGTATTGCCTCTGGTTTTGACTTAAACAACGACGGTACAGTAGTTACAACCCCAGGTGCAGCCGGATACGGCGATGATGCTTTCGGATTTGGGAATTTCCCTGGTCAATACGGGATATTGCTGCTGTCTAAATATCCCATCGACACTGCCAACATCCGCACCTTCCAAAACTTCCTTTGGAAGGATATGCCCAATGCTTTGCTTCCCGACGAGCCGACAACACCACAGCCAAATGATTGGTATTCTGAGGAGGAATTGGCAGTTCTACGCCTTTCTTCTAAAAGTCACTGGGATGTACCCATCCAGGTAAACGGCGAGACAATTCACATCCTCGCCAGCCACCCCACACCCCCAACCTTTGATGGTGCGGAAGACCGCAACGGTAAGCGTAACCACGACGAGATCCGCTTTTGGGCAGACTACATAACCCCTGGTAATGCTAATTACATTTATGATGACGAGGGTAAAATAGGCGGTATTGATGCTGGATCAAGCTTTGTGATTGTCGGCGACCAAAATGCAGATCCTTTGGATGGTGATAGTTTTGACAACGCTATTCGCCAACTCTTGCAAAATCCCAATATCAATACTAATGTCATCCCTACCAGTCTGGGTGCGCGCCAACAAGCAGATTTGCAGGGTGGTGCAAACGCTAGCCAAAAGGGTAATCCTAGCTTTGACACCGCAGACTTTGCTGATAATACTCCCGGAAACCTACGGACTGACTATGTGCTACCTTCCGCTGACCTGAAAATTGCCAACTCAGGAGTATTTTGGCCTCTAAATACTGATTCAACGTTTCCCTTGGTAGGTACTTTTCCTTTCCCCAGTTCTGACCATCGCTTGGTGTTTGCAGATGTGCAAACCGAAGCAACGGAACCAGGTAAAACCATTCCCAATGTAAGATTTGTGGGACAAACTACCTTTGTTACTGGCTTTATTCCTGCTGGCGCGGCGGGAACTGTGAATGGAACACCGACTCCACTAGGGGGACTATCTGGTGTCACCTACGATGCAGTTAACAACCGCTACTATGCAATCTCAGACGATCGCTCCCAAGTTGCCCCTGCTCGCTTTTATACCTTTACTGCCACCGATTCCGGGGTGAATTTTACTAATGTCACCACCTTGAAAGATACCAACGGCAACTTTTTTGCAACCAACAGCCTTGACCCAGAAGGTATTGCTTTTAGCAACAAAGGTACAGTCTTCATCTCTTCCGAAGGCGAAGTAAACCCTGGTGCTGGTCGTGTTACCAATCCCTTTATTAAAGAGTTTTCGCTGACCACAGGGCAAGAAGTACGCTCACTATTTGTCCCCAGCAAATTCCTGCCAGTAGTAGAAGATACCAACAGCAACGGTATTGTAGATGCAGGTGATACGCAGATATCAGGCGTTTACAATAACTTAGCCTTTGAAAGCCTCACCATTACACCCGATGAGAAAACCTTATTCACCGCCACCGAAAACGCGCTGTCCCAAGATGGATTAAAGGCTTCGCTCACCAGTGGCAGCCGTTCCCGGATTCTGCAATACAATCTGGTTAGTGGACAACCAGAAAAAGAATACCTCTATATTACTGATGCAATACCCGAATCGCCCAACCCTAGCACAGGTTCAGCTGACAATGGTTTGGCAGATTTATTAGCGATCGATAATCGTGGCACTGTCCTAGCGTTGGAACGCTCCTTTGCTCAAGGTGTAGGCAACACGATCAAAATCTACGAAGTTTCTTTGCAAGGTGCAACTGACATTAGCTTCTACAATTCTCTCAATAATTTGAGTACAGAACAACTAGCTACTATCAAACCTGCTCAAAAGCGCTTACTGTTGAATTTAAATGACTTAAACTTGCCTAACGGTACAGATAACATCGAGGGTATTACCTTTGGCCCAAAACTAGCAAATGGTAGCCAGTCGATTGTGCTGGTAAGTGATAACAACTTCAATCAAAGCCAATTTACCCAAATCCTCACTTTGAATGCAGACTTAGTTCCAACTGCTGCACCCAGAGTAGAAACTCGTCCCGATTTATTGGACGATGAAACCCTACCAGTGGATCAACGTGCCGATGCTGATGATCCTGCTATCTATGTGAACGCCACAAATTCTGCCGAGAGCCTAGTATTGACGTCAGTCAAAAATGCTGGACTGCGAGTTTATGACTTGTCTGGTAATTTGTTGCAAACAGTTAATCCTGGTGGTATTCGCTACAATAATATTGACTTGCAATACGGTTTTCAATTAGGCAATCAATCTGTTGATATTGCCGTAGCTAGCGATCGCGGCAATGATAAACTAGCAATCTTCAAAATTAACCCCAACACCCCCGGACAATACTTGGAAGATATCACCGATAGCAACATTGGTACTATCTTCCAAGCATCACCTTTTGAACCTCCCTATTCCGCATCAACTCGCAGTTCTTATGGACTTACCTTATACCGTAGCCCCATAACTAATGATTACTATGTCTTTACCAGTCGCCGACAAACTGGAGATATAGCTCAGTTCAAATTGATTGACAAAGGTAATGGCAAAATTGGATCTGAACTGGTGCGGGAGTTCACCATTCCCTCGCCCACGGCAGCAGGGCGTTCTTCCCAAACAGAGGGTATGGTGGTTGACCAAGAAACCGGTTTTCTCTACATAGCCCAAGAAGATGTGGGCATTTGGAAATTCCAGGCAGAACCGGACGGTAGCACAACAGGTAAGCTGATTGATCGCGTTCGTTTTGAGGGTGGTTCTCACCTCACCGATGACGCCGAAGGCTTGACCATCTACTACGGCAAAAACGGTACAGGCTACCTGCTAGCATCCAGCCAAGGTGATAGCACCTTTGTTACTTACACTCGTGAAGGTAACAACGAATACGTGGGTAACTTTGCCATTGGTAACAATGGGTCAATTGACAGCGTGCAAGAGTCAGATGGTGCCGATGTCATTAACGTGCCACTGGGGCCTAACTTCCCATTTGGTTTATTTGTCACCCAAGACGGCTCCAATGAACCTGCCAAGACAATCAATGGCGAAAACGTCAACTCTAACTTTAAGCTGGTGCCTTGGGAGAATATAGCCAATTCCTTCCCCAATTCTCTAAATATCGACACCACTAGTTACGATCCTCGCAATCCTGTTGCCCAACCCAAGCTGACTATCTATGAATTTGAAAACCTACCGAAATTAGGTACAACCTCTGAAAATCAAGATATTTTCTTGGGTGGTTTTTCTGGATTGTATTTCCAAGGGTTTGCAGCAAATGGCAACCTGAAATTTTTCACCAACACAGACCGTGGCCCCAATGGAGAATCTAATGGTTCAAACAGACCATTTTTCTTACCCGACTTTCAGCCAGAAATAGTCAGCTTTGAACTCAACCGCACTACAGGTGAAATCAGCATTACTAACAGAACAAAGCTATTTCACCAAGATGGAACGACGCCATTAACGGGACTGCCTAACCTACAAGGTGTAGCAAACGGTTTAGCCTACACAGATGAAATTGCCGTTGACTTAGACAACAAGGTTCTAGCTAACGATCCTTTGGGCGCTGACTTAGAGGGAATTGTAGTTGCAGAAAATGGTGATTACTGGCTGGTAGATGAGTACCGTCCTTCCATCTACCACTTTGATACTAATGGAAAGCTGATTGAGCGCTTTATCCCTCAAGGAACTGCCACAGCACCCAACCCACATCAACCTGTGGGAACTTTTGGCACAGAGGTATTGCCAACGGTTTATGCCCAACGCCGCAATAACCGAGGATTTGAAGCTGTCGCACTAGAAGGTAATAAATTATATGCCTTTATTCAGAGTGCGATCGATAATCCAGATGTCGCCAATGATGCGACTTCTAAAGCTTCTCTCAACCTGCGAATTCTGGAGTTTGATATTGTCAGCAAGCAAGTAACAGGAGAGTATTTATATCGTCTAGAAGGTCTACCAGGAACCGATAAGATTGGCGATGCAGTTTCCTTGGGTAACGGCAAATTTGCAGTAGTTGAGCGAGATGACAATGCTATATCTGCTGGCAATAAATTAATTTACCAAATTGATTTAGCTGGAGCAACCAACATCAACAACCCTGCTAACTTTACCTTGCCAGTTGGTAAAACTATTGAACAACTGACCTCTGCGGAGTTAACTGCTGCCAATATTACCCCTGTCAGCAAGAGTTTAATTGCTAATGCTGCTCAGTTAGGTTATACCGGGGTGGAAAAATTAGAAGGTCTAGCATTGGTAGCACCCAATACTCTAGCCTTGATTAACGACAACGACTTCAACATTACGGGTAATACGGCTGCTGAAAAACTCAGTATTCTCGAATTACCCAATAATCTGACAACTGTACAACCTACTTTTCCGAACGGTTTTGGTTCTAGCAACAGCGATACTGTCAATCTTGAGCCAGGACAATTCTTTAGTGCAGGTGACGGAGCAGACTTTGTAGAAGGCGCTCCAGATAACAAAATCCTGGCTGGAAACGGTGATGACACAGTGCTTGCAGGCAGTGACTCTTCAATTTTCGGGGAAGATGGTAGCGATCGCATATTTATTGGTCAAAATGGCTCGGTTCAAAATACCAGTGCCGATGGTGGCAGTGGTGATGATGTTATTACTGTGGTAGAAGCCAGTGGTAGTAATAATTTGTTTGGGGCGACAGGTGATGATAATCTCACGGTAATTGAAGGTTCTCGTCAATCATTATTCGGTGGCTCAGGTAACGACACCCTCACGAGTAACGGTAGCAATAACCGTCTCTACGGTGGTTCTGGAGATGACAGACTCTTCTCTAATGTCAATGACTCCCTGTTTGGTGGCGATGGTGATGATGTGCTATTTGCTGGTCAAAGGGGTAGTAATAGCATCACTGGTAATACTGGTGTCGATCAATTCTGGATTGCTAACGCCAGTCTGCCAATTAGCAAGAATATTGTGACTGATTTTACAGTTGGCATTGATAAAATCGGGCTGGGCGGTATTGGTGTTACTCAGTTTAGTGCCCTGACACTATTGCAACAGGGTAGTGATACGATCGTGAAAATCGGAAATACCGAGTTAGTTTCATTGCTAGGAATTACATCAACTAGGCTCACAGCAAATGACTTTGTTTTCTCTGTCAGTGTTGTAGGTTAAATAACTAATTAGTCGGACATGATATAAGTTTCCATTATGCTTTTGTTATTCGGCACGCAAAACATTTAAAAGCTTGCTGTCCTGAAAGATTGTCATAGTACTTTTGGTCAATCAAGACATTAGCTGCTTCATAGTATGGTGTGCCTAAATCTTGAGCCATTTGTTGTTGGGAACCAAACCAATTAGGCACAAAAATAGTATCTTCTCGAATTCCCTCCCAAAGCAATGCTGTGCCTTTGATCGATCCTCTGGGACTTTCGACAATAATCTCATCACCATTTTCAATACCAGCAGTTTGCGCGGTTTTTGGGTGAATTTGTACTAAGCGAACACCATTTTTTTGCTTGCCTGTGTAAGTCCAGTGAGTAACAGAATGAAAATGAACTATACTAGACCTGCCAGTAGTCCCCATTAGTGGGTACTTTTTATGTATTTCACTAGTTGAAAGTTTTCCCAACTTCACATTGTGAGTCAGTGCGTGGGGATTCACCGGATTTTTTACTAGTTCTGCTAGATACTCGATTGTAGGATTTCTACCTGTAACTTCTGGGTGGGTATAGAAAATAGGTAATGCAGAGTGTCCTGCTTTTGTCAACTGCTTTTGTAACTGTGAAGTGTAGATTTCCACTTTTCCACTAGGAGTTAGAAATCGCTTACCAATATTATCAACATTGAGGCTTTCTGCGGCCTGATACCAAGACGAACGATCCAGATAAAGAGTGCTGACACCAGGATGATCTACTGTTGGGCAAGGCCAACGTAAGGGTTCGGTGCGTTCACTCAGCCTTTGTTGAGTCATACCAGCCATGCCTGGAGTGTTCGCCACAAAAGTTGCCCACAGATGGCGGTAGTCTTTCCACGCTAAAGGAAAGTTGTCCTGCCAGTATTGCGGTGGATTACGTTTGTCTAATTTAGCTGTGGCGTGTGCTAATTCAATCCAAATGTGCCAATCTGGTTTTGATTCACCTACAGGCGCAACTACTTGTTGTTGCCAACGAATTGCCCTATCGTCTCGTCGCATATAAACAGTTTCCATCTCAAAACCACTGGTGACGGGCAAGATGATGTCGGCATAATAAGCCGATTCCTCCATAAATAATCCCGTGTAAACATAAAATTCTAATTGGCGGTAAGCCTGTTGTACTTTAGTTGTGTTGGAACAAGCTAGCAGAGGATTGCCTTGAGTTATGAGTGCTTTGAGTTGATAAGGTTGACCGGAGATGATAGCTTCGCTAAGATAATCCGGCCCAACTGGTAAAGCTATATCTTTTTTAGGTATTTTGCCTTGAATCGGTGGTAGATTTAATCCCCCTGGCCAAGTGTTGTGCATAAAATTGCAGCCACCACCAGGAATACCAATATTGCCCGTAATCGCCGCCAAGAATGCCAGACAGCGGTAAGTATCAAAAGCATTCAGTTGATGGGAAATGCCTGCATTGCAGAAAATGGCAGCAGGCTTGGTTTTAGCATAAGTTTCAGCTATAAATTTGATTTTTGATACTGGAACATCCGTAATTTCTGCCGCCCATTCTGGTGTGTAATTATTGCTCTTGAGGTGTTTTTTGAGTTCTTCAAAACCCAGCACCCACTTTTGTACAAAAGCAGCATCATATAAGTTATGAGTAACTATGTGGTAAAGCATTGCTAAGACTAAAGCCAAGTCTGTGTGTGGTTTGGGTGCAATCCACTCATCAGCTTGCGCTCCTGTGGGAGTTAAGCGTGGGTCGATGACTACTAATTTGGCTTTGGTTTTCGCTCGGCTTCTCAAAAGGTAAGTAAAGGTAACAGGATGAGTTTCTGCTTGATTCGTACCCAAAAACAGGAAAAATTTAGCTGAGCCTAAGTCTTCTTTTTTAGTCGCGCCATCAATCCCGTAACCATTGGTAAAATTGCCTAATCCAAATGTCCAAGCCAAGGCATTCCCACCAGCATCGTTACATACAGGCCCGACATCAGTATCGTTGGGACTGCCCAACAAATTGAAATAGCGTCCGACCAAAGAACCTGTTCCCCGTGGTAATCTACCAGAAGTTTTATTCGCGATCGCTCTAGCTTCTCCAGCATCTCTAAGTGCCAAGAACTTGCTGGCGATGATTGAAAGAGCTTCATCCCAAGAAATCTGCTCAAATTGTGAATCTGGTGAACCTTTCTCTCCTGCAACCCGCTTCATCGGGTATTTTAGCCGAAAGCGATTGTAGACTAGCTCAGTCATCATTGGCCCCTTGATGCAAAAACCACCAGCCTGTACTGGATCGTCCGGTTCACCTAAGACATCTACGATCCGTCCGTCTTTGACATGAACTTTCAGACGACACAGAGAATTACAAAATTGGCAAGCACTATTAACAATCTTGTCTGGCTGTAAGGCTGCTGATTTCTCGGTAAAGTCAAATTCAGTGCTTTGAGAAGGAATCTCTCCGCAATACACTTCACTTGCTGCATCTGCTGCATCTGCCACATCTTTTTTTAGTAACTCAACTCCAGTAACCGCAGCTGTGCTAATGGCTACTCCTTGGAGAAAACTACGCCGTGAGGTCTTTTTCCTGCTCTTTGATGTCATGGAGATAGTCTCCTTATTATTTCGCACTGACTACAGCTTTTCACAAAAACATAGCAAAGTCGGCTTTTTATTAAAAACTAAATACTTGGGCAATTTAATCACTAACATAGAAGTGCAAAAAAAATTATATTATCAGAAATATACACAAAATTTTTGACAACACATTAAGCAAAAGATTGCAATACAACATTTCTTAACCAGTCCACAATTTTTTCACAACTTTTGCTATGTATGTTAATTAACATGCAATTAAATTTGTTAATTTTGATACCTTAATCCTCTAGTGAGATGTCAATTATAGTGGTTGATATTTAATAGTTCAGACTCAACAAGTTTACAAGTCAACTACATCTCTAGATGTCTAGAACTACAAATTTTGCCCTAATAATACAGCAGAATACAGAATTCAGAATGGGCTACGCCCCGCTGCGCTAACAGGAGTAAAACACGCTTTATTCCTGGGTAACAGACTTAGCTTGTGTACCTCACTAATTTGAATTCTGCTGTATTACTTTTTTGATTCCACTAGAGCGAAGACCATCTCAACAATTAAACACAGGGAGATTCTCTTTCATGGCTAAGAACGTCATTATTATGATTGGGGATGGTATGGGCTGGGAAATGGCTCGTGCTGCGTCCATCTACAAAGAGATTCAAAATGGTAAGACAGGTGCTAATCTGAGTGATTTTTATACACAAGGTAAGGGTCAAGGACTCAACTTTCAAACACTCCAAGGCTACGGTTTGGCAACCACCTATGGGACAACGATCGCTGATAGTAATGGAGTTTTTGGTAATGGGAATTCCGCTCTTGACGGTACTAATCCGATCACAGGAGAAAGCCCGGTTCGCCCTGGTTTCACCTTTGATCCAACTTTTAACCCAGGTAATACCCCAACAGGTGGTGCAAAAGTTAGTGATGGTGCTGTTGGAAATCTAGTAGGTTATGACCCTACCAGAGGTGGTGTTAATCCTTGGACTCCTGGTAACGATCCTGAATATATTAAGTACAGCTATCCTGACTCTGCAAACACCGCGACAACTCTGTACACTGGCGTCAAGAGCTACAACAACGCTGTTGGCGTTGATATTTTTGAGAATCCTCTAGAAACAATTCTCAAAACTGCAAACGAAGTTGGTAAATCTACTGGTTTGGTAACTTCAGTTCCCATTGACCACGCCACACCTGCTGCTGCTGCTGCCAACGTTAACCGTCGCAGCAAGTATGATGCTGACTATCCGGCATTAGACAACATCCTGCAACAGCAACTCCGTGTCTATCAACCGACGGTATTACTTGGTGGTGGACACCCACTTTCAGCTCCTGGAGACTTACTACCAGCAGGAGTTGAGCCGAATAGGAGCAATGAATATATTAGTCAATCTACCTACACAGAACTTAGCACTAAACCAACTAATAACATCTACGATTACACCTTTTTGGAGCGGGGTGAAAATGCCGCACAGAAACTAGCTGAAACTGCGGCGACAATCGATCCAGAAAAAGGCGATCGCCTCTTCGGTCTATACGGTGCGCGTGGTCAAAATGGTAACTTGCCTGTAAGTTCTGCCAACGGCGACTACAGCACCACTGGTTTAGATATGTTCAGCGTTTTCACTAACCAAGGTGATAACACCAAAGTGGACACCACACGTCCACTGCTTCCTGGAGAGACGGATGCATCTTTCATTGCCAAAGAGGTTAACGAAAACCCAACTCTCAAAGACTTGACAAGTGCTGCATTAGATGTATTAGCTAAAGACCCCGATGGTTTCTGGTTGATGGTTGAGGGTGGCGATATCGATTGGTCTGCCCATGATAACAACATGGACAATTTGATCGGCACCACCTTGGACTTCGATAAGGCAGTTGGATCTACGATTGACTGGATCGAAAAAAATGGTGGTTGGGAAGAAAACCAACTTATCGTTACTGCTGACCACGATCACTACCTGACTCTTGATGGTGACTTTCCGACTTTAGTAAAAAATCAAAGTGCTGAAGCATTAACTAATTTGGATACCCCAGCAGAAGTTGGACACTACTGGGGGTCAGATCCCACTGTCAAGTATGGTTGGGGAACTCACACTAACCGTCCGGTACCTGTTTACTACCAAGGTGCTGGTTCTGAAGTATTAAATAGCTTGGTAGGTAAAGGTTATAACGCCTACGGTTCTGATATTCCAGGAATTGCAGGTTTAAACGATCAAACCCACATCTACCAAACGATGTTTGCCTCAATAGTGCCAAAAGTTGAGTTAGTAGGCTTTGCCTCATTACCTGCTGATACTTTTATTGATGGGCCTGCTTCTGGCGAAGACGTTTCAGCGAATGGTAGAACCGGGCCTTTCCCAGGACAGCCAATACAAGGCTTTAGTGGTGTTCAATTTGCTAACAACAACTCTTTCTACTTCCTGTCAGATAACGGTTACGGTAGCAAAGATAATAGTGCAGATTTTCGATTGCGAATCAATCGTCTAGACCCAAATTTTAAGGGAACAGAAAATGGAGACGGCAGCGTTAAAGTTTTAGACTATATTCAACTGTCTGACCCTAACCACAAAGTTCCTTTTGGAATTGTTAACGAAGGAACTAATGACAGATTACTAACTGGTGCAGACTTTGATGTAGAGTCATTCGTCTTTGATAAAGATGGGACAATCTGGATTGGAGACGAGTTTGGCCCCTACTTGCTGCATTTTGATGCCACTGGTAAGTTATTAGAGGCTCCCATTGCTACACCCGACCAATTCAAAACATTAGATGGAGAAGCACCTAAAGTTATTGGTCACAGAGGTGCAAGTGGCTATCGTCCAGAACACACCTTAGAGTCTTATAAGCAAGCAATAGAGCGCGGCGCTAACTTCATTGAACCTGATTTGGTTGTGACAAAAGATGGTGTGCTAATTGCCCGCCATGAGCCAGCGTTAGCAGTTTTAAATGCTGATGGCACTGTCAATTTCAACAACACAACCACAGATGTTTACAAACATCCAGAGTTTGCCGATCGCAAAAAAACAGTAAGTTTAGATGGAAACACAATTACAGGTTGGTTTGCTGAAGATTTCACCTTAGCTGAAATCAAGACTTTACGAGCAGAAGAACGTTTATCTTTCCGCGATCATTCCTTTGACGATAAATTTGAGATTCCTACTCTTACAGAAATCATCAATTTAGTTAAAGATGTAGAAGCCGACACAGGTAAAAAGATTGGCATCTACCCAGAAACTAAGCATCCGACCTATTTGGTCGATGAAGCCACTTATGTAGGCACTACGGACAAAATACACAGAAACATCAGTCAGTTACTCATCGATACGCTCAAAGCAAATAACTTCACTGACCCAAGTCGCATCTTCATCCAGTCCTTTGAAGTGAGTAACCTCAAAGAACTGCACGATCGCATTATGCCTGCGGCAGGAGTGGATATTCCACTTGTCCAACTTCTAGATGCCAGTGACATTGATATCAACGGTAAGATTATCGAGAGTCAGCCTTATGATTTGAAAGTCAGTGGTGACACTCGCACTTATGGCGACTTGCGAACTCCAGAAGGTTTAGCTGAAGTTGCCACTTATGCTGATGGCATTGGCCCTTGGAAGCGGATGATTGTTAGTGTCAAAGGTACTGATGCTAATGGCGATGGCAAGGCAGATGATGTCAATGGGGATGGGGTAGTAAATGAGGCTGATCAAACGACGTTACCTGCCTCAACCTTAATTCAAGATGCTCACAACGCTGGTTTGCAGGTTCATCCTTACACCTTCCGGGCGGAAGATCAGTATTTAGCAGCAGATTACAAAGGCAAGCTAGAGCTAGAAATTCAGCAGTTCTATCAATTAGGTGTAGATGCGCTATTTACAGATTTCCCAGATATCGGGGATAAAGTACGGGATCAACTCAGAGACGATCCTCAGTATAATGTAGTGCGATCGCCACAAAACCCCGATGTACTTTCAGGAGATGCTTTTGCTAACTTGGCTAGCTCCAAAGGTTTTGAAGGCGGAGCAATCAACGCCAGCAAAACTAAGCTTTACTTCCTCCTAGAAGGTACAGTTCAAGGTGATACTCCTGGTGCTTTGCGGATTAACGAATTTGATTTAGCCAGCCACAAATACAGCGAGCAGTTACGTTACTACAGATTGGATAATCCGTCAAATTCCATCGGGGATTTAGCAGTCATTAATGATAATGAGTATCTAGTCATTGAACGGGATAACAATCAAGGGGCTGCGGCTAAATTTAAGAGGGTCTACAAAATAGACTTGTCTAAAACAGATTCTAATGGCTATGTCGCTAAAGAAGAAGTTGCAGATTTGTTAAATATCCAAGACCCCAATGACCTCAATGGAGATGGCAAAACTAACTTTGACTTCCCCTTTCAAACAATTGAAAATGTTTTAGTTGTTGACAAAAATACCATTTTGGTAGCTAATGACAACAACTATCCTTTCTCAACAGGTCGTCCTGGGAACGATCCTCAAAATCCAGTTATAGACAACAATGAGATTCTAGAACTGAAGTTAGAGAAGCCCCTTAACCTTGCTCCTGGCTTAGGTCAACCTCAAGCTGAAGAAATTAAATTTGGCTCTAATAGCAGCGATGATATTACCGTTCAGCCCAATCAAACCTTATTCACAGGTGACGCAGCAGATTTTGTAGAGGGTACTAAAGGTAACACAATTGTGACTGGGAATGGTGAAGACACTGTGGTAGTCGGTAGTGATTCCTCGGTGTCCACAGGGAACGATAACGATCAAGTCTTAATTGGCGCAAATAGCCCTGCTAACAACACTAATGCTGATGGTGGTGCTGGTGATGATGAAATTACCGTAGTAGAAGCCAATGGTACTAATAATTTACTTGGGGCAGCAGGTAATGATACTTTGACAGTTGTTGAAGGTTCGCGTCAATTATCCTTCGGTGGCTCAGGTAACGACACTCTCAAGAGTCAAGGTAGCAATAACCGTCTCTACGGTGGTTCTGGCGATGACAAACTCTTCTGTGGTGTGAATGATTCGCTATTTGGTGGCGATGGCGATGATGTGCTATTTGCTGGACAAGGGGGTGGCGATCGCCTCAGTGGTGGTGCTGGTATTGACCAATTCTGGATTGCTAATACCAGTCTGCCAATTAGCAAGAATATCGTGACTGACTTTGCGATCGGCATTGATAAAATCGGGCTTGGCGGTGTTGGTATCGCTCAATTTAGTGCTTTAACATTGTTGCAACAGGGTAATGATACTATCGTGAAAACTGGAAATATAGAGTTGGCTTCGTTGCTGGGAATTACAGTAACTAGCCTTACAGCAAATGATTTTGTTTTTTCTGCGAGTATCGTTTAGCCAAAAGATGATTACAGCTTAGATTCAACATTCATTCATTAGTTAAGCTGTAGCGATTTTGCTAATGCGGGGGAATCATATTCCCTCGCTTTTTATATCTATTAGTAATTTTGTATTTAAAAATTATTTTACTTTTTGTCCGAAATCTTAACTTGTTTATAACTTTCCTTAAACATTGAAAAACTATCTTTTGAAACAGTAACCAAAGTTAAGTTCATTTAATTGTCTGCACTAGTTTGTGTGGACACTAAGCATTTTGTCGGCAAATACTACTTAGGTTTCTGTAGCCAATAGTTTTTCGCTTGGCTTGAGTGTAATTAATCGCTCAGTCTATAGACACACAATTGCTGCGTAGGCGTAGCCAGCCGTAGGCATCGCTCGTAGCTCATAATACTTAAGGAGTAATCGGTATGGCTGATACAAATGGCAACGGTAGAAATGTGATTATTTTTGTTGCAGATGGATTGCGTAACGGTTCTGTAAACCCCATTGATACCCCAACTTTATATAGCATCCGTCAGCAAGGAGTTAGTTTCGCCAATAGTCATTCGCTGTTTCCGACATTTACCACTCCGAATGCTGCTGCGATCGCCACGGGGCATTATCTTGGTGATACAGGCGACTTTAGTAACACTATCTACACTGGTTTTCCTAGTCCTAATGCCAATGGTAGTGTCACACCATTCATCGAAAATGATGCGGTTCTGGGGGATATCGATGAAAAGTTTCCCGGTAACAACTTTTTAGATGAAGAGTCACTTCTAGCTTACGCGCGATCGCAGGGTTTCAACACCGCAGCAGTTGGTAAATTAGGGCCAGTTGCGATCCAAGATGTTACACAAGTTAACCGAGAAGGTGGTACTACGGGTACTATTCCTACTCCCGATACAATAATTATTGATGACACTACAAATGGTGCAACACCGCCGACTACAGCCGCTGGTTCACCTTCTGGTGTTCCACTCGATCCAGATATTGTCAATCGCTTACAAGCCGCTGGTCTAGATGTAAAACCGACACCGCGAGTCCAGCCAGCTGGTAACAACACAACTCCAGGAACCCTGAATGCCAATGTGGCTCAACAACAATACTTTGCAGATGCCACAACCAAGGTAATTATACCCAAGTTTCAGGAAGATGCTAAACCATTTGCATTGGTGTACTGGTCAAGAGATCCTGATGGTAGTCAACATAATCAAGGTGATAGCTTAAACACCTTGACACCAGGTATTAATGGCCCTACTCCCAAAGCTGGGGTGAAAAATGCTGATGATAATTTAAAGCAACTTCTTGACTATCTCAAAAGTACAGGTTTAGACAAGACTACTGATGTCTTTATTACTTCCGACCACGGTTTTTCTACTATCAGCAAACAAGCTATTGATAGCCAAGGCACAAAAACTACAAGTTATGCTGCCACCCAAACTTATGCAGGCGTAAATCCAGGATTTTTACCCGCAGGCTTTGTGGCGATTGATTTGGCTCACGATCTAGGTCTACCCTTATACGATCCTAACCCTACAACTCTTCCCCCAGACCTGAACCACATCCAGTATGCCACTGTTGATGCTACACAAGGTCAACGTCCTATTTCTGGAAATGGTGTAATTGGAGGTACAGGTCAGGTAATTAATGGCCAACTTGACCCAGCTACAAAGATAGTTGTAGCTGCCAATGGTGGTTCTGACCTGATTTATCTGCCTAATGGCAATGCTGATTTAGCTAAACAGGTAGTGAATTTGCTTTCGCAAAAAGACTACATCAGTGGTATTTTTGTAGACGATGCTTATGGAAACATCCCAGGTGCTTTACCTCTGAGTGCGATCGGGCTAAAAGGTGATGCTCAAACACCAGTTCCATCTATAGTTATCAACTTTAAAACCTTTAGCACCGACCTAAATAACCCAAACAACCCTCAAGCTCAAGTAGAAATTGCTGATACAACTTTACAGCAAGGGCAGGGGATGCATGGCAGCTTTGGCCGAGGTGATACCTTCAATAATATGGAGGCTATTGGCCCTGATTTTAAACAAGGTTATGTGGACTATGCACCCGTCAGTAATGCTGATGTAACACCTACACTTGCTCGTATTTTAGGGTTAGAAATTCCCAGTAATGGCGATTTGAAAGGTCGTGCCATTACAGAAGCACTGGTGGGAGGCCCGGATGTAGTTCCCTCCACTAAACAAGTCTTGACTTCGGAAGAAACTACTAATGGTCAAGCAACAATTCTGGATTCTCAGAGTGTAGGCAATACTCAGTACTTTACAGCGGCAGGGTTTGATGGTCGCACTGTTGGACTAACAACACTAGACCTTCAATTTGGTTCTACCAGTAGTAATGATCTCACCCTCAAGCCAAATCAAACCTTATTTACAGGTGACGGAGCAGACTTTGTAGAAGGTAATAAAGGTAACACAATCCAGACTGGCAAGGGTGATGATACGCTAGTAGTTGGCAGTAACTCTTCAGTGTCCGCAGGAGACGGTAACGATCAAGTCTTGATTGGCGCAAATAGTCCTGCTAGCAACACTAGTGCCGATGGTGGCAATGATAATGACCAAGTTATTGTAGTTGAAGCCAGTGGTACTAATAACCTGTTTGGAGGCGCGGGTGCTGATACACTGACAGTATTTGAAGGTTTTCGTCAATTATCTTTCGGTGGCTCAGGCAATGACACTCTCAAAAGTGAAGGTAACAATAACCGACTATATGGTGGCTCTGGGGATGACAAACTCTTCTCTAGTATGAATGATTCGCTCTTTGGTGGCGATAGTGATGATGTGCTATTTGCTGGTCAACAGGGTAGTAATAGCCTGAATGGTGGTGCTGGTGCTGACCAATTCTGGATTGCTAACGCCAGTCTGCCAACTAGCAAGAATATTGTGACTGATTTTGCGATCGGAATTGATAAAATCGGGCTGGGCGGTATTGGCGTTACTCAGTTTAGTGCCCTAACCCTATTGCAACAGGGCGCTGACACTATCATAAAAACCGGAAATACAGAGTTGGCTTCATTACTACAACTTACCTCAACTAGCCTGACTGCAAATGACTTCGTTTTCTCTGCTAGTGTTGTGGCTTAGTCTATTCGGCTAGCGCAGCGTGGCAGAAATAACTATCAGTTGAAACAGCGGTTTTCAATTACGTAGACTACAGCAAATAGTTCGTTATTGTGGGGTGGGCATTGTAATGCCCACCCTATTGTCGTTTCGCTGGAGTCAACCTACCTCGAAGGGTTTACATTACTTATTAGTTGCTAAAATCGCTGTATTTTTTCTTCCTCAATGTATTAATTATTCTTATTATCTGAAAATAAGTCTACGTATAGTTAATATTCCCATTGCAAACATCTCTAAAGTTTTAATTTTCAATGAAGATGTAGTGAAACTACCTACGATTTTGAGGAAATAGGTCAGAATAAGAGAACTAAATCTTAGAGTCAGTGCCCTTTCACACAAATATTGTCGGATTGCGGCATAATTTGTTGTCAAATTAGTGTTTTAATATAATTTTAAAGCTAAAAATATAACTATTGAGTCTAAGTGAAAATACTAGGAGTTTAACATATAAAAATGCTTTTTCGGTTTTTATTTTATCTGTTTCTCTAAATACGGAAAATAACAAGCTCATCTTAACTTTAAATACACTCAATTCCTTATTAATCATTGATCTCATAACAATATCGTGCTCGAATTACATGGTTCACTGGTTTAGCCAAAAATCTAGATCGTTAATATACAAAAGTATCTTCCATGTAATTCTGGAACAACCTTTAATATTTTTCAGTCAGTGATATTCTGGTTTTGGAGATTTCAGTAGTAATATTAACTGCATCGCTAACCCATAAAGTTGTTAAGTTAAAATCAGCGCTACTTAAAAAAGAAAAACAAGCTTTTTGTAAAAAAATTATTTTTGCTTCAAGTTAAATATGAAACTAATAACTAATTCATTGGCTCAAAATAAAAATGAATTTCTGACAACCAAGAGTCAAATTTCATTATCAGAAAACAACTTAGAACAAGATAATTTAAGATTACCTATTTTGAAAGAACCCCAAAAATACCTACTAATCGAGTTGAATCATACTCAAACTGATTATCCTCAACAAGCGTGTATTCATCAGTTGTTTGAAGCACAAGTAGAGAAAACACCTGATGCTGTAGCACTAGTTTTTAATAATCAGTATTTCACCTATAGAGATTTGAATAGTCGTGCTAATCAACTAGCAAAACATCTACAATCACTAGGGGTAAGCGCAGAAACTCTTGTAGGAATCTGCATAGAGCGCTCCTTAGAAATGATTGTAGCACTTTTAGCTATCCTTAAAGCAGGTGGAGCTTATGTACCATTAGATCCAGGCTATCCACAAGAACGTTTAGCTTTCATGCTGTCAGATACCCAGGTATCTATACTATTAACTCAAAAAGAATTAGTTGCCAAATTACCTACTCACACAGCATTTGTAATTTGCCTAGATGCAGATTGGAGTACAATCGCCCTAAATAAAAAAGAGAACCTAAGCACTAGTATCACTGCTGATAACTTGGCTTATGTCATGTATACATCAGGTTCTACAGGTACACCCAAAGGTGTTAGCGTTATCCATCGTGGTGTAGTTAGGTTAGTCAAAGAAACTAATTATGCTCACCTCACGGCAGAAGAAGTAATTCTGCAACTTGCTCCTATTTCTTTCGACGCTTCAACTTTTGAAATTTGGGGTTGCTTACTTAACGGCGGACGACTAGTAATCTACCCTCCTCATACACCATCTTTAGAAGAATTAGGGCAGATTATTCAGCAATACCAAGTTACTACTCTTTGGCTGACAGCAGGTTTATTCCACCTGATAGTAGATGAAAAAATTGATGCTTTAAAATCCTTGCGTCAACTTTTAGCGGGTGGCGATGTTTTATCTGTTACCCATGTGCAGAAGTTTCTCCAAACAGTAGAAAACTGTCAACTAATTAATGGTTATGGCCCAACTGAGAATACAACTTTTACCTGCTGCCATCTTATAACAGCGCCACTACAACCAGATGTCTCTATTCCTATTGGTCACCCAATTGCTAATACCCAAGTTTATATATTAAATAACAATCTTCAATCAGTATTAATTGGAGAAGCTGGCGAATTGTACATTGGTGGTGATGGATTAGCTAGAGGCTATTTGAACCGTCCTGATTTGACTGCCGAAAAGTTTATTTATCACTCCTTTGATAGCAATTTAGCAACACGGCTTTATAAAACTGGAGATTTAGCTCGTTATCTTCCAGATGGCAATATCGAGTTTTTAGGTCGGATTGACAATCAAGTAAAAATTCGCGGTTTCCGAATTGAACTAGGGGAAATTGAGCGGGAGATTGCACAACATCCTGATGTTCGGGAAATTGTCGTTTTAGCTCGTCAGGATGAAGCAGGTGAAAAACAGTTAACGGCTTATATTGTCCCTCACTATAACAGTAAATATACGCACAATAAATTACGTGGTTTCTTACAACAGCGACTACCTAATTATATGGTGCCATCGGCGTTTGTGATGTTAGAATCACTGCCTTTGACTGCAAATGGCAAAGTAGATAGACATAAATTGCCAGCACCAAGTAAAGAACGTCCGCAACTGGAACAAGCGTATATTGCTCCCCAAACCGATTTAGAACGTCTGCTTGCAGGTATTTTATCCGAACTGCTGAAAATCGATCGCGTCGGGATTGATGATAATTTCTTTGATTTAGGAGCAACTTCAATCTCAATTCTACAAGTTGCTGCGCGAGTAAAACAGGAACTTAATATTGAGCTACCTGCTGTAAAGCTATTTCAGTATTCAATGATTGGCTCTTTAGCAAAGTATTTGGATTCAAACCAGAATAGCCAACCGTCTTCTGACAAGCTGCAAAATCGCGCCCAACGCCAACAAGCAGCTCGGACTCGTCGCCGTAATCATCAACAAGGTGTTTAAGCAATGGTGAATATGCAAACCTCAGATAACCAAGATCCTATTGATGGTGTTGCCATTATTGGCATGGTAGGAAGATTTCCTGGCGCTGGAAATGTCGATGAGTTTTGGCGCAATCTGTGCGAGGGATTAGAATCAACGACTTTTTTTGAAGATGAGGAGTTAGATCCTAGTATTGATCCAAACGTTTGTAAAGATCCTAGCTACGTGAAAGCTAGAGGAGTAATTCCTGGGGGAGAAACCTTTGATGCTGCGTTCTTTGGCATTAATCCGCTAGAAGCTGTGGTTATGGACCCACAGGCCAGAGTTTTCCTAGAGTTGGTTTATGAAGCTTTGGAAAATGCTGGTTATGAATCAGAGTCTTTTGAAGGTTTAATTGGTTTATACGCTGGTTGTGGTCAAAATACTTATTTTGCTAACCACATTTCTGGACGTATGGAAATTGTTGATCGCATCGGTGAGTTCCAAACGATGTTAGCCAATGAAAAAGACTTTTTGACAACCCGTGCTGCTTACAAACTCAACCTCAAAGGCCCAGCCGTCAGCGTCAATACAGCCTGTTCCACTTCTTTGGTAGCAGTCATTCAGGCTTGCCAAGCCTTAACCAGCTATCAGTGCGATCTAGCTTTAGCAGGTGGTGTATCTATGACTACACCTCAAAACAGCGGTTATGTGGCTCAAGAAGGCAGTATGCTCTCTGGGGATGGGCATTGTCGTCCCTTTGATGCCAGCGCTCAGGGCACAATGTTCAACAATGGCGCAGGAGTAGTTGTCCTCAAGCGTTTAGAAGATGCACTCAATGATGGCGATCGCATCTATGCCGTAATTCGTGGTTCTGGTATCAATAATGACGGCGCTGATAAGGTGAGCTTTACGGCTCCCAGCGTAGACGGACAAGCAGAGGCGATTGCAATGGCGCAAGCTTATGCTAACTTTCATCCAGAAACCATCTCTTATATTGAAGCTCACGGCACAGCTACACCTTTAGGCGACCCGATTGAAATTGAAGCGCTGACGCAAGCATTTCGCGTACATACAAATGCTAAACAATTCTGCGCCATTGGCTCTCTTAAAAGCAATGTCGGACATTTAGTTGCGGCGGCTGGGGTAGCAGGGTTAATAAAAACCGCTCTCGCTCTGCACTATAAAAAGATTCCCCCTAGTTTAAATTTTGAGGCTCCCAACCCCAAGATTGACTTTGCCAACAGCCCCTTCTATGTAAATACCAAACTAGCTGAATGGTCAGAGGGTGAAACTCCGCGACGAGCCAGTGTGAGTTCTTTTGGTGTCGGCGGTACTAATGCTCATATTGTGCTAGAAGAAGCGCCACAAATCCAAAGTTCAGGATCTTCTCGCCCACAGCAGCTATTGTTACTCTCGGCAAAAACTAGTCAAGCTTTAGAGGCTGCAACAGCGAATTTACAGCAGCATTTACAGTACAATGCCGAAATTAAGTTAGCTGATGTAGCTTATACTTTACAGCGAGGGCGCAAAGCTTTTAGCTACCGACGCAGTATAGTTTGTCACGATATAACAGATGCGATCGCAGCCCTGCAATCTTTAGATCCAAATCAAGTAAACACTCGTCATACAGAAATCCGCAATCCAGCCGTTGTCTTCATGTTCCCCGGACAAGGATCGCAATATGTAAACATGGGACTGAATCTCTACAACCGCGAACCTGTATTCCAGGAAGCAGTAGATGAATGTGCTGAAATGCTTAAGCCTTTGCTGGGCAAGGATTTACGAGAAATCATCTATCCCGCACCGAGTGATCGCGAAACTGCGGCTATCTCCCTGCGGCAAACCTGCTTTACCCAACCAGCATTATTTGTCATTGAATATGCTTTAGCGCTACTGTGGCAAAGTTGGGGAGTCAAACCCCAAGGCATGATTGGTCACAGTATTGGCGAATTTGTCGCCGCTTGTATTGCGGGTGTATTCACCTTAGAAGATGCGCTAATGTTGGTTGCAACTCGCGGTCGCTTAATGTGGGAGTTACCGGCAGGGGCTATGCTCTCAGTGCGCCTACCAGCCGAAGAGGTAGAGCCGCGATTGAGTGCAGAACTAGCGATCGCCGCAATTAATGGCCCTTCCCTGTGTGTAGTTTCTGGCCCCACAGAGGCGATCGCGGTTCTGCAAAAACAACTTGAAAGCGAAGAAGTTATCTGTCGCCATTTACACACTTCCCACGCTTTCCACTCCCCGATGATGGATAGTATCATTCACCCGTTTGCTGAGGTAGTTGGAAAGGTTAAATTATCGCCGCCCCAAATTCCCTTTGTATCTACAGTTACCGCCGACTGGATTACAACCCAGCAAGCAACCGATCCGATGTATTGGGCTACACATCTACGTCAGACTGTGAGATTTGCGGAGGGCATACAAACCCTATGGCAGCAGCCAGAACGCATACTGTTAGAGGTGGGGCCGCGAATCACAACTACGACCTTAGCCCGCCAACAAGCAAAAGATATTAAACAACAGATAGCCTACGCTTCTCTGGGTGATAACGCTGAGAATGAAGCCGAATGGACGGCATTACTCAAGGCAGTAGGACAACTGTGGCTAGCAGGAGTATCTATTGATTGGAGCAACTTCTATCAAAGGGAAACGCGACAACGAATTCCCCTACCCACCTATCCCTTTGAACGCCAACGCTTCTGGATTGATCCTCCACCTCATCCCAATCGTGCAGTAACTCCCAAACTTCCAAATCCCCAGTTATTAGAAAAGACCCAAACTATGACAACATTTCCTCAGCAAAAGCTTATTCCCCTGCTCAAAGAAATTATCGAAGAAACATCAGGATTGGAAATTGCTAGTGTTGACGACTTGACAACGTTTTTAGAAATGGGATTAGATTCCTTATCTCTGACACAAGTCGGGTTAGCTTTAAAGAAAAAGTTTCAAGTCAAGGTAACGCTTAGACAGTTACTAGAAATTTACCCGAATTTAGGAACACTGGCTGACTTTATCAATTCAGCCTTGTCTCGCGAAACTTTATCCGCATTAGGATTAACAGAAACCGTTGCAGAACCAACTCCAGAAGCAGCATTACCAGCACCTGCAACCACATCACCCACTTTGCTAGTGCATGAAGTTCATACAAATGGATCAAATGGATCTGCACCTCAGATTTCCCTGCAACCAGCTGCATCTAGTGTCCTAGAAAGTGTGATTAATCAGCAGCTACAAATCATGAGCCAGCAATTGGCACTATTGGGTAATAGCAGTCAATCTCTAACAATCCCAGTTGTACCTGCGGCGATATCTCAAAATAATGGTGTCAAGCCACAAAACGCTCTATCTATCCCCCCAACCCAAACCAACAAAGAATCACAAGCATCGGTAGACACAGAATCAAATGGTGCGAAAAAAGCATTTGGTGCGGCAGCTCGAATTGAAAAGACCCAGACTAAAACTCTCACAGCGCAACAACGCACTCATCTAGACAAAATTATCCAAAGATATACACAACGGACTCAAAAATCCAAAGAATATACTCAAACTCATCGTCCTTATTTGGCAGACCCAAGAACTGTTTCTGGGTTTAACCCGACGATGAAAGAGATGGTTTATCCCATTGTGGTGTCTCGTTCATCAGGTTCTAAACTTTGGGATGTTGATGGCAATGAATATGTTGATTTAAGCAATGGCTTTGGCTTGAATTTGTTTGGTTGGTCGCCACCTTTCATTACTGAAGCAATTGAAGCACAACTGAAACTCGGCATGGAAATTGGGCCGCAAACTCCCTTAGTTGGAGAAGTGGCAAAGCTAATGTGTGAGTTGACCAACTTTGACCGAGCAGCCTTTTGCAACACAGGTTCAGAAGCGGTATTGGGAGCGATGCGGATGGCACGCACCATCACAGGGCGTAACTTAATCGCCATCTTTTCTGGAGCTTATCATGGTATTTTGGATGAAGTAATTGTTCGAGGTACAAAAAAACTCCGGTCAATTCCAGCTGCTCCTGGTATCCCACCTGAAATGGTGGAGAATATTTTGGTGGTGGACTACGATTCGCCTGAGTCTCTAGAAATCCTCAGAAGTCGGGCTGATGAGTTAGCAGCAGTGATGGTGGAATCTGTGCAAAGCCGTCGCCCTGAATACCAGCCCAAGGAATTCCTCCAGCAATTGCGTGATTTCACAGAGGAAGCTGGTATTGCCCTAATTTTTGATGAAATCGTTACCGGATTCAGAATTCATCCAGGTGGCGCTCAAGCACATTTTGGTATCAAAGCTGATATAGCAACCTACGGTAAGATTGTGGGCGGTGGGCTACCAATTGGAGTCATTGCTGGCAAATCACAATATATGGATGCTTTGGATGGCGGGTTTTGGCAGTTTGGCGATGACTCCGTTCCAGAGGTAGGTGTAACTTACTTTGCTGGCACCTTCGTCCGCCATCCTTTAGCACTAGCAGCCGCCAAAGCAGTACTTCAGCATTTAAAACAGAGTGGCCCCAGCTTACAGCAAAATCTCAATGTAAGAACTGATAAGTTTGTAGCAGAACTCATGGGTTATTTCCAGCAAGTTCAGGCTCCGTTTACAGCTTATAATTTCGGTTCACTGTTTATGGTGAAATCTGCACCAGAGTTTGCCTATGGAGATTTACTGTTTTACTTGCTGCGGGATAAAGGAGTGCATACTTGGGATCATCGTCCTTGCTTCTTGACAACAGCCCATTCCGAAGCTGATCTGGCTTTTGTAATGGCAGCCTTTAAAGAAAGTATTGCCGAAATGCAGTCTGCTGGCTTCTTGTCTGCACCGCCCGTAGAAGTAACAAACCGCGAAATTACCAATAACAGCCTACGCAATCGTCCTCCGCAACCTGATGCCAGATTAGGACGAGATCCCCAAGGCAACCCCGCCTGGTATATTCCTGATACCGAGCGACCTGGGAAATATTTACAAGTTGCCAGTGTTTCCTGAAGTGTTTTAAAAAAGCAATTGCAGAGAAAGTATAGTGTGCTTCAATAATTTTGCAAATAGTAAATACTCATCCATAAAGGTTTTGTATGTCGATTGATAATCTACTTGAACCTAGTTCTATAAAGTCCGATCCGAAGCTTCCTGAACAAATCATTGAAACTGATATTTCAAACTTCCGGGAAAACTTCAACTCTTCTCACTTCATATTTTCGCATAAACTTGCAGGACATCCTTTATTTGAGATCCCCCGCTTAGTTGAGCTGGCAAATACCATGCTTAGTCAGGGTAGAACAAATAAAATCCAGTCTTATATCAGCAAAGTCCCTGTTGAGCAAAAGTGGAATCAGCGTCCTGGAATCAAGCAAATTAACGAGGCGATCGCACATATTGGAGAATCCGATTCTTGGGTAATGCTTGAAGATGTTCAAGTAGACTCAGAATATGCTGCCTTGGTTGACCAAATTATAACTGAACTCGAAACTCTTACAGGTAAACCCCTTCGGCAGCAAATGACGTGGCTAGGTGCTTACATCTTTATTGGTTCTCCTAATTCTATTACACCTTACCATATCGATAGTGAGTTGAATTTCTTGTTTCAAATTCAGGGCAAAAAAGATATGAGCCTCTTCAATCAAAACGATCGTTCTGTACTGAGCGAAGAGGAGATTGAAAAATTTTATGTAGGCGACCTGAATGTAGCAAATTATAGAAAGGAGAATCAGAGTAAAGCAAAGGTTTACCATTTGCAACCAGGCAAGGGACTCCATCATCCGATACTGGCACCCCATTGGGCTAAAAATGATAATAATGTCTCTGTAGCTTTGAGTATCCTCTTTTATCTGCGACCTTACGATCTCAAAGCCAGAATATATCAAGTCAACAGTTATTTACGCAGACTGGGATTGGAACCCACTCCACCAGGTAAATCTCCCTTGAAAGACCGGATCAAAATTTTGGCTCTGGGTCTTCTATCCGATCGCCGACCGAAAAGTAAATTTATGCTACTGCGCTCTGGTGTATTAAGACTCAAATCTCTTGAGGGAAGGCTAAAGCAATTTCTCGACAAGATTACGAAAAAAATCTAAATTTTTCCAAATGATTAATTATGAATTAGCCTGAATACTGAATCTGTGTTCTATAGCAATTCTAAATCATTTGTGAAATATTCTATTTTAGATGCTTTGCGTAGCTTGTTTATATACAACATTACATCCTTCATTGTCGCCGATAACAAGCAACTACGCATCTATATTAAAAAAAAATAACTTTCACAACTAAAAGAGGATTGCTATAAGTAAAAATTAAAACCAAAAATGTCAATATATAAACACATCAAATCGCTCACTTCTTTACGCGGTATTGCAGCCTTGGTTGTTGTTGTACACCATTTTTCTTCCTACGGTTTACCGAAAACAGGTTCAACTTTATCAACTTATAGCAATTTTTTTACAAATGGATATTTATGGGTTGACTTTTTCTTTATTTTGAGTGGTTTTATCATGACCCACGTCTATGCAGAGGATTTTTATTTAAAAGTAAGTTTAAATCACTATTGCTCGTATTTATTCTCACGTTTTGCTAGAATTTATCCTTTGCATATATTTATAATTTTTCTATTTATTGGATTAGAATTTGTCAAAGCATTTTTACTAAAGACTTCTGCTTTTACTGGTAAATTTAACTTAACCGCTCTTGTTGCCAATATTTTTCTTTTACAAGCGTTCGACCTAAAGTGCCCACCTTTATTATGGTGTAATACCTATTGGAATGAACCGGCTTGGTCAATTAGCGTAGAATTTTTTATTTACTGTATATTTCCATTTTTATTATTAATTTTATTAAAAAACAACCACAAAATTGATTTGATTATTTATAGTTCTACTCTCTTTAGTATATTACTACTAATCACCTTTACCCGCGGCAATTTAGATACTATTATTGGCATCCCTTCGATAGCTAGATGTGGGCTAGAATGCATACTTGGGATTATTACTTACAAAATTTACCGTAGAGGTAATTATAAAAAGCATTTTAATCTTAATTTACTGGCAATTATAGCTATAACTTGGATAATTTTAATTATGCATTACTATTGGCATGATTTTCGTAACATTCATGATTGGCTAATATTACCAGCTTTTTCTCTACTGATTTTATCAGTATCTATCAACAACACAAGTATAATATCAAAGTTTCTAAATTCACAGTTAATGCTATATATCGGGACGATATCTTACTCAATTTATATGGTTCATTGGTTTGTTCAAGAATTATTAAAAGTTTTCTGGCTTTATAAATTTCACAATGTTTTTGGCAAAGGATTCACAGAATATCAATCGTTGACATCTTTAGGAGTATTTCTGATGATTATTTTATTTATAGCATCATTAACATATAAATTTGTAGAAGTTCCTACTCGTAATTATTTAAAGTCTAAAATCTTGGATGGAAATTTATTTAAACTTAGTAATTAAAAAAAAGACTGAGATTTAACCACATTCAATAAACTGAGAAAATAATAAAGTTTTATGACCTTATCACCTGTAGATTACCAATCCACATTAACTGCGGTTGACTTCGATCCATTTGCAGATGGAGAATTACTTTTAACTGCCCCTGCCACAGAATCACAAAAAGAAATTTGGGCTTCTGTGCAAATGGGAGATGCTGCCAATTGTGCTTATAACGAGTCTCAATCTCTGCTACTAAAAGGCGAACTTGATGTCAAACTTTTCCAGTCTGCGGTGGAAAAGTTAGTACAACGTCATGAAGCACTGCGGACAACTTTTAGTACCGATGGCAATACACTTTGCATTGTTGCTTCTCGGCAAATTGAAATTCCGATTATTGAACTTTTTAACCTGGAACCACAAGAACAACAGGAAAAATTAGCTAGTATCTGGCGACAAGAGGTAGAGCAACCTTTTGATTTGGAACATGGCCCGCTATTTCGGGCAAAAATTGTTAAATTGCAGCCGCAGGAGCATCTAGCTATTTTGACAGCGCATCATATTATTTGTGATGGTTGGTCTTGGGCAGTGCTGATGCCAGATTTGGGTAAACTTTATTCTGGCTTGCAACAGGGTATTGTTCCTGAATTAGAAGAACCAGACTACTTAAGTGAATATGCGATTTTACAAGAAGAAGAGGCGGATAGTCCAGAAGCGATCGCCACAGAAAAATATTGGTTGGAACAATTCGCTGACTCTGTACCTGTACTGGATTTCCCTAGCGATCGCCCCCGTCCACCACTCAGAACCTTTAACGCCGCCCGCGAAGATTGGCATTTAAATTCTGAATTAGTTGCCAACCTGAAACAACTAGGAACAAAACTCGGTTGTAGCTTTATGACCACCATTTTGTCAGGATTTGAGGTCTGGCTGCACCGGCTAACAGGACAAAACGACTTAGTTGTAGGCATTCCAGCCGCCGGACAAGCTGCTTTAGGGCAATATAATCTTGTAGGTCACTGTGTAAATTTATTACCCTTGCGTAGCCAGATTAATGGCGAAAAATCTTTCAGCGACTACTTGCGATCGCGGCGCTCGGCTGTCTTAGATGCTTATGACCATCAACAATTTACTTTTGGTAGTCTGATAAAAAAATTAGTATTGCCACGGGATTCTAGCCGCATTCCCTTAGTACCGATTATATTTAATGTCGATCAAGCTTTAGACAGCGATCGACTTCCGTTTATCGATTTAGAGGTAGAATTTTTCTCCAATCCCCGCGCATTCGAAAATTTTGAACTGTTTATCAATGCTACGGAATCGCATGATGAACTTATCCTCGAATGCCAGTACAACACTAATTTATTTGACGCTGATACTATCCGCCGCCGCATGGCAGAGTTTGAAACTTTGTTATTGGGTATAGTTGCTAACCCTAATCAAAGTATTGCCAAATTGCCAATTTTGCCAGCAGTTGAGCAACAGTTATTAGCAACATGGAACAAAACTCAAACAGCTTATCCCCAAAATATCTGCATTCATCAGCTGTTTGAAACTCAAGTGGAAAAAACTCCCGATGCGATCGCTGTAATTTTTGAAAATGAACAAATTAGCTACCGCGAACTTAATTTGCGAGCCAATCAGCTAGCCCATTACCTCCAAAGCTTAGGAGTCGGGTCAGAAGTTCTAGTTGGCCTGTGTGTCGAGCGCAGCTTGGAAATGGTTGTGGGAGTTTTAGGCATTCTTAAAGCCGGGGGAGCTTATGTACCATTAGATTATGCTTATCCTCAAGAACGTTTAGCTTTCATGTTGCAAGATGCTCAGGTATCAGTGCTAGTAACGCAGCAGAAGCTAAAATCGGGTCTACCCAAGCATCAAGCAGAGATTGTTTGCCTTGATAGCAACTGGCAATCCAGAGATTATGGGTTAGATAACCCGACACATAACGTCACTGCCAATAACTTAGCCTATGTCATCTATACATCTGGCTCGACAGGTCAACCAAAAGGCGTTCAAATTCAACATCAGAGTGCTGTTAATCTCCTAAATGCGATCGCTAAAGAACCCGGTTTAACCGCTGAAGATACTCTCCTCTCTGTTACTAGCCTATCCTTTGATATTGCCGTTTCAGAAATTTTTCTACCCCTATCTGTAGGTGCAAAGTTGGTATTGGTAAGCCGTGAAGTTGCGGCTGACGGCACACAACTGTTAAAAGCCCTAACCACCTCCGGGGCAACCTTTATGCAACCGACACCAGTTACTTGGCGGCTATTACTGGCAGCCGGATGGCAAGGTAGTCCTCAACTGAAGATGATTTCCACAGGCGAAGCCTTACCTAGAGACCTCGCAAATCAATTATTACCGAAGGGGGCTTGTCTGTGGAACCTCTACGGGCCTACAGAAACAACGATTTGGTCAACAGGCTACAAGGTGACAACAGCAAATAAACCAATAGGCATTGGTTGCCCTCTAGCTAATACGCAAATATACATTTTAGACTCCCATTTACAACCCGTTCCCATTGGTATATCAGGTGAGTTGTATATTGGTGGCGAAGGATTAGCAAGGGGATATCTAAATCGTCCCGAACTGACTGCTGAGAGATTTATTTCTAATCCCTTCAGCCCAAACCCTAAATCGCGCTTATACAAAACTGGGGATTTAACTCGCTATTTACCAGATGGACATATTGAATACTTGGGTCGGATCGACTATCAAGTAAAATTGCGTGGTTTCCGCATAGAATTGGGTGAAATTGAAACCGCACTCCTGGATGTTGCAGGAGTAAAAGAAGCCGTTGTAGTTGTTCGAGAAGACATTCCTAATGAGACTAGTTTAGTAGGTTATATTGTTGCGGAAACTGGTCAAGATAGCTTGCAAGTGATTTCGCAGTTGCGTCGATTCTTGAAACAACAACTTCCTGATTTTATGGTGCCAACGATTTTTATGGCACTAGAAGCTATGCCGTTAACCCCCAATGGCAAAGTCGATCGCAAGGCACTGCCAGAGCCAGATGCTCACCGCCCAGAACTGGAGGCAAATTATCTAGCACCTCGCACTCCTATTGAACAGCAGATTGCAGATATCTGGGCGCAGGTTCTTAATGTCAAGCAGGTTGGGATTAACGACAACTTTTTTGAATTGGGTGGATATTCTCTACTAGGAATTCAAGTAGTTTCTCGAGTGCGCCAAGCCTTGCAAGCAGAAATTCTGATGTCCAATTTATTTGAATTACCAACGGTAGCGGATTTGGCTGAACGAGTGGAAACTCTGCGGTGGGCAACCCAAGGCGTTCAAGCTGCTGAGAGTGAAACAGCTGATGATTACGAGGAAGGTGAGCTATGAAAACATTAAATGAACTACTATCTGAGCTACGTCAGCGCGATGTCAAACTTTGGCTAGAGGGTGAACGCTTACGTTATCGGGCGGCAAAAGATAGCCTCACACCAGAATTGCTGACCGAGTTAAAAACTCAAAAAGCCGAAATCATCAACTTTCTCCGACAAATTAACACAGCCGCCAGTTCACAAATTCCCCCAATTGTCGCTTGTGAACGGAATGACAACTTGCCGCTTTCCTTTGGTCAGCAACGGATATGGTTCCTCCATCAGTTTGAACCTGATAGTTCCTCAAATAATATGCCAGTTGTGGTGCGTTTTACGGGGAATCTCAATGTTGCTGTCTTAGAGGAAAGTTTAAGAGAAGTCGTCCGTCGCCATGAAGTTCTGCGGACAACTTTTCCAGCAGTGAATGGAAAGCCTACTCAAGTAATTGCCACCGATGTTTCCTTGACATTGCCAATAATTGACTTGCGGCAAGTAGCAAATGAACAACGAGAGGCGGAAGCTCACCTACTGGCAACTAAAGAAGCTCATCAACCCTTCGATTTAGGCAATGGGCCGATTTTGCGGGTGTTACTGCTCCGATTGAGCGATCGCGAGCATCTGCTAATTTGGAATATGCACTGCATAGTTTGTGATGGAGCTTCGTCCGATCTCTTCTATCAAGACCTCACTACTATCTATAAAGCATTGTCGGCAGGAAAGGCTTCTCCTTTAACTCCCTTACCAGTGCAGTATGCTGATTTTACCAATTGGCAATATCAATGGCTCCAGGGAGAGGTTTTAGAGTCACAGGTAAACTACTGGAAGCAAAAGCTAGAAGGTAATTTACCGATCATTGAGTTACCTTACGATCGCCCCCGTCCTCAAAGCGTACAAACCTATCAAGGCGATCGCGCTGCCCTGCTGCTATCAAAGGCGCTGAACCATGCTCTGACAGACCTGAGTCAAAAATGGGGTGTTACCCTGTTCATGACTCTATTAGCAGCATTTGAGCTATTGCTCTATCGTTATTCTGGACAAGAAGACCTACTAATTAACTTTGCAAGTGCAGGTCGAGGACAAGTTGAAACCGAGGGGCTGATTGGATTTTTTTCTAATACTCTTGTGCTGCGGAGTAACTTTGCAGGAAACCCAACTTTCCGAGAATTATTAGACCGAGTGCGTAAGGATTGCTTAGAAGCTTATACCCATCAAGACCTACCTTTTGAAAAGCTAATTGAAGAACTTAGACCAGAACAGCGAAGTCGCAATAGTTCGCCCCTGTTCCAGGTAAAATTCTCCCTCAATCCTCCTTGGTCAAATGGTCGTGGCATGGCATCAGTGCAACTACCTGATCTGACTATCACTTCTCTATTTGGCTACATCTATCATGGCAAAACCAAATACGATTTAACATTGGTCTTGCGGGAACAGGATAATGGTCTGGGCATGGTATTTGATTACAATGCCGAGATGTTTGATGCCAGTACAATAGAGCGGATGTTGGGACACTTCAAAACTTTACTTGAAGGTATTGTTGCTAATCCCGATCGCCCGATTGCTGAATTACCCCTGTTGACAGCACCTGAACAACATCAATTGTTAGTTGAGTGGAATAACAAACAAGCTGATTATCCCCAGGATACTTGTATCCATCAGTGGTTTGAAACTCAAGCTAAAAGAACTCCAAATAATATTGCAGTAAGTTTTGAAAATCAGCAACTAACCTATCAGCAACTCAACCAGCGTGCAAATCAACTAGCCCACTATTTGCAAACTCTAGGGGTAAAATCGGGGGTACTCGTCGGTCTTTATGTCAAGCCTTCCCTAGAGATGATTGTCGGGCTGTTGGGTATTTTGAAAGCTGGGGGAACTTACGTACCGATCGCTCCGACATCTGGGCGAGATGATTTGGCTGTCATTTTAGAAGATGCCCAGATATCTTGGGTATTAACCCAAAGCTCATTGCTTGAGAAACTCTCTGAGCATCAGGCACAAGTTATCTGTTTGGATAGTGATTGGGAAAATATCGCCCTACACGGGACCGAAAATTCAGATAATCACACCACAGATCGGATCGCCTGTGTGATGTATGTGTCCGGCTGCAATGGAAAACCTAACGGTATAGCTATTACCCACCGTAATCTTGTCACCCACAGCTTGGCAATTAGCGAAACTTGGGAGTTGAATCAGAGCGATCGCCTATTACTTATACTTAGTAGCAATTGCAATACTTTCATTGAATCACTTTTCCCCAGTTGGATTACTGGTGCTACTGCAATTCTCCAGTCTCAAGAGCTACAAAACTCGACGACGCAGTTTTTCCCATTCATTGCTCAACAACAGATTACCGTTGTCAATTTACCTACTTATTTTTGGTATGAGTTAGTTAAAGAGCCATCTGTATCTCCACAAACTTTGCCAGCCAGCTTGCGCTTAGTTATGGTTGGTGGTGAAAAAGTCTCACGCCATGCTTATCTAACTTGGGTAGAAAAAGTTGGCAAGCAAGTACGCTGGCTGAATGCTTATGGATCGCTAGAAACAACGTTAACCGCTACGGTTTACGATCCGGAAACTGCCACCGAAGCCAGTAACACTCGTTCAGAAATTCCCATAGGAAAAGCGATCACCAATACCCAAATCTACATTCTCGATCGGCGATCGCAACTCCTCCCTATTGGCGTAACTGGTGAAATCTACATCAGCGGTATCGGTGTTACCCAAGGCTACTTTAATCGTCCCGAATTAACATCTGCGAAATTTATCCCCAATCCCTTTAGCAGCGAATCTGGGGCATACCTTTACAGAACTGGTGACTTCGGACGCTACTTAAGTGACGGCAATATTGAGTTTCTGGGTCGCTTAGACAATCAGGTTAAAATTCGCGGCTTTCGCATTGAGTTGGCTGAAGTTGAGACAATTTTGGGTCAATATCCAGGTGTGCAAAAAACTGTGGTGATTGCCAAAGAAAATGTTCCTGGGGATAAAGGTTTAGTTGCTTATGTTGTCCCTAAACAAGGGGAAACTTTTGGGAGTGAGCAACTGCTGAGTTTTCTCCAGCAAAAGTTACCTGAACATTTATTGCCTTCTGCCTTTTTCATAGTCGATTCTCTACCATTAAATGCTAATGGTCAAGTTAATCGCCAAGCCTTATCTGCGCTGAATCCAACTAATTCTAAAATAGAAAAAACATTTGCCACAGCAGAAGATCCATTACAACTTCAGTTAACTAAAATCTGGGAAAACCTTTTAGGTATTCATCCCATTGGCATAAAAGACAACTTTTTTGATTTGGGTGGAAACTCACTACTTGCAGTACATCTGTTTTCTCAGATTGAAAAAACATTTGGTCTAAATCTGCCCTTAGCTATTCTCTTGCAATCTTCAACCATTGAACAATTAACTAATTTTATTCGCCAGCAAGGGTTTTTGCCAGAAAGGCATAATCAGGTTGAGAGTAGTACTAGTATCGACTCAGAAAAATCGATGCCTTGGTCATCACTAGTACCAATGCAGCCCAACGGTTCTAAGCCACCTCTATTTTGTATCCATGCAATTGGTTTAAGTGTCCTCTACTATCGAGATTTATCACTTCATTTTGGTGAAAATCAGCCATTTTATGCACTACAAGCACGAGGATTAAATGGGAAAGAAGCTCCCTTTACCAAGCTTGCACAAATGGCGGCTCATTACATCAAAGAGATACAAACTATTCAACCTGAAGGCCCTTATTTTTTGGGTGGCTCCTCCTTTGGCGGACTAGTAGCTTGGGAAATGGCTCAACAACTCGTAAGGCAAGGTCAAAAAGTAGCTCTCTTAGCTTTATTTGATACCACTGGTCCAAATTATATTAAACAAGCGCCATTAGAAAAGCGAGTTTCTCAACATTGGGACAACCTGACAAAACTTGGGACTAATTACGTGCTTGAGCAAATCAGGAACAAAAGTTCTTGGCTGAAGTATAAACTTCAAGAAAAGTTCCGAAAATTGCTCTTTAAATTCTCTTTAAGAATCTGGCGGACTGTACCTTATAACTACCGTAAATTAACAATTGAAGAAGCCAATAAACAGGCAGCTAGAGAATACGTTCTACAAATTTATCCAGGTCGAGTCACTATATTCCGAGCAGAAGAGCGCTTTGCATTGGAAAAACGGGAAGTTGACCCCCAAATGGGTTGGAGTGAAATGGTCTTAGGAGGTTTAGATATTCAAAATGTCCCAGGAAACCACGACTCTATTTTTAGAGAACCCCATGTCCGAACTCTATCTGAAAAGATGAGGGCTTGTATAGATCGAGCTATTGTAGACATCTAAAATTCATCTAATTCGCAGAAATAATTAGAGCTTTCCAACCTCATCTCGCTTCCGGGATGGGGTTGTTTTATTTGTAGGTAATAACTTCAATTATCTATATATATTATGTATAAATGCGATCGCCAATAAAGCCTTTGCATCAGTCCTAAACCTGTGTGTAGGCGTGTTGCAGGCATTTTTTGACGGTGAATAACCAAAAAAATAGCAAATTACACCGCGACTTTCAAAGCTGATTCCCTGTTTGCACTATTTATTGTTATTGATGCCAGACCTGATGTTATTTGCGATGGCAATGGTAATATTGATCCGCAGGTTTAAGCAGTAAATTTACTGGAGTTAACTATTTGCCTTTTATATAAGTTTAATAATTGACTCCTTCGCAATGTCAAAAAAAATCCTGCTTATACGTGATTTCCAGGATATAGCACGCAACGGCTGCAACGAAAAAACTATTAATTAATAAGAGTAATTATGTCAGACACCATCCCGATCGCAAAAGAGCCAACTCAAGACTTGTATGAGCAAATACCTGCTACTCACCTAGTTTTCATAGACCCACAGGTTGAGAACTACCAAAGTCTGGTAGCAGGTGTCTTGCCGAACACCTCTGTTGTAGTCTTAGATCCTGACCAGAATGGCATTGAACAAATTAGCCAAGTGCTGGCAACTCATCAGGAAATCAACACCCTACACATTGTTTCTCATGGCGCACCAGGGCAAGTCTACCTGGGGAACAGTCAACTCAGCTACGAAACCCTCAACCATTATGCTTGGCAACTCATGGACTGGGCAAATGTTTTGAGTGCAGATGCACAACTGCTGTTGTATGGTTGCGAAGTCGGGCAAACAGAGCAAGGTAAAGCATTTGTACAGCGTCTGAGTGAATTGACAGGTGCAGTAGTAGCGGCGTCTGATGACTTAACGGGGAGTACTGCATTAGGTGGTGACTGGGAACTGGAAGTTTCTACGGGGGCAATTGTTCCTACTCTGGCGTTTCAGCCAGAAGTAATGGCAGCCTATGCTTCAGTACTAAGTGTCCCACTGGTAGCGAATGCAATTCAGGATCAAGAAGCCACTGAAGACATACTCTTTAACTTCACCTTCCCAGATGACACCTTCACTGATGCGGATGTTGGAGACATCCTCACCTACAGTGCAACCCTAGAAAACGATGATCCTCTGCCAAATGGGTTGAAGTTCAATCCTAATACCCGTACCTTCAGTGGTACTCCTGAGAATGCGGACGTAGGTAGTATAAACATCAAAGTTACCGCTAAGGATGTTGGTGGAGAAACAGCCAGTGATGTGTTTAAAATCACGATTAATAATGTTAATGATGCTCCAGTCTTGGTAAAAGAAATTGCAGACCAAGAAGCCACCCAGAACATACTCTTCAACTTCACTGTCCCAGATGACACCTTTAGTGATGCGGATTTTGGAGACATCCTTACCTACACTGCAACCCTAGAAAACGATGATCCTCTGCCAAATGGCTTGAAGTTCAATCCTACTACCCTTACCTTCAGTGGTACTCCTGAGAATGAGGACGTAGGTAGTCTAAACATCAAAGTTACCGCTAAAGATGTTGCTGGTGAGCAAGCCAGTGATGTGTTTCAACTCACGGTTAATAATATCAATGATCCTCCAGTCTTGGTAAAAGAAATAGCAGATCAACAAGTCACTGAAGACACAGTTTTTAACTTCACCGTCCCAGTTGACACCTTTACTGATGCGGATGTTGGAGACATTCTCACCTACACTGCAACCCTGGAAAATGATGACCTACTACCCACTTGGTTGAACTTCAATCCTACTACCCTTACCTTCAGTGGTACTCCTGAGAATGAGGATGTAGGTAGTTTGAACATCAAAGTCACAGCTAAGGATGTTGCTGGAGAGCAAGCCAGTGATGTGTTTCAAGTTGCAGTTGCTGACAATACTCCTCTAGTGACAGTTACAGGCGATACCTTTAGTGTCAAGACTAAGCTGAACATTAAAGGTGATAAAGGAAAACTCTCAATCCAGATTAAAAACAACACCTCTAAAGAGGTGAATGAACTAAATGTATTTACTGTTGACGATGAAGAAGGTAGGATTAACGGCATAGCCCCTGGTGCAGAAGGCTATACACAAGCGGCTCTTTTGCGTTCAAAGGTGGTTTTCTCCACTCTTGCCAATTTGCCTAATGGTTTTAATCCTGCCGACCTGAAAAACATTTTAGAATTCGACTCTGATACCGAACTCAGATTTTATCTGGTATCCAACAGTACTACTCAAGCTGTACTGTCTGGAAAAACCCCCTTCTCAAGTGTGCTTTTTTCCTCAGCGACAAATAACAACATAGAAGATGAAGGGTTTTCTCTTAATTTCCAGAATTTGGTTGTGAATATTCAGCCAACCAATCAAGAGGTATCTTTGGGTACTGGTCTGCAAGGCAAATATCAAGGCGAACTGATTGATTTACGGAGTGTGACACAACCAGTAACAGCTGAGTTTGTAGTCAATAGAGAGGCATCTTACAATAACTTTGTCGGTTTCTATCAGGTAGCTGATGAAAATGGTGGTATTGACACCAACGGTGATGGCACGGCAGATATTCTCGTTGGACAGGCTGGCTACGCCGAAGCTGCTGTGCGTGGGCGTGTTGCAGGCATTGACTTAGCGGTGGGCAACCAAGGCACTGCAAATTACACTGGCACTTTCGATCCGAATTCTTTGTTTGCACCATTTATTGTTGTGGATGGGAGACCCGATGAGATTCTCAATGGTAATGCCAATAAAAATGTTTACTTCACATTCTTGGGTGCTAATTCAGATAAAGTAGATCACATTCGGCTGTTGGCAAATAATACCTTTGGTTTTGAAGATTTAGCAAATGGTGGTGACAAAGATTACAACGATGTGATTGTGCAAGTCAATTTGAGTGCCAATCTTGCCTAGTATCAAAGGCAAGTAATTACTTAGGAAAATAAAACAACCTCATCCCGGTTGCGGCATGAGGTTATTTTATGCATGGTGATTAAATGGACTCGCTATTAATTAAATTAGTAAATTTACTGAAGGCAGTTATTGTCTTTCCTTCATAAATTTAATAGTTGATTCCTCTAAGGTGACAAAAATCTTCACCTTTACTTTTCCAGTTAATTTTTATTAAATTAAGCTAGCAAAAAAGTGATGGAGAATTCTTTCATAATTAGGTATAGGTGATGTTTAACGAGGAAAGCTCCTGTTTTTCGCCATTAGTGATATTGTCAATCTCTATATTCGATGTAAAAAATAATTCAGAAATTTAAAGTTTTTTTTATTACATAATTTTTCATTAGGGTATTTACTTAGGAAAGCATCTGTGATATTTTCATGTTGATTATCATAAATTAAAATATGCAACGCTAAATTTAACAACCGCGTTTATGTGTCTTGGTTTGACGATCGGTATCCATATTGCATACTTGCAATGCTAAATATTGATTTTAATTTTGTATAAATTATATGGCGTTAACCAAGTGATAACTTATCCTCGATCTATTTATACTATGCTTGGTTTTGAAAAACGCATAACAATCGTAACCGTGTGATATAAAAACAGGTCTGCAATTAGACGAACCTTTCCTCTGTGGTTTTACACATTTAAACACCTGAATTCCAGAAAAGTATTGTCACTACTGGCATAAAACCAAACACTGCCACTGTTAGTAAAAGAGATAGCCCTTAATATTTTCGACTTAATTCCTCACTTTTACTTGTTTTATATGACTTATATTAAGAACACTTTTCCCGAATTTCTCACCGCCCTAGAGGGGTTTGAGCAGTTGCCAGATGGGGCGATCGCTAATCTGTCAGAACAACTGCAAGCCTGGCGCTATCGCATAGGTCAGAAAATCATCGGTAAAGAAAGCCTCCCGGAACACATCACCATCATTTATGAAGGACAAGTGCGCCTGTTAGGATATGACCCCCAGACGCAAATGCCAATCACCCTAAAATTACTGCAACCGGGGGAAATTATCGGCGAAATCAGTTTATTGCGCGATGTCGCCTGTGAAACAGCGATCGCTTCCACCGAAGTAGTATGTTTAACCTTGAGTGCATCAGCATATTTTAGCTTTCTGGCTTCATACCCAGCTTTTGCCGAAGCTCGTAAGAACCGCAGTTATTTGGTAGAAGTTTTCGATATTCTCGGTTCCTATTGGCAAAAGCAAGCGATCGCTACCTTAAATCTCAGAGAACTGGCAGAAAAAGCCTTACCCCAGGCGAAAATACATTATTTCCCTTTAGGAAAAACTCCATTCAACCAACTCGATAGCAAAAGCGTTTGGTTTGTGAGTGGCGGTGGTACAGTCACGAATTTCTCACCTGGCGATCGCCTAGAATCAGACGATGACAGAGACAAGATCCAGGTCATCGGTCAAAACCCCGCACGCTTGCTTGGTATACATCCGTCAGATTTGATTTTAGAAGATAATCATCAGATAGAACTTGCGGTAACTGAAACCAGAGTAGATAGAGATAGCGCTAACGACCTAGATATTATTCCGTACGCATCAGACGAAATAGTTCCACAGACACCCCCCGAAAATTCAAAGAATTCGTCAAAACAAAAATACCCATTTTTTGGTGGTAAAGGAGAACTAAATTCAGCCTTCGCCTGCTTCCAAATGCTCGCGAAGCACCTAGAAATACCGTTTCGTCGAGAGGTGGTTCGCCGCATCTTAACTGAGCAAATCAAACGTCAGGGCACTATATCGTTTCAAGTGACTGCTTACCTGGCAGAATTAATTGGACTTAAAGCGCAGTTGATAGAGTTACCAGTCGCCTCAGTGACGCGCATTCCGACACCGGCGCTGATTCATTATGGTGATAATTTTGCCGTTTTATATGAAGTAAATGCAAATACCGTGGTTGTGGGTGTCCCATCCAAAGGAATTGTGCGTTGCAAACCCGCTCAATTGGTTGAACAATTAGATGTCGATCCAACTGACTTTCCGCCCAAAGTTAGGGTATTACTGCTGAACGCTACCAATCAAACGCCGCAAGAGCGTTTTAGTTTGCGGTGGTTTATACCCTATTTGTCAAAGCACCGTCGAGTCCTAATAGAGGTCTTTATTGCTTCCTTTTTCGTGCAGTTGGCAGCGTTGGCAAATCCCCTAGTCGTTCAGTTAATTATCGACAAAGTTATTACTCAAAATAGTATTGGCACACTACATATTTTGGGGATTTTGTTATTAGTAGTCGGACTATTTGAAGCAGTGTTGACTACCTTACGAACCTACTTATTTGTCGATACCACTAATCGGATCGATATGGGTTTAGGGTCGCAAATCATTGACCACTTACTACGTCTACCGCTGCGCTATTTTGAACGCCGACCGGTGGGTGAACTTTCCACTCGCATCAACGAATTAGAAAATATCCGCCAATTCCTCACGGGTACTGCCTTAACAGTGGGGTTAGATGCTCTGTTCTCGGTGGTTTATATCGGTGTAATGCTGATTTATAGTTGGCAACTCACCTTAGTCGGCTTAAGCACAATTCCTGTGTTTGTCGTGATCACCTTAATTGCTTCTCCCACTATTAGCAGACAGTTACGTGCCAAAGCCGAACGCAACGCCGAAACTCAATCTTATTTAGTGGAGGTGATGTCAGGCATTCAAACAGTAAAAGCGCAAAATATCGAATTGCGATCGCGCTTTTCCTGGCAAGAGCGTTACGCCCGGTTTGTCGCTGCTGGTTTTAAAACAGTTGTGACTTCTACCCTCGCTAACTCTACCAGTAACTTTCTCAACAAACTCAGCAGCTTACTAGTTTTGTGGGTAGGAGCTTATTTAGTACTGCAACAACAATTAACTTTAGGCGAATTAATTGCTTTTAGGATTATATCGGGTTACGTCACCAGCCCAATATTACGTTTAGCTCAACTCTGGCAAAGCTTCCAAGAAACAGCCTTGTCTCTAGAGCGTTTAAGCGATATTGTCGACACCCCACAAGAAGGAGAAACAGACCGCTACAATATACCTTTACCTACGATCAAGGGAGCAGTGAAATATGAAAATGTTTCCTTCCGGTTTGGCACAAGTGGTCCTCTGCAACTTTCTAATGTCAACCTGGAATTTGCGCCAGGTAAATTTATCGGCATCGTCGGGCAAAGTGGGTCTGGTAAAAGTACGATGATGAAATTACTGCTGAGACTTTACGAAACTGAGTCCGGCAGAATTTTGATTGATGGTTATGATATCGCCAAAGTGGAACTTTATTCGCTGCGACGACAAATTGGCGTAGTTCCCCAAGAAACATTATTGTTTGACGGCAGCGTTCAGGAAAATATTGCCCTAACCAATCCCGATGCGACAACCGAAGAAATTATCGAAGCGGCTCAGGTTGCGTGCGCCCACGAGTTTATCATGAACTTACCCAACGGTTACAACACGCGGGTGGGAGAACGGGGTTCTGCACTTTCAGGTGGACAACGACAAAGAATTGCGATCGCTCGTTCTGTTTTACAACGACCAAAATTATTAGTTTTAGATGAAGCAACTAGTGCATTAGATTATCCCACGGAACGGCAAATATGTCTCAACTTAGCCAAAGCATTCAAGGGTGATACAGTATTTTTTATTACCCACCGACTGAACACCGTGAGTAATGCAGACATGATTGTTGTGATGGATAATAGCAGGGTTATAGAACAAGGTAGCCATCAAGAATTAATGGCTACTAAAGGTCATTATTATTACCTGTATCAGCAACAAGATGTAAACTTGTAATTAGTCATTCTTGAGGGCAAAGGTTTTTGGCATCGGGAAACATTGCCCACCCTACAAAAAATTCAAAATCCAAAACCCAAAATCGTTATGACTCAACTTAATGGGAATCACCTCAACGGCAATCACAAAAATGGAGTGAAGCAAGATTCACGGGTACTGACAAAACAACAGAAAGCTATTCAAGAGTCTTTAACTAACTCCAACACTCAGGAATTTGAGCAATCTATTGTCTTGCGCCAATCTCCAATTTGGTCGCGTACAATCATGATTACACTCGTGGGGCTAGCCTGCTTTGGAATTGCTTGGGCTTATTTTGCAAAAATTGAGCAAGTAGTGCCAGCAACAGGGCAGTTAAAACCGCAAGGAACAGTCAAAGAAGTTCAGGCTCCTGTTAGTGGAGTGGTGAAAACAGTTAATGTTAAAGATGGACAAGAAGTAAAGCCAGGAACTTTACTGCTAACTTTTGATTCCATAGCCTCTATTGCCGAATTAAATTCTTTGAATAAAATTCGCCTTGCATTAATGAAAGAAAACCAGATTTATCGCCGATTGATGAATGCAAGCACGGCCAATGGATCTGAACTGTTATATTTGCGTAGTAATTTGCCACAAGAAACTGCTTTTTTGCTAAAAAGTCGGTCAGCACTAGTAGCAGAAAATGAATTATTCCGCACTCAATTAAAAAATTCTGGTCAAGATTCTGGAGTAGGAATTGATGAACAACAACTTCTACGAGTAGCCAAACAAGAATTAGACTCTCGCTCCTCATCAGCACGATTAGAAGTAGAAAAAACCAAAAAACAATTTACTCAAAATCAAATTAAGCTGGAAGATAGTAAATCAAGTTTAGCTATTCAACAGGGGATTTTAAATAAACTGAAAGTATTAGCAGAAGAAGGTGGTATTTCTCAACTTCAGTATCTTAACCAGAAACAAGAAGTACAAAACCGTACAGCGGAAGTAGCGCAACTAGGTGAGGAACTAAAACGCCTCCAGTTTGATATAGAAAAAGGACAACAAGAGTTAAGCAATACGGTCGCTGTTTCTGATAAAAATATTTTGGATAAAATAGCTCAGAACAAACAGCAGATTGCCACAATCGATAGCCAATTCATGAAAGTTGTGCTGGATAATGAGCAGCGTTTGGCAGATGTCAATAGTAAAATATCTCAATCACAGTTAAACGTTAAATATCAAGAACTACGCGCACCTGTAGCTGGAACAGTTTTTGATTTGCAAGCAAAAAATCCTGGATTTGTCGCAACTCCAACTACAAAACTGTTGCAAATTGTCCCCAATGAAAACTATATCGCTGAAGTTTTCATCACTAACAAAGATATTGGGTTTGTGCGAAAAGGTATGAAAGTAGATGTCAGAATTGACTCCTTTCCTTACAGCGAGTTTGGCGATATCAAGGGAGAAGTGACTGGGATAGGTTCAGACGCATTACCGCCAGACCAAACCCATCAGTTTTACAGATTTCCGGCAAAAGTCTCATTAGATAAGCAATCCCTAGTGATTAAGGGCAAAAAAGTTAACTTGCAATCAGGTATGTCCATCAGTGCCAATATAAAAGTGCGCGAAGAACGAACTGTGCTTAGTTTATTCACTGAGTTGTTTACCAAGCAAGTTGATGCTCTTAAAGAGGTACGATGAAGAGGGTTGAGTTAAAAGACCGCAGTGACTCCACAAGGAGAGTTGCTGCTTCACTAAGTACATCAGTACTGAGTACTTTTTCCTCTCTCAGCACTCAACACTCTTGATGATGGTTAATTTTCAACGCATCGAACCTGCTCCCGGACAAGAATCAGTTTGGGATTATCCCCGTCCTCCTCTTTTGGAGGACACAACCAAACATATCCAAATAATCTTTAACGGAGTAGTAATTGTAGATACTCACAGCGCCAAACGTGTTTTAGAAACCAGTCATCCTCCTTCTTACTACATTCCCCCAGCGGATATCAAAATGGAATATCTACAGATGACTCCGCAATCTAGCTTTTGTGAGTGGAAGGGAAGTGCTGGTTACTACACAATTCGAGTTGGTGATAAAGAAGTCCATAATGCTGCCTGGTTCTACCCCAAACCCACACCAGCCTTTGAATCTATCAAAGAGTATGTAGCTTTTTATGCTCATTTAATGGATAAATGCTACGTTAATGGCGAAGAGGTGCAACCACAACCAGGTAATTTCTATGGCGGTTGGATAACCAGTGATATTGTTGGGCCATTTAAAGGCGCTCCTGGTACTTGGGGATGGTGAGTCGATTTCGGATTTTGGATTTTAAATAGCGAAACAATATCCTAACGATATCATCGGATATATGGATGGGAAAGATGGGTTCATCAAAGAGATGCAAAAGAAAGCATTGGTATGGTGGACACTTGATAAATCTGAATAACAGAATCTCTTTTACCCATCTTCCGTAATATTTAAAACTCCAATTCTGTCTTCCAAAGATAGATTAATAAACTAAGTTTTTTAAAATATCAAAAAAACCTGTTTCTCGGATTACTGAATTGATGTTCTAGCTACCTAGCAGCTTTCGTTTCAAACATCAAATACGTCCCTCCTAGTCCTTCTACAATTGTGCGTGTATTGGCAACCATCATTTTCTGATAAGTGTCCGCATCGCTTCCTGGTTCACCAAGTCCCTCAGCATATAGCTTTCTGTCAGAAATGTTCACTTCAGCTTCTGTGGCTACAGATTGAATCAGATTAGGATTAATTTCCACTTCAGCAAAAATTGTTGACACTTTAGCCCGTTTAATGTTTGTAGCCAAATTTTTGACTCGTTCGGCTGTCAGCTTTTTGTTAGTACTAATACTTTGCAATCCTCCTGCCAATGAAATACGGTATGCTTTGGCGTAATAACTCAGTGCATCAGAGGTTGTAACTAACTTACGTTCTTTGGTAGGAATACTGGCAATTCTTGACTTAATCCAGCTATCTAGTTGAGTGAGTTCATTTGTAATTTTTTTAGTATTACTGCTATAAGCTTCTGCATCACTAGATTGTAATTTTCTCAAATTACTATTAATTACCTCCACCATTCTGATAGTATTTTTGGTATTGTGCCAAACATGAGGATCGGTTACATTCTTACCACCTGCCTGAAATTTTTGTGGCTTAGGCACTGCCAGTTGAGCGACGGCTATTTTTGGTGTAGGGTTTTTAGTCGCTTTAATTAACTTGATCAGATTTGGTTCAAAATTGTAACCATTATAAAGAATAAGATTAGCTTGCTGAATGGCTTTACGATCTTCCGGTTTTGGTTTATAAAATTGGGGGTCGGCAGTAGGGGAAATTAAGCAGGTGAGGTTAACTGTATTTCCGGCAACCTGCCTGGTTAAGTCACACAATACGCTTGTAGTCGCTACAACTTGGGGAAGATTCTCATTTACTTGGGTGTTAGTCTGAGTGAATGTAGTTCTTACAGCTTGATTTCCACACCCAACAAATCCAATCGTCAAGGCAGCAAGAATAGCTGGGAAAAAATTATTCAATGGTGATTTTTTTGACATCCTCAGCTCCTACTGGATGTATAAAAAAAGATAATCATTATTGGTAAAGTATTAGTAAAATACCAGGGGAAAGTCTTCAGCAGGGAAGAGGTTAAGGGCTGACGGGGAAGCCTTCGGCAAAGAAAAGGGTAAAGGTTAAGGGAAGAGGAATTAATAGACTTTCTCCTTTATCACTTGTCTGTTTTCCCAGTCCACACCCAGCAATTTTTGGTTGGCGAACCACTAGTAAGGTTTTTACAGGCAAAATATTAGTTAATTGCACACGACAGGCCAGAAAACTGGTAGAGGTAGGAACACAATAATAAAGGCAATGCTAGGGAGTCTCCAAGGAGTGTAGTGTAGTTCTCTTACCATCTGTTGAAGGGTCTATACCATTGTGCTTACATCCCACAAAGGTTGCAAATTGACTAAGATTATCAGGTTAAGGAGTGGGAGGTAGTAATGATGGGGCTTATCGAGCATACGGGTTGATTTCGCAAACCGAGTCGTGAATCTAAGGCAATTGTAGCTGTGGTTTTGCGAGGTGTGGACATATCATTGTTACAAAATTGGCAAATTGGCGATTTTTTAGCCATCAACCTTTGTTACACTAATTTTCAGCTAGTAAAGCCTTTCAATATCGTTTAGAGCATCATCTAACTACTTTTTATTGCCAGAATCCAGATGTACTTTGTGCCATAAATTTTATCCTTTAGTTTCTTCATCATTAAATAAGAGCCAAATCAAGTATATAGAACAATTCCTCAAAGCTAATATTGGTCAAGATAAACAATGGTAATTTTAGTTGTCATAATTAACACCCTGATTTCACTGATACTAATCTATGTGGCTTGGCGGGTGTGGCAACTTAAGCAGCAGCTAGCATACATAGCAGATAGGTTAACCGCCTATGAAAGTTGTACCAATGCAGCCCTGAATAAAGCACCCGAAAATATTTATCTCAGTCAACAGAATATTTATAACTTACGGCAGAGAAATCAAGCGCTACAAATACAAATTCAACAAGTGCGGCAAATTATCAGTCTACTTTTGCTAGGACGGCAAATCTGGCAGCGTTATTTTCTGAAGTTAGAGTTAATATCTGGGAAAAGAACAGTTGCAAAATGAGTTACAGCAGAATTCAGAATTCAGAATTCAGGAGTAAAACACGCTTTATACCTGGGAAACAGAATTAGCTTGTGTACCTCACCAACTTGAAATCTTCTGTATGCCAGGTTGAGATGAACATTTATGATTAGGGGTGATGCGGGGACATATAGAGAAGTCCGTAGTAAGATCCCATAGGGTGCATTAGCTTCTAGCGTAGGCATAGCCCGCCGCAGGCATCGCTTCCTCTTTCCATAACCTAATCTTAAGCAACCTAGCCATACCGGGTACGGAACCACGCAAGACATAACACAAAGAAACGCCCGCCAGAAGGCTTACCGGAGGTATCAAAACTTTGGGAGATACAGGGAGTTTTGAATTATAAGTAATTAATGCTTTTAGTATTAATGAATAAAAGCAACATTTCTGGCTGATATTTTGTCACCATAGATTAACTGAATAAAATCGGTTAAGTCTTGCAAGGGGAGAAAACCCACCTAAAATGGGTGTAAGGAGAGAAACAACAAGATGTCTAATAACCGTTCTGGAGTATTTTTTGGCGGTTTGATGCTAGGAGCTACCATCGGTGCTTTAACCGGTTTACTGGTGGCTCCACGCACAGGGCGCGAAACGCGTAAAATTTTGAAAAAATCTGCCAATGCTATCCCAGAATTGGCAGAAGATTTATCAATGAGTGTGCAAATTCAGGCAGATCGTCTCTCTGCTAGCGCCCTACGAAACTGGGATGACACTTTAGATAGATTACGGGAAGCGATCGCAGCAGGTGTAGATGCCAGTCAGCGAGAAAGCCAAGTCTTGAAGCGACAAACATCTGTTGAAGACTCAGATTCACTTCCCCAGCAATTAGAACGTTCATAAATGACACAACCGTGATTGAACCCCTGTTTTGGTTGGGACTTTCTTTACTTTTAGTCGCCACAAGCTTGACTGCGGTTTTAGTGGCGGCGATACCGGCTTTGCAGGAGTTAGCACGCGCGGCTCGCAGTGCAGAAAAGCTATTTGATACTCTCTCACGGGAGTTACCACCCACTTTAGAAGCTATCCGCGTGACTGGCTTAGAACTTACTGACTTAACCGATGATGTCAGTGAAGGCGTAAAAAGTGCTAGTCAAGTCGCGAAACAAGTTGACCAAAGTCTTGATACTGCCAGAAAACAGGCTCAAAATCTGCAAGTAGGTACACGCAGTATCTTTATTGGCGCGAAAGCTGCTTGGAGAAACTTCACGCGCCAAAAACCCGCAAGGCGGATGAGCGATCGCTTGCCAAATAATGAAAAACCACCACTGACGTTGCGACAACGAGAAGTGCTGAGGCAAGAAAATCGCCGAATCAAAGCAGAAGTGTACCGCGCTAATGACGGTTACAACGACGCCACTAGCTGGGAAAACAATTTCGATGAGGAAGATTGAGCAAAAAAAGGGCATAGAGCATTGCTTATCTTCCTTGTTGCGGATGTCAAAAGGTGCTATTTCATCAGCTTAAAAAAAGCGATTTTCGTTTATGGATAAACTTATATTTTAATTGGAGATAGCTGTATTTTAACTATAGCTGAACGATAGGTACTGTAAAGTTAATTAGAAGGCATTCTTCAAAGTCGTCACCTTCCCAAGTGCCAGCGTGTCGAAGGATGGAGCGTCCAGAAGCAGGACGGTATGTAAGTTGCTCTTGATCATTAGAAGTTTCTGTAGAATCCCTTAAAGGGATAGGTTCAAGCTTACCTAGTTGCAACTCCTTTTTTGTATAGTTAACCTTAATAGAACGGATCAAATCGAGTGCTTCTGTTAGCAACTCCGGCCGTAAAGTTTCTATTTCTTGGATTAATAATTCTTTGTTAGTCATCTCTCACCTCTAATCATTTCCCTTTTATTGTATGAGGAACCCACTATGGCTTAGTCAATTTTGAGTTGTTAAAAACTTTGACGATAATAATAATCAAAAATAGGGTGGATGAGTCTAGTGTCTATAGCCTGCTCCCCTCTCCCTAGCCACAGGAAGATTTTGAGTATTTTAACTGATTGACAAAATACACTTTATCTTTATATATCACGAAGGCTACTCTCCACTCTCCAAAAACCTTTTGCTTTGATCCCCTAGATTAGAGTAAAGTAAACAAGTGTAAAGAACTATCATTTTTCTAGTACTCTTTTAAAACAACTTGTTCGCTTTTACCGTTGATATTTGTATAAAAACGTCCATGCAATCTTGTTTTTGGCGACGAATTCTAATATCTATTGCAATATTTTTCCTGGCTGGGTCAATTTGGGTGATGCATTCTCCCCCAGCACTGGCTTATGACAATCCTGAGTTACTTCCTGACACCTTTACCCCAGTTGTAGATTTAGCTAAATCTCTGCCTGTGCTGCAAGAAGAAAAGCTTGTCAAAGATTTAGAGCAGTTTGAAGCCGACACAGGCTGGAAATTGCGAGTCTTAACCCAGTATGACCGCACCCCAGGTCGCGCGGTTATAAAATATTGGGGTTTGGATGACAAAAGCATTCTACTCGTTGCTGATTCTCGTGGTGGTAACATCCTTAGTTTTAGCGTCGGTGATGCTGTTTATGAACTTTTACCCCGGACTTTTTGGATAGAACTGCAAACCCGTTTCGGTAATTTGTACTTTGTCCGAGAAGAAGGCGAAGACCAAGCCATTCTACAAGCCTTAGAATCGGTTAAAGGCTGTTTGCTTAAAGGGGGTTGCAATGTTGTCCCCGGACTACCACGAGAACAGTGGATTCTCACCTTGATTACCTCAGTTATTGGTGGGGTGATTTGTGGATTTGCAGCTCAACCCCGCGAAAAAGGACAAGTTTTTGCTTGGCAATGGGCTTTAATTTTCTCACCTTTGTGGGGAATATTGTTTATTGCCTTCGGCATTGGGCCAGTTGTGACACGTACGAGCGACTGGTTGCCTTTAGTTCGCAATATCTCTGGGTTTCTCATTGGGGTCTTGGTTGCCTATCTATCTCCTATTTTCACTCGGTCTTCGGGTAATGAGTTATGAGTGAGTAGTTAGGAGTGAGTAGTTTAATTAACTTATAACTTTTAACTCCTAACTGTTAACTCTCTGAAGCTGATAAGCTGAAAGCTAATATTTGAGAAGCTCAACAAAAATGGAATGGCACGTAACTGATGCTCAAAGTTTAGCAATCATTGATAGTGAAATTGGCGATCATGTCTTTTCACCCGCAGAGTATGAGATTGTGCGTCGGGTAATCTACGCCACGGCTGACTTTGAGTATAAGTCTTTGATTCGCTTTTCTGAGCGTGCCTTGCAAGCTGGAGCAGCAGCGCTAGCCGCACGTACCACGATTGTGGTAGATGTCCCGATGGTACAAGTAGGTATTGCCTACGACATTCAAAACACCTTTGCGAATCCAGTGTATTGCAGCATGGAAGCTCTAACACGCCCTCAAAAAGAAAAAACTCGCGCAGCATGGGGAATAGAAACGTTAGCAAAGCGTTATCCAGAGGGCATTTTTGTGGTGGGTCAAGCGCAAACGGCACTGACTGCACTGGTGGATTTAATTGAAGTTGAGGAAATTAGACCTGCTTTAATAATCGCAACTCCAGTGGGATTTGTAAATGTTGATGAAGCTAAGGAGCGTTTACAAGACTCTCTAGTGCCTCACATTATAATTGACAGCCGCAAAGGTAATGCAGTTGTAGCAGCTGCGATCGTTGATGGGTTGGTAGACTTAGCTTGGCAAGCCTATGGACAAGATAGAAATCGGGGGAGCTAGAAAAGTCGGCTTTATCATACCCTTGATGCCAAATAGTATTTAAAAGGACTGACATATCCTGATATTATATTTTTGTTAAGTAGTGCCTATAAAGGAGCCTTTTGTTGTGGTAATTCGAGGTTTCAGGTTAAGCGCATATCTTGCAATTCCTGTGGTATTAGGTCTTTTGGTTGAGCGAGAAAGGATAAAAATATATTTAGTTGAAAACATTCCTCAGATATTCACTAACAAACAAATTATCCTATCTAGCCATCAGCTAATCAGTAGTAGGGCAACTCCGAAAACATACTATGTTAGTGGTAGTGGAAATGACAAAAATAGCGGACTCTCTACTTCATCTGCCTTTAGAACAATTCAAAAGGCAGCAAATCTGACTAACCCTGGCGATACAGTATTGATTATGAACGGAGTCTACAGGAATGCAAAACCAGGTGGGGACGTAGTATCTATTACTCGCTCTGGAACAGCAAATGCATGGATTAAGTTTAAAGCATATCCTGGACATCGACCTAAAATTCAACACAATGGATGGCAGGGAATTTTCATTCACAAGGGAGCGTCATATATTGAGATAAATGGGTTGGAGGTGATAGGAAACAATGCCAACATAACTCTTGATTATGCGATGAGTCAGAAAACTAATAAACAAAACCCGCTAACGAATGGAAACTGTATTAATGTAGATGGCCGAAAAGATGGTCGTAGTCATCATATAAGTATTGTCAATAACAAGGTACATGGGTGTGGAGGAGCAGGCATTTCAGCGATTGAATCAGACTATGTGACAATAGATAATAACGAAGTGTTCGATAATGCCTGGTATAGCGTTTATGGTTGCAGTGGCATTTCGATTTTGAACGGTTGGAATTATGACAACAAGCGGGGATACAAGATGTTTGTTACTAATAACAAAACCTACAACAATCGCATGTACATCCCTTGGATTGCAGTCGGAAAGATCACAGATGGTAATGGTATTATTATCGATAGTTCTAGAAACGATCAGAATAACTCAAAATTGGATGCATATAAAGGATATACTTTAGTTAAAAACAATCTTGCATTTAATAATGGTGGCTCGGGTATTCATGCATTTTTAAGCGAGCATGTTGATATTGTAAATAACACAGCTGTTTTAAATAATCAGAGTCCAGAACTTAATGGCGGGCAAATATTTGCTCATACCTCATCTGATGTCAAAATTCTCAGGAACATTCTTTATGCTTTTCCTGGAAAAAATATTAATAATAAGACTAAAAATAAAAACGTTATTTATGATTATAATATCTACATCAATAGTTCTAAAATAAATGTTAAGGGGTCTCACGATATTGTTGCAGACTCACAATTTTTAAGCAAGTATCCCACTCTAGAAAAAATATCTGGCGATTGGAAATCGCGGTTAGATAAACAAAATCCGCCAACACGGTCTTATGTAGAACCTAAGTCGGCAGGTTTTGCCTGCGGGACGGTGACTTATCGTTTGCAAGGAAAACTCATCAAAGTAGGATGCTCTCGTTAGCAATAAGGCAGGAAATTCAGGGTAGGAGAGATAGATTTATCCCGAGTCCGAAAGCTCGAACCTCCTGTAGCAATTTTGTATAAATATGCGCCAAATTATATAAGAAAGAAACCGCATAGACGCAAAGCGGCTACCCGCAGGGTAGGGCGCATAGACACGAAGTGGTTTCCCGTTCGCGTAGCGTCTCCGACAGGAGAAGCGGGAACCTAAAATCAAATAGACAAATTTTAATGAGATATTTCTTTTTAAGAGCTAAGTTTTTATCTCAAGATCGCTATGACAATCACCCTTTCCCAGCAAGCCTTTGATGAACTATTTCAGGAGACGGTGGAACGTTCCCAACACCCAGATCCAGATGATGTGTTGGATGTGGTATACAAATATCCGCGACGGCTGGGACAAGGTTACTGGCGGAGAATTGAGTTACGCCAAGGGTTGGAGTTGATAATTGGCAATTTGCAAATGCGCGATCGCATGATTATTATACAGCCAGAACAAGAACATGATTGGTTAGAGTATCACTTTCATTTTTCTGGAGAACATCACGATCAATACAGAAGTGTTGGTGCAGGCGAGTATAGTTTCGTAGGAAGTGGACTAGATCCCAAGCAAACGAGTTATTGTTCAGATAAAAACTCCTTTCTGGAGGTGAATATCCTGATGCAGGCTGAATCACTATATTCTTTTGCTGCCAATCAACAAGGACAATTACCTCAAGTTTTGCAACCGTGGATTCGGCAATCTCATCAAACATATTACTGCAATTGTGGAACTGCAACACCTGCTATGCAGACTGTTACACGGCAAATTATTGAGTGTCCTTATCAAGGAATTGCCAAGCGGCTGTATTTGGAAGGTAAAGCTTTAGAGTTGATGGGAATGTTGGTTGCACAGGAGATAAAAATTAAGGATGGTAATAACCACCCTCACACTTTGAAGTCGGATGTAGTAGAAAGAACCTATCATGCCAGAGATATTCTGGTGAAACGATTAAGTAATCCGCCTTCGTTTATGGAATTGTCAAGGGCAGTAGGTTTAAACGACTATCTTCTCAAACAGGGATTTCGTCAGGTATTTGGCACAACAGCTTTTAGTTATTTACATCACTATCGCTTAGAACAAGCGCGTCAACTCCTAGAAACTGGAGATATGAAAGTGTCAGAAATTGCTAACATTGTTGGCTTTATCAGTCACAGTTACTTTACCACCGCCTTTAGGAAAAAATTCGGTTTTTGTCCTAAGCAATATCAAATGCAGCAGAAAAAATCCGTCTAGCGATAAAAAAAAATCCGTCTAGGGATAAAAAAGGCTTCACGTTACACCAGAAATTTGAGTAATGTTTTTGACAATTACTATCAATTTTGGTGTGAGCAGTGTTGAATTTGTGGCAGACATCGCTATTTCTGACAGGTATATTTTTTATTTTGGGGATACAAGTAACATCGGCAGAGACTGCTGATTCTAATCGCAGCGCCCAAATTTTGGTACAGTTACCAACATCCACATCAGAAATCATCCCAGTCACCGGAGTAAAGGCAAATCCTACAGACAAAGGTGTAGAGGTAATTTTAGAGACAACTCTTGGGGAACAACTGCAAATTACCAACCGCAGCACAAGTAATAATTTTATTGCTGATATTCCTAATGCTCAGTTGCGTTTGCCCAATGGTGATGGTTTCACCTTCCGTTCAGAAAAACCGCTTGCAGGAATTACTGAGATAACAGTTACAAATATTGATAGCAATACTATCCGAGTGACAGTGGTAGGTGAGAATACTTTACCGAGGGTTGAGTTATTTGATGATGATGCAGGGCTGGTTTTTGGGATAAATTCTGCTGCAACAGCAATGCAGCCACAATCAGAAAAGCCAACAACTGAGACACCACAAGAGCAACCACTTGACTCACAGCAAGATGAGCCGATTGAGTTGGTAGTTACGGGAGAACAAGATGGGTATCGCGTACCCAACTCCTCAACTGGGACAAGAACAGACACACCTTTGCGTGACATTCCTCAATCAATTCAAGTCGTGCCCCAACAGCTACTGCGCGACCAGCAGGTTAATCGCCTAGACGATGCGCTCAGAAATGTTGCAGGTGTCATAGCAGAATTTACGGCTGGTCCAACCGTTTACTATAAAATTCGCGGATTCGGTGTAGCGGATAATAGCTTGCTCAGAGATGGATTACCTGATCCTGGTGTTGGAGATTCGGTTGAGCTTGCCAATGTAGAGCGAATCGAAGTCCTCAAAGGTCCCGCATCCGTGCTATTTGGCTTGGGCAGTCCGGGGGGAAGCATCAATATCGTCACGAAACGTCCCTTGAGCGAACCTTTCTACACCGTTGATGCCACCATTGGCAGCTACAGTTTCTACCGAGGCGCGGTTGATTTCTCTGGGCCATTAAATGACTCAAAAACTGCACTGTATCGTTTTAATGCCGTCTATAGAAATTCAGGTAGTTTTATCGATTTCTACAATAGTGAAAGTTTGAGCCTATCCCCTGTCATTAGTTTGGCGATCGGCAAGAAAACTAATCTAACTTTGAGCGCAGACTACATCGGAACTAGAGACTCTGGCAAAGGATTTGGTCTGCCGACTGTGGGCACGATATTTGCGAACCCTAACGGTAAACTCCCCCGTAATCGCAACTTGACTGAACCGACCGATAACATAGATGGAACAACCGTCAGAGCTGGGTATCAACTAGAACATAAATTTAACGACAATTGGTCTTTAACCAATGCGTTTCGGTATGGTTATCGTAGTTACTATTCCACAGAAACGAGACTTGATGGTTTGGATGCAGACAACCGAACGATGAATCGTTCTTTCTCAATCTATGACAATAGGTTTACTAGCTATACTCTAACCACAAATGTTGTGGGCAAATTTTCTACAGGTTCAATTGGGCATCAGCTTCTATTTGGGGTTGATTTGAATCGGTCGATAAGTGCAGTACCAAGAATTGCATCTGATGGTGCTGCTGCTTCCATTAATATATTCAATCCTGTTTACGGTCAACCCAATGGTGGTAGTGGTTTATTTCCCTTTGAATATAGTAATGAAGCAACAACAGACTCTTTTGGCATTTATCTTCAAGATCAAGTCGCCCTTACAGAAAGCCTGAAAGTACTTCTAGGCGCGCGATTTGATGGGTTTAAGCAAGTTTCTGAAGATTTTATTGCGAATACAGAAAGTAGCCAATCAGATAGCGCCTTAAGTCCTCGAATTGGCATTGTTTATCAACCCATCCCCGCTGTTTCACTCTATGCCAGCTATATCAGTTCATTTACGCCAGCAAGAGGCACATTTCTTTTTGGCAGTAATTTGGATACCCTTTTTGATCCAGAACGGGGTAGACAGTTTGAGGTTGGAGTAAAGGCAGATTTAAACAGCCGACTTTCGGCAACACTTGCTCTCTATGATTTGACCCGTACCAATGTTTTGGTAACAGATGATCAAGATTTTCAAATCCAAACGGGCGAGCAGAATAGCCGAGGGGTTGAACTGAGTTTGGCGGGCGAAATTTTGCCGGGATGGAATATTTCTGCCGGCTATGCCTATACGGATGCCCGTATTACCGAGGATGCTACTTTTGAAGTTGGAAGTCGTTTGCAAAGTGTCCCAGACCATACTTTCAATCTATGGACAACCTACGAAATTCAAAAAGGTGATTTAAAGGGTTTAGGATTTGGTTTAGGTTTGTTTTTTGTAGGCAATCGCGCTGGAGATTTACCAAATACTTACGATATCCCAAGTTATCTTCGGACTGATGCATCTATTTTCTACAACAGAGATAGATTTAGAATCGGACTCAATTTCAAAAATTTATTTGACGTAGAGTATTTTGAAATTGGATATTTTGGTGGTCGTGTTGACTATGGACAGCCCTTTACAGTTCAAGGAACTGTTTCTTGGCAGTTTTGAGGTTGATCGTAACAAGGGCGATCGCCAGTGGGAAACCAGTTGGATTGGTAGGGTTTATGAGTTGCACTACAAACTACTCGCAGGCGACACTGGCTTGCCGATCGTGGGTATCGTCGCCCTCTTGACCCTGATTCTCAGGCTCACGGGGATTGTGCTGTGGCCCGGTTGGCGCAAACTTGTTATCGGGACTTAAACATTTTTGAGGCACAAACAATCCTCAAACCCATACAGGGCAAGAAAAATACACCAAATGCTCAAAAATGCTTTAAACCCAGATATATCAAGAAACTAGACAAAACGATGTCAAAGTCTCTCTGTATATAAATTTGAGGCTTTTTTCTGGCTACTTTTTGTCTAAGTCCCAAAACCTATACTAATCACTTCTTCAATCCTCTACTCTACGACGCTGCCGACGCGGCTTTTGTTGTTGGTCTTCACGCAAGCGGCGACCGACTTCGTTAAAGAAATCCCGCCGCAGATAAGGATAATCGCTAACCCACAGGTCACGATTGGGAAAGTATATATCACTGAATTCTTCAATACTGCTCAAATCTGGGCGATTTGACATCACTACCATTTCTGCAATTTGACCGCGAGTAATAACTTTGTGAGCAGGACGCAATGGTGCTACAAATTCAATGCTAAATCCTGTATCATCACCCACCTCTAAGTTTATCTGTTTTTCTCGGTTTTCTACAATCACCAATTCGCCTTTGTTGTTGACTGTTTCGGTTTTACCCATCAACTGGTCTGTAATCCACCAATCTAGGACTCGACCACGGAAAAAGCCGCCGTACTTGTAACGGCGGCATTGTAAATTCCGCATACTTGCTTGAAACACTGGATACCACAACCAAAAAAAAGCGCCAATTACCCCTAGCACAAATACTATTGAAGCAAACTCAAGCTTGAAAATAACTGTTATAAGCAAAATAACAACTATCGCAACTACAGAAATTAACAGCCGTTGCAAAAAATTTGAGAACTTCCCCCAGTAGTACTTGTACTGCAAACCAGTGGCAATTAGGGGGACAACTTGTTCAAATTTCTGGCGAGTCAGTGGTACTAACATGAGTGCTAAGTAATGAATGCCCAATAGTGAGTTTAAAGTATCTTTTCTAATCCATATACTAACGACTTTAGCGCTAAGACTTTGCGAATCGCTAGTAGCACTCCTGGCATATAACAAGCGCGATCGCTCGTATCATGTCGTAAAGTATAAATCTGTCCTGCTGCGCCAAAAATTACTTCCTGATGGGCAATCAATCCCGGCAAGCGCACGCTATGAATTCTAATCCCTTCATCTGCGATACTGCCCCTCGCTCCTGCTAATTTTTCTGTTTCTTCTACAAGAGCAGGGTTAAAAGTTTTACCCAATTCTCCTAATAACTGCGCCGTTTGAATGGCAGTACCACTGGGAGCATCAGCTTTTTGGTTGTGATGCAGTTCGATAATTTCCACATGGTCAAAATATTTGGAAGCTGCAACTGCGGCTTGTTGCAACAGTACCATCCCAATGGAAAAATTAGGAATAATTAGACAACCTGTGCTAGCTTTGTCGGCAAAATCTGCCAAATCTTGAATTTGTTCTGGACTTAACCCAGTAGTGCCGACTACAGGACGAATACCGTAAGCGATCGCACTGCGAATATTGTCATAAACTGAATCGGGATGGGTAAAGTCTACAATCACCCCTGGAGGAGATTGTCTGTCACCAGCCACATACCCCAACATCGGTTCTAATTGATTGGTAATCGGCACTTCCAGAGGTTCACTTAAACCCGCCAACTCCCCAGCATCTTTATCTTGATGTTCCAAACTGTGGTCAATTGCACCCACTAGGTTTAAGTCAGGCGCTTGCGCCACCGCCTTAATTACTTCACGGCCCATTTTGCCAGCAGCACCGTTGACAATAACCGGGATAGGAGCTTGATTCGTCATAGGTCGAGAAATACTTTTTGAGTCAACAAGGGAATTGTAAAGACTTTGGCGATCTAGTAGCTAGCTTCTCAAATTTCTGGCTTAATTCCACCTACCCTGAATTGTGCAGCTAATCGCTTAGTTTTTCTACTTCCCAAAATATCGGTTCTCGTTTTCATTGCACTATAGCGCTTCTCGTTTGTGTGAGGTACACCCGTAGGGGCACGGCACTGCCGTGCCCCTACACCCCGCGATATAATCTTGTACCGCATCTAAATGTGAACCGCTATATCTTACCCAGTAACCCGTTTTATTTGCCGATCGTACTGCCTTGATAAGTAGTTCTTATAAAATATATCAGCCTTTGTTTGTCAAGTCTAGTTGACCATTTATAATATTATTGTTATATTTATTTACATAGCTTAGTAAAGCCCCAAAGAAAGCTGCATAGCTAAAATTGCACCTTGTTTATTACCTATATAGTTTTGCTTGCGTTGGGTGTTAACTAAGAAAAACAGACTTTGGTATTGCAATATCCTATCGACATTTGGACTTCTCCCATCTACCTCGGCTATCAAGTCGGGGTTTTTTATGTTCTCGATTAGCACCTTATTTCTTTAACTTTTCTAAGGAAACTTTCGTTCGCGCACTTCCACAGCATAATCTTGCACGGCTTTGGTAATCGTCTCGCGCAAATTCGTGTAAACTTTGGCGAATGGTGGATGCTTTTCTGCCAGTCCAAGGACATCTGAGGTAACTAAAACTTGTCCATTGCAGTGAATTCCTGCACCGATACCAATTGTGGGAATACTTAATTTTTGTGAAATCTGCATTGCCAAATCTGCGGGTATATGCTCTAACACTAGAGAAAATACACCCGCTTGTTCGAGAGCGATCGCTTCTTGTAAAATCCTCTCACTAGCTTCTTGCGTCTTTCCTTGTTGTCGCAAACCCAGTTGATGTATTGATTGCGGTGTCAAACCCACATGACCCATGACCGGAATTCCAGCTTCTACTAAACGAGCCACAGTTTGGGCGATCGCTGGATAGCCACCTTCCAATTTTACCGCTTGAGCGCCCGTTTCCTTTAGTACTCGCCCAGCTGAGTGCATCGCTTGTTGGAGACTTTCTTGATACGTCAAAAATGGTAAATCTACAACTACTAATGCCCGTTTAACCCCACGGCGCACAGATTTGGCGTGATAGATAATTTCATCCAAAGTTATTGGCAGTGTTGTTTCATACCCTAGAACTACTGCCATAGAATCACCCACAAGGATTAAGTCTACACCAGCTGCGTCGAGGAGTTGAGCGATCGCATAATCCCAGGCGGTCAACGCGACAATTGAACGTCCCTGTTGTTTCCATTGAATTAATTGCTGGGTAGTGATTGCCATTTATTTGAGTGCTGAGTAGTGAGTGCTGAGTGCTGAGTTAGAAGTTAGGAGTTTTGAATCTAAAAAATTTTTTAACTTATAACTCCTAACTCATAACTCTTAAGTAATCATTTAACAGCGCGACTGAAAGCAATATGGGGTTTTGCACTGTCTGTTTTGGGCATTAACCAAGCTAGACCTTCACTAGTGCCAATCCATAATTTATTGCCGATGTCAGGTGCAAGGGTAATAACCCGACTAGAAGGAAGTCCAGCAACTTCTCCATCTAATACAGCTCCTGTATTTGGATTTAATCGTAACAAACCATTATTAGTCCCCACCCAGAGACTACCATCTTTAGCAAAACGTACCGCTGTCACGTCACGCCCGCGCAGACGAGTTACAGACCGCAACACTGCACCAGTTTTTGGGTTAATAACTAGCAAATTATTCGGCATTCCCGCCCAAATTAACCCTTCTGGACTAATAGCCAAAGCTTGTACAGTTGTCCCTGGTAAATCGGCTATTCGCTTCATAATCGCAGCACTAGCAGTATTTACCCGCACCAATCCATCAAGAGTACCAACCCACAATTGACCTTCAGCATCTAAAGTCAGGGCGTTGGCGCTGACACCAGGCAGATTTTTTAATGTTGTCATAATCAAGCCTTGGTCGGGACTAATGAGAGCTAAACCACTATCGGTTCCAGTCCACAAATAACCTCGTTTGTCAAGTAATAGTGACAATACGCGTTTAGAAGGCAAAAATAAATTTTGTGCGGTGATTTCGTTAGTGCGGGGGTCAACTCGAACTAGTCCCTCATAACTTCCTACCCACAAACGTCCTACCTTGTCTTGGGCTAAAGCACCAATGGCAACATTTGGTAAACTAACACGAGAAATAATCTTGCCGGTTTTAGGATCAATCCGCGATAGTCCCCGCCAAGAACCTACCCAAAGATTACCTGTAACATCTCCTAGTAAGTTACCAACACGATAATCAGTTTTTGGCGAATTTTCTTCAACTCCCCGCTCATCGGGTAAAGGTTCTACTCGCGGTGGCGGTGGGGAAAGTGGGTAAGCAGGGGTTACATCAGATGAATTAATCTCAGGGGTTTTTTGTGCCCATCCCATATTTGGCAAAGCTATCAACCCCAGCAAGATAGAAGTAATTAATAAACTAGTACGCTTGTAAAACAATACCACGGTGACATTTCCTTTGGAGACAGTACCCATAGCATTTACCTAAACTGGCTTTGGGTTAATTTCAGTGTTCCCCTAGCTGTGATTTTTTAAACATTGGGAGTGGGGAGTGGGGAGTGGGGAGTGGGGACTGGAGACTGGGGAATAGGGACTAAAAAATAAATACTTAGGAATACTTTCTCATTAGCCAATCCCCAGAGATCATTGATGACATTTTGTAAAGCTTTTGTAACAAAAAGTTTAAATCTTTATGTAATAACAAAATTAAATAGATAAGTTAAAAACTTTCAAAGAATAACTTATCGAATTCTTGATATATTGTGAAACAAGTTACAAATTACGTGGTGTGCAATTCTTTTATCTTTTGCTCACCACTCTGCTAAATCTCTGTCAAATAAATTCTTTTCTGGTATCTTTTCCATCAAAGGGAAAGATATAAGGAGTGTAAAGGCGGGAATGTGTGCCAGCCAGCCCAATCCCCTGAATACCCTGATTTATGGGGGAATTATCTAAATCAAGCCACAAAAGGCGGAAGTTTTAGTGAAATTGAGAAGGTTTAGTTGGGTGCGAAGAAGAGGTAAAAAAGAATTTTGATTTTTAGCAAGAGGGAACAGTAGAAGCGCTAGGTCGTGTACCCCTAGAAGGGGAAAACACTGGTGAGGAGGGCTACCACTGCTACCAAAGTGTCCGCCGCAAAAAAACTGCTAACCTTTGCCAAAGGCAACTCCTAACAAAAAGTTTTTCGGCTCTTACCCTCGCTCAAGGGGGGCAAGAGCGGGGTGAGGGTGAAGTTGCACGAAACGTGATTTGATAATTAAAAAAGAGTGATTTCAGGGAAGGATAAAATTATGTCTTACGCTCAAACGAAGACTCAGAGCAAATCTGGGTATAAAGCCGGGGTTCAAGATTACAGACTAACTTATTACACACCGGATTACACTCCAAAAGATACCGATCTTCTAGCTGCGTTCCGTATGACACCCCAGCCAGGTGTTCCTCCCGAAGAAGCAGGTGCGGCTGTTGCGGCTGAATCTTCCACAGGTACTTGGACAACTGTGTGGACAGATTTGCTCACCGACCTCGATCGCTACAAAGGTCGTTGCTATGATATCGAACCAGTTCCGGGTGAAGACAACCAATATATTGCCTACGTTGCCTATCCTTTGGACTTGTTTGAAGAAGGTTCTGTAACCAACGTGTTGACCTCAATTGTAGGTAACGTATTTGGTTTCAAAGCTCTGCGGGCACTGCGTCTAGAAGATATTCGCTTTCCAGTAGCTTACATCAAGACCTTCCAAGGGCCTCCTCACGGTATCCAAGTTGAGCGTGACAAGTTAAACAAATACGGTCGTCCTTTACTGGGTTGTACCATTAAGCCCAAATTGGGTCTTTCCGCTAAGAACTACGGACGCGCTGTATACGAGTGTTTACGCGGTGGTTTGGACTTCACCAAAGACGACGAAAACATCAACTCCGCACCATTCCAAAGATGGCGCGATCGCTTTTTGTTCGTAGCTGAAGCTATCAACAAAGCCCAAGCTGAAACTGGTGAAATCAAAGGTCACTACCTAAACGTCACCGCCCCCACCTGTGAAGAAATGCTGAAGCGGGCTGAGTACGCTAAAGAACTCAAAATGCCCATCATCATGCATGACTACCTCACCGCCGGCTTCACCGCCAATACCACATTGGCTCGTTGGTGCCGCGACAATGGTATATTGCTGCACATTCACCGTGCTATGCACGCTGTAATTGACCGTCAAAAGAACCACGGTATCCACTTCCGTGTATTGGCTAAAGCCCTACGTTTGTCTGGTGGCGATCACATCCACACCGGTACAGTAGTTGGGAAGTTGGAAGGTGAACGTGGTATCACAATGGGCTTCGTTGACCTGTTGCGTGAAAACTACATTGAGCAAGACAAGTCTCGTGGTATCTACTTTACCCAAGACTGGGCTTCTCTACCTGGTGTAATGGCAGTTGCTTCTGGTGGTATCCACGTATGGCACATGCCCGCACTGGTAGAAATCTTTGGTGATGACTCCGTACTACAATTTGGTGGTGGTACTCTAGGACACCCTTGGGGTAACGCTCCTGGTGCAACCGCTAACCGCGTCGCCTTGGAAGCCGTTGTTCAAGCTCGTAACGAAGGCCGTAACTTGGCTCGTGAAGGTAACGATATCATCCGCGAAGCTGCCAAGTGGTCTCCTGAACTGGCTGTTGCTTGCGAACTGTGGAAAGAAATCAAGTTCGAGTTTGAAGCAATGGATACCGTCTGATCAAAAGCTAGGAGTTAGAAGTAGAGACGCGATTAATCGCGTCTCTACAAGAGTTAAGAGTTAAGATTTGCATAAATTCATAACTCATAACTCATAACTCATAACTCTTCAGGGCTGGGGTCAAGCATGAATCTTAAGCAAATTGCGAAGGACACAGCCAAAACTCTCCAAAGTTATCTGACTTATCAGGCTCTAAGGACAGTATTGGCACAGCTAGGCGAAACTAATCCGCCATTAGAACTTTGGCTACATAACTTTTCGTCTGGCAAAATTCAGAATGGTGAGTCATTCATTGAACAACTGTTGCGAGAAAAACCAGACTTGGCTTTGCGAATCATGACTGTCAGAGAACACATTGCGGAAGAAATTGCAGAATTTTTACCGGAAATGGTACGCACTGGCATTCAGCAAGCCAACATGGAACAGCGTCGCCAGCATTTAGAACGCATCACACGAATAGACACATCTAACCCCAGTCTGCAACCAGAACAGCAAGCAACTTCAGATCAAAATTTGGATAACTTATCCAATTAGTTCGGTCAATCTACTAGTAAAAATCGCAACCCATTATCAAAAGCTATGCAAACTTTACCAAAAGAGCGTCGTTACGAAACCCTTTCTTATCTGCCCCCTCTGTCTGACGCTCAAATTGCCAAGCAGATCCAGTACATTTTGAATCAAGGTTACATTCCAGCGATCGAGTTTAACGAAACTTCTGAGCCAACAGAATTATATTGGACAATGTGGAAGTTGCCTTTGTTCGGTGCTAAATCCACTCAAGAAGTATTGAGCGAAGTCCAAGGATGCCGTTCTCAATTCAACACCAGCTATATCCGTGTTGTGGGTTTTGACAACATCAAGCAGTGCCAAATTCTCAGCTTTCTTGTTCACAAACCCAACAAAGCCAACAGATACTAAGCCTAGTAAGTTGGAATTAATCATGGGATAGTTGAAGCAATTTGTCTATCCCCGTATAGGAGAGGTAGAATTATCTGCCTCTCCTTTTTTATAATTAGGTGCGGATTGGAGTGTATTGCAATAGTCAAAGGATGGTATAAACGTGCCATACAAGAAGTATTTGGGATCTTAATATCATTGAGAACTTTAAGCATTTATACTTCACCATCTAATGCATAATCCGAAGCGTCCCGGTTGGTGGGAAAATAAAGACGAGAAATGATGCAAGTCTTGTGTTATCTCCAGCCCAAAGGAATCTGTAGAAATGTGGAAACGAATTGTATTAATTTTGCTATTGGTGTTGAGCTTCAGTCTGAGTAATTCGGATGTAGCGGCTGCGGCTGGACTCAAAAGCTTTGTAGACAGTAGTGATGGCTATCAGTTTTTATATCCTAACGGCTGGCTACCAGTTAAAGTTGCCGATGGACCAGATGTGGTTTTCCACGATTTGATTGAGGTGTCTGAAAATGTTTCGGTTGTGATTAGCCCAGTTCCAGAAGGCAAAACTTTGTCAGAATTGGGAACCCCAACAGAAGTAGGATACAAATTAGGAAAAGCGGCTCTTGCGCCTCCTGACTCTGGTCGTTCGGCTGAATTAGTCAATGCTGCACAGCGAGAAGTAGACGGTAAAACATACTACCTTTTAGAGTATGAGGTTAATCTCCCAAATCAACAGCAACGACACAACATCGCTAGTGTTGCTGTGAGCCGTGGTAAACTTTTTACCTTCAACGCCTCAATTCCTGAAAAACGTTGGCAGAAAGTCAAACGAATGATTGATGAGGTTGTCAATTCTTTTTCTGTTTATTAATTGGGGAGTAGGGAGACATCAATTAAAAATTAAAAATTAAAAAAAGACTGAGGGAAAAGGGGAACAAGGGAAATAAGCAATGCCCAGTACCCCATCCCCAATTACCAAGTTGGTCAGATCATGAAAAATCCACCTTTTGTACTTGCTTCAGCTTCTCCAGCCCGACGCCGCTTGCTGCAAACTGTTGGTATTGAACCGATAGTTCGACCTAGTGACTTTGATGAGTCGCAAATTGAACTAAGTGAACCAGCAGAATTGGTCAAAACTCTTGCCCAGTATAAAGCGGAAACTATAGCCCCAGAGTTTGAATCAGCTTTGATTATGGGTTGTGATTCAGTTTTGTCCATCAATGGTGAAATTTACGGCAAACCAGCAGACTTCTCGGAAGCGATCGCACGTTGGCAGATAATGCAAGGTAACTTTGGCGACTTGTACACAGGTCACGCCTTAATTGACACTGACCAAAACCGTACTTTAGTCAAGTCACAAGTTACAAGAGTTTACTTTGCTCAAATGAGCGAGAAGGCAATTAAAGCTTATGTTGCCACAGGTGAACCCCTCAAGTGTGCTGGTGCCTTTGCCATTGAAGGTTTTGGAAGTTTCTTTGTGGAAAAAATTGAAGGCTGTCACAGCAATGTAATTGGACTCAGTTTACCCCTGCTGCGGCACATGCTAGAGGAATTGGGATACGATGTCACTGATTTCTGGCAATAGTCATTTGCTCAATGCCCAATGCCCAATAACTAATAACTAAATTGCCTGATATTGAGTATTGCCTCTCCATAATCTGGAATCCAGGCTAACCACTCATCTGCTGAAACTGGATATAATAAAAGTGCTTCATCAAAACTAAAGGGGTTGGGAAGTTGCAAAAGGTTTACCCAAGTAGAAGCTCTGAACCTCTGTAAGCCTTCCAGATTATTGTGCCTTCTTGCTTAGCAAAATTTTTACTATGAGAATCTAGTTTCATAGCTTTCTATTAGCCTTCACAAATGGGCTAATCTAAAATTATTTTTGTAACCTAGACTACAAAATAAATAATCCTTGTGAAAAGTATCCGTCTTATAAATTTACGTTGGCTGGGTGTAAGTGTTTGCTTATATTGCAGACCACAACAGGTATGGCACGACAGGTTGTAGACTGGCCATTAGATCGCATTCCCAACTAGAATATGTCATTTACTTCTATGCCCTCGCTGCGTGAGCAACAACATCCCCTAATTCGTCAGCTAGCTGATTGTATTGAGGCAGCTTGGCATCAGCACCTGGATTTATCCCCCTACCATTTGCCTAATGAGTTGGGGTATGTGGAAGGTAGATTAGAAGGCGAAAAACTGACGATTGAAAACCGTTGCTATCAAACGCCCCAGTTTCGGAAAATGCACTTGGAACTGGCGAAAATCGGAAATATGCTGGATATTTTGCACTGCGTCATGTTTCCTCGTCCAGAATACAACCTGCCGATGTTTGGTTGTGATTTAGTTGGAGGTAGAGGTCAAATTAGTGCAGCGATCGCAGACCTTTCTCCTATCCAAGTAGAACGAACCTTACCAGAATCTTATACTTCTGCACTGACACAGCTAACAGTGCTTAACTTTTCCCAACCCCGTGAATTACCTGAATGGGGAAATATTTTTTCGGATTTTTGTATCTTTGTGCGCCCCAGCTCCCCAGAAGAAGAAACAATGTTTCTGTCGCGGGTGCGAGAATTTTTAGACATTCATTGCATCCAAGCGATCGCCTCACGTCCTGTTTCAGTTGAACAAGTCACGCAAAATCTCGCCGGACAATACAACTACTGTACCAAACAGCAGCAAAACGATAAAACCCGCCGCGTACTAGAAAAAGCCTTTGGCCCAGCTTGGGCAGAAAATTACATGACCACAGTTTTATTCGACCTGCCAACTTAATCATTCCCTGCATCTCCCTCATCTCCCCCATCTGTAGGCTCTGTTACGTTTTCAGCTAACGGATAAATGTAGAATTCATTCAACGAGAGTTTAATGGAGTCCCAAAACAGTAGGCAGGAGAAGAGTAAGGTCTTTGAAGCGAATATCACAAAATAGTTTGTTGTCTTGGTAGGTGCAAGCAATTAGAGACAGCTAACTTATTGACCAGAAAGTTAAAGAAACTCTGATATTAGGAATGTTCAAGTTGACAGACATTTTTTAGTTAGTTAATCGTTGATTTACTTAAGGAAGACTAACTTTTGTAGCAAGATTGTGTCCAACAAAGGCAACAGTCTATTTTTAATGTTTCTTTTCAATTTTGTGACTAACTATAGCTGTAGTAAATGTAGCAGTAAAGTACCGCATCATACCAATTTAGAATTTTTTATAGAGACGCAATATATCGCGTCTTTATATCTAGATTCATACTGCTTTTGACTTCTGCTAACTCGCATTGCACTCATGTCTCAATAATACTCAGAGTTATTGAATAGCCAGCTACTATAGCGTTTCTCAGTTTCCATACAGACCTAACCGCGCCCCTTAGTAAGCCTCAAAGCCTCTTTCGTGAAAGGAGAGAGGTTTGGAGAAAGGTCAAAGTGTATTGCATACATACGGCTATAGAAAACACCATTTTGTAAAGCCATAGTGTTGAACGTTCATCAGACAATGGATTTTTAAGCCATACCCAGCTTGAAACCACTGTTGTTTGTCCTAACAGCTGGCTGTTGATTAAAAACCTTTTTATTTTTACTTCCATCAGCACAATTCAGGTAAATGGGCAACATACTATGTCAAGGGTGACTGAAAAGCCGAAGCCAAGTGAACAGACACTAAATCATGAACAACCTAAGATTTGGTGGGGTATCGCTGTAGCCGTGCCAGTAGTAATCGCCGCTGGGATACTAGGTACGGCCAAAATCGAGCAGTTAAGAAAATTAACTACATCCGTACCAGTAATGCCATCTACCAATAGCATTAGTGCTGTAGGGCGTTTGGAACCGCGAGGCGAAGTTGTTAAATTATCCGCCCCATCATCAGGATTAGCACCATCGTCACGAATTCAGCAACTTCTGGTGAGAGAGGGTGAACGGGTAAAGCAAGGTCAAATTGTGGCAATTTTGGACAACCGCGATACCCAAGTAGCCGGACTACAAGAGGCAAAAGCGAAAGTCCAAGAAGCCCGTGCCAATTTAGCGCAAGTCAGGGCTGGATCTCCAAGAGATATTCAAGCTCAAAGAGCAGTTATTGCTCGCCTACAAGCGCAGTTAATTGGGGAAAGTAATGGTCAACAAGCAACAATCGCACGAGTTGCAGCCCAATTAAGTGGAAATAAACTTGTCCAACAAGCAACAGTAAATCGCCTAGAAGCTGAACTTAGTGGGCAAAGAGAAGCTCTGAGAGCAACGGTTATACGTATTCAAGCCGAACAGCGCAATGCTCAAGTCGATGCCGGACGCTATGATTATTTATACAAAGAAGGTGCTATTTCTCAGCAAGAGCGGGACAGAAGACGCTTGAGTGCAATAACTGCTAATCAGCAGGTGGCTGAAAGCCAAGCTACGCTAAAGCAGACATTGGCAACCTTGCGACAGCAACTTGCTGAGGCTAGAGCGAACCAAATACAAAATTTAGCAACTTTGCAACAGCAGTTAATCGAAGCTAAAGTTAACCGTGACAAAACTTTAGCAACTTTGCAAAGACAAATTGATGAAGAAAAGGCCAAACTGAGCAGAATTTTAGATGTTAGTCCTACCGATGTGCAAGTAGCGCAAGCCCAAGTTAGTAATGCGATCGCAAATGTCAGAAAAGCCGAAGCAGAACTAAGGTTAAGCTACGTTCAAGCACCAATCGCTGGAGAGATTTTAAAGGTTTACACCAAATCGGGTGAAGCGATCGGCGCAAATGGCATTGCTGAAATTGGCCAAACCAACCAAATGTTTGTAATTGCTGAAGTCGCCGAAGACAGCATTGGTAAAGTGCGTCTTGGTCAAAATGCTACTATCACCAGTGATAACGGCGCATTTAGCGGCGAATTAAAGGGAACTGTCACTGAAATTGGCAGAAAAATTGGTAAAAAAGATGTGCTGAATACAGATCCAGCAGCAGATGTAGATGCCAGAGTTGTAGAAGTTAAAATTGCTCTGTCTCCAGAAGATAGCCAGAAAGTTTCTGGTTTAACTTACGCCAAAGTTATTGTCGATATTAATAATTAATTAAGTTGTAGGTGAGCAGTAATCCCAACCCATAATTTGATATTTTGGATTAAAAATATTATTTAATAGTTTGTTTAATCAATCTTAAACATTCTATAAATTCGGTACGACTGTCACCATAATGAGTTGAAAATCTAAAATCGCTAACCTTGCTGAGACGCCTATAAAATGAATCAAAAAATACCTTTGTCATGGCTACAACTGACAAGAGAAAAAACTCGCCTAGCTGTGGCTTTAGCAGGAATTGCTTTTGCTGATATTTTAATGTTTATGCAACTTGGCTTTCGGGATGCTCTGTATTATAGTAACGTTCGATTCCATAATAGCTTGCAAGGTGATATTGTTTTAATTAATAGTCAATCTAACGCTATATTGGCGATGAGAGGCTTTTCTCAACGACGATTATATAAAGCTTTAGAGTTACCCGCAGTTCAATCCGTACATCCGATATATTTGGACTTTACAATCTGGAAAAATCCTGTAACCGGTCGTCCTCGGAGTATCCTAATCTTTGGAATGAACCCAGAAACTAACCTAGTTAACTTATCTGGAGTTCAGGAAAATTTAGATAAACTTAAACTACCTGATGTAGTTCTATTTGACCGTTCTTCTAGGTTAGAGTATGGCCCGATCGCTGCTAATTATGACCAAGGAAAGACTGTAACAGCAGAAGTACGAAGGCGGCGAGTTAAAGTAGAAGGGCTATTTACTTTAGGCGCATCCTTTGGCGCAGATGGTAATTTAATTACGAGTGATATAAACTTTCTACGAATATTCAGCAATCGTCAAAAAGGATTAATTGATATTGGGCTAATTAGATTAAAACCGGGAGCCGATGCTAATGTTGTTGCCCAAGAATTACGAAAGTATTTACCTAATGAAGTAAATGTTTTAACTAAACAAGAATTTATTGACTTTGAGCGGAATTATTGGGCAAATAGTACAGCTATTGGCTTTATTTTCACATTAGGGACTGTCATGGGTTTCATTGTGGGTACTGTGATTGTTTATCAAATTCTTTATACAGAAGTTGCAGATCACTTAGCTGAGTACGCTACCCTCAAGGCAATAGGTTACACACAAAACTATTTATTGACGGTTATTCTTCAAGAAGCTTTATTATTAGCCGTTTTAGGCTATTTTCCTGGAATAGTTTTTGCCTTGTTTATGTATAACAGCGCCAGAAATGCAACACTTTTACCAGTTTTTATGAGTTTTGACCGAGCGGTAATGGTATTGATTTTGACTATGCTAATGTGTATTATTTCTGGTGCGATCGCAGTTAGAAAATTACGCTCTGCCGATCCAGCAGATATCTTTTAATTAATACAATGTTAATTAAAATCTATTAATAATAAGTTTAATTTATAATAATAGTTAAGTAAATTTAATTTCTGACAGTCACTACAGTTAAATTTTGGAACGAATAATTTATAACTAACAAAAATATGATGGAAAAAGAACCTGTAATCTCCATTAAAAATCTCAATCACTTCTATGGCAAAGGCGCACTGAGAAAACAGATATTATTTGATATCAACCTAGAAGTTTATCCAGGTGAGATTGTGATTATGACCGGTCCATCAGGTTCAGGTAAAACAACATTACTGAGCTTAATTGGTGGTTTGCGGTCTGTACAAGAAGGAAGTTTAAAATTTTTAGGTGAAGAACTTATTGGTGTCAGTCAAAACAAATTAGTGCAGATGCGACGCAACATTGGTTATATTTTCCAAGCTCACAATTTGCTAGGTTTCTTGACAGCCAAGCAAAATGTGCAAATGGCAGTAGAATTGAACGATAATATTTCTCAAACAGAAGCAGTGGCTAAATCAAAAGCTATGCTGGGGTCTGTTGGTCTAGAAGAACGAGTTGATTACTACCCAGACAATCTTTCTGGTGGACAAAAACAAAGAATTGCGATCGCCCGCGCCTTGGTGAACCGTCCTCCCTTGGTACTAGCAGACGAACCAACAGCAGCATTAGACAAACAATCAGGACGTGATGTCGTGGAAATAATGCAGAGTCTAGCCAAAAATCAGGGAACTACTATTTTATTAGTGACACACGACAACCGCATTTTAGACATAGCCGATCGCATCGTAGAAATGGAAGATGGTCTTCTAACCCGTAATTCCCCCAATACAGTTATTCAGTCATGATTTTAGTAATTAGTCATTTGTCCCTTGTGAATGACCAATGACTAATGACCAATGACTAATGACAGCCATAATTTATTGTCTAGCCGAGCCTGATTTTTTAATTCCAGATGACTTTGGTGGAGTTGGAGTATTTGGTTGGCGACTAGTACGAAAAGTTACATTCACGCCTTCATTCGATTGTTCCAGCACCAGTAGAGGCGTAGGTTTAGCCTTTTGATCCCAATGCATGGTAGCAATCCGACCTTGAATTATTGGTTGCCAACTATCTTCGTCTTCGATGGGGCTTAGGTAAGTTTCTATACAATCAATAATTTGACTAATAGTCGCAGAAGTTGCTTGCGTCGGTAATTTCATTAACTTGATTTGAATCCGAAACAGCACCCGTTTAGCAGAATTACCTGGACTACCAGTTTCATATTCGACATCAAATATTTCATCTACTTGTCGTCCAGCGCTATTAGCAATTCCGACCGATCCAAGTTGTGCTTGATTTGGACGCAGGGCTTGAGAAATTTTTTCTTTGATCTGAATCTTTATTTGATTAAGAATTGCAAAATGAAACACCTCCTCTGACATCCGCATTCGCAGATAATCCAGGTTAAAGTCCCGTGAATTCACCAAATCGGGATTAGTTTCCATTTTGCGAATTGTTTCCAGCGCCAGCTTAAACTTTTTCTCTAGTTCTCGCGCGCGGAATTGTTCAAACTTAAGTTTTTTCTCCAGCTTATCCTTCTGGAGTTTAATATACACAATCAAAGCAATCACCACTAAAGCCAGTCCTCCAGAAGTTACCAACAATAACGGTGGTATTTGAGGATTACTTGCTGGTACTTCCTGGGATGCCTTTTTAGTAGTCTTTTTCCCAGAGGATTGGGCAAGAAACATTGAGGTGGACATGGTTGGAAACTGAAAAACTTGACTCCTGATGTTTAGGATGCCCAAATCTTCAAGGTCATCTTGCTGTATGATTAATATTTTTTACAGCCTTTTACAAACCGTATATGTCCAGACACTTGAGCCTCTCTCCCCTATCTGAGGTTTCATCTACAAGCTTTAGCAATATTCGTCTGATAGCCACAGATATGGATGGAACTCTGACTAGACAAGGAAAATTTACTCCTGCACTGCTGCAAGCTCTAGAGGATTTAGCCGCAGCTGACATTAAGGTGCTAATTGTCACCGGACGTTCTGCTGGGTGGGTAAGTGGACTGAGTAGTTTGATGCCAGTGGCAGGTGCGATGGCAGAAAATGGCGGTTTGTACTTTCCCCCTGGAAATCAGAAACCAGTCGTTTTAACACCCATTTCCGATTTAGCTCAACATCGCCAGCATTTGGCTACAACTTTTGAGAATTTACAAACTAAATTTCCCCAAATTCAAGAATCTGCTGATAATCGCTTTCGCGTCACCGACTGGACTTTTGATGTAGCTGGTTTGCGTGAAGACGAACTACAAACCCTAGATAATCTCTGTCAACAAATGGGTTGGGGATTTACCTATAGCAACGTGCAATGTCACATTAAACCCCAAGGGCAAGATAAAGCTGTAGGATTGTTGCAGGTATTGCGCGAATATTTGCCCCAGTATTTATCAGAACAAATTGTCACTGTTGGCGATAGCCCCAATGATGAAAGTTTATTTGATCGGCGTTATTTTCCTGTTTCTGTAGGCGTAGCAAACGTGCTGGAATATGTGAATCAGTTGAAATATCAGCCTGCTTACATTACCACTGCTGCCGAAGGGGAAGGTTTTTGTGAGTTATCTAGTTATATTTTAAAAAGCTTGTACATCCCAAGTTAGAGAGAAGTAGAGTTGTTCTACAACAATCTCGTAGCACTGAGTTTATAACCATGACGCCTACTGTACCTGTTAGTGTCGAATCAGAAATCTTCTACCCCAGTGCTGATGGTCAACCAGTCGCAGAAACCTACGACCACCTTTATGCTTTACTAACTACCTTAGAAGTCCTGAAACAGTATCTGGCAAATCGTCAGGCAACAGTATTGGGAAATCAATTTCTTTATTATGCACAGGGCTTTCCCAAATTGCGGGTAGCCCCAGATGTGATGGTGATTTTTGATGTTGCACCTGGCGGTCGAGACAACTATAAAGTTTGGGAAGAGGGTCAAGTACCCACAGTTATTTTTGAAATGACATCTTTTGGGACTAAGGGACAAGACGAAATCTTCAAAAAGACCCTCTATGAACAGCTAGGTGTCAAGGAATACTGGCTATTTGACCCTAAAGGCGAGTGGGTGGAACAACAGTTACGTGGCTATCGCCTGCGGGGAGAAATCTACGAACCGATACAAGATGGACGCAGTGAACCGTTACAACTACGCTTGGTGGTTGAGGGAAGGCTAATTGGGTTTTACCCTGAGGATACAGGGGAAAAATTACTGATCCCAAATGAACTGGCAGAGGCTTTACGACAGGAAGTTTTAGCAAGACAGCAAGCAGAGGAATTGGTAGAACAGGAACGCCAACGAGCAGAACAGGCAGAATTGCAGATAGAACAGTTGGCAAGGTTGCGTTCGCCCTTGGCGTTGGCGCAGCCATCGCTCAATGTAGATCCTGATACTATTGAGTAACATACACCAGAAGTTGCTATAGCTACGCCCGTCGTAGACATGGTAGGTGTTATAAACAAGTAGACAATTTGTTACCTGTGTGTTTACCACATTTATTACCTGAGACAGAATACAATAGATGAATCTCTAGCCCTCTCAACAATACTGATTTTATTGAGAAGACTGTTTTATACAGTCATTCACAAGCAAGACTGAATCAAAGTATAAATAAACCGCTAACTCTTTAAGTACTCAGAGACGCTAAGAGACTAATAGATACATCAAGGATAGGTTAGCGTTTTATTTCCTACTTTCACTAGAAAGTCCAAGATCAATGTATAGTCAAGAATTTACCTTTAAGTACTGAGGTATAAAATTATGTAGGAAATCGAAGGATTCTTTGGCAACTTGTTCAGTGGCATAATCAACCGCTTTAAATATTCTGCGATGGACGCTGCCGATCGCAAAATGAGAGAAACTATCGACGATCAGCTTGAACAACGGCGACAAAAATCCAAACCTAAAGATCAAGAAGACCGCGAGTAGACCTTTAAAACAGCAAGATTTTCATTACTAGTGCTGCTTGATTGTTGAGTAGGCAGCGCTATTTTCTTGACCTCACTCGGTCAAGCAACTACAACTCTTCAGAATATGCTAACCTAGTATGGTTAACTAATCTCGCACATCTAAGAATTCGGGTGTTTCCCGATTGGGAAATACACTTGGATGGAGGTTTAACCCGAATCGGAGTTGAAAAATATATGCCAGTAGTTTCATTGGCTCAAATGATGGAGTCAGGGGTTCACTTTGGGCATCAGACCCGGCGTTGGAACCCAAAAATGTCTCCTTACATTTATACTTCCCGCAATGGTGTGCATATTATCGACTTGGTGCAAACTGCCCAGTTGATGGATAATGCTTACAACTACATGCGATCGCACGCAGAACAAGGGAAGAAATTTCTTTTTGTCGGCACCAAGCGCCAAGCAGCTGGAATTATTGCCCAAGAAGCCAGCCGTTGTGGTTCCCACTACATTAACCAACGCTGGTTGGGCGGAATGTTGACCAACTGGGCAACCATTAAAACACGGGTTGACCGTCTGAAAGATTTAGAACGCCGTGAAGAAACTGGCGCACTAGATTTATTACCGAAAAAAGAAGCATCAATGCTACGTCGGGAAATGACGAAGCTTCAGAAATACTTGGGTGGCATTAAAACAATGCGGAAAGTGCCCGATATCGTGGTAATCGTAGACCAACGCCGGGAATATAACGCAGTTCAAGAATGCCAAAAGCTGAATATTCCCATTGTGTCGATGTTGGATACAAACTGTGACCCCGATGTAGTAGATATCCCCATCCCAGCAAACGACGATGCTATCAGGTCAATTAAACTGATAGTCGGAAAATTGGCAGATGCCATTTATGAAGGTCGTCACGGTCAGCTGGATGCTGAAGATGATTACGAAGATTACGACGGTAGTGAGTATGACGATGACTACGAAGAAACCGAATATACTGATGCCGTAATTCCCGAAGAGGAAACAGAAGAATAGTGCTGAGTGAAGAGTGCTAAGTCCTGAGTAAGATAGAAAGACTCAGCAAATTGAATAGTGCTGAGTCTTGATTTTTGAAGTTGTAAGTTGTGATTTGTCAATGAAGAATAAAATTGATAACTGAACACTCAAAACTCAGCACGGGCTAAACGCCCCGCTAACGCTAACAAAACTCAGTACTCAGTACTAAATTAGGTGAGTGATTACAACTCGAGGTCAAGTTAGGAATTGAGGCAAAATGGCGGAAATATCTGCAAAACTCGTCCAAGAGCTACGCCAAAAAACTGGTGCCGGCATGATGGACTGCAAAAAAGCGCTGATAGAGACTGAAGGCAACGTAGAAGAAGCCGCAGACTGGCTACGGAAAAAGGGCATCTCTAAGGCGGGGGCAAAAAGCGATCGCATTGCGGCAGAAGGTCTAGTAGACACTTACATTCAGCCCGGAGGTCGAGTGGGTGTACTCATAGAAGTCAACTGCCAAACCGACTTTGTTGCTCGTAACGAGGCTTTTAAAGCTTTAGTTAAGAATCTAGCAAAGCAAGCAGCGACAGCTGATAGTGTTGAGTCTTTATTGGCTCAACCCTATATTGATAATGAAAGTGCGACTGTAGAAGAATTTATCAAGCAAACTATTGCCACCCTTGGTGAAAACATCCAAGTGCGCCGCTTTGTCAACTTTCCCTTAGCAGAGGGTACACAAGGCGTAGTAGACAGCTACATTCACACTGGCGGTCGAGTTGGTGTATTGGTAGAACTAGGTTCCCAAACTGAGTCAGCGGCTGCTAATTCAGAGTTCCAAACCTTGGCACGGAACACTGCAATGCAAGTTGCAGCTTGTCCCAATGTCGAGTATGTGAGCGTAGACCAAATCCCCGCCGAAATTGCCCAAAAGGAAAAAGACATTGAAATGGGCAAGGATGATTTGGCGAACAAGCCTGAAAATATCAAAGAAAAGATTGTTCAGGGACGGATTGAAAAACGCCTGAAAGAATTGACTTTGCTCGATCAGCCTTACATTCGCGATCAGAGTATTTCCGTGGAAGACTTGATAAAGCAAGTGAAGACACAATTAGGCGAAGAGATTCAAGTGACTCGCTTTGTCCGTTATATACTGGGCGAAGGCATTGAAAAGCAAGAAATGAGCTTTGCTGATGAAGTCGCTGCACAAATGGGCACCAAGTAATATTAGTCATTGGTCATTGGTCATTGGTCATTAGTCATTAGTCTTTACCAAGGACAAATGACGAATGACTAATGATTCTTTAAAAAACAGGTCAGGTTATTTGCTTGACCTGTCTTTTATTTAGTAAAAGACGTGAAATATCGCATTTAATTTAAAATCTAAAATTCTCTGGAAAGTTATCCTCAAATAAATTTGTACATTTGTACCATGTAATGGTTCAGATGGGCAAGAGTGAAAAAATATGGCAAGAGCAATCGAGCGAATTGAGCAGGATATTGCAGCACTCCAAGAAGCGATCCGGGCGATCGCAATCGAACTACAAAGCGCTTATGCTAGTTATCTAAATACCTTGGGGCTAGCTGTACGCAAACAGTTGATTCTCGCGAGTTACCACCTCTGTACTCAAGGATATCCCGAAAACTTTCTGCATTTGTCATTGAATCAGCGTCAACAATTGCAACAAGCTATTCGTAAGTCGGGTCAACTAGCAGCTGAACAATTGCTCATTTATCTTACAAGTGAAGAATCAGGGGAAGATGAGGTGGATGAGGTGGATGAGGTGGATGAGGTGGATGAGGTGGATGAGAAAGTAATATCCTCTTCATCTTCACTATTTCTGAACACTTCTAGTTCTCAGTATCTCACTGCCAACACCTCCGATCCTATAGAACTGGCAAAATGGCAACAGAAATTAGAAGAAGCCGCGCAAGATATACTGAAAAAACTTTCGCACGATGCTAATCTTTTGTTACAAAAAGCTGGAGTATTACCGAAAAAATTACCAGAACCGATTTTAGCAGCGGCGGCGGCAGCGGCATCAGAAGCATCTGCTGAAGTAATGCCAGGGCCACCCAATTTATTAAACTTAGTAATTGAAATTGAAAATGAGCAACAGTCAGAAGATTCTGGACTGACTCAAATCATGGCTATTAACCTGCGGCTAGGAGAAATTGAATTTGCTGATGTGACGCTTTCCTCAGAGCGCAAGCGAATCCGCAGTATTTTAGTTCAGCTAAACAAACTAGGACGAGAGTATAAAAAGAGATATAAAGAAAAGGCGATCGCTGAAGCGGAAGCTGCATGGCGTGCTAGTTGGTTTGAGGATTAGTCATTTGTCCTACCCTGCGGGTACTCCGTTGGAGAACTCGAAGAGTAGCCGCTGGCGCGTCTATGTCCTTTGTCCAGAGTCAAATGACTAATGACCAATGACCAATGACCAATGATTAATGAAAAACCAGATTGGATACGATTGCACAAAGCCTTGGCAATAGAAGCTGAACGTGGCTTTACAGACTTGATGGGCAGAGAATACCGTTTCAGTGAATTTCTGAGCCTAAGTTTGGGCAAATTCCCAACAGGCTTACCCCAAACTGAACGCCGCCGTTGGCAAGGATTAGCGGTGCAATTTGCTAGTTATCCACATCTAGCACTGGAAGAAAGGCAGCATTTAGTAGCAGAGACTCGTAGGTATATTTCCCAACTACAGCAAGAGGAGCAGGGGGAGCAAGGGAAGCAGGGGAGCAGAGGATCAGAGGAGCAAGGGAGAATTTATAAATCTAAAATTAAAAATCCAAAATCTCCAATTGTTACTGAGGTGAGTCGGAGACTTGCACCAAAAATTGAGCAAAAACTCAGTGATTTACCAGAAATAGGTTTTAAAAAAGCTGATAATTTGGCACGGCTTGGTTTACATACCGTCCGTGACTTGCTTTTCTACTATCCTCGTGACCATATTGATTATGCGCGTCAGGTGAATATCCGCGAGTTACAGGCGGGTGAGACGGTGACAATAATCGCTACAGTGAAGCGTTGCAACTGCTTTACTAGCCCTAAAAATCAGAAATTATCAATTTTAGAATTGGTAGTAAAAGATAACAGCGGTCAAATCAAAATTGGCCGTTTTTACGCAGGTACGCGCTTTAGCAGTCGCGCTTGGCAAGAAAGTTTAAAACGCCGTTATCCAGTAGGTAGCATTCTAGCAGCCTGTGGGTTGGTGAAAGAAAGTAAATACGGATTGACACTGGATAATCCAGAACTAGAGGTTTTGGCAAATCCAGGAGATACGATTGAGTCGCTAAATATTGGGCGGATAGTGCCAATTTATGGACTAACTGAAGGCGTAGTGGCGAATACAGTGCGACAGGCGGTAATTGCTGCTTTACCCGCTGCTGCTAACTTGAAAGACCCTTTGCCAAGTGGTTTACGGCAGAAGTATGGTTTGATGGAATTAAAAGATGCGATCGCTAATATCCATTTTCCTAGCGATAGCGCCGCCTTACAAGTTGCCCGTCGTCGCCTAGTTTTTGATGAATTTTTCTACTTACAACTTGGATTACTACAACGTCAACAGCAAGCAAGAGCGATTCAAACCAGCGCCATTCTTGTCCCACGCGGTCAACTTGTAGAGAAATTTCATGAAATACTGCCTTTTCAACTCACTGGCGCACAGCAACGAGTTCTCAACGACATTCTCAACGATTTACAAAAACCTGTGCCAATGAATCGTTTGGTGCAAGGTGATGTCGGTTCTGGTAAAACGGTCGTTGCTGTGCTAGCTATCCTTGCAGCAATTCAATCTGGCTACCAAGCGGCGCTGATGGCTCCCACAGAAGTTTTGGCAGAACAACATTATCGCAAGTTAGTTAGCTGGTTTAATCTACTCCATTTACCAGTGGAATTACTGACAGGTTCTACAAAAACTGCTAAACGAAGACAAATACATTCTCAGTTAGGAACTGGTGAATTACCTCTGTTAGTAGGAACCCATGCATTGATTCAAGACCCTGTAAACTTCCAGCAACTTGGTTTAGTAGTGATAGATGAGCAGCATCGCTTTGGGGTAGAACAACGGGCACGTTTGCAGCAAAAAGGCAATCAACCTCATGTGTTAACTATGACTGCTACCCCAATTCCCCGAACCTTAGCACTGACGATACACGGGGATTTGGATGTGAGCCAAATTGATGAGTTACCACCGGGACGACAAAAGATTCAGACAACAGTATTATCAGGTCAGCAACGCAACCATGCTTATGACCTCATCCGCCGAGAAATTGTCCAAGGTAGACAAGTTTATGTGGTTTTGCCCTTAGTGGAAGAATCAGAAAAACTGGATTTGCGATCGGCTGTTGATGAGCATCAAAAGTTACAAGAAAGCGTTTTTCCTGACTTTCAAGTGGGGCTGCTGCACGGTCGCATGAGTTCAGCCGATAAGGATAAAGCAATTACCAAATTTCGCGATAACCAAACGCAAGTTCTGGTTTCTACTACTGTTGTTGAAGTTGGTGTAGACGTACCTAATGCTACAGTAATGCTCATTGAAAATGCGGAACGATTTGGCTTATCGCAACTGCACCAACTGCGGGGGCGTGTTGGTCGTGGTGCAGCTCAATCTTACTGTTTGTTGATGAGCAGTTCTAGGAGTCCTGATGCTCAACAACGGTTGAAGGTATTGGAACAATCTCAGGATGGCTTTTTCATCTCCGAGATGGATATGCGTTTTCGTGGGCCAGGGCAAGTACTGGGAACTCGTCAATCAGGAGTGCCAGATTTTACCTTAGCGAGTTTGGTTGACGATGAGGAAGTTTTACTTTTAGCGCGGCAAGCAGCGGAGAAAATAATAGAAATGGATGCAACTTTAGAGCGCTGGTATTTAATGAAAGAAGAGTTGAAGTATCGGTATGAGCGCTTAATGGGTGGGGCGATTTTGACATAACATATTTGAGTTAGAAACCTACATCAAGCAATGAATCTTCAATTTGATTGCTGGGGGCAGGGCGGGGCACTCAAGTTGACCCCAAACACTGACACAATCCTTGCTGAATCTGCACGGGCAGCAGCCGAGGTTGCCAAGGAAAGGACATTGAAACACTTAGGTAATGCGATCTCGCTGCTGCACTAAACTAACAATCTTCTTAGAGGATAAAGGCGATCGCGGGTTGAGGTGCGATCGCTTCGTCCATTGAAATGTCTCACGTGTGACACATTTTATTTCCCTTTAGTTTCTGTCCTATTGCAGGGAAGAGGAAAGGCGACCAGAACGATCGCCTTTGTATTTGAGTTCAGAAAGAGCGAGCGCACTGACCGCCTTCTTAATTCCTATGCTGATTCCGGTAAAGTCACCGTCTTAGGCATAGGTTTTGCTTTGACTGTGGGTGTAGCTGATGGTGTAGGAGCTAGATAGCAGTTGTTAATTTGGATCTGCCTCTGGCTTTGAGTTTGCCAGTCTTTGTACACAAATCCGCCTCCAGCACCTAATGACAAGATGCAGGCGGAACCTACAGCAAGAGTTCTCCGATTAACCAAAATCCCTCTTTGCACTGGCTTAGAATTGAGCCGCAAAGAGCGAAAGAATTTTAGTAAGTTCACATTTTTCCGTTCTAAATGGACTAGCGGGACTTGTAGCGAGAAGTCCAGTAGAAGAAAAAAGCCTGAAGTTGGCGATCAACTTTCAAAACTCCGTCCTAAATACTTTAGTTCTGTTCTACAGCAAAGCTGCCCTTATGGAGGGGGCAGCTTTACAAATTTGCCAGTGTTAAGCAAATTTCGCTCGCCCCGCTAAAAATATTTTAACCGGGACAGAGTTCTGAAAGTTGATCGCTGTATCTATCGTATATATAATAGATAAAGTTTGCAAAGTGCAAGTTGGTACAAATTAAGTTATTATAAAAAGTTTTTACCTTTTATAATCCTAACAATAATTAATATTCTGAAACAGTTACCTTGAAAGAACTTCAAAGTCTAGCAGTAACTCATGTATTAAAAATAACTAATATAAATAGTAACAACTTTGTTTAAAAAAACTACTGAATTTTCGCTGATCTGCTCCAAAATATAACAATTGTATTTGAATTGTATTTGTAATAAAAATTTACAAGCTTGATTTTTTGCATAGCGGATATTGAGGCGCAAAAAGTAAGCGATCACATCCATCACAAATGCACCAGAACCACAGCCTGGATCACAGAAGTGGGGAAAGCGATCAGTTTCTTAGAGGAAAAGGCGATTGAGTGCGATCGCCTTTTTATAGATTTTGCCAAACCCAACATCGTCAGTAACTAACAAGCCAATTCTCATCACAGGCAAAGGGTTTCGTAGCAACTTTAGAGGAAGAGGCTTAATTTTAGTAACGGAAAAATTTTGGTCGTTAGTAAAGCATCGGAATCAACTGAAGTTGGGGAATCTTGCATCTGGGTATAAAATTGCTCAGAAAGCTCTCAATCGGTTCAGTTTTGCTGTTTGGGGAATTCGCCAACGGTATCCGTATCCCGGCTCAAACTAGAGTACTAGCTCTTACCGCTACTTTTGTCAACGAAATCAAAAGTTTGTGGTTGATTGACTTTTTTGGTTGATTACTTTGTCCTGGTGTCACAGACTCGATTGCAAGATTGATGGTAGTTTATTTTTGCACAAACTCCTTTATCCCAATCGCAACACAAGCTATGACACTCAATTTGTATTTACTGCGACATGGAGAAACTACTTTTAGTCAAAGTGGTAATTTCTGCGGTGAAACTGATGCGGAGTTGACCTCTGAAGGGATACAGATGGCAGAGAGTTTTGCCGATGTTTATCAAAGCTTGTTGTGGGAGGCTGTTTATGTTAGCCCGATGAAGCGCGCAATTGCAACTGCCAAGCCATTTTGTGATGCTATCGGTATGAATATGCAGTTGCGTGACGGACTTAGAGAAGGTAGTTACGGCTCTTGGGAAACTTTGAGTAAATCGTTTGTCCAAGAGAATTACGCCCAAAACTATGTAAAATGGTTGACAGAACCCGCTTGGAATGCACCCATTGGTGGAGAAACTGCGGTAGATATTGCTAACCGTTCTATGCCTGTAATTGCTGAAATTCAAGAAAAACATCCCCAAGGTAATGTTTTAGTAGTTTCCCATAAAGCCACGATTCGGATTTTGCTTTGTAGTTTACTAGGAATTGATTTGGGACGCTATCGCTATCGGGTGAATATTTTGGTCGCGTCAGTAAGTATGGTTAAATTTGACGTTAATGGCCCCTTGTTAGAAATATTAGGCGATCGCCATCATATACCCGATCGTATTCGCTCTCGTCCGGGAACATAACAGTCCCTTAAACAAAAACCGAACACCAAAACAAAAGGATTTGATTCACCGGACGAATGGCAAGAAATCTAAGGGCAAGAAAAAGTAATTAATCTGAAGTTATCCCATCAATGCTTCTGGTTGACCCAAGATAGCTGCAATTTCGTCCCCTGACAATCCCAGCATTACTCCCTCAAGGTTAACGCAGTCCTTCAATCACGATGCTTGCTGCATTTTAACATAGGCTTCATAGACACCCTTCACGTTGTACCAGTTGAGGAAAATTCGAGCAATTTCTAAAGCTAATTGCGGTTTACCTAAATTAATTAGCCATTGCAATAACGGAGCCATTGTCCGTTCATTCAGTGTGCCATTGAGTGAAAGAATCCCCCAAAGTAAACAATGCAGCCAAGTCATTTGAATCATCATTCGCACTTCCCATGTAGGATGCTTTTGATAAAATAAAACTCCCATCCGTCCGCGTTGAATTTCTTGGTCAATTAATCGGGGAATTTGTTCCAAGTTAAATGCTGGATGCCAGTGATATCCTACAGCTTCTGGACATTTAATTAGTGTTAAACCTAGTTTTTTCAGCCGCACACCTAATTCTAAATCTTCCCAGCCATAGAGTTGAAAGCTGGTGTCAAAAAGTCCTGCTTTATCTAACCAATGTTTGGGAATTGCTACATTTCCCGTAGCAAAAAAAGCTGCTGAAAAATCTGTGATTTTGTAGGGTTCAGCCGTTGGGTTGGTGAAATTACAAGTATTAATAACTGCACCATAAGTAAAAAAGCGATCACTCCCCAATTTCTCTTTCCCTTGCACTAGTGCCGACTCATGAGCTTGCAGGAAATTCTTCAGCACTACTAAATCGCTATCAATAAAGATAATTGTGTCTCCCTGGGCCTTCTCTACTCCCAAATTCCGAGCCGCAGCTGGGCCAGCATGATCTTGCTCAAACCAGCGCACATGAGGAAACTCTTCTTTGTGTGCTGCTAACCACTCCAATGTGCCATCAGTAGAACCATCATCTACCAAGACAATCTCGTAATCAGTAACTGAACTTGGCTGACTTAACTCCTGCAACTCCAAGGCGCGGAGGCACTTTTCTAAAATCGGTTGGCGATTATAAGTCGGTATCACAACGCTGAAAAACACAGTCTCACCCACAACACTATTGATTTATCCATCTCCAGGATAGGACAGATGGGGCGCTGACACTGTTCCTGACTGGATTTGTAACTTCTTATTTTGAAATTTAGTAGAGAACAAAGGCTTTAATCAACTACAAAATAAATCCTCATTAATCAAGATATAACCTGATGTTAATTTTTGGTCATTAGATTATATGACAAACTGAAAATTTTTTGTCTAGTTAGCTGACCTAAATAGCAAACAACCTTTTGTTTAAGAACAGGTTACTGACCATTCAAAATATATGGCATTTCACGTAAATAATTGATGGCTTTTTCTGTCAGTAATTAAGATTTGCCTTTATGAAATTTTTGGTGTCACAACAGAGGAGAGTTTAATGTCTAAATTAAGTCGCAGACAAATTTTAGTATTTTTTGCTGGCAGTGCTGGTGCTGCTGTCTTAAAAGACACAATTATAGATGGTGTTTCTAGTATTGCCGGAGCAAGCAACAGGCCACTGAGCTTTACACCAGTGCGCTTACCCCATTCCTTACCTGTTTATAAACAGCAAAAAAGTTTCTTGCCAACGGGAATCGGTCAGGGACAGGTAATCAATGCATCTGCAAATACGAAGTTAAATAGCTACAACGTAGTTGATGATCTGGTAGTGCCACCAGAATTTGAACGTTATGTAATTATCAGCTGGGGCGATCGCGTCTTTCCTAACAAAGATGAATATTTCGGTTACAACAACGATTATACGGGTTTCATTCCTCTGGGTAGAACCAACGATGTCGGCTATTTGTGGGTTAATCACGAATACGTCAGTTTTCCATTTTCCGATCTAGCACCAGAAGCTCCTGCTGATGTTAAAGGATTGCCTACCACTTTTGAATCAGTGATTGGTTGGGCTTTACCTGCCACCAGAAGTCTTGAATTTGACGGCGAAGTTCTATATAACTTAGGCGGATCAATCGTCCGCATCTCCCGACGTAATTCTAGTAACCGTTATGCTGTGGTTAAAGGTGATGCGAGAAATCGTCGCCTTCATGGTCTTTCTGGGTTGGGAGTTAATAGCCAAAGGAGTGATGAATATAAAAATGTCACTTCTTGGGGAAGTCGCAGCTATCAAAAAGGCGACCAAAACTATCTCATCGCAACTGGCCCGGCTGCAACCCAAGTATTTAACCTCTCCTCTGATGGATTAGGTAACAAAATTATTGGCACTAGCTATAACTGTTCTGGCGGTACAACTCCTTGGGGAACTATTTTAAGTAGCGAAGAGAACTTTCAAGGAAGTCTAGGAGGTTTTGTTGGTGTTACAGAACCAGTCAACCCTAATGGTACTCAAACAGGTTACATCGATGGTACTACTGGTAAGACCTTCGGTTTGGTTGGTGAAAAATACGGTTGGATTGTCGAAATTGACCCTGTTAATCCAAATTTCCGCCCTCGCAAACACACTTCGTTGGGTCGTTTCCGCCATGAAAACGTTGCCATCCGTGCCGAAGCTGGGAAGCCGTTAATCGCCTACATGGGTGATGATAGACGTGGGGGACACACCTGGAAATTTATCAGTGCAGGTGTTATTTCTTCACCAACCAGTAAAGCCAACAGCAGTTTATGGGAAAGTGGTACATTGTATGCCGCCCGTTACAATCCAAATGGTACGGGTCAATGGATACCCTTAAATTTAAACACTCCTACTAATCCCATTTCGCCATCGGTAATTTCTTCTGTGGAGTTTGCTGCTTTAGGTTCGGCTCAAAGAAATGGTCTTTTACCCCTACCAAAACGCAATGGAATTGCAGGTCAAACTACAGATGGTGGTTCCCTCGCAGTCGATCGCACCAATGAAGCAGAGAGACTACCTGCTTATCAAGGTAAGAAGCTATCTGACTTCTACACTTCCCAAGGTGCTATTCTCAGTGATGCTTTTTTAGCAGCGAATTTGGCTGGCGGAACTCCTACAGCACGTCCAGAAGATATAGAACTGCATCCAACCACCAAAGAAGTATTCATTGCCTATACTGATGGTGCGCCAGGAGGCGACGGTTATCCAGATTCGCGCATTTTCCAGGTTGCTAAGTTAAGTAAAAATGTCAACGCAACGCAGCAATCCGGGGGATTGTACAAAATTATTGAAGATAGTGCTGATGGTACTGGTCTAACCTTCCGTTGGCAAAGATTTGCTCAAGGTGGAGAAGCCGGATCGATTTCTGGTGCTGGTTTTGCCAACGTCGATAATTTAGTGTTCGACAATAAGGCAAATATTTGGGGGGTAACTGATATGTCTACCACCACTCACAATGGTTTTAATGTTGGTGCTGCTGGTACTGTAACTATCATCGATCACACAGCCAGTGGTAATGTTTCCAATTTCACAGGAGTTTTCGGTAATAACTGGCTATTTTATATTCCTACTACTGGTACTCACGCGGGAGAGGTAATACCCTTTGCTCAGGGGCCAGTGCGTTGTGAAATGACAGGGCCAACTTTTGTGGGAGATACGCTGATTATTTCCGTACAGCATCCCGGCGAAGATAGCCCAATTAATGATGGTACGATTTTGAGTCGTGAGATTGAACTACTGGATTTGAATGGTATTACATTCAATCAGACCCGGACTGTCCCTCGTGGCAGCAGTTGGCCAAGTAACATCCCAACTGCTGACGGTGGTAAGGGTCAACCTAGAAGTCTTCCCAAGCCATCTGTAATTGCTATCAAACGTAAGAATCCTACTGGTAGTTTTACTTAAAATTAATGTAGAGACGTTAGATAATAACGTCTCTACATTAATTTTCAAAGTAAAACTATTAATTTGTCACTCTAGACAGTTTTTTCTTGGGTTTCATTCCCAACGCCATAGCACTAGCGATCGCTATACCACCAAGAGTCATTGGTTCTGGTACGGGCGTACTCTTAGAATAAGTTACTGTACCCACCTCTGTTGTAGACAATAAGTCAGCACTCAAAATGCGATAAAATTTTGTTCCTCCTGTATTTGGATTACCTGGATTGTTGCCAATAAAAAACCGATCTTCAACCAAATAGCTCAGTCCTGACAGGTTGCCATTTGTAAAGCTGACTACAGGAGATGATGGGTAATCAAAATCACTTACCTCTGTATACTGAGTACCCAAGTAGTCAAACAAAATAGATAATCCATTGTTAACGCCTAGAGTTTCCTCGCCTAACCCGCTTAAGGTCGAGTCATCATATCGAAAAGAGCCGAAATACTGACCGGGGCGATCGCCAGATGTCGCATTTACGGTGAAATCATAATTAACTAAGGCAGCTTGCGTCGGTTTAACAACAGCAGCAACCGCGATCGCAACAGCAAAAGCAGCAATGCTAATATCTTTAGCTAATTTCATCAGAAAATGCTCCGAAGCTAAAAAATGAATAATTTTGTAATTTCACTTAAATAAACTTTTAACCAATGTATATAGGTTAAGAAATAACCAACAAAAGACTATCTTTGTTAAATCTTTAAGGTTGTGAGGTATATATAAAATTTGTGTAAACTTATTTCAATATTTACAGTAGCTTATGTTTTTATGGGCGTAGGCGTAGCCCTTACACATAGCAATCCTATCTAAGTTGTGAAAATGAACAAACCACTTTTTCTGCGAAATGCCAAGAAAAGAAAAAGAAGTTTTCACATCTGATTTAGGACTGCTATAGTTGCGAAAATCAGGCATGGAGATTTGCTTGTTCCTGCAACCAAGAATCTACAGGTTGTCCATCTTTGCGGCGTAATTCAATTTCTACAACCATCACTTCTTTGGAACCAGGAGGTGCGGGTTTTTTATGGAAAATAATGTCATAATCTTCTGGATTGTGCTTATGTTCTTTCAACCATTCCTGTACCTTGGTTGTGGCAAAAAATGATTGCCCTTGCTCAAACATTCGGGTAATCTGCAATTGCAGCGTGTAAGGATTCATGCGACCCATTTTCTACCGCCTTTGTTAAGTTAATTTGAGGACAAGTAATCTACTGACTGTAGATAGTCTAATGTTAATGCGAAGTACCCAGACTTGACACTTTGCGTACAGGTGCAAATTCCAGTTTCAACCCTCTGCAATCTGTAGGAACAATGTCCGAACCTAGTTCGGTGGATGGTCTAAGAAAGCGTCGATGATCCTGCAATCTGTCTTCCACAGATTGATAAATCTTATTTGTGCTGCTTGGTTTTTGCCGTCTTTGGCAGTAGCTACGACTTAGTAATGTTATAATAGTACCTCAAAAAAAAATTTGTCAAAAACTTGACTGCGCTCCACCACTGAAGTTTCACGCACACTAAGGGATGAGGGAGCGGATTAGTTAATAAACACCTTCTAAGCGAGTGCAAATACGAACTAATGCAGAGTAATTATTCATCATAGATTACACAGCTGATAGACATATAACTATGAGCTACTGTCTAAATCCTGCTTGCAACAAGCCCCTCAATCCCGATGGCACACAATTGTGCCTTAGTTGTGGGACAAAACTGATATCACTGCTGCGAAATCGCTATCGAATTATTCGTCCGTTAGGAGGTGGGGGATTTGGCAGAACTTTTTTGGCAGAGGATGAAGACAAGCTCAACGAAGTTTGTGTTGTCAAGCAGTTAGCACCTCAAGCCCGTGGAACTAACGCTTTGAATAAGGCGACTGTACTGTTTCAACAAGAAGCGTACCGTCTGCAACAGCTAGGAGAGCATCCTCAAATTCCCACTTTGTATGCCTATTTTAGGGAGGAAGACTATCTGTATCTGGTACAGCAGTTCATTCCAGGACAAACTTTGCGACAGGAATTGAAACAGCAGGGAACTTTCAGCGAAGATAAAATCTGGGAAATTTTGCGGGAATTATTACCCGTGCTGAAATTTATTTACGAGCATCAGGTAATTCACCGCGATATCAAGCCAGAAAATATTATCCGTCGCTCCCAGCCAAATATTAATTCCCTTTACCCAACAAGACTTGGGGCAAATCTGGTATTGATTGATTTTGGTGTGGCCAAGCAGTTAACAACCATAGAGATGGAGCAAACAGGAACGAGCATTGGTTCCTATGGCTATGCACCTATAGAACAAATGAAGTTAGGCTTGGCGTATCCGGCTAGCGATTTATTCAGTTTAGGCGCGACTTGCTTTTATCTGTTGACGGCAATTTCCCCATATCATCTGTATACGGAGTCCGGCTATGGTTGGGTAGCACATTGGCAAAAACACTTTCACTCTCCCATATCTGCAAAACTAGAGCAGGTGTTAGACAAGCTGTTGCAAAAAGATATTAAGCATCGCTACCAGTCAGCAGATGAAGTTTTACAAGATGTGCAGTCTCAGCTACCACGAACACCAATTCCACGTCAGCTTGCTGTTAAGCCTTTACTGTCAAGGATTAGTCTAAAATCAACAGTTTTGCTGAAAACTGTGATTCAACCGAAAATCCTGCTGCCAAATAAACTTTTAGTGTGGGGTGCTAGTGCTATCTTGCTTTCAGGGTTAGGAGGATATTTCTATTGGCAGCAAAGTTTGCCCCTAACTGGACATTCAGGCGAAGTTAATTCTCTTGCCTTTAGACCAATTCTCCGCAACTTTTCCCAAGAGAGAATATTGGCCAGTGGCAGTGATGACAAAACTATTAAAATTTGGAATTTAAACGCTCGACGGCAAACCGCCACTCTTAAGGGTCATTCAGATTGGGTTTATGCAATAGCTATTAGTCTTGATGGTCAAACTCTTGTTAGTGGCAGTAAAGACAAAACTATCAAAGTCTGGAATCTAAATACGGGAAAGGAAATACGAACTCTGTTGGGTCATTCCAGTTATGTGAATTCTGTTGCCATTAGTCCAGATGGTCAAAGTATAATCAGTGGCAGTTATGATAAAACTATCAAAATCTGGAATTTAAACACAGGCAAGGAAATACGCACTCTCTTAGGTCACAAAGGAGAGATTTTGTCTGTTGCTATCAGCCCAGATGGTCAAACTCTTGTAAGTGGCAGTACAGACAACACCATCAAAATCTGGAATTTGAATACAGGCAAGGAAATACGCACCCTGAGTGCCCATTCCAGCGATGTGAATGCCGTTGCCATTAGCCCGAATGGTCATCTGATGGTCAGTGGCAGCGATGACAAAACTGTTAAACTATGGAACCTGAACACAGGCAAAAAACTACGCACTTTTGTAGGGCATTCCGCCGATATTAATGCTCTTGCCTTCAGCCCGAATGGTGAAAATATCGTTACTGGTAGCGATGACACAACTGTAAAAGTCTGGAGTTTGTATACAGGACAGGTAATACACACCTTTGAAGGGCATACTGCTGAGGTTTATGCTGTTGCTTTTAGTCCAGATGGAAAAACGTTGGTTAGTGCTGGTAAAGACAAGACTATCAAGATTTGGCAAGTACCGTAGCAATTTTTGCCGCTCATCCATGCAAGGGTAACTATACCGTACAACAGCGTTCCGAAGAAAATGATTATCATTACTATCCGCTGGATATTTTAATTTCTGCAAGTCCCTAAGGATTGTTCAGCATTTCTCACTGCTTCTACAACATTTCACTACTTAATTCTGTTATAGATTGGAGAGAGGCACGCCGCTTCAAAAACTGACCAACAGACTCAGATGGTTGTTATGCAGAGCAAAAATCAAGCTGTTTTCGCTTTAATTGTAAAAAGTACTATTGTATTTTTACCCTTATTGTTATCCGTTGGAATTGCCAGTGGACAATCTGCACCATCACCCAACCCAGCACTAACTCCGACTCCGGTGTTATCGAATTCAGAACGGGAAGAATTAGCACGACTACGAGCAGAAAAACGAATTCAACAGCAAGTCCAATCTGATTTTAAAAACACTTTTAGCCGCACAACCATATTACTCGATGTTTGGCTAGTTATACTAAGTCTCTTTCCAGTCGCAGTCATCGCTTTATTATGGCTGTTGCGACGGGTGATAATCCGGGAAATTGTTGATAGGGCAATGCAACAAGTCCAGGGAATGGAAAAATTACAAAATCAGCTAACCACCGTTAAACAAGAAGCTGAAAATGTTATTCAAGATGCGAAAAAAATAAATTATGAATTAGAACAGCAAACGACTGCTTTACAACAAAAAATTAAAAATGAACAAGAAAATGTATCTATTCTGATATCCGATCTAGATTTAGCTAAAGCACAGGTATTAAGTAGATTAGAAGCGGAACTAAAAAAATCTCAAGAAAATATAGAAAATTTAGAGTCAAAATTTGCTTCGGGGTTATCTAAGTTAGAGTTTGATGCTCAACAACAAAAAGATATAGCACTGGAAAATTTAGGAAAATTAGCATCTGTTATAGCAGAAGAACTGTCTAAGTTAAAGTTAGGTGTGCAACAACAGCAAGAACTAGCCGTTGCTGATTTAGAAATATCAAGGTCTGAGTTTACATCTCAACTTTCTGGATGGCAGTCTGATGCTCAACAACAAAAAGATATAACTTTTGAAAATTTAACAAAATTGCAGTCAGAGTTTGTAGAAAAGTTATCTGAATTACAGATTGATTCTCAAAAGCAAAAAGAGATCGCAGTTGATAATCTAGGCATATTTGATCGAGAATTTAAATTTCAATTATCTGAATTACAGGTAGATGCTCAAGAGCAAAAAAATAAAATTATTGCGACTATAGAAGTATTGCAGTCAGAATTTAAATTTCAATTATCTGAATTACAAGTCGATGCTCAAAAATCCAAAGAGCTAATTATTGAGAATTTAGAAAAATCTGGTTCTGAGTTTAGTTCGCAATTCTCAGAATTACAATGGAATGCTCAACAACAAAAGATTCTAATTTTAGAGAAGTTAGAAAGATTAGAAACGGAGTTTATCTCTCAATTCTCTGAGTTACAATTAGATGCCCAAGAAAGAAAGGATCTGATTCTTCAAGAACTAACTGAAATTACGCCGGAATCGATTCTAGAGGTAGTAAATTTTGAAGTTGAGGAAGAAATACAAGAACAGCCGCAACAACCGGAATTCCCTGCTGATGAGTATGTAAAACAGGGAGACGATCTGTTTTCTCAAAGGCGCTATGAAGATGCGATCGCAGCTTACAACCAAGCAGTAAAAATCCAACCTGATGAACCTGTGAGTTGGTTAAAACGGGGTCTAACTCTGGGAAGGTTGAAACGCTACCAAGATGCGATCGCATCTTATGAACGAGCGATTGCAATTCAGGCAGATTATTATCAAGCTTGGTGCGATCGCGGCGTTGCTTTTGGTAACTTACAACAGCATCAGCAAGCCTTTGCCTCATTTGACAAAGCTACACAAATCAAACCTGACGATGCCGTTGCCTGGTTAAATCGCGGTCTTTCCCTAGTAGCATTAGAACAATACGAAGAGGCAATAATCTCCTTTGAGAAAGCGCTAGAATTCCAACCCAATTCTCCCAAAATCTGGGATAAACGCGGTTACACTTTGGTAATATTGGGACGCGATGATGAAGCGATCGCTAGTTTTAATAAAGCTTTAGAAATTAAGCCAGATTATGCCAGTGCCTATTACAACAAAGCAGCCTGTTACGCACTGCAAAGACAAGTTGACCGATCTCTGTTAACTCTACAACAAGCGATTGAACTTAATCCCAGGTATAAAGAAGACGCAGCAACTGACCTCGATTTTGATGATATTGCCGACGATGAGCGCTTTAAGTTGTTAGTTGCAGAATAAAAATCTAAAAAGCATTGGGCATTGGGCATGGAGAAGAGACAAAGGAGAGATTTTCAATAATTCCTCCTTGTCCCCCTTGTCTCCCCTGCTCCCCTGCTCCCCTGCTCCTCTGCTCCCCTGCTCCCCTGCTCCCCTGCTCCTCTTCCCCCATTTCCCACACTTGGATTCTGTTCATTAGACATCGCTTTGAGTTTAGATGTAAAAGAATCAGAGCGATCGGTTTTTTCAGGAGTAAATTGCCCGATTGGGGCATGAATAGGAGCAGATGGGAGAAGTTTTGGCTGTCGTTGATGATGGTTTGGTGATGGGGAAGGGGCTGGACTTTCTTGTGAAGTTTGCCTTTGGCTGACAGCAGATAATCGCTCAAGGGTTGCCGAAGAGGTAAATTTCCCGGAAAGCGGAGACTTCAAGACAGTTTTATTGTTTCTATCTTCCTGCTTTCCCTCTTCTTCACTCAAAGATGTCTTTGGTTCATAACTTTTCAGTTGGAGAGTCGCAGTATTGCTGTGTTGATAGCCGTTGCGAATCTTCGCTGGTGGTAATTGAGGACTTGTCACTTGCTCTACAGTGGGTTCTCTCTTGGCTGGCGCTTGAGCTGGCGCAGCCATTGAGGTTAAGCTTTGGGGAAATTTGCTACAAATCATCCGTTCAAATTCCATATTGAAATGATACGTAGCCTGATCCCGGCGCTGCCAAAATACTAAAATTTGCTGCACGGAAACCGCTTTATAACGACCTTGATATAGTGCCTCAATCACTGCCAGGTGTAGCCAGTTAAGGGGGTATTGCGTTTGCCAACGCTCAACTAGCTCATTGGCACTATACCCACCGAGATCGAAACTATAGTTAATTAATAAGGCGATCGCCAAGTTGGCAGAGGTGTCTGGAAGTGTTGTTAACATGGGGCTATTAGCTTTAGGCAATAGGTCTAAGATTTGTCACCCATCGCATATTAGCCTAGCGTGCTTTTAACTACATGGTTTTTTTTTCCAATAGTTGCCAAGCCGATAGGCAAGTGTTCCCTATTCTACTTATCAACTTCTAGAATGCAACCCCACATAGACTGATTTAATCGCAGATGTTTGCCCAATGGCAACTAATGCTTGATAAATCATCGCTGCAACTTCGGCGCGTGTTGCCGAACGTAAAGGTGCAAGAACTTTCGGATCTGGATAGTTGACAACTATTCCCCGTTGTGTAGCAGTGGCAACGGCTGTCCGGGCGTAGTCGGGAATGTTATGACGATCGCTATATACTTCTAAAACATCGCGATCAACAGCTGGTAGTCCCAGTCCGTTTACTAAGGAGACAATCACCTGTAGCCGCTGCACAGTTTGATCGGGGCGGAAAGTGCGATCGCTAAATCCACCAACAAAGCCACCGCTAGCCGCGATTTGGATAGCGCTATAAGCCCAAAAATCCTTGGGTACATCCGTAAAATCAGCAGCTGGGATTTTGGGAAATGGGTTAAAAGCGATCGCCACCAAAGCTCCATACTGGGCGCGAGTCATGGGTTTATCTGGCTGGTAGCTACCATCAGCAAAAACATGAGTTAAATCCATGCTCACTAATGCTTGAATAAATGGTTCTGCCCAATGTCCGTTTAGTTCGGGAGATGAGGATTCTGTTAAAGCGTTAAAGGAACTAGTGTTAACTGCTACTCGATTGATTGGGAGCAATTCTACCAAACCCTTGACTAGAGACGGATTTAATTGATTACCTACGGAAACTAGCTTTTGTGTAGTGGCATTATATAAATCAAATTCACTATGTTCGCGAAAAATATTATCACCTGGATCTTCGGTATTACCTAAATCGGGGAGTGCATTGCCATTGACTAATAAACCACCTTGGGTATTTTTAGCAATGAGATTTTGACGTAGCACAGGTTGGGCGTTGCGAGAAAGTGCGATCGCTGTGCGATTTTCTGATAATTTGTTATTGGCGATCGTCGGAGCGGCAAAGTCACTAATTGCTATGCCTAAAGGGTTTCTTTGAAATACATTCCGCAGTACTTCTCCCTGGCTATGACCTGCTATTACTAACCCGCTAGCAGTATTTTGCACAAATATGTTATCTAAAATTGCGGGTTTGGCAGTACCAGTGGTAAACACACCTTCCCGCCCACAGTTGCTCAGAGTATTGTTACTTAAAGTAGGTGCAGCCGATTCAATCCAGATACCAGTACCTTTGGCTGAGGGATTGGTGACAGTTACACCTAAAAGACTGGCATTATCTACCAAGAGCAGCGTAATATTTTGTATACCAAAACTGGGACTTTGATACTCGCCACTCCCGGAAATTACAATCCCTGCACCAATGTTTGCTTCATTACCCACCACTGTCGCCCCTCCAGGGACAATTAGTGGAAACACCTCACCACTAGCGGCGTTGTAAGTCCCCGACTCCAGATGAATTATCGTCAGGATTTTGGTTACTTTTAAAGCACGGGTGAGGCTTTTAAATGGACTCAACCGTGAACCAGTATTGGTATCATTCCCTGTCATAGGGTTGACATAGAGTGTGACGACGAGGGTAGAGTTCACCATTGATAGTTGAGAGTCAATTGTTTTAATTATGACAATCGTAAATAACACTACTTGTAGCAAACTTTTTCACAGTAGTATCTTTGTGTATAGAAAATATATCCACCTGACTTTTTCTGGCAAGCAGATCGTGTGTACACGCAAGTTATAGACTCTTGTGCAATAGACCTCTTGCAAAAATCCTTGAATCACCCCTCCCCTCCCCTCCCCGATGTGTTGGGGAGGGGGCAAGATTTCAAGTTTCCCCCCAATATATCGGGGGGATAAAGGGGGGTCTATTCAACTTATGCAAGAGGTCTAATATTCCAAGTTCTCATCTCAATCGCATTGTCAGTCGAAACAATCGCATTGTCAGTCGAAACAATCGCATTGTGAGTCGAAACAATCGCATTGTGAGTCGAAACAATCGCATTGTTAGTCGAAACAATCGCATTGTCAGTCAAAACAATGCCATTGCAACTCCAAAAGACTTGTGTGTAAGCTGTAGCACCTACAAAGAGGAGATTAAGGGAACCAGTGCGGTCTTCTTTGTTGGCGCTAGCCTCTCGCTTTGGGAGAAGGGTAGACCTCATCGCTCTTGGTGTCTCCCCAAGTCGAGCATCTGGTGTGTGGGGTTCTCCGGGTTTAATTAAGTAATCAAACAAAAAGTAATACAGCGTATTTCAGGTAAATGAACTACACGAGTATGGGCACAACATGTTGTGCCCCTACAATTATCTGTACTCACTAAAGTTTCGAGTTTTGATCTCGGTGTTCCAAGGCACTGTTTGGGTTAAGATATTGAGTCAGCAACCCAGAACCCATGCTCTGTATAGAAACGAGATTAAACATTCTCATCCAGAATAGTTCCTTCTATATTGGCTCCAGACAAATTTGCTCCACTCAAATTTGTCTGGTTCAAATCTGCTTGAGTGAGATTTGCCTGGGATAAGTCGGCTACAGTTAAATCTGCACCACTTAAATCCGCTCCATCTAGATTCGCCGCTATCAAGTTTGCTTCCTGCAAATCCGCCTCACTCAAGTTAGTTTCAATCAATTTAGCAACCGTCAAATCAGCGTGACTCAAATTAGCTCCATCCATTGCTGCTCCATCCAAGATAGCTCCATCCAAAATAGCTCCGCTTAAGTTGCTACCACTGAGATTTGCATTGCTCAAATCTGCTCCATTTAAGTCTGCTTCAATCAAACTGGCGTGGGCTAAATTAGCGTGACTCAGATTAGCTCCATCTAAAATTGCTCGATCTAAAATTACGCCACTGAGATCGGCTTCTCTTAAATTGACCTCGCTCAAGTTGACACCTGTAAAGTCTCTGACACCTGCGGCATAGTTTTTCAGGAGTTGATCTGCTTTCATATCTGTCGCTGTGCTAAGGAACGTTTAACTAATTCATAATGACGCTTGCGGACTCGCTACCGCTACACTAACGTAAATCGTAATGACGCTCTCTACGAGACGCTAAAAGCGAACGAATACTCGCTAACGCTACGCTAACGTAATTCGTAATTTGTGAGTGTAATTCCCCTTTGTTTACATGTGGCTTTGTTTCAGTTTGGGTGTTTAAATGAGAGTCTGAAATAGTCTTTATTAAGAATTACGCTAGCGCAACAGTAGCCACTCCGCAAGCGTCATTATCAATTACGAAACAATTTTGGACTATCCAGACAAGCAGTAAATCCCCAGCACGCGCAACGGAGGATTAGGTGATCAATCAAACTAGAGTAGATATTGAATCACTTTTATCTAGGTTAGCTATTCTTAATTACTGGCGCTACTACCTAGAGTAATGAGTTAATTTCATACTTGAGATGGATGTTGCTCCCCTTAAAAATTTCAGCATTAGTGCAAAGCGATCGCTATACTCAATTGTGTGTTCGTCTAGCAGAGGTTATGGCAAAACCAATTGGTATTCTTTTGCAGACTACAATTCCTACAACTGAAGATGACTGGAGTATTTTTCGTTTCTCGATGTTACAAGATTATTTAGCAATACAGTTCAGAATGAACAACAAAATCCTGATGTAGAGACGCGATTTATCGCGTCTTTAAAGACCAATTAATTATTTGAAGTCATTAGTCATTGGTCAACCGTAAGTCCACTGCGATACTTAGTATTTTCAGTATCGCAGCGGATAGTTCATGTTTCCCCACCAACCACTACATCTCGAATTCGCAGGCTAGGACCACCACAACCCACTGACAAGCCATTTTGCCCTCCCTTACCACAACCGCCAGATTCATCCCAATAAAAATCATCACCAAGTGCCTCAATATCCGCTAAAGTTTGAAATACATTTCCCGAAAGCGTCACATCCCGGACAGGTTCAGCAATTTTGCCATTCCTAATCATCCACGCTTCCCCAGCACTAAAGGTGAACATTTCCCCATTCGTCATCCCACCCAACCAATTACGGGCATAAACTCCTTCTTTGATATCGGTGAATAAGTCTGCGACTGGTGTTTTACCCCGTTCAATCCAGGTATTTGTCATCCGCACAATCGGATTAAAGTGATAGTTGAGACAGCGAGCGTTACCCGTAGGCGCTTCCTCCAATTTGCCAGCAGTTTCACGAGAATGTAAACGTCCCACTAAAACTCCATCTTTAATTAGTTGGGTAGTAGTAGCAGGCGTGCCTTCATCGTCGTAAAAATAGCTACCGCGATGTCCCTCTGGAGCCGCACCATCAAAAATTTGCAGTTCTTTTGGGCCAAACCGCCGTCCGATGGTCATAACTTCCAGCAGATCGGGGTTTTCGTAAGCCATATCAGCCTCAGAAAGATGGCCGAAGGCTTCGTGGACGAATAAACCCGTGAGAATTGGGTCAATGACTACAGTGTAAGTATTGCCTTTGACCGGTGGTAGAGATAAAGCGGCGATCGCTCTTTGAGCTGCACTTTTTACCTGTTCATCCAAACCAGCTAAATCTTCGTAAGCTTTGCGAGAGCCAGTAGTTTCCCGTCCAGTTTGTACGGTTTCGCCATTTCTGGCGGTGGCGGCAAAGCGCATTTCCATATCCACCCAAGATTGCTCGATCAAAGTGCCTTCGGAAGTAGCAATGATTACTTTTTGGGCGCTGTCACCGTAACGCACCGAGGTAGTGGTAATCCGGCTATCGACGCTTTTAAGCAATTGGGCATAGCGATCGCACAATTGTTTTTTCTGCGAGAGTGAGACATTTCGGGGGTCAGTACCTTTTAGGGGTAGAATGCATACTGCTTGCACCGGGTCAATGGGTGCAAGTAAAGTTTCTTCATCACCAACCATCCGCGCAGCAGCGATCGCTTCTTCTATGCGATCCTTGATTGTTGCCAGTTGGTTAAAGCAGCTCAACCCCCATCCGCCTTTATAACAAGCGCGAATATGTCCACCAATGGAGATGCCTTCACTGAGGGTTTCTACCTTGTCGCCACGCAACAAGATATCAGTCCCTTCTGCTTCTTCAAGGCGAATCATCAGATAATCTACACGCCCACAGTAGCGGGCGATCAGGTCAGAAAGTAAATTTTGTGCGTCAGCAAGTGTAGTCGGCATTTCCAATTAGTAACAATGACGAACTGCATTTATTTTGCAATTATTTGGGGAATTTCTGCTAATCAATATTATCAGGAGACTAGGTACTGGGGGAAATAAGGGAGTGGAAAAACAGGGGAGAAGTTGCAGTAAGTTTTTCTTCTGTGCCCCTTTGCACCTCTGTCTCTTGTGCCCAATCTCCAATCCCCAATCTTTAGTTACGGTGGGTAAGAACTCAATGATGTGCTAAGGTAATTAAGTGAGAATAAAATTCGGTTACATTGTTTGTTTTTAGTATTGACAGGCTTTTCCCTTTTGGTCTTAACAAGCTTGCCTCCGAAATCTAAATCTCTACACACCTATGATTTTGGAGATAATGCATGTCAATTTATGTAGGTAATCTATCCTACGAGGTCACACAAGATGACCTCAATTCTGTGTTTGCTGAACACGGCACTGTAAAGCGGGTTCAGTTACCTACTGACCGTGAAACAGGACGTCCACGCGGCTTTGCCTTTGTAGAGATGGGCACAGAAGCTGAAGAAACAGCTGCCATTGATGCTCTTGATGGAGCTGAGTGGATGGGACGCGACCTAAAAGTCAATAAGGCTAAACCAAAGGAAGATAGAGGTGGTTCTTTTGGTGGTGGCGAACGCCGCGGCAGTGGTGGTGGCGGTGGATACAATAGATCGCGCTACTAAGCTTTAAGATCAAAAATTAAGTTTTAACGTCTAAAGGGCAGAATCATCATCTGCCCTTTTTGCGCTCCGGTCTTACTGGATGGCTTAAATTGCCCAGTACCAATTAAGTAGGAGATGATAAATGACCCAAGTATTTGTGGGCGAAAATGAAGGAATTGAGTCAGCCTTACGCCGATTTAAGAGGGAAGTTTCCAAAGCAGGTATTTTTCCAGACATGAGAAAGAATCGTCACTTTGAAACGCCTTTGGAAAAACACAAGCGCAAAGAAGTCGCTAGACACAAACAACGCAAGAGAAATTTCCGTCGTAATTAACAATTAGCAATACCTCCGGTTAGTTATGCTAATACCAATTTAATATGAAGCTGCATAGAAAAGAGCCTCTAAAATAAAGTCATACGAGGAGATAGACATTACCTGCTCAAATGTTAATTGCTCG
>NZ_JBALEF010000030.1:0-14578 GCF_036918245.1 Nostoc sp.
ATCACCTTCTGACGTAGGTCGTAACTGTAGGGTTTTGGCATTGGTTAAGCGATCGCTTCTCAAACAAGGGACTACTTTCAGTTTACGTCCTAACTACCTTGGCGGTTACTATAAAACCAAAAGAGGTACTTTTTATTAGGCTGATTAGACGGATATGATATAAGTCGTTGGAGACTCACGTGAAATAAATATTCTGCGTTTGGGCTTTTATTTTGGGAAAATTAACTTACATACTCTTATACAGCTATTTAATCAAGTAGATTCCAAAATATGTCTAATGCAGTTAAAGTATTTTTTTCCTATGCCCACAAAGATGAAGTATTGCGTGACAAATTAGCAACTCATCTGAGCATGATGAAACGTCAAGGAGTTATTGAAGCTTGGCACGATCGCGAAATCAGTCCCGGCAGTGAATGGGCAAATGCCATTGATGAAAATCTTGAAGTTGCAGATATCATTCTGCTGCTCGTAAGTGCTGACTTTCTGGCTTCAGATTATTGTTACGACATAGAAATGACACAAGCAATGGAACGACATGAAACGCGGAAAGCTCGTGTAATTCCGATTATTCTTAAGTCGGCAGACTGGAATGGTGCGCCTTTTGGTAAACTACAAGCACTTCCCAAAAATGCTAAACCGATTACAACCTGGCAAGACCAAGATGAGGCTTTTTTAAATGTTGCTCAAGGGATTCGGAGAGTAGTTGAAGATATTGCCGAATCAAAAACCTCTTCCTCAACTGCTTCTGGAACTACTATGCCTGCGACTTCTAACCCTCCTACAACGAGTGGGGGTTTAACTGAACGTCAGCGTCGCCGATTAGAGCAAGAACGGGATTCACTACAACAACAGTATGACCTGGCTAGCACAAAATTAGGTCGGCTGCGCCAAGCATACGCCATTGAAACTGATGTATCTACAAAGTGGAAACTAGAAGTGCAAATTCAGGAAGCCCAAACAGAACAAAATAGATTAGATCAGCAGCTTGAGGAAATCGAGCAAAAACTTTTGTAGTTATATTTTAAAACAGCGACAGTATCGCCATGCCCCTAATGAAGTCTGTAGTTGTGAAAATATAAAAAGTATTTAGTCGTTATCTTTAACTTGATATGAGCGTAGCAGATTTATTCCCAACCTTGCACAACCTATCTCGTGCAGATAAACTCAAGGTCATGCAGTTTTTAGTTCAAGAACTAGCGACTGAAGAAGAAGCATTGTCGTTACAGCCAGGAGTCACTTATCATCTGTGGTCTCCCTATAATTGCCACGAAGCTGCTAATAAACTAGCTGCACTGCTAGAAGAAGACAGACAGGTAAACGATATTAACCAATCATCTGATTGTTCCTTCCACCTCAAAGCCTCACCATTCCACCTCTGAACTCGAAACTTGCACCTTTGAATACCAATTGTCGAGTTAAAAAGGCGATCGCTTGACCTTTAAGCCTCGAAGTTGCGCCTTTAACCCTCGAAGTTGTACCTTTTATCCTCGAAGTTGCACCTTTTATCCTCGAAGTTGAGCCTTTAATCCTCGCAGTTGCACCTTTAATCCTCGCAGTTGCACCTTTAATCCTCGCAGTTGCGCCTTTAATCCTCGCAGTTGCGCCTTTAACCCTCATCATTCTACTTTTGAACTTAAAGCTTGCACTTTAGAACAGAAATTCTCTAGTTAAAAGGGCGTAAGTCTAGCTTGTCGGAGACATTGCTCAACCTCTGAGCTTAATCAATAGGTTATTTTTACTCATCTAAACGCTGTGCGATCGCATTCAGCAATGACTCAAAGTCTGATTCACTGTGAATATCAGGGGTGAGCGTGTTCATATCTTTTAGCAGGTTGGTTAGTTCTGCGATCGTGTTGCGAATCTCGGTGTATTGGTCAATTTCTTCACGAAATCCCTGCAAATTAGCTGCACCAACTTTTTTCATCTCTTCGTCTAATTCTTTAATTTCGTCTTCCCAATGCTTAATATATTTAAGTCTTGTAACAGGTTTATAAATTTGGGCATCCGCTAACACAATCGGGAAAATTCGATTATAAAACTCTCCATTTTTAGCAATTTGCATTAGCTCAAACATACAATTGCGAGACTTTAAATACTTATCACTAATAACTGCGATCGCACATTTACCGCGTCCAATCCGTTCCATGAAGGCTTTGATTAGTCCTTTGTAGCCCAAATCGCGTTTATCGCGGATGATTTTGATTCCTTTTGCCTGGAAAGTTTCATCTAGTTTATTGACAAATTGCTCACTTTCTCCACGCCAAGCATAAGAGAGAAAAATTTCCTTCTCGAATTCTGGTGTAGATGGACGAGTTACCATGCAATTTTCTTCTTGATCGTGTTCACGCTGTCGTTCCTGTCGTTCTTCTTTGAGTTCGATGCCATCAAGCAGTTGTCGAGCATTGAATGGTTCTATCAAACCTGGGGGAATGATAAGTAAGTTCTTCTGTTCATAAACAAGCAGGTTTTTGTAGTCCACAACAATATTGGGGTGTCCCGGAATCGGTACTTTCTCTTCTGGTAGCAACCCTTTAATAGTTTGGTGGATGGCATCAAACTGAGAACGGATCATTGCTAGTAATTCTCGTCGAGTCGAGGATGAGCCGCTGATGGTGATAAAGATTTTGCGGTCTTCCTGATCGCTTTTGACAAGTGCCCGATTACCAAGGTGTTTGAGAACAATGCCGCTACGCCACCAAGTTTGGCGATCGCTGTTATGGTGCATCCGTACAATAAAGCGGGAGATGATACTGTTGGGGAGGACGCTGTAATGATACTGGAATGCCAAACCATTTTCCCAATCGCCTGTGGCAGGTTCTTCTTTAGGCAACAAGTCAGGGATGAGGAAGCGATCGCTGTTGCCATCCTCTAGCGGAAAGCAGAGTTCAAACTTCCGCATCATATCGATGATGAATAGTGGCTTATTGCCAGGATAGCGGGAGTTATCTAAAATCCGGTTAAGTTGAGTGCGATCCAGAATACCCCGAAATTCAGTCATCAGGCGATTGTCATTGAGGATCTTGTAAACTCCGTTCGTGACCCATTCTGGATTTAAAACTCCCATTTCTGCCAAACGCGGATCATCTCGGAAATTTAGAATGATACCAAGTTGATGCAAAAGTTCAATCAAGGTAGCTTGACTTAATGCATCACTAACCTGCTCCTCCTGAGACAGGCTTTCGTATTCACTATAGGGGATGTAATCCTTTTCCATCTGTTCCAAGCGGGTTTTGACCTGAAACCAGCTTTGGGGTAATGGGTCATGAATGTGATCTAAGTTGGCAATTTGGTTAGTAATAGCTAGCTGCAATTTCTCTAAACCTTCCCCAGTCTGACAGGATATAGACATGATGCCTTTAATAGCAGGGTATTTCTGGCACAGGCCGCGCTGATCGATGTCGAGGGGATGTTGGTCAATTTTGTTGCCAACAATCAAAATAGGGGAATCGTTGCTAAAACTCTGAATAATCTTTAGCCAGTATTCTAGTTTGTTTTGCAGTTCATCTACGCGAGAATCAAGCACTAGCAGATAAAGGCTGCGTTTAGTAAGAAAGAACTGGTGGGTGGCGTGCATGATTTCTTGTCCACCAAAGTCCCACACGTTGAGCCGGATTAATTGCTCGTTAACAGTAATCTGCCAGTTCGTGATATTGATGCCTTCGGTCTTGCACTCATGGGGGTTGTAGCGGTTATTGATTAGCCGTCTAACCAGAGAGGTTTTACCAACACTACCCTGACCAACTAGTAGCATTTTGGCTTCATTGAGAGGCTTTTTCTCTTGTTTCTGAAGTTGGAAAAAATAGTTGAGGATCGTAGATGGATCGCCAGGATTTCTGCGGAGATCAGATGATCCTAAAATTTCAGGTGGAATAGGAAGTTTGTTACCTCTTAAGTCTAATCTTTTGAGCTTAGTAAGTTGCCAGATTTCCTTAGGTAGCGTTTCTAGGAGATTGTTACGAAGGTTTAACCTGCTCAGTTCAAAAAGCTGCTCAATCCCTTCAGGCAGCATTTTTATTCGCCCATCACGTAGGTCAAGTACAGTTAACTTAGTGAGTTTCCATGTTTCTACAGGCAAAGTTTCTAATCTACTATTACTAAGCTTGAGTTCTTCTAATTTAATAAGTTGACCAATCTCTGATGGCAGCACCATCACTAAATTGTTGTTGAGGTCAAGCTCAATGAGATTGATGAGTTGACCAATTTCTACTGGCAGTGTTGTCAGTTCATTATTACTAAGGTAAAGCCACATGAGCTTGAGGAGTTGACCAATCTCTACTTGCAGGGTCGTCAGTTGATTGTTGCTAAGGTGAAGCCCAATCAGGTTGATGAGTTGACTAATCTCTACTGGCAGTGTTGTGAGTTGATTGTTGCTAAGCTTAAGCCCACTAAGGTTGATCAGTTGACCAATCTCTGCTGGCAGAGTTGTCAGTTCATTATTACTAAGGTAAAGCCCACTAAGGTTGATCAGTTGACCAATCTCTGCTGGCAGAGTTGTCAGTTCATTATTGGTAAGCTCAAGCTCAATGAGATTGATGAGTTGACCAATCTCTGCTGGCAGGGTCGTCAGTTTATTATTGCTAAGGTCAAGCTCCCTGAGGTTGGAGAGTTGACCAATCTCTACTGGCAGGGTCGTCAGTTTATTATTGCTAAGGTCAAGCTCCCTGAGGTTGGAGAGTTGACCAATCTCTACTGGCAGGGTCGTCAGTTCATTATTGCTGAGGTTGATGAGTTGACCAATCTCTGCTGGCAGTGTCGTCAGTTCATTATTGCTGAGGATAAGCTTGCTGAGGTTGGAGAGTTGACTAATCTCTGCTGGCAGTGTCGTTAGTTGATTGTTGCTGAGGATAAGCTTGCTGAGGTTGATGAGTTGACCAATCTCTGCTGGCAGCGTCGTTAGTTGATTGTCCGAGAGTAAAAGCCAGTCGAGGTTGGAGAGTTGACCAATCTCCGCTGGCAGGGTTGTCAGTTGATTTTTGCTAAGGTCAAGCCCAATGAGGTTGGAGAGTTGACCAATCTCTGCTGGCAGGGTTGTTAAGCCTTTGCCAGAAAGGTCTAATATTCTCGCTTCGTCTCTGGCAGCTTTTTCAATAATTTTCAGCAGTTCTTCATTAGTCATTTTAGGTTTTACAGAGGCAATGCCTGACGACGAGTTGCTGCTTGGACGCGCAGCAGAGAAATTGAGTTAATTACTAATTTAGCTTGTATTAACGATCGCATTCAGGCAATGTGCGTGCGATCGCAGACTCCAGATGACATCATATTTCAGGTTAGAGTATAGTTTGAGACGACATCAGTTTTTAAAATGATGTTTATACTTAGAACTCAGTAAATGAAAGCAGGTGCATAATGAAACTACAAGATTTCTTGGGAAAAGATGAGAAATGGTCGTTTGATGCGATCGCAGAAGATGCAGACTTGGCTCGTCAGATTCAGATATTGTTAATCGGCTTAGGTTTGCTAGAACCTCCCGCAGATGGGAAATTTGGCCCTGTTTCTGTGATATCTCTCAAAAAATTTCAAGAATTAGCAAAGACTGAAGAGAATGGCTTTTTAGGAGCAGTCACAGCCAAAAAATTAATTGAAACCAAAATAGATGATCTTCCTAAACCCCCCTTAAAACTAGGCAATGACATCCCTAGTAAGATTGTGAAATATATGCTATCCAAAGGTTATCAGGTATTTACCAATCCAAAAGAATACAACATTGTTTATGTAGAGGGCATAGATGCAGACTGGAAGCTCAACAGTGATACACCCAATCAATTTAATGATCGGCGGATTGTGATTGAAGTAGTAAATGGTATTCCCAAAATCGTAGATCACTGGGAAGCTACTACAGAACCAGGGAGATACTACACTTATAATCCGATGAATCCCAAAGGAGCGGCTAGGATTCAGTTTGGACAATACAAAGCTTGGGCTGTTGGCACTCACGGCACAGCAGAGCCTCATGAGGCATTAGTGCAAGTTGGAGATATAACTGTTTGTAGAGATTTCAACCAAGATTTTAAACGGACTAGCGACAAACTTGATATAGGTGATGATTTTTATGTGAATCAACACTACGGCTTTGATTTTCCCCGGAATGATATTCGCCTTGCTAGCGCGGGTTGTTTAGTAGGACGTACCCGTGAGGGACATAGAGAGTTTATGGCGATTGTTAAACAAGACCGTCGTTATGTAGCTAATCGCAAATATACTTTTTACACTACCGTAATTCCTGGGGATGATTTACTGTAAACGTTTTTAGGATGAAGTAATGGTTAATTGGTAGCATTTATTGTTGTGATGCAACGTCTAGTAGGGGCGCACAATTATTGGTATCAGCTTAAGCTCAAACGCTTGTCCCACATACGCTTTACCCCACCCCGGTTTTGTCTAAAGCCAAAACCGGGGTGTGGTGATGCGGTGAGTAACCGTAAGCGAATGAACTCAATGTCTAACTTTGTTCTTGTGGTTGTCCTATCTGTGCCGTCAATTTTTCTTTATCCTGCCTGCGTTTTTTGGCGTAAAGTTGAATAGTGACTGCCATCAAAATAATCATGGCGAAAATAGCCCAGGCGGCGATATCTGTAGGTAAATTATTCTTAAACACAGCCAGCAAAACGATCGCTACTAACATAACTGTAGGTGCTTCATTTAAAGCACGTAATTGCTGACTATTCCAGCGACATTCATCTACTGCTAACTTTTTCATTAGCCGAGCGCAGTAATGATGATAGCCAATTAAAATAGCCACAAACAGCAGTTTGATATGCAACCAACCCTCTTTTAAAATATCCGGTTCAGTGCTTACTAAACCGATGGCCATTGCGATCGTCACGAACATTCCTGGGTTAGTGATGATAGAGTAAAGGCGCTTTTCCATAATTTGATACTGATTTTTCAGTATCGTTCGTGCTGGTTCAGGTTCTTCGTTAGCTTCAACGTGATAAATAAAAAGACGTACTAAGTAAAACAAACCAGCGAACCAAACTACAAATCCGACAATATGAAAGGCTTTAAACCATGAATAAGCCATCAATCCTAATCTCCTTTACTTGTGGTTGTGATACATTTTTAATGGTAATAAAAAGTTCACAAATGCAGGCGGGGATAACATTAGACCTCTTGCAAAAGTCCTTAACACCCCACCCCCAACCCCTCCCCTGAGCAAGGGGAGGGGAGACAAAGTGTAGCTTTGGCGGGGTGGGGTTCTTATTTTTGATTTATCCAAAAGTTATATTGATAAATCTCGCAAAAATCCCAAATTTATTTTCTACCACAGATAAATATCTATGATTTCTCTATGTTTATCTGTGGGTTCATTTTTATAATATCGATTTTTGCCAGAGCTATATTGTCAATGAGCATCTTTACGACGCACAAAGGGTAAAAGGTCTTGCAAAATCGTCTCGTGGTAGTGTTCTTGAGGATAATGTCCGACGTTATTAAGTTTTATTAATTCAGTATTTGGTACGGAATTGGCAAAGTTTTCGGCAATGTCTACAGGTAGCCAAGGGTCAATCATACCCCATTGAATCAGAATTGGTTGTTGCCATTCTTTAAAGCCAGTTTGTATTTCTGTCATGGCTGAATCAAGCTGTAAATTGCGAATACTTGCTAAGAGACTTCGACCAGATGAAGAAGCTGTTAAAAATGGTTTTCGATAAATATCTAAATCTTTATCTCCTATGCGATAACGGCTTCCACCTTCTAGTGTCCGATCGACTAATAAGGGGTCTTGGGTCATTACTTCACCTGCTAAGGGTAAACCCATTTGTTTAATTTTCCAGGGTAATTTAGCAGCAGTTGAAATTGGTGTATTTAAAATAGCTAAATTAGCAATTTGTTCTGGATGACGCAAAGCATATTGTAGTCCTACAGAACCTAAAAAGCCTTGGACGACTAAAGAAAAATGTTCAAGTTCTAGGGATTTAATAAATCCTTCTAAAGCTGTGATAAAAGCATCGGGAGTGTAAGCAAAATCTCGTTTTTCTGGTTTGGCAGAAAAGCCGTAACCAATCCAATCTGGAGCGATCGCTCTTGTACCCTGCTTCGCCAAGGCAGGTATAATATGACGCCAACTGTAACTTTGTGAAACTAAGCCGTGTAGCAACAACACAGGTGCTAAGTCACTTCTGCCGATTGGTAAAGATTCCCGATAAAACCATTCCAGTGAATCTACATTGATTTTATGTTCTTTTATTGACACGTTATTTTCCTATATTGGGCATTGGGAATTGGGCATTGGGGAGCCAGTGCGTTGGGCGGGCAATGCCCGACTTGTTCGCGTAGCGTCTCCGACAGGAGAAGCAACTGGCGTCATTGGGCATGAGTTATTCTCCTTGTCCCCTTGTCTCCCTCATCTCCCCACTCCCCATTCCCTGAGAAATAATCATCTCACGAATCGCATAAGCTGTAGCGGGTGCTAGTAAAACGCCGTTGCGATAGTGTCCGGTAGCTAGGAGGACGTTACTAAACCCTGGCAACTTACCAATAACTGGGGCGGGGCGTCCTTCAGGACGGGGACGTAACCCTGACCAAGTGCGGAGAATAGTTGCTGTGGCTAATTCTGGACAAAATGCGATCGCTTGTTCTCTAATAGATTCCAGCAGTTCTTGATTTGGCGGTATCTCATCGCCATTGCTAGGAAATTCTACTGTTGCGCCTATCCAATAATCTCCACCGCCCACAGGAACAATATGGACATCATTACCCGTTATCGCTGGCTGAAAGTCGGGATTACCTAATAAATGCCCCACACGCATTTGCAAGGCTTGCCCAAGTACGGGGCGGATATCAATTATCTGATTTAATTTTGCCGTTAGTGGAGTTGAACCTAGCCCTGCTGCAATTACAAACCAATCTGCGGTTATTTTTCCTTCTGTAGTCTCAAGGCAATCGCAAAATTCAGATGTTGAGGTTGGGGCATCCAAAACAGTCACGCCAAATTTGAAAGTTACACCATTTTGCTGGGCAGCTTCAACTAAAGCTAAGGTGAGGGCAGTTGGATCGAGCTGGCGGTCTTGGGGAGAATAGACAGCGCCAGTAACTTTTTCGCGTTCTATTTGAGGACAAATATTCTGGAGTTTAGCCGTGTCCCAAATTTCTAAATTCCATCCTTGAGAGTGGCGAATTTCTACTAACTTTTCCCATGCTGACATCTCCTCTAGGGAGGAATCAGACAAAAGCATGAGAATTCCCTGACGATTAAAAGGAATTTTGCGACCTGTTAAAGCTTCTAGTTCAGGAATCAAAGTCTCATAGCGTTGGATGCTAGTTTGTCGCATCTGCCAAGCTTTGCCCTTGATTTTTTGGCTGATTACGCCCATCAAAACGCCAAGTGCAGCGCCCGTGGAAGCTTGTGCTGGTGGTTGGCGATCGCAAACTGTAATTTTTAGCCCTTTTACTAGACTCAGTTCAAATGCGATCGCAGCCCCGACTACGCCACAACCGATAATAACTACATGACTCATTGCTGTTTTGAGGCAAAGATGGGAGAGATGCGGGAGATGAAAGAACAGGGGAAGCAATTTTTACTCTCTCTCATCCTCCTCATCTCCCTCAGATCATCTTACCTTGCGCTTAACTTGCCTCTGCTTCACTGCTGGTCTTAGGAAGCAGTTGGAAAAATTTGTCAATCTCTGCGAAAGCAGCTTGGGAGTTATTTAAGGCAACTTGAGGATTGCCAGCACTAGTAGCTCTATCAAGTTTAACTAGGTCGTTAAACAAATCTCGCGTTATTTGACGTGCTTCGGGTTGGTCTTTGGGTAGAAGGTTGGAAGTGACATAAGTCAGATTCAGCCTTGCTTCTGTTATGGGACCATGTATAAAGTTACGCACATTGATCCAATCACCTCTTTTAATCAGGGTTGTCAACTCTTGTGAGCGATCGCGCACAGCCTGAATTTCAGGAACATAAGCCTGAATTTTTTCAAGTTGTACTGCTGTGTAAGTCGGAGGTGCCACCGCAACACCAGGACCACCACAACTAATCAGGAATGTGGCCAATAGTACTAGGAAAAATGAAAAAATCGAGCGTTGACGCACCATATATTGAACTTAATTGCTTTTGGTTTACCGATTAACAGTGTCATTTTAGATCGCTAGCGCAGTTAATCGTTCTTGTCAGCCAAGGATTTTGCAGAAAATCTTGATATTTTCTCCAAAGACCAGAGTTTCATCTGCTTTGGAGTAATTTTTAAGTACAATTACTTAATAGGTGTTAAGCAGTCCCAACAAGAAGCGATTTTTGGCTTCTGTTTAGTAACGAGGATTGTTAGGAAAATATGATTTAGAGTTGCTAAATATCAAAGCTCTTGATAAGCTGAAACACCGTTAATATAAGCCTTCTGGCGGTTTTTATGTCTTCACATCCCCGAAGATGCCGACGCAATATAGGAGTGTTTTTTAGTGAACGCAGCTGAACAGGCAACGAACCTTGAACTCGCCAGCAACATTGCTACGGTGGTTAATTTGTTCAAATTCGAGTTTCCTGATGCCAAATCCGATCTCAAACCCTGGAAAAATGACCCGGAAACTAGGGAGTTAGTCGATCCAGATTCTATAGATATTGGCTTTCACTTTCCTGGTATTAGCAAATCTTGGCGAAGTCGTAGTATTTTAATTCAAATCCGATTTTATCAAGATCCCATCAATAATTCCCGCCGGGCGATCGGTGTCGAGGTGGCTGGATTCGATCATCGCGGTGAAGCGTGGCGACTTTCTACGGTAGAAAACTGGAGTGTTGTCGGCGCATCTTCGCCTTCTGGTGAAATTGCGGATAAGCTCAAACAGATTTGCCGACAGATTTTAGAAGTATTTAATAAACCAAGTGAATGAAATCAACTTGTGTCAGAGAAAGTAGTGAGGAATAATACAGAGGAGAGCCTTGCGTAGGCGTAGCCACCCATATCACAATGACCACCGTAATATTTGTACATGGCACAGGCATTAGGGAACGAGAATACAACGAAACCTTTCAGATAATTGAGCAAAAGATTCACGCCCAACGTCCTGATATCAAAGTTTCTCCCTGCCTTTGGGGTGTATTAGGTGCAAAGTTCAATGATAATCGGGCATCAGTACCCTTGGAAGATGGGACACTGGCTTTATCTCAAGCAGAAGAAGACGCAGAGATTGTACTGTGGGGGCAATTATACCGCGATCCTCTGTATGAATTACGGCTGTTGTCTTTGAAACCTGTTGAGGCAGGAAATCCCTTTGGGGAAGAACCAGGCGATGTTTTGCAATCTCGTGTAGCCAGTCTCACTCCGACATCTCAACTGCAAGCTAAGTTGCAAGAGGCGGGAATTGCAGAGGTATTTGAGCCAGCACGAGAGGCGGTTATCCACAGTGAACCATATCAACGGGCATTGCTCACAGTTTCCGAATCTGATTTGAGTGAATATTATCCACCAATAGCAAGAGCGATCGCGGCTCAAGCAATGTTTATTAGCGAACAGCAAGAAAAATTTCCTTTGATACTCACCGATGCCCAATTGCGGGATAAAGTTGTGGAATTGCTGACTCTGGCTTTGACAGAGACGGAGTTAGGATTGGGTGGCTGGTTATTAAAGCCACTTGTGGGACTAGCTTTGCCAATGGGAACTAATTATGTCAGAGGAAACCGCCTTGAGTTAACTGATAAAGTCTCCCCTATGCCCGGTGATATTTTGTTGTATCAGACGCGGGGTGAAAAAATCAGGGCGTTTATCCAAGAACAAATTGCCCAAGCAGAACCGCCAGTGGTTTTAATCGCCCATAGCTTGGGAGGTATCGCTTGTGTAGATTTGCTAGTGCAGCAGCAGTTGTCTCAGGTGGAATTATTGGTAACAGTTGGTTCCCAAGCACCATTTTTATATGAGATTAACGCCCTCTACAGCTTAGAATATGGGCAGTTATTGCCAGAGCATTTCCCGGAATGGTTGAATATCTACGATTTACGGGATTTTCTCAGTTACGTGGGTAATAGAATTTTTCCTGATAGAGTGCAGGATGTGGTAGTGGATAGCAGACAACCATTTCCCCGTTCCCACGGTGCTTATTGGACAAATGCCAAAACCTGGGAGGCGATTATTTCGAGGTTGCCATAATGGTTTACCCCACCCTAACCCTCCCCTTAGAAAGGGGAGGGAACTAGATTTCTTGTTTCCCCCCTTTCCAAGGGGGGATTAAGGGGGGTAATTTGACTTGTGTGTACACCGTAGATTCCCTGCTAGGGAAGGAGGTTAGGGGATTAGGGGGTTAGATCATTTTCCATAGGAGGTGAGAAACTAAATCATCATGCAGTTGATGGCTAAACCTGAGCGGACATTTGGGTTAATTGTGGGTATTGAAAAGTACCACGAAACTGCTTGGAATGTGACGGGTGGGGGGCCAGCCGATGACGCGCTGAAATTTGCTCATTGGCTGCATCGGCGCGGTGTACCGAGAGAGAATATCCGGTTATGTTTATCAGCGCTGGAAGAAAATCATCAGTTAATTGGGGAATGTGGGTTAACTGTAGAGTTAGCAACAGAGCAAAATATCTCTGACATTGTGAGTAACTTTTTATCCCCAAAGTCGGGGGATTTACTCTACATTTTTTGGGCGGGACATGGTTTGATTACCTCAGAACGAGAGCGTCGGTTGCTTTGTGCTGATGCAAATAAACAGAATTGGCAGAATTTAGATTTGAATTCTTTATTAGTTTTGTTGCGTTCCGATAAATTTCAGATTCGTAATCATATTTGTATTATTGATGCCTGTGCCAATTATGTTTTAGAGTCGAAGGGAAGACCAACTAATTTAGGTGGGAAAGCTTTTTTGAGTGGTCAGCCAAAGCAAGATAGTCAACAATTTGTGTTACTAGCTACGCGGGAAGGAGAAAAAGCAAATGTAAATTCTGAAAATAAAACAGGATACTTTTCTCAAGCTGTGAGAGAGGCTTTAGCCGCAGCTAATGGGACTTTTCCCCCGAATATGATGGAAGTTACCGAGGCAGTTAAGCAGCAATTTAACGGTTTAGATAAAAAACAACTGCCGACTTATTTTTATTCCCGCAGTTGGGATGGAGATATTGAAAAATCTCATTTCAACCCGTTTGATATCCCGCATAATATCCAACAGAGTCAAGCTCGTCAGTTTGTTGGCAGGGATGAGCAAATAGAACAATTGCGTCAGCTATTGCAAGCAAATGATGTTGTGGCTATTAGCGATGTGACTGGGCAAGGTGGCGTGGGTAAAACAGAGTTAGCTATTCAATACTCATGGCAATATTTGGAAGATTATTCTGGCGGGTGTTGTTGGTTAAATCCCCAAGGTATTGATTTGGGAACCCAGTTAGTAGAGTTTGGAGTTGTGAATTTACCTAACTTTAATCCACCGGATGGATTAAGCCTAGCAGGTCAAGTTAATTATTGCTGGAAGAAGTGGCAAGCTGGCAAAGTTTTATTGATATTTGATGATGTCAAAGACTGGATGCAAATTAAACCCTATTTACCACTCAAAGGTTCTCGGTTTAAGGTGTTAATTACCACTCGTCAAAACACAGGGTTAACATATCCATCACTGCCGTTAGGTAAATTGTCAGCAGATGCAGCCTTAGAATTATTAGCAAAGCTATTGGGGGATGAATATGTTCAACAGGAGACGGAGACAGCAAAAGGAATTTGCAAATTAATGGGTTATATACCCATTGGACTTTATCAAATAGCGGCGTATAGTCGCAACCAGGGGGGAGTGTTATGTTAGCAGACATCCTTGCACGGCTACAGAAGCAAGCATCAACAGGTGAGTCTGGTGTAGCAGCAGCTTTTGAGTTGAATTGGCAAAGCTTGGAACCAGAGGCGCAAAAGTTGGCTTGTCTGTTGAGTTTGTTTGCTTTGGCTCCTATCCCCTGGTCTTCGGTAGAATCAGCAGCAAGTTATAGCCAGTGGGAATTTGACCTCAAAGCTAACTGCACTATTTTAGTTGAGCGTTATTTGCTGCAAGAATTGGCAGAGGACACCTACCAAATCCATGATCGCATTCGGGAATTATTGCAGCAGAAGTTAGAAGATTTGGCTGAAGCAGATGAACTCAAGCGTGGCTATTGTCAAGCAATGGTAGCCGTAGCAAAAGATATTCCTGAGACACCCATACTGATAGAAATTGCTCAAGCAACTTTGGCTATTCCTCATCTTGCGGAAACTGCCACAGTTTACCAAGCTTGGTTAAGCGATGATAATTTAATCTGGCCTTTTGTCGGCTTGGCTAGATTTTACCAAGGTCAAGGAGCTTATGAGCAAGCTTTACCTTGGCGTGAAAAATGTTTATCATCTGCTAGAAAACGTTTTGGGGATGAACACCCTGATGTGGCAACTAGCCTGAACAATTTGGCAGCACTCTACAAATCACAGGGAAGGTACAGCGATGCCGAACCTTTGTATATCGAAGCTTTGGCGATGAGAAAACGCCTGCTGGGGGATGAACACCCTGATGTGGCAACTAGCCTGAACAATTTGGCACTCCTCTACGATTCACAGGGAAGGTACAGCGATGCCGAACCTTTGTATATCGAAGCTTTGGCGATGTATAAACGCCTGCTGGGGGATGAACACCCTTGGGTGGCAAC
>NZ_JBALEF010000031.1:0-11732 GCF_036918245.1 Nostoc sp.
CCGTCCGCCACTGTGCCCGAAGACACCGTTCGACTTGCATGTGTTAAGCATACCGCCAGCGTTCATCCTGAGCCAGGATCAAACTCTCCGTTTTGTTGTGTTTCGAGTTTGTGGCTCCGAAAAAAATATTTTCCGGAATCCTATTTATAATTTTGACTATGCTTTCGGGTAATCCCAAAAACAAAATCTTTTGACGAGGATTGGTTTTTTCTTAAGCTTTCAAAGTATTATGTTTTTTAGGTTCAGCAGTGGTTGGCGTCTGTCGCCTTTCCACTTAACTAGAGTAACTAGTCATCCCCTAGTTTGTCAAGGGGTAAATTTATTTTTTTTCTAAAAGGGCAAATCGCTTGACTGGCATTACTTTCAGGTTAATGGGTTAAGCAACAGGTGGGAGGCGAGAACGAAGTGGCTAAACCTGACTGTGTGAATAATGCAGGTTGCTTGTCCCTAAATGGGATCTGATGCAGGTTGAGCGATTATAGTAATGATTATCGAAAAAAGCAGGAGTATTCTTGCTGGAGGGATTTCTCCTAAATCCTTATGCCTGAACTAAGTATATAAGGGCAGAATTGTTGCGGAGCTTGCAGTTTGAGACTTCCATCCTACAGGTGACACTTGTATGGGCATTTACACGATCGCCATCACTACGTTTGTGGAGCGTTTGGAAGACAAGATAGGCGTTACAGTGAGTCTAGCGCTGTAGAGGGACTTCAAAATTTATAATGAGTTTTTGAGAAAAAGCTAAAAACTAGACTAGGCAAAAAATACAGATGATCCGACCGCGTAAGGTCTTTGCTCAACATTGGCTCAAAAGTGAAAAAGCGCTCAACGCAATTATTCAAGCAGCAGAGTGTACAGAAAGCGATCGCTCCCTCAAAGGTGATCGCGTGCTGGAAATTGGGCCTGGAACTGGCATTCTGACTCGTCGTTTATTACCCTTAGTGCAATCTCTGGTTGCAGTTGAAATAGACCGCGACTTATGCCAACTGTTGTCAAAGCAGCTTGGTAAGACTGAAAATTGTTTACTGCTGCAAGGCGATTTTCTCACTCTAGATTTACCATCTTATCTGGCAGCCTTTCCCAATTTCCAACAGCCAAATAAGGTCGTAGCCAATATTCCCTACAACATTACAGGGCCAATCATTGAGAAACTACTGGGTACGATTGCTAACCCTAACCCTGAACCATTTGACTCAATAGTTTTACTGGTACAAAAAGAAGTAGCACAAAGGTTATATGCTAAACCAGAATCAAAAGCTTTTGGGGCGTTGAGTGTGCGGGTACAGTATTTGGCTGAGTGTGAGTTAATCTGCACAGTCCCAGCGGCCGCATTCCATCCACCGCCAAAAGTCGATTCAGCAGTGGTGCGATTGCGCCCCCGAAAAATAGAGATACCAGCACTTAATCCCCGACAGTTAGAAAATTTCTTAAAGTTGGGGTTTGGTGCCAAACGCAAAATGTTACGAAATAATTTGCAATCAGTTATAGAACGCGATCGCTTGAGCCACTTACTGGAACAATTAAAAATAAATCCCCAAGCCAGAGCCGAAGACCTCAGCGTTCAGCAATGGGTAATTTTAGCAAATGAATTGGGAGTGCAGATTAGGAAGTAGGGGACAAGGCAGATTTTTCCCCATTCCCCATTACTCATTCCCAGTTCCTCATTCCCAATTCCCAATTCCCAGAAAATGCGTTCCTACAACTTAATTGCCCCTGCCAAAATCAACTTGTATCTGGAAATCATTGGCGATGCCTCCGGCGGGCTACGCCAACGCCCCGATGGCTATCATGAGTTAGCCATGATACTTCAAAGTATCGGACTTGCAGACCAAATTGATGTACGTTCCATCAGCACTGACAATATCCGTGTTCACTGCAACCACCCACAAGTACCGACAGATAAAAGTAATCTGGCATACCGCGCGGCAGAATTAATGATGAGGCAATTTCCCGAAGCCTTTGCTAAATATGGGGGCGTGGAGATTAACATCAACAAGCAGATTCCTGTGGCTGCTGGGTTGGCTGGGGGTTCGACGAATGCAGCAGCTGTGTTGGTGGGGATAGATTTATTGTGGAAGTTGGGGCTAACTCAGTCAGAATTAGAGGAATTGGGAGGTAGACTTGGTTCAGATGTACCGTTTTGTGTAGCGGGTGGAACTGCGATCGCAACAGGTAGAGGTGAGCAACTTTTTCCGCTGCCGAGTTTAGATAGTATCTATATAGTGTTAGCAAAATACCGCAGTTTGGAAGTTTCCACCGCTTGGGCATACAAAACCTATCGACAGCAATTTGGTCATTCTTATATTAGAGATAGCGACAACTTGACAGCGCGTGCTAATGCAGTTCATTCAGGAGCAATAGTAAAAGCTGTCCTAGATAAAGATGCGCGAGAAATTGCCCGAAAACTCCACAATGATTTAGAACGAGTTGTATTATCAGACTATCCCCAAGTGTTGCAACTGCGAGAAGTCTTTGCAAATCAAGAAGGTGTTTTAGGAACAATGATGTCTGGTTCTGGCCCAACTGTCTTTGCTCTTTTTGAGTCTCAACAGCAGGCAGAACAAGTGAAGTTACAAGTTAGGGAAGCAATTCTTGATGATGACTTAGAATTGTTTGTGACTCGGACAATTACACATGGTATTCAGGTGGCATCTTGAATTTAAATAAATCTTTATCGTTAAATAGAGTATAAGAAATAAGCTGATGAGTTTTTTAGTTGCATAGTAAAAATGCAGAGATGCAATTTGAATGACGATTAGCTGAGGACAATAATTATTCCTAATGCTCCAACCCAAAATCTAACATCTAAAATCTAAATATTATGAATGGCCAAAATCTAACGCCGCAAACAGATGCTAAAAAACAGGTGACAGCTAGTCCGTTCCGCTGTTTTACTGGGGCGGTGATTTCTGGAGGAATGGGATTTGCAGCGTATTCGCTAATGATTGCGATCGCGACAAACTTTGCTAGTAAACCGATCCATTCAATCAATCCATTAGTGGTGAAGATTTCTTCTGCTGTCCGCACTCTGGTAGTTGGTGTAGTTGCTTTAGGTAGCGGGATTTTTGGTATAGTGGCAATTGGTTTGTTGGCTTTGGGAGTGCAATTATTAGTGCAGCAATTGACGAAGCAAAAAAGTAGTGAAAACTAGTAATTTGCTTTTAATCAGTAACCTAAAGGACAAGTTTTTCTAAAACAGCACGATTTACCCCTACTGTGCAAAGAGTTGATTTTAGTCTTGCCAAATTTATTTAACATGAACAGCAGGTGCAGATGCAGTGCTACTTGTTTTAGTCAAGCTTTTTGGGATTGACGTAGACACAAAGCCGCTTGTTGTCAGACATCACTCCTTTAATAGCAGATGTTGTAATTTTGGTAAATAGTATAAAATTTGACTTTAACAAGTTTCGAGTTGACACTTTATAGACTGGCTCAATATTCACGAATTTATGCGGAATTGATACCAGCGACACTGAAATCGATAACAGCAACATCATTTCTAAGCAAAATTTATGAACACAATCAAGAGATATTTTTTACCCCTTATTTTTGTGACAATGGTTGTGAGCCTCGGTAGTTGTAGTTCTAACCCCACCGCGAGTAATATTGACAGCGCAACGTCATACCCTACCACAGCACCGACGAATAGCTTATCGTCTCAGACTCCCAGCCAAATTCCTAGCGTAGCTCAGTTGAGAGAAAAATCTCCTAATCAAGAATCTTCTAAGGAAAATAAGCCTTCCTCATCAACTTCTAAAGTTGCCGCTAGCAAAACTACTAGCGTAACACTATACACAAGTGATACGCAATGTCAAAAACTAATTCCAGAAAAGGTTTCAGTACCAGCCAATGAACCAGTGACAAATGTCGTGAGTAAAATCTTAGAAAAACGAGATACAAGCGACTTTAGCTTGTCTGGGTATCGTGTCAACATCAAAAATGGTATTGCTACAGTTGATTTACGCATATCTCCTGAGTCAAAGCGGCAAATAGCTTCTCTTTCTAGTTGTGAACAGTTTGCTCTGTTTGGCAGTCTCCGCAAAACCCTAACGAGTAATGCTCAATGGAATATTAAAGAGGTTCGCTTTACCGAGCGAGGCGAGGACATTGTTCTTTAGTTAAATATGGTAGTAAGTGCCGTCATCAGCTAGCTAAAAAATTTCCCAATCGAACAGCCGCATGACTCATGCATCAGTATTTGCCAGAGTAGTATATGTTCTAGGCAATTGAAAACAGCTGCAAATAGTGGTATATTTTATTTTAGTACTAAGTTTATGGTAGCAATTTGCGGGTGTAATTCAGTGGTAGAATGTCACCTTCCCATGGTGAACGTCGTGGGTTCGAGTCCCATCGCCCGCTTTTGTACATTCGCACATTATGTGTCGCAATTCGCAAACTTCGGCAACGCTGCGGCCAGAAACTTCTGTGTATTGGCACTAGTGCCACCATGTCTTCCGAAGGTTCCCGCCAGCAACGCCGTCAGGTAGTGGCAGATGTTGCTAGTAAATTATTCGGTGTAGAAATTCAACCCAGCAACGTCATTGATGAAACTTTAGAACGTTCTATCAAAAGTGCTGCACCCACCACAGAAAAATTGCGGGAAAGCATTATTCAAGGTTTACCTCCAAAGTCCGAACAAACCTTAGACGCTTTTAAACAGCATTCCCTTAGCCACTGGGTAGAGATGAACTTTGGTTTAGAAGACAAACAAGGACATCTCGTCCGCCGCACACCCATCACCCTAGAAACAGGTGCAAATCAACTCGCAAATGAAACCCAACTCAACGAGGAAACTTGCTTAAATATCCTCAAACAGATATTTCTTTGGGGAAGCAAAACTAAGGGGTTGGCATTCCGCCTGCATCAGTTTATTTCCCAAGGCGGTAGTGTTTACGCCACCATTGAAAATCGAGACAAACGACTTCTCACCCTGGAAGGTCAGTACACAACCACCGAAAACCGCCTGCTTTATCCCCTCGTCTTTTGTCGGGAATGCGGACAAGACTATTATGTGGTACGCTACGATTCTGAAAAAGATATTGTACTGCCCCAATTACCCACAGCCTTAGATAGTCTTGACAATGAAGACATCAAGGAAGGCTACCTAACCCTTGATGAACCCGGACTTTGAGATAAAGAAGACGAAGAGAGACTTCCCGACTCATGGTTTAAAGAAACTAAAAAGCAAGGGCGTATTCCCGAAAAAAAATATGCACCTTTTATTCCCCACAAACTGCAAGTTCTACCCAACGGTAAAGTCATAAACTCTGTATTACAGGGAACTACCTGTTGGTTTATTCCTAAACCCTTTCTTACTTGTCTCCACTGCGGTGTATTGTATGACCAAAAGAAAAACGAATTTACCAAACTCTCTCGTCTAAGTAGTGAAGGACGCAGTACCGCAACTACTCTACTTTGTCTTTCTACCGTTAGTCGCCTCAAGCAAGTTTTCACTGGCGAGAAAGCCAAAGCCGCAAAAATCCTCAGCTTTACTGATAACCGTCAGGATGCTTCATTACAGGCAGGACATTTCAATGATTTTGTCCAAACCAGTTTCTTGCGGGCAGCTTTGAATAATGCTATTCAAGACAATCAAAAGTTAACTCACAAAGCACTAGCGGCGGAAGTTGTCAAACAGATGGGTTTATCTCAAGCAGATTATGCCATTCAAATTGCAGAATTTGGCATTGGTAAACGTAAGAATGAAGAAGCTTTTAGTAATTTAATTGAATATCGGCTATACGAAGATTTACGTCGCGGTTGGCGAATTGTCCAGCCAAATCTAGAACAATGCGGTCTATTAACTATAGAATACGCCGAACTATTAGCAACTTGTGAAAATACTCAACTCTGGCAAAAATACCGCCATCCAATTTTACTGCAAGCCTCACCGTCACAAAGATATTTTGTTGTTAAAACCTTTCTTGACCACCTCAGAAAAAAATTGGTAATTGATGCCGAAATTTTACAACCAGAGGGTACAGAACAACTGAAAAAGGAAGTATCCCAAGCACTAAAAGACCCTTGGACTATTGATACTTTTGAATATTTACACGAAGCTAGTTGGGCAAGCCTCAGCCCCACCGAGAAAAAAGGTAAATCACGGCGAAATACAATTAGACTGACATTTCGTGGTGAAATCGGGCGCTTTCTGCGTTCTAATCGGGCATGGAATTGGTTGCAAAAACCTTTACCAGAGTCAGATTATAACCAATTAATTAATGCTCTGGTAAATGCTTTGGCTGATGCAGGTTACTTATACAAAAAGTCAGAAGAAGTCCAACTAAAAATTAATTCAATGGTCTGGGTAGCCTCAAAATTAAGTGAAACTCCCCCCGACCCTTTAACCTCGCGTCGCTTGCAGGGTAGCGACAGAAATACTTCTGTCAACCAATTTTTTCAAGACTTCTATCAAACTAACGCTCATCAAATTAAAGCATTAGAAGGGCGAGAACATACCGGACAAGTAAAAAACGAAAACCGCCAGAAACGAGAAGACGCATTCCGTCATGGCAAATTAGCAACTTTATTTTGCTCTCCCACAATGGAATTGGGGATAGACATTTCCGACCTCAGCGTTGTCCATCTGCGGAATGTTCCCCCCAGTCCAGCCAATTATGCCCAACGCAGTGGTCGCGCTGGGAGAAGTGGACAGGAAGCTTTAGTAATTACTTATGCCTCCATTGGTAGCGGTCACGACCAATATTTCTTTAAACGCCAAAGTCAAATGGTTGCTGGTGTTGTCGCCCCACCAAAATTAGAACTAGCAAACCAGGATTTAATTAAATCTCATGTGTATTCAATTTGGCTGGCACACACTGGCTTATACCTGGAAAATTCCATGAACCAAATTCTGGAGTTAGATTCGCCGGACTGTCCGCTAAAAGAAGATGTCAGTCAGCAAATCACTATGAGTCAGGAAAAATTAGCCAAATGTTTGGCAGCCACAAAACTGATTTTATCTGATACATTCTGCCAAAACGATCTGAACAAAACCTCTTGGTATTCTGAAAATTGGTTACAGTTTACCCTAGAAAATGCACATAATGCCTTTGATCAAGCTTGCGATCGCTGGCGTAGACTATACAAAGACGCAGTTGAACAATTAGACAAAGCCCGCGACAGCACAAGTCGTTACACCAGAGGCTATGCGACTCAAGAAGAACGAGATATCGCTAAAGCCCAAGAAAAAGAAGCATTGCGACAAATTGACCTGCTAGTGGGACAAGTGCAAGGTAAAAGCAATAATCAGTTTGAATTTTATCCCTATCGTTATTTTGCTGCCGAGGGATTTTTACCTGGGTTTAACTTCCCCCGCTTACCAGTCCGGGCATTTATTCCCACAGAAGAAAGTGGCGAATTTATTTCCCGCCTCCGCAGCGTGGCTTTGAGAGAGTTTGCCCCTGGTAATGTTATTTACTACGAGGGTAGTAAATTTATGGTGGCTAAAACCAAAATCCCTGTTGGCGGTGCTGACTATCAACGGGTAAATGTCTGCTTTAAATGCGGTTATTTCCATGAAGGGGCAGCCAGTCACCGCGATACCTGTGAGAACTGCGGGGCAAAACTTGCCGATAGTAACAATAATAAGGCTTTACTTACACGCTTATTATCAATGGAAACTGCGATCGCCTGGAGACGAGAACGCATTACCTGCGATGAAGAAGAACGCCTTAAATACGGTTACAACATCACGACTCATTTCCGTTACGACCAGCAAAAACGCCAATCAGCAACGGTACAGACTGCCGATGGTACAGAATTATTACGTTTAACCTATGGCGCTACAGCAGACATCTGGCATATTAATCGCGGATTGAACAAGAAAAAAAGTGAGGAACGAGGATTTAAACTCGATATCAAAACTGGTATTTGGGGCGATGCCAAAAACGACTCCGCAAAAGATAGCATTCACGCCGACGTTAATTTAATGGTGAAGAACACCTGCAATATTCTGGTTGTTGAACCATTAAGTGTACCCACAGACCAAAGAGAAGCTTTTATTGCCACCCTGCAATATGTCTTGGAAACTGCCATCCAAGCAGTGTATAAATTAGAAGCCGATGAACTAGACTCCGAACGCCTGGGAGACGGGAAATATTTGCTGTTCTGGGAGGCTACGGAAGGCGGTGCAGGTGTTCTTTCTCAACTATTAGAAAAACCTAATGCTTTTCAAAAAATAGCCGATGCAGCTTTAGATATTTGTCATTTCAAAGAAACTAAAGATAATTGTGTCCAAGCTTGCTATGAATGCTTACTTTCTTACCGCAACCAGTTCGACCATGCTTTGAGAAATCGCCATATCATCAAACCTTTACTTGACGAACTGCAAAAAACTACAGTGCAGATAGAAGGAATATGTCGTGATGAACAGTATCAACAACTGCTGCAACAAACAGATCCAAATTCTGAATTTGAACGCGTAGTTTTACATGAAATATATCACAGAGGATATAAATTACCCGATACTGCACAGGAATTGATTCCAGAGTCAAATTGTAAGCCAGATTTTCTTTATAAAGAAGATTGCATTGCTGTTTTCTGCGACGGTTCAGTTCATGACAGCCCTGAAAAACGCAAGCAAGACCAAATTGAACGGGATAATCTCAAGCACAACACCAGTTACCATATTCTTGTCCTACGGCATGATGAAGATTGCCTAAGAGAGTTGACAAAACTAGCAAGTTTGTGAGTGACTTTAGAGTGCGATCGCTTTGACTTGACATAATATATACAAGATGACCAACATAATTACGACTCTTGCGTTGCTTTTATCGTACGGCATTAAAATCGCAGTTTTATAAAAAGTCCCCAAAATCTAAAATCCAGTTACACCAATGAATATAGGCTATGATTAAGTTTTATTTATTATTCAATTCCATAAAATTAACTGAAGAGCCATAATTACTTTGTAATATTACGATGTTCAATTTAAATAGGAAATGAGATAATTAGATGAAAATCACTTAAAGAGGATTTTTTTATTTATTATATACTTTTCTTAATTTTATATAGGGTTTCTACCATTTTTAAGCAGCAATATGGATACAGTTCATTTAAAATCAATATTACTCACACTAACATCATTAACTCATGAAACAGAGTGGGTTGAATTCAAAGTAAATAATAATAACCCAGAAGAGATAGGGGAATACTTATCAGCTTTATCTAACTCTGCAACTTTATATGGAAAAAATACCGCTTATATTGTGTGGGGAGTAGATGATATTAGTCACGATATATTAGGTACTAAATTTAAACCTCGGTTAGAAAAAATTGGAAATTAAGAATTAGAAAATTGGTTAGTAACCCAATTATCTCCTAGAATAAACTTTAAAATCTATGAGTTCACTTTTGAAGAAAAAAATATAGTTTTTTTTGAAATACCTAAAGCAAACTATGTTCCTGTTCGCTTCAAAGGAGTTGAGTATATCCGTGTAGGTAGTTACAAACAGTTGCTTAAAGATTTTCTTGAGAAAGAGCGGGAATTATGGGCTTTATTTTCGCTTGAGCCATTTGAAAAAAGTATAGCTTTAGAAAGTTTAACCGTGGATGAGGTCATAACAAATCTAAATTACCCAGCTTATTTCGATTTGACAAAACAAAGTCTACCAGATAATCGGGATGGCATAATACAACGATTAATCTCGGAAAGACTTATTGTACAAAAAATAGGTAATATCTTTGATATAACAAATCTAGGAGGTATTCTTTTTGCAAAAGATTTACGAAACTTTGAACGCTTGTCTCGAAAGGCTATTAGAGTAGTAATCTACAAGGGTAAGAATAGGGTTGAGAGCCTGCAAGAGCAAACTGGCATCAAAGGTTATGCTACTGATTTTGAAGGAATGCTAGGGTTTATTAATGACCAACTACCTAAAAATGAGCAGATTGGTCAAGCATTTCGCAGAGAACAACGGATGTACCCAGAACTAGCTATTAGACAATTAGTTGCGAATGCAATTATTCACCAAGATTTTAATATAAGTGGTACGGGGCCGCTCATTGAAATTTTCACTGACAGAATTGAGATTACTAATCCAGGTGTACCGCTTATTGATACAATGCGGTTTATTGATCAACCACCTCGTTCTCGTAACGAGGATTTAGCTGCTTTTATGCGCCGTATTAACATCTGTGAGGAGCGGGGAAGCGGTATTGATAAAGTTATCTTAATGGTAGAGCTTTTGCAGTTACCTGCCCCGGAATTTCAAGTCACAGCTAATCACACAAAAGTCACACTTTTTGCTTATAAGAAGTTGGCGGATATGGACAAAGCTGATCGAGTCCGAGCTTGCTACCAACATGCGTGTTTGCGCTATGTATCCAATGATCGCATGACGAACTCATCACTAAGAGAGCGGTTCTCTATCAAAGACGAGAACTACTCAATGGCATCCCGAATCATATCAGACACAATCGATACAGGCTTGATAAAACCCTACGATCCAGAAAATATGTCTCGCAAACATGCTAAGTATATACCATTCTGGGCATAATTTGTCTTCTACAATTCTTATGTGACTGTCATGTGACTGAATGAGAGATTATCTGTAAAATTGCAAAAGGTTAAGTTGTTGAAACTCTTAACCAGCTTGCTTTACACCTATTTTTAATTAATGATGCTTATGTGATTGGCATGTCCACGCTTGGCTTAAATGAAAGTTAAAAACAGGAATTGTCTACACTGCTTCTGACACTTCGCCATTCCTACACAAAGTGTAAAAAATGTGAGCATTGAGGAGCATGGCCATGAAGATTGAAGCTAGACCAGTCCAATTTTCCCTAAACCTTGTTTTCAAGACGAATTTTACTTTATGCAATTTTATCTCTAGAATTCTACCGTGTCTGGGTGACAAATATTACTGCATCTGTTTCATAGACGTATGTTTTTCTTAGACATCTAGAGGTCAATAACTCTTTGACGCTTTGCCATCGTAGCAAAAGACAAAAAATAGTGAGGGCATTGTACCTTGCACGCAATCTGCGGGAATTGGGAAAGGTGTTTCGCAATTAGTACATTTGGTAAAAAGACGCAACTGGTGGCGATCGCACTCACGCCACATCAACAATAGAAACAACCTTATCATCACCACCATCCGGGGCATATTCCAAAAGCTCACCAGGCTGGCAATTCAACGCCTTGCAAATCCCGTTTAAGCGTTCTGGTGTTAATCGCGGCATCTCGTCAATGATTAAGTTCACGTCTTTTTCTTATTTGGAGTTTTTTGTCAATAGTGCTTCTGACGCTTGGAACTTGATGCTGACCAAGCTCTTACATACGAAAGTTTTTTCCTATCCTCTTCCCGATAGTGAAAAGACGCTCGACTTTTTCCCACATCTCTGGGGCCAATTACTCGACCGCATTGTTTCAATATTCGCAACTCATCTAACCATTTGAAATATTCTGAAGCACGATCAGTTGGTATGAAGCAATTATTAAATATCTCTTCAACTTCAACGACTTTAGCAAGTTGAGCATTTAAATCTAGCTCAGGAGCTAAGGCTTCAAGAGAGGACTGAATAGCAAGTTGCGATCGCGCCATAAATATACCAAATCTTCTTCAAATGTTGTTTACGGTTAGGGACAAGCAGCTTGTGTCTCCTGCTCTTGAGTGTCAACTTGACCAGATAGTCCTGGTTGCAGTTCTGTTTTCTGAGGCTCTAGTTCTTCCCTTGAAACTCTCTGTGGCAAGAGTTCCAGTTTGTCATCTTTCTTTGAAGAAACATTA
>NZ_JBALEF010000032.1:0-12633 GCF_036918245.1 Nostoc sp.
TCGCGGAGCGTCTGGTAGAGTAGCCATGCCGGAATGGCTTATCGGTTCAAGAATAAATCTGAGTAGGTCATGGGGAGTGTCCTTAAATAGCCGCCGTAATCAGACAGTTCACCGGGAGAAAATAATCGATTAATTTGGTATTTTTAGCTTTTAGAGGTGGAGCAAAAAGTTTCTCAACAGTAGAGATTACACGTTTTACACAATGTGTTTACTCCAGTAAAACTCTTTCTTAGTCACGATATTTCACGCTTATTTAAGCTCGCCGATTTAACGTTTAAAGTTAATAAAAATGACTTTGCTATGCTTGACGACATAATCAACAAAGGCAATCGCCGCTCTTACACCAGGGTGGCTATGAGAAATTGTTGTCATCAGAGGACTACTTCTACTCTGGAATGATAACAAATTTCTCATGGTCACCAATGGTTAGCAAAATCTAGCTGTCAGTGTTTATTTAGAGCGTTGGCGTACAGGATTCGCATCTTACAACAACTTGATCAACGCCTGAAATTGTTCATTTGAACGAATCTTATCAAAATCTGAGTCACTTTTCGCCATATCTTGGTATTGGTTAGGACTCAGATTGATAGCTTGTTGCAGGTTAAAGATTGCTTGCTCTACATGAAGCAATTGAGCATAACAGCAAGCCTTACCATAAAAAGTGGCGGAGTCGTCTGGAAGGATTTTGTCACATTGATCATAGCTGGCGAGAGACTCTTCAAAGCGTTTGAGAGTTAACAGTATATTGGCTCTACTATACAAGGCTTCGGGTAAATCTCTTTGAAATCCAAGGGATTGGTCGATACTAGTTAGTGCTTCATCATACCGCCCCAAATTCATTAAAGCAATACCCCGATTACACCAAGCTTGGGGAAAATCATGCTGAAATTCAATCGCGCGCTCGTTGGAAGCGATCGCCTCTTCAAAGCGTTCCAATGTCATCAATACAATACCTCGGTTGTACCAAGCATCAGAGTTATCTCTTTCAAATTCAATCGCTTTATCGTAAGAAGCTATTGCTTCATCATAGCGCCCCAATTCATCCAAAGCACACCCCCGAATCTGCCAGGCTGCGCTCAAGTTGCCTTCAAGTTTCAGGGATTGCTCGGTGCTAGCAAGAGCATCTTCATAGCGTTCTAGATTTAATAAAGCAATGCTACGAAAATACCAAGCCTCAGAGTCATCAGATTTGAATTTAACAGCATGATCGAGATTAGCAAGCGCCTCTTCAAAACGCTCTAAAGTTAATAACGTCAAACCTCGATTTTCCCAAGCTTCATGCAAATCAGGCATGAGTTTAAAGGCTTGTTCAAACGCTTCGAGTGCTTCAAGGTTACGTCCTAAAAGCCTTAAAGCAATACCTCGATTGCACCAAGCTTCATGAGAGTTCGGCTGGAATACCAGCGCTTGATTGCAAGCAGCCAGAGCCTCATCAAAGCGTCCTAAATTTAACAGCGCTCCGCTGTGATTAACCCAAACTTGATAGTTGCCAGCTTTTAGTTCATTGGCTCGCTCAAACGCTTCGAGAGCCTCATCAAAGCATCTTTTGTTTAAAAGTTCAACGCCCAAGTTAAACCAAACCTTGTCTTGATCCGGTTGAATTTCTAAAGACACAGTATCGCTCTCCTTTTGTGGTGCTTATATTCCCCTGGTTATTTATAGAAGTTATTTATAATTCAGCACTCTGATAATTACTACCACCTGGGCGTTGGCAATTTCGGAAAGAGGTATTTCCACTCTTTAGATTCACTGTCTTCACTTTGGGGCGCATAACTTGAGCAACCCAGTTTGAAACCATAAAGCAAGCAAGTTGCTCACATTATGCTTTCAGTGACAGATATCGCAGGACTCTCCTATATGGCGAATGAATTGTCATTGGTCGTAGGAAGGAGAGCTTTTCACCCAGACATTTTGGTTGTGATAAAAATCACCACGCTGTTCTAGTGTAAACCCACCCAGCAATAGTCCTAACCATACTTCTACCATCGGCATTTGCAACACATGTTGCAGTTTAACTAAAGAAATCTCATCTTTGGCATTTATCAGGTAGTTAGCGATTGCACTTTGCCATTTTGGTACATCTTCATCTGATGCCAAGTTGCGAACATCTTCTAAAGTTGTCACCTCATCGAGCATTGCCAAAACATTCGCTTTCTCAACGGGTGCTGCTACAGAATCACCCTCCTGGTTATGATGTGAAAATTGGTGTGGGCCGTGTGGTTTAAAGGTTTGTGGTATTTCCGGTTCAATCAAATCATCTAAATCTAGGTGCATTGTTGTCCGCACTAGACCAGCAAATAGATCGGTGCTAACAATTGGCCCCTTTGGGCTATTGAGATCGCGGGTATCTTGCAACAGCACTTCGGCACGAGACTTGAGAATATCCGCAATTTGACTGAAGGCAAGCGCTGCGGTTGATAACTGTGCCTCCAAGGGTAAATTTTCTAGCTCCGCATCTAAACATTCCCACATCGGCACAAGTGAGGATGTCGCTGGAGATTCAGACAGCTCATCTAATACATCCCAGATTGTTAATTGGCGGTATGTGGTCATCTCTAGGATTCTGGATGTAACGGGCAGGGTCGCACTGGGCAGTAGCTTGAGGCAATCTCAAACATATCCTTATATTGATAGAGCGAAACACCATATTGTTTCGCAAACGCCTGTAACACCTGATCTGTATAGGCGCGGATCTTGCCAGCCGTTAACCCAAAGCAGTGAATTGGTTCTAAGCGACAAACAGGCTTTTGCCCTAGCCAGAGTTCTGCCGACATAGCGTGTAATGGTTTATCCCCCGGTTCTTTATATAGATATAGCACTGCAAAATATGTTGCTGGTGGTTCGACTGTTACTGAATCAATTTCTGCTGAATTATTCTGGGAGCGGTGGCGATAGAATGAGCGGCGATTGTGGCAGACTTTTGGATTCCAACACCCGTCCCCTGCTGTTCCATGTAAAACCTTGGCTTGGGCAGTTGGTAGTTTGGAACATAACTGACACTTGGGATCAAGTGGCTTGGGCATACTTTACTCCACTTCCTCTCCGATTGCACGATAGTAAGCAGCGATGCCTACGGCGGTAAACTACGCCGCTTCTGCGTAAAAACTCCAGCACTTTCATCCACCGAATATCCGTGGGCGCAGCTATTTTTGCTGGTCTATCCCTCCCTGGTGGCTGCGCCATAGATACAGCTTCATCATTTAAGGGAGTAAGTTTGATCGGTGGTAGGTTGTCAAGCTGGGTGTTATTTGCCATATCGCGGCGATCGCCTGTCAGCACAGTGGAAGTAACACCCAAAATTGTATGTGACTTCAGGTAGAATTTGCCCAAGACAGAAGGTAAAAGTCGTTCGCCTCATCACTTGACACGATCTGTATCTTTGGATATCATTCAACTATATGGTTGAATCAAATGTAGCCCTTGATAAAATTTTTGCTGCTCTGGCTGATGTGACGCGGCGAGACATTCTTAAGCGGGTATCAACAGCAGAACATACTATCGGCGAATTAGCACAACCCTATGCGATGTCTTTGGCAGCGATCGCAAAGCACATCAGTGTGTTGGAGAAAGCCGGACTAATTACCAAGCGTCGAAGTGGTAAGGAGAAAGTTATTCAGATTCAACCGAAAACTCTCAAAGTAGCCGCAGCGTATCTGGGCGAGTATGAAAAAATCTGGAGTGCCCGCTTTGATGCTCTGGAAAAACTACTAGAAGATCGATAAGAAAGTAGCAGGAGGGTAGTATGGCACATCTTACAGTAACAGTTCCAGAAAATTCACAAAATATCTTCGGTACTGTCACAATCAAGGCTTCGTTAGAAAAGGTATTTGAAGCATATACCAAAGAGGAACTGTTTGCCAATTGGTGGTGTCGCGGTAATCCAATGAAAGTGTATCACTTCGATTGTCAAGACGGCGGCAGTTGGCACATTGCTGAACAATCAGAAGATGGTAACGAGTATGAGTTTAGGGGCTGTTTTCATGAAGTCGCTCTAGATAAACGAATCGTGCAGACATTTGAATTCTTGGGGATGCCGGAACGTGGGCATGTCATGCTGGAAAAAGCTGAGTTTGTCGCAATTGATGAACATACAACTGAGATTCGTACCCATAGCACAGCAATGAGCCAGTCAGACCGTGACGGCATGGTTGCCAGTGGCATGGAAAGCGGCTGGCGGCAGTCCGTTGAAGCTCTGGGCAAGCTTTTAGAACCAAACGATTAATTACAACTCGCTCGCAGGCTTGACATTTACCAAAGCGATCGCTTTGGTAAATGTCAAGCCGATATTTTATACTACATTTATAATACAAAGTTACAACACAAAATAATTTATCCTTATCTTTTATCCGATATTAACTACGATAAAAACTACTTTCCTTGATATACAACACTTTCTGTGACTGTAACCATAAGTTTGCCGGGGCGGCACGTTTATGCTTTCAAATGGACTTACGACAACTTGGATTTTTGGGATTTTTAAGAGACAATCTTGCTACTTCAGGTATTTGAGGGTGCATAATCCCTGAACTTTCGGCACGTTTATACTTGATTTTTAGACTTTTGGCAACTTTTTGGTTTCAAAACCAAATGCTTTGACTGCGATCGCTGAACGTAAAATCAAGCCTTTGCGCTTGTCTTGCGGCAAGGTTATGCTTTCAAAAGCGGCAAACTTATGGTTACAGTGACACTTTCACCAACATGCGATCGCGGAGGGGGCATGTTGGCAAGGGAATAGAAACTATTACGCTGCCGATGAATTTTGCTTGTCTTTGGTATCGTCTTTGATGCGTAATCCAAGCGATAACCATTTACAGGGTGCTAACTTTCAGTTATAGTTAGCCGTAACTTATTATAAGCACGATTCAACTATAGCTTTGACGTGGTGCAAAAATAGTTTACAAAAGTTGCTCAGGCGGTTGCCATAATATTGGTTTAACGAAGTATTGAGGTATTGCTGCTGAAAAATGCATTCGGGAAAACTTTTCTCCCTGATCAGGTGCCTGTCCCTCAATCTCTAAGATTCGGATCGTGGATAACTGCAACCGCCTCAATGCTAAACCGTCTGGGAATACAAATTGTCTGCTTTAATTACAAAAATCATCTACCCGAATATCACGCCAGACATCAGAAACCTGCCAGCCGGAATTGCCCACCGATTGTACAGGAGGATTGTCAAGAAATGGAATATAGTCAGGAACTCTAGGCTCTGAAATTGCTACTGGTTGCTCCTCAACCTCAACCTCAACCACAGGGGCAGTAGAATTGTCAGTATTAGCTTCAATAAGTTGGTCTTCAGCCTCCTCGATTAATTTCATCTGTCTCAGGGTGAGCTTGTCGGATTTTTTGATGATTTTCTTAGTGTGTATCTCATTAGAAGTTTTCATTGGCTGTTCTCTCGAAGGCATTGGCTTAAAATTTTGATGGGTAAGGTTGGCAAAAGATGGGTATTAATAATTGCACGAAATTAACAAGGTACACCAAATCTATGAAAAATACGAGTCCCTTGTTGAGGAATTTATTAATTGGACATAAATATCTTTTTCGGGCAGATGCCCTAGCATAATCTAGTTGCACAGATGCAAGTATTAAGCGTTCGCTTCTTTCCTCATAACTGTACTTCAAGATTGTTTTGCGCTTTTGACTCCTAACAAGCAGATAATGAAGGGTTAGGAGTTCTCGCTGTGGAGGAACAGCGTTGAAAAAATTATCAGGTGAGAAAGGCACAATCTTAATAGTAGATGACGAAGCCAGCATCCGCCGGATTTTACAGACGCGGTTAGAAATGATTGGCTACAGCGTAGTTACAGCTAGTGATGGTGAAGAAGCTTTGTCAGCTTTTCGCCTGTTGACCCCTGATTTGATAGTTCTGGATGTAATGATGCCAAAGTTGGATGGCTACGGTGTGTGCCAAGAATTACGGAAAGAGTCAGACGTGCCAATCATTATGCTCACAGCTTTAGGAGATGTAGCAGACCGAATCACTGGGCTAGAACTCGGTGCTGATGACTACATGACGAAACCTTTCTCTCCTAAAGAACTGGAAGCTCGAATTGCCTGTGTACTAAAACGGCGCTCCCACAAAAGTAGTATCAATACTATTCCTAACTCTGGGATAATTCATGTCGGCGGACTGAAAATCGATATAAATAAACGCCAAGTCCACAAAAATGAGCAACGCATTCGGTTGACAGGTGTGGAGTTTAGCTTATTAGAGTTGTTAGTGAATCATTCGGGAAAGATTTTTTCAAGGGTTGAAATATTACAGAAATTGTGGGGCTTTGTACCAGAGATGAGTACAGACACCCGTGTAGTAGATGTGCATATTTCACGATTGCGGACAAAGGTAGAATCCGATCCCAACGACCCAGAATTTATTATTACAGCAAGAGGTAGCGGTTATTTTTTCCCACGAATTGTTGATTCAGAGCAGGAATAATAGAAAAATATGAGTAAGCTCATCTTAATTACAGGCATAAGTAAAGGTTTAGGTTATGCTCCCGACCGAGGGTTTTATTCAACAGGGACATACTGTTATTGGTTACGCCCGTTGATAAGATGCAATCGATATAGATGCGGATGCCTTCTACGCATTGGTGGAACAGCGGGACAACCTTAGCTACGGCCAGCAAAGCGTCAGTTGTCGGTGGCAGTCCCAATCCCAATCAACGGGACGTGGTTGCAGCAGCTAGCGATCGCCGATGTTGATAAAATCGCTTAGATATGGCGGCATAATCAGCCTGCACCGCAGATATTCAACGGACATTAAGCCGAAGTTTGGTAAATTGCCTTCAGTCCTAACAGTAGTAAAATGGTGACTTATGGAGGTGCGGATAATACAGTTAAATTGTAGACAAAAATAACCTCTAAAACAATCTATTAAAAACATCTACACCAATTTACTTATGGCTAATAGCATTGATTTCACAAGAATTACTTTACCTGATGCTATCAAATCAAAACTTGAGTTTTCAGATGATGTAAATTTAGTTTCATCCAGTTCAGAAGCTTATTTAGATTTTGAGCATGATTTGCAATTAATTTTAGACAAGATTTTTAGCATTCATAGTACAGTTCCATACATGAATGTGCTGCTTGATAAAATAATTATTGAAATCTTTGGCAAACCTGAAATTAGAATATATTCACCGAAATATAAAATTTATAAAATTTTTCAAGAAGTTGAACTCAGTTTTAAAGGATTACTAAATAGCCAAGACGTGGAATTGTTTTTTGGTACGCAAACTATATTAAAGTATAAATTAAATAAAGATTTTATTTTTAGAAACCTAACGAGTAAACTTCCTATTATCAACAATTTAAAATTAAGCAACCCAGAGCTAATTATAAATGAGAATGAACATGATTTTATACATTCACAATTAGGTTGCATTAACTTAAGCAGAGGATTCAACTTTATTGGAAATATTGATTTCAATAATCTCCAGACAAATTTCAGCAGTTTTATTCATCGAAGCTTAGGAATCGGGTGTTTAAGAGCAATAATTAACTTTAATCCGGCAGGACAGGTTAGGTTAACAGCTAATATTGCAGGCGATATTCAGCTATTTTCCCAGCAACAATTTAAGGCTACTTTTAGTAACTTGCTCATAGGGTTAAATATTGAGGCTGATTTAGAGCCAAACTTTGGATTAACTGGAAATTTAACTCTTCAAGGCTACGATCCCACCCAAGAAAAAGAACCTAAGTTATTTCTCTCTGGTAGTCTCTCTCTTGAACCCGAATCTTTAACAGCATACTTTTGTCAACAAGGTGAAACATCTTGGCTTAATCCCTATGGACTGGTAGGAACTGAACTTCGCAATATCAGGTTTCAAGGAGGCGGAACGTATTTACCTCCTTACTTCGATAACTTTGGCTTCATTGGTGATTTGAAATGGGAAAAAACAGACCTTGAAGTAGCTTTTCTGATGGACACCAATGATCCTGAAAGATTAGCTTTAATTTTAAATCCCAAGCAAACGATTAGCTTAATAGATTTGTGGCGGGGGCCAGTCACTTCCTTTATTAGCAAACAAGTAGGTTATTCAACCGATTTAGTTAACAAAGCACTAGGGCTTTTAGAAGGCTTAGTGAACTTAAACATCGAATCAATTGATGGGGATGGAGACGGAAAAATCAATCCTTTAATTAAGTATGTTCCTTTTCCGACAATAATTGCGGCTCAAGCGATATCAGAAGGTCTAGAAATTAATGGGAAACTTAATGCTTGGGGGCATGAGGCAATCTTAACCCTTGAAGGAGACAAAACTTTTAATAATATCTCTGGTTCATTAAAAGTTCTGGAAATTGATTTAGGATTTCTGAAAATTAAGGGAACGGATGACAATAGTTTAGATTTATCTTTAAAGGTAACGCCTAGTGAGCAGTATCTTCAAGGAGATGGTTATCTAGAAATTTTTGACAACGAAATTGCAAATGTTGAATTTAAAATTACCCCTACCAATACTACCTTTAAAAACTTTGACCTGAGTTTAGGCAATCTGTTAAGTATTGATGTTGATGCCCTTAGTCTCGATATAAAATCTGGTAGCGGTAGTGGTTTAGGAACAATTTCAATTTTTGGGAATACCCTAGCAGGCATTATGTTTGATGTTACTCAAAATAGTGTCAATCTGAGGGATGTTCGGCTGAGTTTAGCAGGTTTCTTGACTTTGACTATTCCGAACCTCACAGTTAATTTGAAGAATCAAAGCGCAACAGGAACAGCAAATATTATTGCTTTTAATCAATCTTTGGGTAGCGGCACTTTATCATTTAACACTCAGAACGTTTCAATTAATAATGTAGCTCTTAATTTAGGCAATGTTATAAAGCTCAATGTTTCTAGTTTTAAACTTGATTTAACTAATAAAAAGGTTTTTGGTTTAGGCGATGTTACTCTCTTAGGCAAACAATTCACGGCGTTAGGTATCAGCCTGAACGAGAGCGGATTTCAAGCTACAAGTAATTTCAATTTTGGGATTTTAGCTTTCAACGGCGCTACAGTCACTCTCAGCAAAGCAACTAATGGTAATATCAATAATTCTGCCAGTATTGCAGGAAGCCTCAAGTTTTTAGGCTACACCTTTGCCAATATCACGGCTAGTGTAAATAGCAGCAAATTAATTGCATCGGGTAGTTTTAATTTTGGTGGTATTTTAATACTTAAAGGAGCAAATAATCGAAGGAATGCAACAATAACGCTTAACAGAGCAAAAAACGGACTGGACAATTGGGTTAGTATTATAGGTAGCTTTTATGTGTTGGGTCAAGAGTTAACATCACTCACTATCCGCCATAACAATAATACTTTAAAAATTTTAGGTATGCACATTATCAGAAAGCCAAACCATTCAAAAAGAATACATAAGTAAGATAAAAACGAGTTAAATTCAAGTTATAGTTAGTCTTAGTGGCATTAAACTAGATTAGCACAATAAATTTTGCAAGCTTTAAGATTTTCTAAGCTCTCTATGCATAAGATTAATATTATTCATATTAATATTGTAAATTAATCTCACTAAGTCTACTACCCAAATAAAAAATTGTAGTAACTTATACTAACTTAATATTTTACTTAGATTTTTTAAGTTAATATTACAAGCGTAAAAAAAGTATTAATTGATTTTTATACCAGCAATTCTCTCATTTTTGTCGCTTATTAAAAATTTTAATTTATCAATTTCAATAACCTCATAATTCTCTGTTACAAATATAGAGTAGATGCTAGCGATCATGTCTGCCAAATCTACTCTAGATAATATCAGTATTTGCAAATTGAAAAATGATTTAGGAACAGTTTTAACAATTAAACATAATCTTCTATCATTTACGTGCCATACACCAGTAAATTTATTACCCGTGATAAATTCGCTGGGTTTAGATAAAAGAAACGTTTGAATTCTAGTTTGCTCATAAGTCATATTATCTTTAAATTCGATAGAAATTTTTTCCCAATTTGTATTAAAACGCCATTTTCCAAAAAGTAAAATTTCTATTTCTGTATCTGACAGATTCATATTATTCATTGGCTTTTTCTCCTATTATTAATTAAATAATGTGTAATTCACTCATGGTAAATTTCATGACAAGTTTTGGCACGAGTAAAAAATAAATGCATCTGCCATACTAGCCAAGATCCAACTCGCCAAGCTGCCATTGACAGGAGGGTTGTAGATGAATATGAAGGTATGTCTAATATATTTTGGTCATAATGTAACCATTTAACTGGTAGATGTCCCATCGGTGTCGTTGGGGATAAATTAAAAGTTAGTTGGTCGTAATTTAGCCAGTTTCCCTCTTTTCGCCAACCCAGGCGATCGCCAAGTCTTTTTTCTGTTTCATAATCTATTTGACCGCCTATTTCGTTCCAAATACTTTGCTGAACACTAAAGCCAAAGTAACCATGACTGTATTGTTGCCAAAGTCGATCAATTTTATGAAAAGCTTCACATGAAAAATTAAGAATATCTTCTTTATAAACTTCATTCCAATCATTCTTACCCATGACTTGTAGCATTAATTTAGCAGTTTCAATATCAGCTTCTTGCCACTTGTACTCTGTAAGGAGATTTTGCAGTTTACTGTAATCAATATTCCAATTATTTTTAAATTCTGTGGAAAACTCAATATGATTATTAGGTTGTTCTGCCAATTCTGTTTTTTCGATAGAAACTTGAGGATAAGGAGAAACAACATCTGTTTCTACTATCCCTAGCACTTTCTTTTGAGTAACCAGTTGAGTAGACATATAATTAGATATTAGGTAAATCGCTTGATTTAAAGTTATCTCATCTTTATTTAGATCAAAGTCATGAAGCTGCAAATCTAAGAATTTTGACTGAAAAAAAGCATCTTGCAGCCTATCTTTTTTATCATAACTTGCCACTAATAAATTGAGGATGTCATGAGACATTGTACTAGTATCTTGTATCGTTAATAGATTACCTTGAAAATTTAAAGTATTACTTGCTAAATTTTGAATTTCTCCTACAATTGCGTAAAAATCTGCATCTACTTTTACTACATCATCTATTAAAGATTGAAACGGACTAAAGTAATCTTGTAGAGACTTTTCTAGATTAATTGCTGTTTCAGCTATTTTTGCGATTTCTTGACGAATTTTTGTAGCTTTGACTTGGTATTCATAAATTTCTTGATACACCTCTATATCTTTAAGTATTTTCTGAATAGCTTGCTTTTGATTTTTGGTATCTTCCGCTAAATTTTTAATTCCTTCACTGAGTAGTTTTACTTTCTCTAAAATTAAAAAGTTAGTATTGCTTAACAGCAAAATAGATTTTAAATTTTCTTCTCCTTCCCATTTTAACTTGTCAATAATTTGAGAATATTTATTATTCTTTATCTCTAACTTACTTCTTTCTTCATTTACTTTTCTAATTTCATAATATTTTTGGTTAAATAAATATTTCCAGTCATCTATAAATTTTAATAAAAATTTTTGATAACTATTTTTATAATTTTCTAAAAAATCCAGAAGTTGAGTATAATCTGAAATTAATGATTTAACCTCTGCTAAAGTTTTTCCTTGACTAATTTCTTTTTTCCATTTAATTATTCCCCAAAAATAAGAATGATATTTAGTACCTTCTTTAATTAAGCTTTGGCATTTTCTAATTTTTATTTGAACTTTTTTTAATTTTGGATTTTTTAAAGTAGGAAATTTGTAATGTTTTTCATAAATCGTAATCGATTCATAAGTAACTAATTGTTTTTGCTTTCTAGTTAGCATCACTTATTTTTAAATATACAAATAGTTACTAAACTCTTACTCATTTCAACACCTTAATATTTTTGCGATTACATTAAGTCAAGATATTCTTTTGAAAGCAGACAAAATTATTTTACATAGCTGTTTTGTATAATTTTCATATCAGCATTTTATCTTGTGATTCTACAAGCTGTATCTCGATTTTTTCTAGGACTCGCTTTGAACTTATATTATAGCGATCGCATCCAGCAGTCACGCTTTACACATTAGGTTGAGATAACGGCCAATCTACCACAGCTTTCGTAGCTTCAGACGCATATCCCTGTTGTCGATATAATAGCCAATTTCCAGGGAGCCGCTAGGGAAATCTGTGCTATCTGGGATAAATTTAACCATATAGCCTTAATCTATTACCCATTTCAATACCTCCGGGTTTTTGTTATAGCGGTAGGTTACACCATCCTTAGTAGTCACAGACTTTTCTTGACTAGCGTTGCTTCTGATAGTAGTAATAGAATAATCAGTTAATGTTTGAAGCTCTTTATGAGAAAGTCCTATAATTGTGACGTTCGCTGTTGATTCTAGTTTTATTTCGAGTTCATTTTTCAGGTAAATATCTGTCGTAATTTGCTCCTTTTCTGATGCTTTAACAGCAATTACTTTTTGCAATTGATAATCTAGCATAGAAACAAGTTGCCAATTAGATTCTTGTGAAAGTTCTAACACCCATTGATGATAATTAAATAAGCTTTCTCTATGACCAACGCTGATAAAAGTTGTTTTCGTTGATTGTAACTGTTGATATAAATTACCTTCGTTATTTAAATCTAAAGCACTCGTTGCTTCATCTAAGATAGTGAAACTAGGATGTGTAATTAATAGCCGTGCAAAAGCGAGGCGTT
>NZ_JBALEF010000033.1:0-55948 GCF_036918245.1 Nostoc sp.
GTCTTTGACGTAGGGTTTGGCAGCCTCCCCCAGATTTGCCAATGCCGATGCTGCACTGGAACGAACAGTAGATTCAACGGTTTTATCCTTGAGGAAGTCGAGGATGTTTTTGACGTAGGGTTTGGCAGCCTCCCCCAGATTTGCCAATGCCGATGCTGCACTGGAACGAACAGTAGATTCAACGGTTTTATCCTTGAGGATTTCGGCAGCTTTCTGAGCAATATCCTCTAGTTTCTTTCCCAGAGATTTTAAATCTTTTAGATCATATTTAACTAATTTATCTAGTGCAGACTTCTTTACTCCGTCATATCCATCACCAAGGGCAACAACGATACCGTTAATCTGCCATGCTTCTGGTTTGAGCTTAGGCTGTTCTTTCGCGCTTACCACAAGCGTATTATTCCTGTTTATCCCAAGCACTTTCGTGCTTACCCCAGGCAGGGCAAGGAGGAGAGTCAACAGCAGGATAAAGGTAAAAAGGAAAAAGGGCGACGATCGCTTTTTAATTATGTGTAGATGCATTTGTATAATTCGTAATTTCTTTAGTAATAAAGGCTGTTTCTGCCCTTTCCTTGGTAGGGAAAGAGAAGGGAGTTAGGTTTTTTACTAGTAAATCAGGAACCGCTACAGTTATCTTTTTACCGTCTGATAACTCAACCTAGCCAGAAATGGAATATTAATGTAAATACTACAGGAATTTAAAAAGATACGGCCAGAGTATAATAATGAGCTTGCTTGAGCGATGGTGCGACGCCGAATAGCCCGCACTTCGGCAAAGCTACTTCGACTGCGCTCAGTACAAGTCAGTGACCATCGTAGACATCGCCTACTCAAACCACTGCACAAGATAATAACAATACCTCGTTCAATTGTTAGCGATCGTCAATGTCCTTTGATAACCTCTGCAAACTCCTGTCCGAAAAACATCCTGCTACCTTTGCCAGTTGGGTATTAGGAACACCGCAAACTTCCGTCAAAGTCCTCAAAACTGAATTGAGTATCGAACCAATTCGCGCTGATTATGTCACATTCTTACAATTACAAGGACGCATTCTCCATCTGGAATTTCAAACCAAACTTGAATCTACGCCACCCCTACCCCTGCGGATGCTAGATTATTGGGTACGCTTGTATCGTTTGTATCGTCTACCAATAACGCAAGTTGTCGTATTACTGCTTCCCCCCGCAGCAGAAACAGTAATTGAAACTGTTTTCTGTGTCGAAACTACCCGTCATGAATATCGCGTGATTCGCTTATGGGAAGAAAATCCTGAACTATTCCTCAATGACCCAGCTTTGTTACCATTAGCACCACTGGCCGCAACCACGCAACCCCAAGCTTTGTTGCAACAAGTTGTGGTCAAAGTCAATCAACTTGAGCCAAGACAACGACCAGAAATTTCCGCGTATACCCAAATCTTAGCGGGGTTAAAATACAATCAAGACTTGATTCGACAATTATTTCGGGAGGGTATGATGCGCGAGTCAGTAATTTATCAAGAAATTCTCGCAGAAGGCGAACAACGTGGCGAACAACGCGGCGAACAACGTGGACGGGAAGAAGGACGAAAGGCAGAAGGACAATTGCTGATTCTCCGTCTGCTGACTCGACGGGTGGGAGAATTACCCCAAGAAGTGCTAGACCGTATTGAAACTCTTTCTTTAGAACAATTAGAAAATCTCGGTGAAGCATTGTTGGATTTTCAGGCGATCGCGGATTTAGAAACCTGGTTTGGTACATTAGACATAGGAGTGAAAATGCCGTAGATACAATTTATGAATTATGCCTACCAAGGATTTCGGGCAACGCATAATTAATTTCACTCCTATGTCTATTAAATGAATTTTTCCATTTGAGCCAATGTCTGATGGCGCTAGGGGAAAAATAGTTTCAGAAGAACGAAAGCGAGTTGAGCTTGTCAGATTGCCACATTAGAGTTCAATTAACTTGAAGCCCCAAGGTTTGAGAGCTGCTAAAGCTATTTCTTCATTTACACCTTCATAAGCCTCCCATTCCAAGGGGTGTTCTTTGGGATGTCCGTCGCCAACATTACCTGCAACTTTAATTATTGGACAGTTGGCGATGCGATCGCGCTCCAGTCCTTTTGGAACTACTAGTTGTATTTTGTGCCCGATAAACTTCGCTGTACTATCATTAGCTACAGATTCACGGATTAAACAAATATCACCAGCAGTCCCCCAAGTGGTTTGGTAAATGTGGAGGAATGATATATAAGTTGCTGGTTTGATGGATCTTTTTAGAACGTGCATTATCTGTAATCCTTACACTATGAGTCAAAAATCATAAATCATACAAGTATTTTCTATCACGTTCGTAGGGAAGAATGTTCTTTACTCACATTTTGCACCTAGCCCAGGCGATTAAAAACCGCCTGGTGGAAGATGTAATGCTCAAAAGACGATAATTGCCCACATACTAACTCCCAAAGCGATCGCTGCTAGGTGTTGCCAAAGCAGCGATAGCTTCGCTAACCCCTTTGGTGTACCCACTGATTGCTTGGCAATTTTTTGCGTTAAAAAAATAGTCAGTAAGACGGAGAAGATTATCGTTGTACCTTGCAAAAAGGCAATCACAGCCGGGTGAGCAACCAAGATTGGCAATTGTTCCCCACTCAAACCAAGAGTAGCAAAGGTAACAGGTAAAATCCGCCCGCCTTCGCCTAAGCCCAAACGTAGATAGTGAGCCAAGTTTCCCCCCAACACTAATGGTAAGTAGCCATAGGCGAGTTCTACAAACGATCGAGGCTTATGGTTAAAATTGAACACTTGGATCAAGCCATAAGCCCCCAAGGTAAGAGCCACTGGAATAATTAACACTAGCAGCGATAATCCCAAGTGCTGCCAAAACTCAGTTAAATCCAGTTGCAGCCCCAACCAAGATTGCAACTCTGGTAAGCGGTGTAGATATATACCACCCAACAGCAAAAACAATAATGCTACTTCATAGCTGCGGGGTACATGAGTTGTCCACAGTTCAATACCAGGGGGACGCAAGTTGAATTCAACGGAACGATGGGGACAGGCTTTGAGGCAAGTCATGCACAGTACGCAATCTCGGTTATCTTCTAATTGGGCTGGGTGTGAGTATAAAGGACATCCATTAGTTTCCAGCCCTTCGCCTTTTTGCGGCCCACCTTTATAACACTGATACGTGGTGCAACTGGCAGAACATATCCCTTGCTGTGCCCGGAGTTCCGTCATTGAGAGTTTGGCAAATAAACCATTCATCCCGCCGATGGGACAGAGATAACGACACCAAAACCGCCGTTCAAAAAGAGCCGAGAAAATCATCGCCCCAGCAGTAATTAATAGCAGCAAACAAGCGCTGAGGTAAGCAGTATTTTCTAAATGCCAAAGTTCTTCCCATAAGAAAATTAGGGTAAATAACCCAAACATGAACCATCCGCCCCATTTCTCAGCTTGTTCTCTTGGCCAGCGCTTGAGTTTTCGAGGCCACAGCCATAAAGAGAGCTTTTGGGTAATTTCCCCGTAAATCATGAAGGGACAAACAGAACACCAGATACGACCCAAAAAGGGAAAGAGAAATAAGAAGAAAGGCCACCACCAAGCCCAAAATAGATTTAAGACGAAATTGCGATCGCGGGTTTGCGGTCCAATAAATAATACTGCAACAATAATTGCAAAAGCCGTTGCAGTAAAACCATAATTAATGCGATCGGGCCACCAGTCACTACGTAAAAACCGCCGCAAACGAGGAGAGGCATTTAACAGATTTACGCGAAATCGTTTTTTCTTAGTTTCGGCTGGCCAGAAAATTTCTTCTGTTAATTCATTCGCACCTTCAGCTTGCACAATCGCTCTTTCTACCAGATTTTTCAATTCCTTGAGATTGCCAGGAAAATCATAAGACTGGAGGCGACGCAAAGCTTCTGGGGTAAGGTGCGGTTTAGAAACGCCTCTAGAGCGAGTGTAAAGACTGGTATAATATTCAACTTGTGTCTGAATATCAGCTTTCCGCACCCGTAGCGGTGGTACTTTAATAATGTGACCAATACAGCGTTCAATTGTCGGCTGAGTTTTTTCTGAAACAATCAGAATTCTGGCTTGACTGGGACGAGGTTGGGCGGCTGAATCTCCAGAACGACTGACGGGGGTATATGTACCAGTTTTGAGCAACTGCGTCACCGCAGGTAATAATTCTTCGGGCAACTCTTGGATGTTGTTGAAAACTAGAGTACCTTCCCCCAACCATTCCAACAGTCCTGGTTTGCCGCCAGCGCGACCAAATAAATCTGCACCGCTAGTTTGGAGAATACCACAATTTACTTTAATAATTGGTTCTCGCCGTTTGGCAGAACCAAAGTGGATCAGGGCTGCTATATTGTCTTTTTCTAACCCTGGTTCTCCGAAAATATCCACTGATTTGCGGTCAGCCGCCGCTTCTCGAATTTGCTCCCGCAGCCGCACAGCATAGCGACTTGTACCGACAATTCCGCGTTGCGCTTTGGTGACTAAATATGGCCGCAAGGCAATAGAACGTTCTTGTTCATAGCCAAGTGCAGATGTGGCTTGAGCTAATTCTTGAGCCAATTGACGCGAAAAAGCCTGAGCAATTTCGGGGTATTGGGTGGCTAATTCCCGAAATTTAACAGCAGGTACAACCCAGAAGTGACATTCGGTTACTGTCGTAATTGTGAATGGAGTTAATTCATCCAACAGCAATTCTTTGAGTTCAATCACTGCGCCTGGGAGAAATCCACAAGCTAAAGCTGGGTTGCTTTGATTGGTGGTATTGCTTTCAAGTTGACCTTCTACAAGAATATAAAGGGCTTCTGGAGAATTGCCTTCACTAACTAAGTCAGTTTCGGCACTCACTACTTGTTCTTCAATTACTTGAGCGATCGCATTTAATACTTCAGGTGAGAGAATTCCTAAACTCGTGCGTTTTTGTAGCCATATAACCGTTTCTGGAGATGTCATATTAAGTTCTCCCTGTAGGCTGCTGTATAACAAGAATTATCCCTGAAAGGGGATGTCAAAATATCTATATTCAGTTGTTGTGCATTAATACACAATGTGCAATAGACTTCTTGTATAAATCACAAAATTTGAACCCCACCCCGCTAAAGCATCGGCTACGGTGTACACACAAGTCTGAAATAGCTGATTAACCAAGGTTTTACCCCACCCTAACCCTCCCCTTATAAAGGGGAGGGAACCAGATTTTCTTGTTTCCCCCCTTAATAAGGGGGGATTAAGGGGGGTAATTTGACTTGTGTATACACCGTAGCCCCAAAGCATCGGGGAGGGGATTAAGGGGTGAGGTTCTTCAGGTTTAATAAGAAATCAAGGGGAGATGATATAACGCCTTCTCGATTGCGTTTCCCAGCTATTTGTATTTCTAGTGAACGATATATCCCTTGCCCAAGTAGACTCTACTTAAGTCCACTAAACAACGAATGGGCAAACAAAGCGGCTTGAGTGCGATCGCGTAAACTCAACCGACTCAGAATGTTGGTAACATAATTTTTAACAGTATTTTCTGAAAGAAAAAGCGATTCGGCAATTTCCCGGTTATTGGCTCCACAAGCAATTAACCGCAATACATCTAATTCTCTGGCTGTGAGTTGCGCTAATTCTGGAGGGGGTTGCACAGACTGGATAGGTGGGGCAATCGGCGTGAGTGCTTTCTCAAACAATCCCGGGCCGAGTAGGGTTTGTCCCTTGTAGACAGATCGAATTGCCAACATTAATTCATCTGGTTCGGTGTCCTTGAGCAAATAGCCCTTTGCACCCAGCCGCATCGCCTGGAAAACATACTCATCATCATCGAAGGTGGTGAGGACGAGAACCTTAATGTCAGGATATAGTTGAGCGATCGCTTTTGTGGTGGCAACTCCATCCATTACGGGCATTCGGATATCCATTAGCACAATATCGGGTTGCAGTGCAGCAATCACCTCGAGTGCCCGTTGCCCATTTTCTGCCTCACCGATTACTTGCATCTCTGCATTCGACTCAAGCATACTCTTAAGTCCCTGGCGAATAAGATGCTGATCGTCAACTAATAAAATCTGAATCATAAGCTAAAACACCAACAGCTTTGAGAGTGGCAAAGAAACAGAAATACAGCAGCCTGTTCCTAGTTGACTGTGGAGATTCAACTGGCCGCCCAGTGCAACCGTCCGTTCTCGCATCCCTTGTAATCCAAACCCAGTTGTATTTTGAGTGGGGTTAAAACCTTTTCCATTATCTTCGATTGACAGATGAATCATCCCAGCGTGAGCCAGAAGTTTTACGGTGACACTTGTCGCCTGAGCATGTTTGCAAATATTTGTCAGCGATTCTTGCACAATGCGGTAAAGGGCTGTGTTTACTTCTGTTGGTAAAGTGTACGAGAGATCAATTTTACAGGATGGTTCAATACCTGTGGTTTGCTGAAAATCTGTTAGCAGCTTTTCAATGGATGATTTGAGAGATTGCCCTTGCAAAGGATTTGAACGCAAAACTGAAAGCGATCGCCGAATTTCTAGCAGCGCCTCAGCCCCTAGTTCTTTTGCCTGTTTGAGAAATGTCAATGCTTTATCATTATTTGATTGCCAAAACAACAGAGTATTATTAATCTGAATGGTTTGGGCGGCGAGAGTGTGTCCCAACCCATCATGAATTTCGCGGGCAATTCGGTTGCGTTCTTGCAAGGTTGCCTGATCTTCAATCCTTAGCGCATACTGGCACAGTTGTTGATTGGTGATCTCTAATTGCTGATGGGCAATTTCTAATTGCTCTCGACTTTGGCGTTCTGCAAGCAGGGCATTAATTAACAATAAAGCGAATACTAAGGTTAAGCTAAACAATAATATATTACTTAATCGCCAATCCCAGGACATGAGGATCAGCTTATCTGGCAGAAAATTCTCAGGTACAATCGGTCTTGATAAAAGCAGTGTTCCATAAGCAAGCAGAGATAAAATCAAGACAGCCAACTGTCCCGATCGCTTAAATATGAGACAACTCCGCATCACCAGTACCAGACACAGCAGGAAAACGGAGCGAGTCGATAAAGTATGTTGAGTTGCTGGCAGCAAAATTAAACCGAATTCCAGGGCTGTATAAATTAATTTTCTTTCCAACTTCACCATTGGTAGTCTCAAACCCATCAAGCTGAAGGTGGCGATCGCTAGAACTCCTAGCGGCAAAGACCAGGACAACTGAAACGGCAGCAGAACTTCCATGAACACTGCCGTGGCTAATAACAGCCACTCTAGGTAAAGCAACAAACGGAAAGATGTGTAGGTCAAGCTAACCATAGAACTGTTCCAACTCAATGGTCTTTGTAACAAAACCATAGGTATTTTCACTATTTTAGAGGGAAATAGGTACAGAAGGCAGGAAGCTGAGAGATAGGTGCTGTTTAGATAAAACTCTCCTTTCTATATAACGAATCTGTCTCTAGTATTGATAGAGCCGTTCCGACTAATTAATTATTTCTAAATTAGGAAAAAAGTCACAATAACTTGAGTACTTTTTTACTGGTCAGGTTAGGAATTCTAGCTCATGTGCAAACTCATTCCAACTTCTAAGATTAGCTGGTGTGAGTAAAGCAGCAACTTTTTTAACATCTTCTCACCGAAATTGAGTCAGAACAGTTCTATTACACACAAAAAAACCAGAAAAATAAATGATTAAAAAACAGATAATTTTACCAACCCTGCTATTTGCAACTATTCTAATTGGAGGAATGACAGGTTGCAGCAGTTCTAAATCTCCAGATGTGTCTCAAGGGAATGATTCTGGCACAAAGGTATCTGATACTTCTACGACAAACTCTCCGGCATCGAATACGTCAGAACGCACTCAAAAGCGTGAAGAAATTCGCAAGCAAGTTGAGGCAGTTCTGACCCCAGATCAGGTAAAGGAATTGTCAACGAAATTACAAAAAGGCGAAAAAATGCGTAAAGCAGTGTTGAGCCTAAATCTTACTGCTGAACAAAAGACTAAAATTCAGGATATTTTTAAGACTGCCTATCCCCACCGCAAAGGAAAATCTCAAGATAATTCCTAGTAGTTTTATCAAAATAGAATTCAGAATTCAGGAGTCAGAATTCAGAAGTAAAATAAGCTTTATACTTGCCTCTGAGACTTAAGTTGTGTACTGAAATTTGCTCTAATTCAAAAGCAATTATCTGCGACTGGGGGTATTCAACCCTTCATTGATTGAATTCTGTATTCTTCTTCAATAATTTAAGTATGTTTAAACAAAAATTTCTCGTCAAGATAGAACTGGCTGTTATAGCCGCAATCATTGTAGGAACTAGTCTCTACACTTCCAAAGCTCTAGGTAAACCACAACCTAGCTCTCAAAAACTGGTGGATGAGGTGTGGCAAATTCTAGATAAGAATTATGTTGATGTCAGCTTTAACCATCAAGATTGGCAAGCAATTCGACAGCAGTATCTTAGCCGTTCTTATAGTTCCAAGAAACAGGCTTATGGAGCGATTCAAGAAATGGTGGCGAAATTAGGCGATCGCTACACGGAGTTTTTTGACCCACAAGAATTTAAAGCCCTAAATAACGATATTTCTGGCAACCTCAGTGGTGTAGGGCTGGAACTGGCACAGAATGAAAAAACTAAAGCCTTAACCGTCGTCGCCCCAATTCAAGGAACCCCTGCTTTTAAAGCGGGTATTTTGCCGGACGATGTAATTGTCCAAATTAACGGTCAAATAACTCAGGGGATGAAAATTGAGGATGCGGTGAAGCGGATTCTCGGTCCAGTAGGAACTAAGGTAGTACTCACGATTCAACGGGGTAGCCAATCGCAAACTTTCAAACTTACCCGCGCCAATATTGCTATCCATCCTGTAACTTACAACACGCAAACAACGTCAGTAGGCAAGATTGGTTATATTCGTTTGCCAGAGTTTACGCAAACTGCCCCTGCACAGATGCATTACGCAATTCAAGCATTAGAAAAACAACAGGTGCAGGGCTACGTTTTGGATCTGCGTTCCGATCCAGGTGGACTGCTGGATGCGAGTTTGCAAATTGCCAGTATGTGGTTGAAGCAAGGGGCGATCGTGTCTTTGGTAAATCGAGACCAAGTTAAAGAAAGCTACAATGCGTCGGGACATCCTCTCACCGACAAACCCTTAGTAATACTGGTTGATAAGGGATCTGCTAGCGCCAGCGAAATTCTTTCGGGAGCGCTGCAAGATGATAATCGCGCCACCTTAGTAGGGACTCGCACCTTCGGTAAAGGTTTAGTTCAAGCCGTAGAGCCACTGGAGGATGGTTCGGGGCTGAAACTAACGATCGCTAAATACTATACACCGAAAGGTCGAGATATCAATCATGTCGGCATTGCCCCAGATATTAATGTGGCATTAACCGAGGCACAACAGAAAGCATTAGTGCAAAACCAAACTTTGGGGACATTAGCCGATCCTCAGTATGCTAGCGCCGTTGCTGATCTGAGTAAATTGATTCAGTCTGGGGCCAATCATGTGAGTTTGCAGCGTGGGGAATAAGTACTGTCGTCAACAAGTCAGGAACTGTAGTTTTCTATCATGTCAACCCGCAAAGCCCAACGACTTCAAATTTGTGAACCAGTCCCAGGTTTGCAAATCCTGGTTAAACTTAGTAACACTCCTTTAGTGCGGACAATCATAGCTATTGTTACCCATCATCAGCTAGCGATCGTTGGGTTTGTATTTATTGCCACCTTGGTTTTTGCTATGCGGGAAAACGCCCCTTGGCTGACAGTACCTAAACAGGTAGCGATTGAATTCTTTTCTGCTGTATCTCAGTCTCTAGCTGCTTTATTGGGGGTGTTAATTGTTTTCCTCACCTTTACTAGTCAGTTGATCGCTCAAAGGAGATATGAGGACTACTATACACTTCAGATTCAGATTGACCAACTGATTCGTCTAACTCAGTCTCTTCCCCCCGAACTCAGTAATTTTGATGAAACTCTGATCGCACTGATTAATTATTTAGTTCCCTTGCATTTAAAGGATTTCCCAATCTGGTCAACTAGCTCCCAGGCTCTACCTTGGGAAAAGCTTTTAGATAATTTCAAGAATGAACACGAATTGATGCGAGTGCAGCAAAAATGCTCCTTACCCACCCATCTGCATCAACAACAAATTTTACTTGTCATCAATAACATGGAAGAAATTCTAGAGAGATTTTCCAGGCTTTACAATCGCATCCTAGAGATGAGCCGTTTCATTCTTGCAATTGTAAAGTTGTCATTTCTTTTAGGAGTTTCGCTTGTATTTTTGCTGTTATTTGGCATTATCGATTTGCAAAGGAAATTTCCCGATCTCAGCCTACCTGTAATTGTTTCTTTAGCAATTTGGGTATTAATTGCTCTTTTGGAACTAGTACTTGATACTTGGTTTTTTTATAAAAATATCTATGGCTCGTCGAGTCACTATCTGCGCTTTTTCCCGAATAAAAAATACCCTAATTAATAGACAGAGGCTAACTCAACATGAGTAACTTAACATCATTTACAGTTACTAAAGCTATTAACACAACTAAAGCTCCAACTGATACAGTACGTGCTTATCTTCAAGAAATTGGGCGGATACCTCTGTTAACCCAGGGGCAAGAAGTTTTTTTTGCCCAACAAGTTCAGCAGATGATGAAAATACTTGCTGAATCCGAAAAACTGACTGTTGAATTAAATCGTACCCCCACACTGTCAGAATGGGCTGACCAGATGCAGTTAAGCGAACAGGAACTACTTCAACAGCTAAATCAAGGGAAAAAAGCCAAGCAGAAAATGATGGCGTCTAATCTCCGGCTTGTGGTGTCAATTGCCAAGCAATATCAGAGACGGAACTTAGAACTGATGGACTTAATTCAAGAAGGTACTTTGGGTTTGGAAAGAGGGATTGAGAAATTCAATCCGGCTCTAGGATACAGATTTTCAACCTACGTTTACTGGTGGATTCGTCAAGGAATTACCAGAGCGATCGCCCAACAAGGACGCGCAATTAGATTACCGATTCACATCAATGAGAAGTTAAATAAAATTAAGCGTGTTCAGCGAGAGTTATCTCAAAAACTGGGTCGCGTTCCTACCACTACGGAAATTGCTCATGCACTTTCTTTAGAGCCTAGTCAGATTCGGGAATATTTAACTTTGGCTCGTCAAACTATCTCTCTCGATCTTCGAGTTGGCTCAGTCAAAGATGTAAAATTAGAAGATTTAATCGAAGATTATAGATATTCTGAAAATGGCTATACTACTGAGCAATCTCTCAATCAAGAACTTGAAGATTTATTGTCAAGTTTATCTAGACAACAACAAGAAATCTTAAATTTACACTTTGGTTTAACAGATGGAAATAAACTTTCTCTAGACCAGATTGGTCAGCGTATGGGTATTAGTCGTGAACGAGTCCGACAGATAGAAAAACAAGCTCTTCACCTTCTATATCATCAGCTAAGAAGTAATAAATAAACGCAGGCAAAAAACAAAGTATTCATTAAGATGATGAGAGATTTTGAATATGATTACTTAACTCGACTTTATCCATTTTTTCCTTTGGCTGATCACAAAAGTACGCGAGCGCCTACGGTTTTTGCTAGCCTATGCCTTGGTTAACTTATACTACAATCGAGAGCGATCGCCTGCCAATATATATCCGTGCAAGAATCGCTATAGGTTATAAAAATTATCAACGCAGACATAAACCAACTTAACCAAGAATACTGCAAACCATCCGCACCCATGCCAAAAGTTGAGGAATAAAACCCAACACATACTCTCTGTTAGCACTAATTGCATTGAACAATCGAATGGGAGGTACTGTTTTAAGTACCTCCCATTCCATGCCTAGTACCGCTGCGCGGAAGTCAAAAGTCAAAAGTCAAAAGAGTTGTATTCTGGGCTTTTGCGCCATTTTGAATGGTATGTTTATTTATGCCGTGATGTACTAGAGCGCTAATTTAAGATTAAACAACCACAAAGTTCTTTTCAGTTAGTGTCACACCACCCAAAAATTGTGCAAATTTTACCTGAGTGACTGCACTGGCACTACCATCTGGATCAAAATATAGTGCACCTGTAATATTGTCATAGATGAATCGTTGATCGCTTGTGGTTGCAGATGTTCCAAGGGTAAACTGACTTGGCTTAAGTGAACCTATTGGTAAGCCGACACCAGAACCAAAATCATCAACCGATAATTGAATGAGGTCATTAGTCGCGTTGAAGTCATAAATAGTATCAAAAATACTGTCAATATATTTGAAAGTAAAGGTATCATTACCATTGCCTCCATAAAGGCTATCATTGCCAGAGTAACCATAGAGCGTATCGTTGCCATTGCCTCCATAGAGGCTATCATTGCCAGCGTACCCATAGAGCGTATCGTTACCATTGCTCCCCACAATTAAGTCATCGGAGACTGTACCTGAGATATTTAATCGTTCGATATTCTTGTAGCTAACGCCATTCGTGTCCCCCGCAATTGATCCAATGATTGATCCAATATTAGTGGTGGCATCAAAAGTCGAAGTAATCCCGTCTGAAGGATAATAATCGTAATTGACGGACAACACATCGTCACCCTTACCCCCATCTATGGTATCATTGCCACTATATCCTGTGGAAAACGTATCGTTCCCACTGTTCCCCACAATAAAGTCATCGTAATCTGTACCTGAGATATTTAGTCGTTCGATATTCTTGTAGTTAACGCTATTTGTGCCCGCCGTAATTTCTCCAATGTTAGTAGCGGCATTAAAAGTCGTTGTGATTCCCTGGCTACCATAATATATGTAATCGACAGACAATACATCCTCACCTGTCCCCCCATCTATCGTATCTTTACCACTAGTACCTGTGGAGAGCGTATCGTTCCCACTGTTCCCCACAATGTTATCGTCGTAATATGTACCTAAGATATTTAATCGTTCGATCAACTTATAGTTAACCCGACTCGTGCCCGCCGTAATTTCTCCAATGTTAGTAGTGGCGTTAAAAGTCGAAACGATCCCCCCTTCAGCATCGCTATAATCGACGGACAACAAATTGTCACCCTTACCCCCATCTACCGTTTGAGTCACAAAGTCAGAGGCGGCAGGAGGATATGGGGATGGGGTGCTTACATAGTATGATGGGGATTGGCTGCTTACATAGAAGGAATCATTGCCATCGCCCCCAGAGAGTAGGTTATTGCCTAAGGTGAGAGAGTCACTACTTGAGTCAGTAACTGAGTCAAAAAAGCCAGAGACGTCAAGAGAATCATTGCCATCGCCTCCAGAAAGCAAGTTATCGCCTGATGAACCACTAGCACTCAAGTAATCATCACCAGCGCCACCGTTGAGGGTGTTATTGCCCTCTGACCGAGAATCGGAAAAGTAGTAGTAGAAGGTACTCGCTGATGATTTAGAGCCAGAGGCGCTAAGAGAATCATTGCCATCGCCCCCAGAGAGCAGGTTATCACCTTTTGAACCGCTAGCATTCAAAGTATCATTACCTACACCACCATTGAGGGTATTATTACCAGATGAGCGAAGGTCGTCGTCTTGTTTGCTGTAGGTGTCGTAGTACTGGTAGCCAGAGGCGCTAAGAGAATCATTGCCATCGCCCCCAGAAAGCAGATTATTGCCTGGTGAAGAGTTAGCATCCAAGGTATCGTTACCAGTATCACCGTTAAGGGTATTATTGCCCACACCACCACGCAACAAGTCATTGCCACTTAAGCCGTCGATTTTGTCATCACCCCCCTGACCATTGATGACATCATCTGAGTTGTCAAAGCCGTTAACATTGTTGTCGAGGTCGTTAAGGAAGGTAACTGTGTTCTTATTGAAGATAGTGCTTTGAGTGGAGTTGGCATTGAAAACATCAAAGCTGTCGGTGATGCTAGTTTGTCCATCAAATAGGATATTGCCCAAGTCTACAGTGGTTCCTGTAGATAAGCTTAGGTTATCCAGGTTTTCCAGGGCAAAGTTTTGCAGAATGACTGGGCGGAAATTAAACACCCTTACAAAGCTGATTTCCAGATTGTTGCCATTCTGGGTCAGCAGCAAATTTTGAGCAGTCAAGCCTGCACCTTGGAATATTAGGGTGTCCACTTCGGCAATGACTGCTGATGTAGGATTTGTTCCTTTAGCTACTCCACCAAAATCAGTGATAGTACTAGGGCTGTAGCTTAAGTTGTAAACAAATTTATCCTTGCCACCGCCACCTGTGAGATAGTCATTGCTATTACCAATGCCATTACCACCATTAAGGGTATCATCGCCATTACCACCGTTGAGGGTATTATTACCCTCGGCGGCTCTGGAATTCTCGGCGCCAAAGGTGCTGAGGGAATCATTGCCATCGCCCCCAAAGAACAGGTTATCGCCTGATAAACCACTAGTACTCAAGGTATCATCACCTGCACCACCGCTGAGGGTGTTTTTGTCATACGAGCGATCCCCTGGGAAAAAGATCCCGGTAGCAGAAATGAGGAGAGAATCATTACCATCGCCCCCAGATAACAGGTTATCGCCTAATGAGCTATAATCACGGTAGTCAGCACGCAATGTATCGTCACCAGGACCACCGTTTAGGGTGTTATTGCTTGAGGAGGATGAAAAGATGTCGGAGCTATTATAGAGAAAAATATAATCATTATCATCCTCACCAGAGAGTAAGTTATTGCCTGTAAAACCCCTAAAACTCAAGGTATCGTTACCTGCGCCACCGTTGAGGGTATTATTGCCCGCACCATCACGCAACAAGTCGTTGCCACTTAAGCCGTTGATTTTGTCATCACCCCCCTGACCATTGATGACATCATCTGAGTTATCAAAGCCGTTAACATTGTTGTCGAGGTCGTTAAGAAAAGTGACTGTGTTCTTATTGAAAATAGTGCTTTGGGTGGAGTTGGCATTGAAAACATCAAAGCTGTCTGTGATGCTAGTTTGCCCATCAAATAGGATATTGCCCAAATTTACACTGGCTCCTGTAGATAAGCTAAGGTTATCTAGGTTTTCTAGGGCAAAGTCTTGCAGGATGACTAGGCCATAGTCAAGGACACCTTCAAAGTTGATTTCCAGATTGTTGCCGTTCTGGGTCAGCAACAGATTTTGGGCTTTAAAACTATCGCCTTGGAATTTGATGGTATCGACTTTAGCAATGACTCCTGCTGTTGGGTTTGTTCCTTTACCTATGCCATCGAAATCAGTGATGAAACCATAGTAGGAGTCAGGCAAGTTGTAAACAAATTTATCCTTGCCGCCTCCACCAGTCAGGGTGTCGCTGCCTGCAAGACCCTTAATCGTATCCGCACCATTACTACCCACTAGCGTATCATTACCATTGGTTCCAATGATATCTGCCATAACTTTTACCTACCTGAATCGATTTTTTCAGTAACTTTAAGTTCTCAACCCTGAGTTAATGCTGTTTTAGAGGACAAAAACTCACTGAAATTTGACGTTTTAGCCTCAAAATAACTACATAGTTAATATCCTACTTAGATGTCTATGATTTAGGGTATCTTTACATACCTTTTACATTACTTGCTGAACTTTGTATATTCTTCATATTTTTCTCCTTTTTAGGCAATAACAAAGCAGTAAGCAAATGTTTGAGGAAGCGATAAAAAATACATATTTTTCGGCGTTGCAGGCTGCGATCGCCTGCGGTTTTTGCTAGCATACGCATTAAGCAAGAATTGTTAGAAGTTGCTAAAATTACAAACGCAGACATGATCCAACTTAGCCCAGAACACTTGCAAACCATCCGCACCCATGCCGAAAGCACCTACCCAGATGAGTGCTGTGGTATAATTTTGGGCTATCTGGCTAATGAGGGCAAAACTGTGGTAGAAGTCATGCCAACAGAAAATGCTTGGAATACAGAAGCGACTGCTGAGTTTCCAGGAGGACGCACAACAGAAAGTAAAAGACGGCAATATACGATCGCACCCGAAGTTATGCTAAAAACACAAAGGGAAGCACGCGATCGCTCACTGAACATTATCGGCATTTTTCACTCCCACCCAGATCATCCTGCTATCCCTTCAGAATGCGATCGCCTATACGCTTGGCAGGGATACTCGTATATAATAGTTTCCGTCCAAAACGGCAAAGCTGGAGAACTCAAAAGTTGGAGCCTTGATGATACTCATCAGTTTCAAGCAGAGGAAATTGAAAATATAAAATAACTGGCTTAGTTTAAAGACAGTCACTTATAGCGGTTTTCGCCGCTATCACAGATGAAAATTCGTCTTTCCCACTCCTATTTCTATATAAGATCCAGTTTTTCGATAGGATTAATATTCCGCTTTCCCACATCATAACTGCTATGCTCAATCCCAATCTGGACGAAATCCAGTTGACCAAAGACGATTACGAACGCTACTCCCGACACCTGATTTTACCGGAAGTAGGACTAGAAGGACAGAAGCGCCTGAAAGCCGCTAGTGTAATGTGTATCGGTACAGGTGGATTAGGTTCACCACTACTTTTATATTTGGCGGCGGCGGGTATTGGACGCATCGGGATTGTCGATTTTGATGTTGTCGATACTTCTAATCTGCAACGCCAAGTAATTCACGGTACATCCTGGGTGGGTAAACCCAAGATTGAATCAGCAAAAAACCGCATTCACGAGATTAACCCCTATTGTCAGGTTGATTTATACGAAACCCGTCTGAGTTCTGAAAACGCCCTGGAGCTTATTCAACCTTACGATATCGTAGTGGATGGTACTGATAACTTCCCCACCAGATATCTAGTTAACGACGCCTGCGTATTGCTGAATAAGCCCAACGTCTACGGTTCAATTTTACGCTTTGAAGGGCAAGCTAGTGTATTTAATTACGAAGGTGGCCCGAATTATCGTGACCTTTTTCCAGAACCACCACCACCAGGAATGGTTCCTTCTTGTGCAGAAGGTGGCGTATTGGGAATTTTGCCAGGAATTATTGGTTTGATCCAGGCAACCGAAACTGTTAAAATCATTCTGGGACAAGGCAACACTCTCAGTGGGCGATTACTGCTATACAACGCCTTGGATATGAAATTTCGGGAGTTAAAGCTGCGTCCGAATCCGATTCGCCCAGTGATTGAAAAGCTGATAGACTACGAAGAATTCTGCGGGATTCCACAAGCTAAGGCAGAGGAGGCAAAACAGCAGATGGAAAGTCAAGAAATGACCGTCAAGGATTTGAAAGAGTTGCTGGATAGCGGTGCGAAGGATTTTGTACTGCTGGATGTCCGCAACCCCCATGAGTACGACATTGCCAAGATTCCGGGTTCAGTGTTGGTGCCCTTATCAGACATTGAAAATGGGAATGGCGTTGCTAAAGTGAAGGAAATATTAAACGGTCATCGTTTAATTGCTCATTGTAAGATGGGCGGGCGATCAGCAAAAGCCCTCGCCATCCTCAAGGAAGCCGGGATTGTCGGGACGAATGTCAAAGGCGGAATTACCGCTTGGAGTAAAGAAATTGATCCGTCAGTTCCGGAGTATTAAAATACACCGTTTTCTCTAAGTGGATGAGGGAAGCAGGGGAGCATACTTCGACTACGCTCAGTAACCGGGGGAGCAGGGGAGCAGAGGGGAAGTTTTAGTAAGTAAGTTTTTCCCCACTCCCCAATTCCCAATTCCCAATTCCCAATTCCCACTCCCTACTCCCCATCTCCTTATGACTACCTCGAAATCTCATCTGAATATTTTATGGGTGCAAGTTTGGGTGTTGGCAGTGGTGCAGGGAGCAATTACCCTCTCGTGGTTAATTTATAATATCTATTTGCCGCAACTTCTGACTCAGTTTGGTTTTCCTGCCTCATTGGCAGTTGGTTTGGTGCTAGTCGAAAATGCCTTGGGTGCGGTGCTGGAACCAGTGATGGGTGGACTTTCAGACCAAGCTAGACGCTGGGTAGGAACTCGGTTTCCTTTTATCTCAGTAGGTATGATTCTTGCATCGGCTTTGTTTATTGCCATACCATGCGTTGTAAGTTTGATCCCGCCTACTACCGTGATGCGATTGCTCTTACCTATAGTATTGGTAGCTTGGGCATTGGCAATGACAATATTTCGTTCTCCAGTTATGTGCCTATTGGGGATGTATTCGACACCAGCCCAGTTACCTTTAGCAGTAAGTTTTGTCACTTTAACAGGCGGTGTGATTGGGGCTTTTAGACCGATAAGCTACAAGTTTATTCTAAACTTAAGCCCAGTTTATACCTTTGCGATTGGTTCTTTTGTCATGCTGGGGGCGGCGGCTGTGTTGCGGTTAGTCAATCCTCCAGAAGCACCAGTGGATAGACACCAAGCAGAAACAGTAAAGTTGCCCTTACAGAAATTGGCGTTGATTTTAGGAACTGGTTTCGGTGTCGCGTGGGGTATTCGATTTCTCATGGATGTCTTGGGTAAAGTGCTGAAAACCCAATTGAATACTGATAATATTGATGTGCTGATGGTGTGGATTGGAATAGCGATCGCAATTGCCAGCATACCCGCTGGAATCTTCGCTGTCAAAATTGGTAATCGTCAAGCAATGCTTTGTGGAATCTGTGCAATCATTCCTTCGTTATTGATAATGATATCTGTGGGCGCACAAATTCCGATAATTTTGTTAATCGTCGCTAGCTTTAGTTTAATTGTCAACGGGGCAATTCCTTTTGCTTTGGGGCTAGTACCCCAGCAGTGGGCGGGATTAGGAATTGGGATGTATTTTGGTGGCTTCGCTTTAGCTATGAGTTTGTTTGGCGTTATATTTCCTCAACCGCAACAGATAACACCTTTTGTTGGTGCGGTTGGGGGTGGATTGGCGTTTTTCCTGGCTGGTGTTTGTATTGCAGTGAGTGGCATTTCTGAAACGCAAAGTAGCGCAGAGGTTTAACGCATAGGCGCTTCGCCTTCTTGCAGGGTAGGTACGCAAAGTTATTCTCTGCGTACCTCTGTGGATGAAATCTGACTTTCTTAATTACGAATTACGTTAGCGCAGCGTTAGCGACGTAGGAGCGTCATTACGAATTACGAATGAGTTACAGGTTTCACTTGACTCAACAAACTGTGCAGTTTTTCGCCTTCAATGACCTCTGTTTCTAAGAGTTGAGTAGCGATCGCTTCTAGCAAGTCTCGATTCTGTCTGAGAATCTCTACGGCTTGTTCGTGGGCTGTTTCCACGATTTCCTTGACTTCGCTATCAATGGCTTTGGATGTATCTTCACTTACCGCCCGCCGAGGATTAGTAGCACCATTACCCAGGAATGCTGCTTGTTGTCCTTGTTGATAAGCCAATGGACCTAAGACTTTACTCATACCATAAGCTGTTACCATCCGTTCTGCCAAGTCAGTTGCTCGTTGCAAATCGTTGGAAGCACCTGTGGTAATACTATTAAACACAACCTCTTCAGCGGAACGTCCACCTAACAGAGTTGCAATCTGACCCCGCAGTTCATCTTCATTCATCAAAAAGCGGTCTTCAGTTGGTAATTGCAGAGTGTAGCCCAAAGCAGCCATCCCACGAGGAATAATCGAAATCTTTTCTACACGACCGTTTCCGGTTGTGAGCGCCCCCACCATTGCGTGACCAACTTCATGGTATGCAACAATCTTTTTCTCAGTCTCGTTCATCACGCGACTTTTCTTCTCTAAACCGGCGACTACCCGCTCAATTGCTTCGGCAAAGTCTTCTTGAGCAACTTTTTCACGCAGATTGCGTGCTGCCAATAATGCAGCTTCGTTCACCAAGTTTGCCAAATCTGCGCCAGCAAAACCGGGGGTACGAGTAGCGATCGCTCTTAAATCTACATCATCTCCTAATTTTACCTTTTGAGCGTGAATCTTGAGAATTGCCTCACGATCGGATAAATCGGGACGGTCTACCAACACTTGGCGGTCAAAGCGGCCTGGACGCAGCAATGCAGGATCTAGTACTTCCGGGCGGTTGGTAGCTGCTAGCACAATTACTGTTGCATCCCCAGCTGCAAACCCATCCATCTCAGTTAGTAATTGGTTGAGGGTTTGTTCTCGCTCATCGTTACCACCGTAGAAGCCGTTACTGCTACGAGACTTACCAATCGCATCCAATTCATCAATGAATATAATACAGGGAGCTTGTTTTTTGGCTTGTTCAAACAAATCCCGCACTCTGGAAGAACCTACACCGACAAACAATTCTACAAACTCGGAACCAGAGATGCTGAAAAATGGAACTCCTGCTTCTCCTGCTACGGCTTTCGCTAAAAGTGTCTTACCAGTACCTGGAGGGCCAACTAACAACACACCTTTGGGAATCCTAGCGCCAATTTGCGTAAACCGTGCCGGAGTCTTAAGGAAATCCACAATTTCCACTAACTCAGTTTTTGCTTCTTCGACTCCAGCCACATCTGTAAAGGTGATTTTAGCCGATTCGCCTTCAACGTAAACCTTAGCCTTGCTCTTACCAATGGAGAGAACACCTTGGGGGCCACCACCACCGCTACCACGGGCGAGAAAGAACTGCCAAATACCAATAAAAATCAGTGGTGGAATCACCCAACTTAAGAGGGTTGTAAACCAAGTATTCTTGGGTGGCGGTGTAGCAGCAAACTCAATTCCCTTTTCTTCTAGAAGTTTGGGTAACTCTAAATCAAAGATTGGTGTAGTTGCAAATACCGACGGCGATTCGGCATTTTCTGTTTTTAGTTGGTAAAGAATCTGGTTTTGACCAACGGAAACGCGGCTGACTTCCCCTTCCTGTACTTGATGAATAAATAAGCTATAAGGAACACCAGTAGGGCCAGAAGCAAATAAACCAGGCAGAAATAAATTTAAGAGCAGGAATAGCCCTGATACTGCCAGTAATATATTAGCAACGATCCGAAACCGAGGTGACTTAGGCTGTTCTTTAATTGCCATAGATTTTACCAATCCTTAAAATGAAAACTAATTTGAAAATTGTGTATGGAGCATGGGGCATTGGGCATTGGTTTTACCTAGCCTCCCCTTTTTCTCATTTTCCTTAACACTTTGAGAAACTTGATTAAAGACTGGTCAAAATGCTGGTATGTTCGCCCAATCTAAGCAATGTCTACGATGGGCTGTGACGCTGATGACGCTTGTGACGTTCGCGGACTCGCTATCGCCCTTGGTGTCTCCCTTTGGGATGATGACTCTAGAGCCAAGGGAGAAGACTTGCTAAGGGTGACACAAAGTTGTTCAGCTTGTCTTGATCGTCAAGGATACTAGCGTTTCTCATAATTTCTCCGATTTAGCAATGTTTGCAGCCTTTTTTTTTCATTTATGTAATTAAACTTAACAATTTAATTAATCTTTGGGAACTAACGAGCAAATACGGTTTACCGTACTCAAAGAATATGCAGAGATTGGGAGATGCAAATGGAAATCCCCCACGAAGAGTTATTCTCAAGCCTTGGTGGAGCTTTCCTCGCTCACTCCTGAATTATTCTTCAATAATTTCACTTTGAATTTTGGAACTGCATTCTCCATATATGCGGTTCCTCTATCCATTAATGTCCATCATTAGACCAATGGGGGCGATCGCTAGATAATTTAATCACACCGTAAGAACGGCCAACCTGCCATAAAGTAGGATTTTCATAACTCGTTCGTGGCTGATTAATACTAACTATAGTTCCACTAGCGTTTTTGATATTTAAGGTTCCTGACCAAGTAATTTCCCAATCAATTGCTAATCTTTGGGTATGACGAGAGGTAAGAACAGGTCGAAAAGCAATATTATAAGCAGACACCATTTCTTTAGCAGCTTGGACAGAACCAGCATTGGTGTAATGTAGCCAATTAATATCTACATTAGGCATAGGTGGAACATCTTTGGCAGCAATTTCATTATTACTAATACGAAAAGCATAGTGCATTAAATAAGCTCTTTCTGAGGGGCGGAATACTGAAGCGATATCGATATTAGCTCCGGCATTTTTTAAGGCTTGCTCAAAAGCTTGTACTTTTTGACGGAAGGGAGAAGCTAAATCATCAATTAAGTCGCTGTCTGGGAAAAAATTAACCCAGGCTTTTCCACTCAGTCGTTGTCTTAATCTTTTGGCGTATTCAGTTATGTTGTCTAAAGCCAACTCCAAATCAATGCCAAGCTTGGTTTTTGTTGTATTAGAAAGCTGTTGAGCTAATTCGGCTCGAAAATTGATGTCTCTTATTTTATAAGTTTCGGCTAGTCCTTTTGTACTGTTGGGGCCAAAGTCCCCATCAGCTACTAACGGCGGATTCAAACGACCGATCGCTGTTAAACTTTTTTGTAAATCCTTGACCTCATTCTCTCCAAAGTTAAGATAGGTTAATAATTTTTTTCCGGCATCGGTATAAATAGCAAAATAAATTGCAAAACCTTGCTCTAGCGCTTTTTTATAAGTAGCAGTATCAACAATTCCCGTTACTGTTAAAGCGTTACTAGTCTGATAATCACGAGTTGCTTGAGCTGTAATATTCCCAAAATCCCCATCAACGGCAGCAATGGAGAAGTCATAATTTAAAAGAAATTTTTGCCAAGCAGTTACAATCAGCCCTTCGGATTTTTTCTGGAGAGTCGGAAGTTGCAAAGCTTGAAGTTTAAAGCTCATAGTTTTTATTGAATGAAATAATTGTTTTCAGCTGATTTTTCTGTCACTATTCGTTGTACAATTTCAGTTGCGTCCGCTGCCAATTTGGTATCTCGTACTTCATTAGAGCGATTGTAGTTCAATAAACGCTGTTTTGCAAAACCCACTTCGGATTATAACATCCGCAGTTATACTAGCTTTTATCACGGATACTTAAAATAGGAAACAGCGATCTCTTTGACTTGTTGGCAAATGGGGTCAGAAACTTTCTGGAGGTCAGCCACAGTGAATTGCGTAGGTTAGCAAAAACCGCAGGTATTGCCCATGCTATTGTCAAAGATCCGCCAATTCTGATTTGAGATGAGGGTATTTCTGCGGTAGATAATGAAACCAAAGCGGCTATTCAAAAATCTCTGGCTATGATTACCCTAAATTGTACAACCATAGCGATCGCTCATCGTCCTTCCTATATACAGACGCCTCTACCCTTTTGTCCTTTCTGTGATATCTTGCGGCCAGTCGCTATGCCTAATACGTTAATTAAATTCATCCTATCAGGTGAGTCTAATGGGTGAGGTACAAGAAACACGAAGTATTGTACCTTGAGGCTAGAAATGGTTTTTGGCCCACCAATTTATCGGCTCAACAAGTAGGAAGTAGATAATGACTGTAAACCAAATTATTGGAGATTCAAAAAATCAGCTTTTTGCAAACTTTGGCAAACAGTTTTTTGCCTGGATGATGGCTTCAAGTACTAGTAAATACGATAAGATTGTCAGCGATCGCAAACGTTCTCTTTTTGCTAATCTCCAAGGTAAAGTGTTAGAAATTGACCCCAGAACAGGCGCTAACTTACCCTACTATCCTAAAGATATCCATTGGATAGGAATCGAGCCAAACTCACATACGCATTCCTCTCTTCAAAAACAAGCAGAAAAACTGGGTTTAAATATCGACCTCCGTATTGGTAATGCTGAATGGTTAGATGCCGAAGATAACAGCATCGATACTGTTGTTAGTACATTAGTTTTGTGCTCAGTGCCGAATATAGATTATACATTGCAGGCAATTTTAAGAGTACTTAAACCAGGTGGACGCTTCTTGTTTATTGAACATGTCGCTGCACCTCAAGGAAATTTATTGCGACAACTACAAAACACAATTAGTCCGATTTGGAAAGTTATAGGTAATGGTTGTCATCCAGATAGAGAAACTTGGATAGCATTAGGAAAAGCTGGTTTTAGTAACATCCATTATGAGCGATTTGATGCACAATTGCCAATTGTTAGTCCTCATCTTATCGGCGTAGCGACAAAGTGAAATAACTTTTAGCGGTTGCTGAATAAAAGTATGAATAAACCCCTGGCTAAAGCCGTGGGGTTTGTGAGCTTTTGCACCAGAGATTTTATGGATTCTCGCGCAGGAAAGTGTCAATATCGTTTAGTTCCTGCTGATTGAGGCGAAATTCTCCAGCACCAATGATTCCTTCCACCTGCTTGGGATTACGTCCGCCAACGATCGCCGCAGTCACCGCTGGATTATTTAAAGTCCAAGCGATCGCCACTTCGCCTGGTGAGCGATCGTGTTGTTGACCAATGTGTTGCAACACCTCAACTAACTTCAGGTTACGAGATAGACGTGGCTCCTGAAATTCACTATTGTTTTTGCGCCAATCATTATCTGGAAAATTAGCAACCCGCTCAGGTGTCATCTTTCCTGTAAGCAAACCAGATTGCATAGGTGAATAAACAATCACACCTATGTTGTTTTCCTTACAAAAAGGCAGAATCTCCTTTTCGACATCAGGCTTCACCAATGAATAAGGCGGTTGCAATGACGTAACTGGTGCAATCTCCTGGATACGTTTCAACTGTTCGACATTGAAGTTTGAAACCCCGATATTGCGAACCTTACCCTCATCCTTGAGCTTGGCGAGAGTCGTCCAGCCTTCTTCAACTTCTGAGTCAGGGTTGGGCCAGTGGATTTGGTAGAGGTCAATGGTTTCAATGTCGAGTCGGCGCAGACTAGCTTCAACCTCCCGCCGCACAGAATCCGCCTTCAAGCTGTGACCAATTTCGCCTTTTTCATCCCAGATTAGTGAACATTTAGTAAAAATGTAAGGGCGACTAGATCGACCTTTGAGCGCCTTAGCAACAATCTCCTCTGAATGCCCCAGACCATAGACAGCTGCGGTGTCAATCCAATTAACGCCGAGGTCAAGAGCGCGATTGATCGCTGCGATCGATTCCTGGTCATTTTGCTCTCCCCAGCCAAAAGCCCACCCACCTCCACCAATCGCCCAGGCTCCAAAGCCGATTGGGGTAATGTTAAGCTCTGAATTGCCAAGCTGTTTGGTTTGCATATCTACTTTCTTCAAGAATTTTTGAGTCAATTGCTACTTTAGGCTGCAAATATTATCTCAACAGCTATCTAAGGTGTGAATTACTACTGGTGCAAACACGACAGCCAATCACTCTTGAATGTTGTGTTGATACACACTACTTGTATACTAAACTTGCTCGAAGATAGTAACAGTTATCAGCGTCGATCAAAATAGAGAAGTAATATGTCAGAAGATTTAAAAGGTAAAGTTGCGCTGATTACAGGTGCAAACAAAGGTATTGGGTATGAGATTGCCCGCCAACTAGGTTCTAGAGGTGCTAGTGTTCTTGTTGGTTCAAGAGATATAGGACGTGGTGAAGAAGCGGCGAATAAACTTCGTCTCAGCCAGATCGATGCCCGAACAATTCAACTTGATGTGAGCGACCAAAAAACAATCGACTCTGCGGCTAAACAAATCGAGAGCGAATTCGGAAAACTTGATATCCTTGTGAACAATGCTGGAATACTAAGTGATAGCGATCGCCTTCCACCTAGTCAAGTTGATATTGAAACACTACGACATACTTATGAAACGAATGTATTTGGAGTGTTTGCAGTTACAAAAGCGTTGTTGCCACTTTTAAAGAAGTCAAAAGCAGGGCGAATAGTGAATTTATCAAGTAGTTTAGGTTTTCTGACTCAGAACTCCGATCCAAATTATGAATTCGCTGATTTTAAGCTTCTTGCTTATAACTCATCAAAGACAGCAGTGAATGCAATCACAGTTTTATTGGCTGCCGAACTTAAAGATACCCCAATTAAAATCAATGCTGCCGATCCTGGTTTTACAGCAACTGACATTAATCAATACCAAGGGTATCGCACTGTTGAGCAAGGTGCGATCGCAGCAGTAAGACTAGCTACTCTACCTAATGATGGTTCTAGCGGAGGTTTTTTTGATGAAAATGGTGTGGTTCCTTGGTAAAAAGTAGAGGGCATTGGGCATGAGTTATTCCCCTTGTCCCTTTGTCCCCCATCGTTCCTCTACGGGGAAGCAAGCTAACAAGAGCGTCATTACGAATTACGAATTATTAAACCTACCGAATATTAACCTCTTGCAAGTAATTTACTTCTTGAAGATATTCAACCTTAGTAGCCGAGTTTTTCGGGACGAATAAATTTGTTCTTTTTGCAGAAGCTATCTTTTGATTGTCAGCTAACACGCGTTGTTTTTGAGTATACTGATTCAATTTGACTTGAGCTTGAGCATAAACTAGAGTATCTTGGGGAATATTTTTGAGAAATTTTACAGCTCGATTGAAATCACCAATAGATGCTTGTTTATTGGCTTTCTGTAAAAAGTAAGCTGCTCTGATCTGCCGCTTTCGATTGTATTCAGCTAACTTGTCTTGAACTAAAGCACCCGCATGACTTTCTTGAGGAATTTGACGCAGATATTGTAAGGCGGCAGAAAAGTCTTTTTCAGCGGCTTTTTCGTAAGCTTTTGCTAATAAATCTTGCGTTTGTATTTCAATGTTTACGGATGCTTGCTGAACTATTTTATCTATTTTAGATTGCCAATATAAAATCTTTGGAACTTTAGCAGCAGCATGAAGAACATCTGACCATCTGCTCTGATTAAAAGCTGTTTGTGCGATTTCGTATTGCTGTGCAGCTATTTGCCATTGCTCTTGCCATTCTTCAATTGTAGCTTGCGCTTCTGGATAAACATTGCTGTGGGAAGGAATTGATTTAGCGAGTGCGATCGCTTCTGCCAAATCTCCTGCTTGATATTCTTTTGTTGCTTTATATAATGTATCTGTTTCTGAATATGCAGGTGCAGTATTAACTAAAGAATATACACCAAATCCCATCACTAAAGAATTAGCTGCCAATCCTACTTTCATTCCCGTTAATAATGGGGATGATTTTCCAAATGCAGAATTTTTCGCTACTTTTAAGGAAAATTGAGAATCTTCCTCTAATCTTTCTGATGCCTGAGTTTCCCAGATTATTTGTTTGAGTACCCGCAGCACTTCACCCGCAGACTGAAAGCGGTCTTGGTAATTATAGCGGATCATTTGGCTGAGAACAGCAGCTAGATAATCGTTAACTGGCGTGTTTTGAGAACGCCAAAAAATTTCATTAGTAGAAGGATCGGTTTTTAATTGTAGTGGTTCTAGCCCTGTTAAAGCCTGAATGGCAATCATACCCAAAGCATAAATATCACTGTTGGGCTGTGTTTGACCAATAAATTGCTCTGGCGGTATGTATCCCAATGATGTGACGGGAATTCTATAAATGGGCAATTCCGCACCTATGCCAAAATCGATCGACTGGATTGAGCCAAAGTCAATCATAACTAACTTGCGATCGCTATCACGTCTAATCAAGTTTTCCGGTTTGATATCGCAATGAATCACGCCTTGAGAGTGGACAAATTCTAGAATACCTAAGACATCGATCAGGAATTCTACAACTTCGCTTTCACTCCACAGACAGCCCCATTGTCGATCGATGGGCAATTCCGCAGTCAGCGCATGTCCTTCAATACACTCTTGCACTAAATAAAATCGCTCGTTTTCTTCAAAACAGGCGATGAATTCAGGAATTTGGTCATGGCTTCCCAGAAGTTTGAGGGTTTGGGTTTCAGTCAGAAACAGTAACCTCAGCATCTCCAAGTAGCCAGATTCGGAACTGCTAACTTTAATCTGCTTAACAACGCATTTGGGATTCTCTGGATAATCTACGTCTACAGCTATGTATGTTTGTCCAAACACCCCTGCACCGAGGCTTTGGACAACTTGGTAACGCCCTTGTAGTAATTTACCGATTATGTGGTAGGTCATGACCTGGTTACTCAGTAAGTCCTTTTATTTAGTTTTTCTGACATTCCCTCCTGTTTCCGGAATGCTTGAAAAATATATATCTTGAACTTTTGTTACTAAAATGCCAAATGAATTTATTAAGTATTTTTACTTAAATATCTGGAATTTTGCTCTCAACTCCAACGCCATTGCAGATATTAACGCCAGAAACGGAAATTTTTTCTCAATTGGAGGTGCGCTTCAAGGGGATCTTGTTGAGGAATATCTTTTTTCTGAGAGTGGTGGTCAAGCATTTGCTAAACTTGTGGTCGATACCAATTTAACCCCTGTTCCAGAACCTAGCGCCCTTGGCGGGATAATGGTTGTTGGTGTTGGTGGCTGGTGGCTAAAGCAAAATGGCACTAAGAAAAGTGCAAATGTATTATTTACAAGGGTTTTATCACTTGGGAAAAATGTAGATTAATGAAGCAGCGATCGCAAACTGAGAGTTGCAGATTATTCTGATTCCCGACCTTAAAACTATTAGTTTTCTAAACCCCTTATCAGGCAACTATTTCAGCTTTTATTAGTGCCATTCCTTTCTTAAACTACTTAGTAAACTGAGAGTTTGTGACGGGAGCAGCCACAAGCGCATCAATTAGCCCGTGCCTAAGTCTTACATACTCTGGAACATTATTCTGCTCAAAGGGTGAGGAATCGTTCTCCTCAATGCTTGATACTTGAGTCTTGAATTGCAAAACTATCAAAAGAACAAGTGATGAAAGACGAGCGATTAGAGATGCAAGACCCCCGGCAGCAATATCCTGCTCCGCCCTTTCCCGAACAACCGCAGTCCGTACCAGGACTTGCTCAAAAGATGCAGCCCCAACCGGATCACGGTGAGCAGAGCTACATTGGATCTGGAAAGCTTGCAGGTCGGAAGGCATTGGTCACGGGAGGCGATTCTGGTATCGGGCGCGCTGTTGCGATCGCATTTGCGCGGGAAGGTGCTGATGTGGCGATCGGCTATCTTAAGAGCGAGGAGGCTGATGCTCAAGAGGTGATCCAATTGATTGAACAATCAGGGCGCAAAGCGGTCGCACTTCCCGGTGACATCACCGACGAGCATTTTTGCCAAAAGTTGGTGACAGATGCAGTGCAATCTTTGAACGGTTTAGATATTCTCGTGAACAATGCTGGCGCACAGACATCTTACCCATCAATTAGCGATATCACGACTGAGCATTTCGATAAAGTGATGAAGACAAACCTCTACGCGCTATTTTGGATTACCAAAGCAGCCGTTCCACATCTCAAGCCCGGAGCATCAATTATTAACACCACTTCGATTCAGGCATATCAACCTTCAGCGAGTCTGCTTGACTATGCGCTGACGAAAGCGGGCATTGAGAATTTCAGCAAATCTCTCGCCAAACAGATGATCGAGAAGGGAGTGCGCGTTAATGCAGTCGCACCCGGTCCATTCTGGACACCGCTACAGCCGAGTGGTGGTCAGACCCAGGAGAAGATCGAGAAATTTGGTTCTGAAGTTCCGCTCGGAAGACCCGGTCAGCCTGTGGAAATTGCTCCTGTGTATGTGTTGCTTGCTTCCCAAGAAGGCAGCTACATCACGGGAGAAGTTTATGGTGTAACAGGCGGCATCGGGATTGCCTAGTTCAAAATGTTGAAACGACTCTAGGAGAACTTTTATAAGAGTCACTGATCTTGAAAATAGGGAAAACCTTCAGATTAATTCTGCTTGGTTAACTGCGATCGCCACCGGAAAGGGCGGGTACGCCATCGCAATCGTCATGATTGTATTAGGCATGATTGCGTTGGCGCAGCCCGCCGCAGGCATCGCATTTCCCTTCTTTGCGTCCGTTACTTCAGCGCTAGTATTTGGCTGGATTTTTGTGTTTGCCGGAATTGCTCAAATCATTTATGCCTTTGAGTCCATTTGTGCTGGTTTTGTGGCTTGGAAGCTTGTTTTAGGGATTCTATCGAATGCTGACGCTGCATTTTGGACAGTCTTCACGCGCTACCTTAATAAGAGTGGTGTTGCCAATCTGTTCGGCTCAAGCGATAAACAAAGCACTCATCGTCACCAAATCGTCGATACTCAATAAATTGGAAGCCAAGACGTTCATAGAAGCGGTGAGCGCGAGTATTACTAGCTAGCGGATCAATGATTACAGCCGTCACAGATGAGTCTGCGAAACATCGGGTAATTGCTAGCTGCATCATTTTTGTGCCATAACCTTTACCCAAATCAGTTGCTTCCCCGATCCAAATATCAATGGCACGAAAATTGGCTGCGACATCGCCCCAATAGTGACTTTCCTCTCGTGCAGGATCTATGATCTGGATAAATCCGATGGGACGACCTTCGATTTGAGCAATCAATTGCTCCCTCCAATCAGGATTACGATCTAGTTCCACCTCCCAGCCCCAGTCATCGTTAGGGTCTGAAGCAATCACATGAGGTTGATCGTCCCAATGTCGCAGTAGATCCAAATCAGCAAAGGTAGCATGTCGTAAGTTCATCTTCGTTGGATTCGTCTCTAAGTGTATAGGCTGATTTACAGCTATTTTCAGGTAAATAGACCACGCGGGAAGGGCGCAAGACCTTGCACCCCTACAACAGATGTGGTTCAAATACATGAAAACTGCTGTAATTTGTTGCCTATCCGACAAAGTATTTTTTCCTCGAAAAATTTCAATGCTCTTGCAAAAAAGCAAAAGCATTTTTTACATTTTTACACTAATTTTTTATAAAAAAAATTTATAGTTATTGAGATTCCTCTCTGCTTTCTTGTTCTTCGATCGCTTCAGATTTATCTTGTAACGGCTTCACCACTCGCGCGATCGCTTCTTGAATAAAAGCCTTGATAAATTCATCTCGGCGATTAATCTGAAACTGTCGCTGTACAACTTCCGTCATTCCACCATCACCCCAATCTTGGTCATGACGAAAATATTCAATGAAACTTTTACCTGCAATTCGCGTTAAATAAGCTGCTGTCACGCCTTGAATTGCTCTACCAATAATAAAGGTGGCAACATTGAGTTGCAACGCTGTAGATAATAATTGAATTGCTCCTTTGACAATGCCCAAACTAGCGATGGTTTTCGCTAAAGAAAGGGCTAACTCTCGTCCCCGTTCCATATTCAATTCACAGCCATACACTCTGCCAATTTCCACAACCATTTGAGCATTAACAGCAGCTGTCGCCAATAAATCTACCACTGGTATCGGCGTGACTGATACCACACCAGCACCAATCCATTGAAACCGTTCTACGATTTTGTCAGCTTGACGACGACGCTGGCCATCGATGAGTTTTCGCGCTTCGTCTCCCAATCGTAGAGATTGCAAAAGAATATTATCCGCCACCAAATCTTCACCTTCGGCGCGTAAAACAGCAGCCGTGCGCCGCAGCAACGGAACAATATCAGGTTCCGGCTGGAAGGTTTCGCCAGTTTCGAGTTGTGCAGGTTGAGGATTAGCAGCGATCGCTACCACATCATTAGTAGCAATAAATCCCCGTACCCGTTGACGCAATCTCGCGAGGATGGATTCTTTATCTTCATCTGTATATAAATCAGTTTTGTTCAGCACCAAAAGCGATCGCTTGCCAATTTCTGCCAACCCCCGCAGCGGCTCATATTCTGAGCGGCGTAAGTCATTATCTACCACAAACAACAGTAAATCTGCTTCTGTTGCCAGTTCTCGCGCCATCTGTTCCCGTTCCGTTCCCGCCACTCCTGCTTCTAAAATTCCCGGCGTATCTGTAATTAAAATCTTGCGTTCTAATCCCTTCAACCGCAGACAATAGGTTTCTCCAACCTGAGTTGTACCCATCGGTGCATCCACCTGACCGACCATGCGTCCCATAATCGCATTAACTAGGGAAGTTTTGCCAGCACTCCCCGTACCAAATACCACTACTTGAATTTCACCCCGTGCGAGGTTGGCTTCAATCTCTCGCGATCGACTTAATAAAGCTTGGCGTGTGACTTCATCTTGAATTTGTGCTACCTGTTGGCGCACAGCCTGGAGAGTTGTAGAAGCAGCATCAGATTTGCCAGCCGGAATTTGTGCCGCACTCACTCGCTTCGGGTTGCGGCGCGATCGCTTTTCCCCGGATCTAATCACCAATACATAATAAACAAAAGCTGCAACCAAGGCTGCAATCAGGATAATCAGCAGCAACAGCAGTAAATTGCCTAGCAACGGCGAATAGGATAATTGCCAATAGAGGCGTGATAGGGAATCAATTAGCCATAGGGCTAGCCCCAAAATGACGATCAGACCGACAATCAGCGTTACTATGCGTGACAGAGGCATGGGTGGGAAGGTTTAGTAAGTATTCAGTAGGCAGATGCTTCTAATCTTAATAGTTTCAGCATTTTTTACCAGAGTAGTGAGAAGGAGGCAGGGGGCAGGAGGAAAACAGCCTTTCTTGATAAACCAACAACGCTTACTCCATTTTTTGCATCTTTAAAAAATTGCAACAATGTAAGAATGCAATTGTCTACATTATCAATATTTCCAGAAATTTTACTATGCATACTATTACTAGAAAGTCAATAAATAAATCTTGGGCTAGTGCGATCGCAGAACCAGCAAAAGAATTTCCCGTAGCGCAGCGATGCCTACGGCGGCATACGCAAGTTGGGCAACCTTGGCGCTATACTTATGTATCATTACTTACAGCTATTTTCAGGTAAATAGACCACGCGGTAGGGGCGCAAGGCCTTGCGCCCCTACTACAACAGATGTGGTTCAAATACATGAAAACTGCTGTAATGCCCCAAAGAGGGGATATAGGCAAAGAATGGTTCGGTGCGATCGCCCGCTTCGACTACAAAACTGAAACCCTCACCGAAGCAGACTTAGGAGAAAACCGCTATGCTTCAGAACCCATCCACGCGCAAGATGCCCAAAACCCTGAGCTAGGCTGGGTGCTAACTGTTGTATACGATGGTAATTCTCATGTTATCAAGCACAACAAAAGGTTTCTGATGCCCAAGTCGCGGCAATAGTAGAGGCGCTGCGACTAGCTGCACCGCAAACTGGCATCGCAAATGATAGACTTTACAGTGAATATACGTATGCAAACTATTCACAACCGTAAAGTCAAAGGTGGAGGCTAAACGTTGGCACAATTCCAAGCAGAACCTCTGGCTTTGTCAGGGTCTCAAAAAAATTGGGTCTTATTCGGTGTCGGACTTGGGGTGTTCATGTCTACCCTGGATGTGGGCATCATTAATGTTGCTTTGCCCACATTAGTGCAAGCCTTTAACACCAGTTTTCCTACCACCCAATGGGCTGTATTGAGTTACCAGTTGGTCAGTTCCGGTTTAGTTTTGGGAGCAACGCGCTTGGGGGATATGTGGGGTAAGAAGTCCTTATACCAGGGGGGACTTATTCTGTTTACTTTCAGTTCGCTGTTGTGTGGTTTTGCACCGGGTATTGAGTGGTTGATTGGCTTTCGGGCACTTCAAGGACTAGGTGCTGTGTTCATTTCTGGGCTTGGTTTAGCAATTATCACAGAAGTTTTTCCCTCTTCCGAGCGAGGTCGGGCTGTTGGCATCATCGGTAGTGTAGTGTCACTGGGAATTGCTTTTGGCCCCTCTGCTGGCGGATTGCTTTTAAGCTGGTCAGGCTGGCATAGTATATTCTTCATCAATGTACCCTTGGGGATTATCGCTAGTTTCTTAATAGCTCGCGTAGTGCCACCTTCTGCACGCATTGAGGGCAAACAGAAATTTGACTTTTTGGGAGCCATATTGGCTTTATTGACTCTGGGTAGTTTTGGTTTTGGTATGACGCTAGGGCAAAGCCAGGGCTTTAGCAGTACTAATGCATTGGTATTATTAGCGATCGCCGCCGTGAGTTTCATTACATTTTTGGTAGTTGAAGCGATTCTAATGCAGCCACTACTAGAGCTAAAGCTGTTTCGCAATCTTCAGTTGAGTATGGGTTTGCTAAGTGGCTGGTTAGCATTCATTGTTATTGGCGGTTCGCTACTCATCGTTCCTTTCTTTCTAGAGAGCGTCAAGCATTATCCGACAGTAAAAGTAGGGCTGTTACTAGCCGTATCACCTGTACTTAGTGGGCTAATTGCTCCCCTAGCTGGAATACTTTCAGACCGCTTTGGCGCTCGACTAATCAGTTCAATTGGGCTGGGGTTGATGATTGGCGGCTGTCTGGGGATTAGCACCTTTGATGCTCAAATTACTGAGTTAGGTTATGTATCGCGCTATTTTATTTACGGCATTGGACTGGGTTTATTCCAATCGCCCAACAACAGCACTGTTATGGGATCGGTACCGAGGGAACGGCTAGGGATTGCTTCTGGGCTTTTGTCTTTGTCACGTACATCAGGTAACACCGTAGGAGTTTCTCTAATTGGGGCAGTATTTGGAGCCTTAATCGCTAGTATGTCTGCGGGTGCAGATGTCTCTGTTGCCCCTCCTAATGCGATCGTTGCGGGGTTTCAAGGAACTTTTCGCTTTGCAGCCCTAATTCTGTGTGGGGCAGCTGTTGCATCCGTTTTGAGGACCGGTAAGAGGTGGCAGGCAGGGAAGCAGGGGGGCACAGGAGCAGGGAAAGAATAATTAATGCCCAATGCCCAATGCCCAATAATAGTAAGTGCAAAGCTTGCGATCGGACTGGAAGGGAAAGAATAATTAATGCCCAATGCCCAATATTCAATCATTAAGGAGTTAGATAAATGACTGGGAAATTAGAAGGAAAAGTAGCGATTATCACTGGGGCTTCAGCGGGAATTGGAGAAGCAACTGCGATCGCTTTGGCTTCAGTTGGAGCAACAGTAGTACTTACTGCTAGACGGGGCGATCGCATTCAAGCATTAGCAGAACGCATCGAAGCTAGTGGTGGCAAGGCATTGCCTATTGTCACCGATGTAACTGATGAAACTCAGGTAAATAACTTGGTGGCAAAGGCCAATGCAGAATTGGGAAGAGTCGATATCCTTGTGAATAATGCCGGGATTGCCTTGCTAGGAACTATCGAAGCTGGAAATAGCTCAGACTGGCGGCGATCGTTTGACCTCAACGTATTGGGACTTTTATATGCGACTCATGCTATTTTACCTCTGTTGAAGGCGCAAAAATCGGGGCATATAGTCAATATTTCCTCAGTGGCTGGCCGGACAGCGCGGGCGGGCGTTGGTGTTTACAATGCTACCAAATGGGGTGTTAATGCCCTCTCGGAAGCATTGCGCCAAGAAGTCCACAAAGACAACATCCGCGTCACGATAATCGAACCTGGTTTGGTGGATACGGAAATTGACAACCAAATTACCGATCCCGTTGCCAAACAACGGATTCAAGAACGACGCAATTCAATTCAACCTCTGCAAAGCGAAGACATTGCTGCTGCGATCGTTTACGCTCTTACGCAACCACCGCGTGTTAATGTCAACGAAATCCTCATCCGACCAACGGGACAAGAACATTAAAATAATTCGTAATGACGCTTGTGACGCTCGATGACTCGCTCTAAGCGAAGCCATGCCGTTGGCGTTCGCGTAGCGTGTCGCAGACAAGCCTCTCGTTCGCGTTAGCGTCTCCGAAGGAGAAGAGAAGGCTATGCGCTAAAGCGTCTCGTAGAGAAGGGAGAAGACTCGCTAACGTAATTCGTAATTAAAGACTGTTATGTAAGGGGATTTAGAACCCGATGTTTCTTGGATCTGTAGTACCTCTAAGAGGAAGAAAGCTACGCGTAGCGGGCAGGGAACGACTGAAAAAAACGCCACGTAGACGGTCTTAGCTTCTCTTTTTGGGAGATGGGGAATTAAACCCAAAAATTACGAATTATGAATTACTAACTCAACACCTAGCATAAATTATCTCACTTAGTATTTACTAAATCTTAGAAAGAATCACTTGGGCCGCAGCTTCATCGGTAATCAATCCTGTAATTAACTTGCCATGTAGAGCAGCCAAAATCGCCTCTGCCTTTCTCACACCGCCCGCCACACCAATAATCAGTCGATGAGTCGGTTGTTCGAGGGCTACACTGGCAACCCGACTGTTTGTCCCTTGTTGTAGTAATACTCCACGAGCGCTGTAAGCCCAACCTGCAATTTCTCCTACTGCTCCCAGTTCAATCAATTCAGCCACCTCATCGTCATTGATGAAGCCGTCTTGATGTAACGGAGCATTCCAGGCAATGTGACTAATTCCGACAAAGGTTGCTTTGGCTTGCTCTGCAAGAGTTTTGACGGCGATAAACGATCGCTGAGTCTGCAAGAGTTCTCGTTCTTCAACACTAGTTGCGACAACGGGAGTCGGCACTGGGTAAGCTTGGGAACCGACGCGATCAGATAAATGCATAACCACTTCGTGACGACCTGCACGCCCAGAGTGGGACATATTGCCAATAATTGACACAATCTTATGCTGGGGTTGGTTCATTGAGGGTATCTGCTCCACCATTGTTCGCAATGTGCGACCTGATGACAACGCCAGTATGGTTGGGGTTTTAGCCATCAGGTAAACCTCTAAGTGGGTGGCAGCACATACACCAATTCCATATAATGTATCACCACTACCTGCGTCAGTTGGTACTACTTCACAAAGTGACAGAGCAAAGCGATCGCGTAACGACTCAGCCAGAGCAATGCATTCACTCAGGGGATGATCGAGTCGAAATTTAATCAATTTTTCACTGACTGCCAGTGCCACTAAGCGTTGTGCAGCTTGCCGGGACACATTGAGCTTGGCGGCAATTTCTTCTTGCGTATTGCCGGCGATGTAATAGAGCCAAGCAGCATGAGCAGCCAGGTCTAATTTGCGCGCCCTAAGGGGCAAGCCAGCCTTGCTGGCATCGCGCCGCTCCAAAAACGGTTGTCCCATATACTACCTGCAAAAACTATGTATCTGTCAAAGGTATGATTGCATTTTTTAGAAGATATGCCCAAGGATATAATCTTTGCTCAATTATTTTTAAATTTCTATTATCCCCCAGTAACCTCCAAGTTAAAGCCAGTAATGTAGCTTGCCTCTTCGCTCATCAAAAACGCTACTCCATTCGCCACTTCTGACAAACTTCCCAAACGCCGCATTGGCACGGAATTGATCATCTGTTGCTCAACTACCTTGGGATCGGCATCAAAGTATTGTGACCCTACTGCTGCTTGCAATTCGGTTTGCCGCGTCCACATAAAACCAGGGCCGATGAGCGCAGGCGAGAGCGCATTCACGCGGATGCCGTAGGGAGCCAAGTCTTTCGCTGCCGTCTGAGTAATTCCAATCACCGCAAACTTTGAAGCAGCATAAGCCAACATATTTGGCGGCCCAACCACGCCTGCATAACTCGCCATGTTGACGATCGCACCTCCACCTGCATCGCGTAGTTGCTGTGCAGCCGCCTTGAGAATGTGGAAAACGCCGATAACGTTGATGTTGATCACCTTTTGAAAGTCGTCTTCAGGATATTCGTCAGTTTTGGCAAACACTCCTTGATAACCCGCATTATTAAATACATAGTCAATTCGCCCAAGCTGCTTGACAGCGCCAGTAAAAGCTTTGGCAACATCATCACTAGATGTAACATCACAACGAAACGTGCCAATTGGAACGTTGTACTCTTTTAGTTCCTGAGCGACATCTGCCATCTTCGGTTCATTCAAATCTAGCAGGGCTATTCCTGCCCCATTAGCAGCAAAACGGTGTGCAGTTGCCTTGCCAATATCTCCCGCACCGCCAGTAATTAGGATCGTCTTACCTGCAAACTGATAAGTTGCTTTTGCCGTCATAGATTCAACCTCTTATTGAAGAATTGTTGCAAATGGCCGTGATGGAAATCAGATTGGTATGATTTCTATTATTGAGCTTTTGCCCAAAAATAGAGCATAAAATCAAAAATTTATTTCGTTCGGTTTTTTACTTTAAAGGAGTTATGCGATGCGTATTCGCCGCTTCGCTAAAGTGCTAGCTGCATTTCTCGCTGGAGTGATGCTGGTGCATTTGCTATATGCTTGTTCACCGCGCTCCCAAGCCGCAGAGAAAACTAAACTAACGATCACCACTGTTAATAATGGCGACATGGTGGTGATGCAAGGGCTTTCTCGCAAAAAGGAATATATTCAACTGGTTGCTAAGGAAAATGGCTGGGTTGCCGTACCACCAGGGACTCGGACTTCCACATATCAAAATCCCAATTATCAAAAAGCTGCACCCTTTGCTGAAATCGTGCTGGGAGCGATCCAATCTGCTGATGTTACCCGTCCATCTGCACAACCAACTCCGTATAAGGGAGTTCATGTTTGATGAGCCATTGTCCAACCTGGATGCTTCTTTGCGGGTGCAGATGCGGATTGAGCTTGCCAGTTTACACGACAGCCTGCAAGCTACGATGATTTATGTTACCCACGATCAAGTTGAGGCAATGACCCTTGCCGACAAAATTGTGGTATTACAAGGCGGTATCATCGAACAAGTGGGTTCTCCTTTGGAAGTGTACCATCATCCCCGCAATCTATTTGTTGCCGGATTTATTGGTTCACCGAAAATGAACTTTATCTCGGTTACGGTGTCAGCCGTCAATGACTCTGGGGCAACAGTCAGACTCCCTGGTGACGCAACTGTAATGATTCCGGTGAAGCCTCAAACCCTGTCAGTTGGGGATAGAGCAACATTAGGGATTCGTCCCGAACATCTGGAACTCGATCAAAATAACCCAAGCGTGAATGGTGAAGTATTAGTTGTAGAACGATTAGGCAAAGAAACCTATCTCTACATCAAAATTGCCGGTGGCGAAACTATAGTTGTGCAAACAGATGGAGATAATCCAGCCATTATGCACGATTACGTTCCGATTTACATTAATGGTGAGCTTTGCCATCTGTTTGATCAAAACGGTGAAGCCATTCCCAAAGTTCATCGTCACCACCTAACCCAGAATCAATCACATGAACAGCAATATCAGCACAGGATCAGCAATCAAGCTGAATGAAACATCTCTGTCTCATTTAGGAAATAACATTCGCGTACCCAATTACGATCGCCATCAAATTACTAACGGTATTGTCCATATCGGTGTGGGTGGGTTCCATCGCGCACATCAGGCATTATATCTGGATAATTACTTTTATCAAAATCCCGATAGTGAATGGGGAATCTGCGGAGTTGGGCTACTAGAATTCGATAAACGGATGCGGGATGCACTGAATTCTCAAGATTGTTTGTATACCTTAGTGGAAAGATCACCATCAGGCGATCGCGCTCGTGTGATTGGAGCAATTACAAAATATTTGTTTGCTCCAGATAACCGCCAAGCAGTAATTGACACCTTAGCAGATCCCAAATGCCGCATCGTCACCCTCACCATTACCGAAGGAGGCTATTACTATATTGAAGGTAGCGGTGAATTCGATGCCAATCACCAAACAATTCAGTACGATTTGCAGCATCCCGACGAGCCAATAGGAGTATATGGCTTTTTGACAGCAGCTCTTAATCGCCGCCGTCAACAAGGAATAGCACCGTTTACCGTCTTGTCCTGCGACAATTTGCAAGGTAACGGCAACATTGCCCGCAAAATGTTAACCGCATTTGCCCAAATGCAGAACCTGGAATTGGGAAGTTGGATTGCCGAACAAGTAGCCTTTCCCAACTGCATGGTCGATCGCATTACCCCCGCCACCACCCCAGCAGATATCAAAATGGTGGCGGAACAGTTTAATATCGATGATGCTTTTCCAGTTGTTGCCGAACCGTTTCTTCAGTGGGTAGTCGAAGACAATTTCAGCGCAGGTAGACCCGATTGGGAATCAGTTGGCGTGCAGATGACCAGCGATGTTCATCCCTACGAGATGATGAAAATCCGGCTACTCAACGCCAGTCACTTGCTGATTGGCTATCTCGGCTCCTTGGCAGGTTACACCTACGTTCATGAGGTCATGGCTGATCCATTAATTCGGCAAGCCGTCGATAATTTGATGGCAGAAGTTACGCCAACACTGCAATCTGTGCCGGGAATTGATTTAGACGATTATAAAAAGACCTTAATTGAACGCTTTGCCAATCCCAAGATTCGCGATCAACTGCCGCGTCTGTGCCTCAATAGCTCCGCCAAAATGCCAAAATTTGTTTTAGGCTCAGTTCATGACGCGCTACGCAAGGGTGGGGCGATTGATTACATGAGCCTCACGGTTGCTGCTTGGTTCCGTTACCTGAATGGCTACGATGACCAAGGTAACTCCATCCCGATTGATGACCCAATAGCAGGTACTTTGACTCAACTATAGCGGTTATCAGTCCAGTTCAGTACACTTAGGAGAAAGCAATTCTACTGATAACTGGTCGCTATGAAAGCTTACTCTCTCGACTTGCGTCAGAAAGTTGTTGATGCTTATGCCTGCGGTGACATTTCCCAACGAAAACTGGCTAAAAACTTTGGCGTCACCTTAAGTTTTGTCCAAAATTTACTCAAACGCCATCGTGAATTGGGCACGATCAGCGCCAAGGTGCGTACTGAGCAGACGCCAACAAAGTTGAATGCCGAACAGATCGAAATCCTGGGTCAACTCGTCGCAGCACAGCCCGATGCGACGTTAAGCGAATTGCGGGAACGACTTTACGAGAAAACAGAGGTGTTAATTGGGGTGGCGACGGTGAATCGGATGGTTCGTCGGAAACTCAACCTAAACCTCAAAAAAAAGTCTCCACCCTACGAAAAAAGGCACTGATGAAGTCCAACTGGCTCGATTTGAGTACTGGAAACTCTTAAGGGGGATACCCGTGGAAAATCTGATTTTCTTAGATGAATCGGGGGTTAATTTGTCCTTCATTCGCAAATATGCCCGCGCCCTACCAGGGGAACGGGCCTATGCTCCAAAGCCAAATCGCAAAGGGAGAAATGTCTCGGTGATTGGTGCCATTAGCTTGAAGGGATTGCTCACCCAGTGGAGTGGCTTAGGTTCTATTGATGCTTTGACTTTTGATGCCTTCATCGCTCAAAAGCTCGTACCCAAACTAAGTCCTGGTGCAGTAGTGATCATGGATAACTGCTCGATTCATAAAAGTGATGAACTTGAAGCCTTGTTTACCGCCGCAGGAGCTCGCCTCATTTATCTCCCCCCCTACTCCCCCGATTTTTCACAAGCGTGAGAACTGTTGGTCTAAGATTAAAAACATTCTCCGTCGCATCGGTGCAAGGACGTATCCTGATTTACTCAAGGCATTAGATGCGGCATTTGCAGAAGTGACGATAGAAAATTTACTGGGTTGGTTTACTCACTGCTGCTACTGTACTTCAGAAGACTGATAACCGCTATAGCTATTTTGAGTGGTTTCTGAACTAGGCTTGATTTTTTAGCGACATAGCATTATGTCAACACTTTCTACTAGACTGGCGCTCTAGTTATAAAAATCAGAGTATGGTCTTAAATATATGCAAACTGCTGTAAGATTGCTGATTTAGGATTAAGAATTTGGAGGGACAATTGACTGATATCGTAGTTGGTTTAGACTTGGGTACAGGAGGAGTACGAGCGATCGCAGTTAATCTGCAAGGGCAAATTATCGCTCAGTCAACCAGAAGCTATCCTCTGTTAACTCCACAACCCGGTTGGACGGAACAAAACTCATCGAATTGGGTGGAAGCCAGTTTGGATGCTCTGTTCGATGTTACTCAACAGCTAGACGGATACCGAACGATTGCCCTCGGTTTATCTGGACAAATGCATGGCATGGTTCCTCTCGACGCGGATGGCAAAGCAATTAGACCGGCAATTTTGTGGAACGATCAGCGCACGGGTAAAGCTGTTGTTGAGATTGAAGCCACTATTCCCCGTCAGGAGTTAATCCAGCGCACTGGAAATCCGGCAATTACAGGGTTTCAACTACCAAAGCTTCTATGGTTGCGGACTGAAGAACCACAAGCCTACTCTCGGTTGTGGCAAATTCTTTTACCAAAAGATTATCTGGGATATGTGCTAACAGGTGAAGCAGTGACAGAACCATCTGATGCGTCTGGTGTTGGCTGTCTGAATCTGGCAAATCGGCAATGGGATACAGATATTCTCCATGCTCTTGATATCAATCCAGCGTTGTTCCCCCCAGTCATTGAATCTACCGCGATCGCTGGACGCCTAAAATCAGAAATAGCTGCTCGTGTGGGATTACCTGTAGGATTACCTGTAATCGCAGGTGGAGGTGACAATGCCGCAGCAGCCATCGGTTTGGGCATTTCATCAAGCAACCTGAACCGGGGTAGTTTGAGTATTGGCACATCGGGAGTTATTTTTGCACCGTGCGTAGGCGTAGCCCGTGGTAGACATCGCCCAGTTCCCGATCCCGAAGGTCGGGTACATTTGTTCTGTCATGTAGATGGTGGCTATCATCTGCTGGGAGTAACGCTGGCGGCTGGTGGTTCTCTGCGTTGGTATCGAGATACATTTGCCCCGCATATATCCTACACCGATTTGATGGATATGGCAGAGCGATCGCAGCCTGGTGCGCGTGGTATTCTATTTCTACCCCACCTTGCAGGAGAACGTAGTCCCCACCTCGATCCAGAGACTCGTGGTGCTTTCGTGAATTTGTCATTAACTCATACGCAAGCAGATATAACTCGCGCCGTGCTGGAGGGGGTTGCATTTAGCTTGCGGTCAGCATTGGAGGTAATTAGTGCGATCGCTCCCCTCGATCAACTCTTAGCAACGGGTGGAGGCGCACGTTCTCACATCTGGTTGCAAATTTTGGCAGATGTTTTGCAAACAAAACTCATTGCTCCCAAAGCTGAAGAAGGAGCTGCTTACGGAGCAGCTATTTTGGCAATGGTGGGGATTGGTGTTTACCCCAATTTAGCAGCTGCACTCAAGATTTTACCGCAGGATAGTAATGTAGTACAGCCGCAGGCAAATTCTTTGTATGAAGCAGGGTTTAAGCGCTACAAGCTACTTTACGATACCTTGAAAGCTGTGCGTTGATAATTAAAGTATCTTAAAGTTAGAGTGAGATAATATCATCTCCGCATAATTAGTTATGATTCCCCTAGTTATTACACCCCACACGCCAGGTGCTTCAAGTCGGCAGAGCCGACGACAGTCGCCTCAAGTCGGGAAACCCGCCCACGGCGCTGTCTCCCCAACGCACTGGCTCCCCTTAATCCCCTCCCCGCTCTTCGGGAGGGGAGACGAAGCGTAGCTTTGGCGGGGTGGGGTTCTTCGGGTTTAAGAAGTAATCAAGCGGACATGATATAAAACATCGATTTCTCGAACTTCTCCCGCCACACGACTAGAACCTTGCACTTCTCCATCAGGTTTTAGTAATTCTTTCAAATAGTATGAGAGCAAATTGGTCATGGATAAATTTAGTCATTCAACCAAAAAAGTTTATTTAGCTAACGAATTGACGATCGTCCCACTTACTTTTACCAGATGTATAATTTGTAATTTATCTAAAACCTCTTTCCATAAGCATTTGAGGTTCGACATTCTCAACATTAGCGATCGCTTCTAACTGAGAAATCCCAGCGATTGCATCAACAATATTACCTGATTGGGCACGTAACCAAGCGGTATGAGGCGCATAAGAAAGGCTTTGTGCAACTTTGTAACCCGCTCGATTAATTGCCTCGTGCTGCGACTCCACATCAACGCCTTCAGCAAAGCGGATAAAAACCAGTCCAGTTGGTACTGCTACAGAACCATTAGATTCTAATCTATAAACCGGACTCAATATACCCTGTTCTGATTGATTGGGTTCGCCTGAAAAAACTGCGATTGCACCGCCGTTAAGTTGGAAAATTGCTCCTATTGCCACAGTGCTGGGTTGATTGTAATGTACTGCATAGTACCCAGGTTTACGAATGTAAGATACAGCAGTGCGTAGGCGTAGCCCGTCGTAGGCATCGCTACCAACGCGAATTTGTTCAGGATACTCAGAAAAGTAGTCTTTTTGAAATCTCACTTCACCAATCAGGGGTAGAGAGTACACCTGTAGAAAATACTCAACCGGAAAATAAAACATATTTCTCAAGTTCTAATGATGTTATAGCGTTTTTCAGTGGTATGAAATACATTCTTTTCATCGTGATTCACAGTTATACGCCCCTACTGATCGTGAAGATTCTTAAAACAACCTGATTTTGAATCCCCTCTTTTCTGGAAAGACTAATCAAAGGTTTGTATGAACTTAGATAGATTAAATTCTGTCTCGTAATACACATATAACACATGAAATCAGAAGCATCCATAAAGTAAACGTCAGCCTACGATGGGTGCAGCAAGCTTTAAAAGTAAGGCATAATACGGTTTCCCAATGCTCAATTCCCAATTTTCAAAACATTTAGGAGATTAAACAATGGTTCAGGTTCGCTATGGTGGACAGAATGGCCAACAATATGAATTTGCTATCAGTAACGAACACGTTGTAGTGCGTACCGAAAGCCGCAGCACTCTTGTTGGTGCAAGATCCTTTGAAGTCGCACCTGTATCACCCATAGCTCGTAGCATCCTCAATCAATTTGAGTTAAAAACACGGTTTCGGCAAGCGGGTGTAGAAATTTTGCAAGCAAAAGTTCCGAATCAGGGTGTGGCTTTGCGCGATCGCGCTCGTGAAATTCTCAACAATGAGTCCGAAGTCCAATTTGCCGGACGTGTCTTAATCGATCCAGTATCCCAACAAGCTGTAGTTTATACTGAAAACCTTTTTATTAAATTTGATAGCGAAGAAGAGTCAAGGGTCTGCCAAGAGGTTTTAAGACGTTACAACTTAACAATTAAACGCCAACTTGAATACGCACGAAATGCTTATTTTGTCAGTGCGCCTGCAAATACTGGCATAGCCGTCTTTGACATTGCCGAGAGACTTCTAAATGAAGAATCAGTTGAACTGTGCCATCCTGAACTAGCACGTGAGTCACGCCAACGTCAGGTTTTCCCGCAGCAGTGGCACTTAAAACAAACAACAATTAACGGTAAGATCATTAACGCCCATGCCAACGTTGAAGCCGCTTGGAAGTTGAGCAATGGCACTGGGACAATTATTGCAATTATCGACGATGGTGTGGATCTCGATCATGAAGAGTTCCGTTCCTCTGGCAAGATTGTTGCCCCGCGTGATGTCACACGTAAAACGAACAATCCCAGACCGGGAAATGATAATAACCACGGTACATCCTGTGCAGGAGTAGCTTGTGGAAACGGCAACTTTGGGGCATCTGGTGTGGCACCGGGTGCAAAACTCATGCCGATTCGTCTAGCTTCGGCGCTGGGGTCACAAGATGAAGCAGATGCTTTTGTTTGGGCGGCTCAAAATGGTGCTGATGTTATTTCTTGTAGCTGGGGCCCAGCAGATGGTACTTGGTTTGAGCCAGACGATCCTGCACACAAGCAAAAAGTACCTTTGCCTGATTCCACACGACTTGCTATAGACTTTGCAATCAATAAAGGACGCAATGGCAAGGGGTGTGTAATTTTATTCGCAGCTGGCAATGGTAACGAAAGCGTCGATAACGACGGCTACGCCAGCTACCAAAAGGTGATTGCGGTGGCAGCTTGTAACGACTACGGTACCAGAAGCGCTTACAGTGATTTTGGTCAGGCAGTTTGGTGCGCCTTCCCCAGCAACAATGGTGACAGTTCTCAAACCACGGGAATTTGGACAACTGATCGCTCTGGTGTACTTGGTTATAATTCGGGTAATCGAAATCTGGGTGAAGCTTTAGGCAATTATACGAACGAATTTGGCGGAACTTCTAGTTCCTGTCCAGGTGCAGCAGGTGTAGCAGCCTTGATTTTTGCCAGAAACCCAAATCTGCGTTGGGATGAAGTGCGAGACATTATAAAACGCTCCTGCGATCGCATCGATTCAGCCGGAGGTAAATATGATGCCAATGGTCGCAGCCCCTTCTACGGTTACGGTCGAATCAATGCTCTGAAAGCTGTAGAATTAGCCAAGCCTGCTCAAACATCGCCCATTAGTATTTTCCAGGCAGTGCAAGATATCCCAATTAACGACTTGCAAACATCAACATTGTCGGTGGCGATCGCTAATACTACCCTCCTAAAATCCATCAAAGTTAATGTAGATATCGAGCATACGTATATTGGGGATCTTATCGTTACTCTTCTTCCCCCGGTGCAAATAGGCATACTTCCCATAGTTCTGCACGATCGCCAGGGCGGAGCTACAGATAATATTAAAACAACTTATGACGAGGTAAACACCCTTCAACTTGCTGCCTTTAAAGGTAAAAGTCCCCAAGGAACCTGGACTCTGGAAGTTGCAGATAAAGCTGAGGGAGATACAGGAAAGATTCGCAGTTTGACCATTGAAATTGGATTTTAGGCGTTGCATAAATGCGGGATGAATCAGTTAAACACAAGTATTTCTCTATACCGCCAGTTTAGGCTTTATTTGGGCTTAATTTTTGTCTAAGTCCCGTTAACTACTCTAGTTCTGCCTCTAATTCCTTGAATTCTTTGTACTGTCTATCTTTGTGCTGCCAGTATTTATTGACTGTTTCTTTAGCTGCAACTGCACTTTCATATTCTGTTCCACCCTGGAGAGTTAACCTTTCTCTTACTTTTTTCCGAAGGTCAGAGATGATTTTACCGTTAGTTTTGCGGGTTTTAGCCCAATCTAAAATAGTTTGTGGATAAGAACTAGTGCCAATATATTTACCTTGAATAATTTCTGGTAGACTGTACCCTTTTAGTTCGCTTATCCAATAGTAAATAAATTTGAGGTCTGGGTCTTTTTCCTGAATATTCTTATTTGGGTTATATATGCGAAAAGTATCACTTAAGGGATTAGTAACACCTGATTGCATCTGCCACTGCCAATTATCAATTGCTAAATCTCCATCTACTAAATAGTTCATATAATGTTTAGCCCCGTGATGCCAGGAAATACCACAGTTGATAGTTAAAAATGTGGCACACATTGCCCTCATGCGAAAGTTCATCCAACCCATAGTTTTTAGTTGTCGCATACTGGCATCTACGAGAGGAAAGCCTGTTAACCCTTCAAGCCATGCCTGAAACAGTTCTTGCTTTTGTGATGGTAGCTCTAGGGGCGTATACCATTCATCAAATTCCGGGTAGCGGTTTTGATAAGCTATTTCTGGATAAAAATAAAGACGTTGTGTAAAACTATCGTGCCAGCGTAGGCGGTCACGATATGCTTTTAAGGAAAATTCTGCCTTGGGCTGATTTGTAAGTTCTGCTGCCCTTACCTTAGTCTCTTGGTAAACAATGCGAGTTGAAATTGTACCAAAAGTCAGATGTGGTGATAAATGCGATGTTGCTCCTTGCTGTGCTAACCAAGGGCGTGAAAGTTTCCAATGATAGCCATTAAATCTACTTTTAAGAAATGAATTTAATGTACTTTGTGCCTGTGTTTCTCCACCAATAAAATATACCTGTTCTGTTTGACAAAAGGCTGAATACTTTTGTTTTAATTCTGTAAATGTCAGATAGGGAATATTTAGAGACAGTGACGGAGTATTAATACTAGTAGGTTTTGGGTAAATAGGTTGTCTTTGGTATGTGTAATACTCGTTATACCAATGCTCACGTTTATCTTCCAATTGTAAAAAATTATTTAACCCCATGTGATAATTAAGATTTAGCTGTTGATAAAAATGAACAATAGCCTTGTCTCGACTAACACCATACTCAACTTGTACATCACGATTAAAGTAGAGTTTTGGTCTATGCCCCTGCTGTGTTAATTGTTGAGTTAATTCTTGTATAATTTTTACAGAATCACCTTCAAATAATATTAATTTGCTGCCTAATTTTTGTAAATTGCTATCTAGATTCTCTAAAGACTCAAACAAAAACCGCACCCGTGCTTTACCTACATCAACCCATTGATAAAACCAAGGGTCGATGATAAAGAATGCTAAAACTGTAGCATTATTAGCAGACGCTAAAGCAACAATTTCATTGTCAGTCAAACGTAAATCTCGACGAAACCACAGAAGGTGCATAAATTAATTTTCTATATCAATCAATAATACAATTGTACTAAATAATTTTAATGGTAGAACTAAAACTATGACCTACGTCTACAGTATGGATGACGCGGTGCAGGTAGCTAAACAAGCTGCTGCTGACATTGAGGCGTGGTTGTGGTCAAAGCCAGAAACTATTAATGTTGTTAATGTTGAGGATGACCAAGACTATCAACGCAGAGATATTGACCTCATCTGGACAACGCACAGTGGCGAAATCTTAATTGAGATTAAGGGCGATAGGTGGAATAAAACTCGTAACTTGTTCTTCGAGACACACAGCAACCTAGAGAAGGGAACCCCCGGCTGCTTTCTCTATACCGAGGCAGACTGGCTGTTTTATTACTTTGTCAATACGCGGCTTTTGTATCGGTTGCCGATGCCAAAAACGCGGGAGTGGTTTCACATCACCATGCGGCGGTTTCGGGAGCGCTCGACTACAACACCAGTGGGGAATAGCTATTACACCACTGTGGGGCGACTCGTGCCGATTACTACGGTGATGATGGAAGTGGCAGGGGTGAAGATGGAGCAGCTGTAGGGGGGGAGGGGGCGATCGCACTGTGTAATAAATCCCTTCTAAGAATCTCTAAGATAAGGGGTAAGCATATAAGTGAAAAAGAGCGAAATTAACTTGCAGGCTCATGTAGGCAGGTTGAAAGCAGAGGGGATAGGGGTAGTAGGAAACCTTAGCAAGGGGAAGGCTAGGGTGGGGTATTTTTAATGCTCTGTTAAATAACCACATATTACTGAGCAAAAATCAAAATATTCTTCCCTGTAGGAACTTTCGTCTTGACGTTTCCGTGTTACGCGCAGTCTGTAGGAGCTTCCGCTTTCACGTTTCCGTGTTTCGCGCAGCCTGTAGCAGCTTCCGCCTTCACGTTTCCGTGTTACGCGCAGCCTGTAGCAGCTTCCGCTTTCACGTTTCCGTGTTACGCGCAGCCTGTAGCAGCTTCCGCCTTCACGTTTCCCTGTTACGCGCAGCCTGTAACAGCTTCCGCCTTCACGTTATCAGAAACAGACTTGTGTTACAGCATCTTCCCTTAAATAGAACAGGCTTTTGAGGTACAGCACTGCTGTGCTTCAACAATAAATATGGTTTCAATTGGCAAAAAATGTTGTATGGGATTTAAATTTTAGGCTTTTTTAGAAAAATCAACAATTTCACGTATGACAACTTTTTCAACAATTGTCCACTATAGAGTTATCAGGAATTCAGAAAATGAGTATTAATTATGGCAAGGTCAAAACGCAATTCACGTACTCTTGGCAAAGCTGAACTACGTCTAGCAAGCATTAAATCTATTAGTCCAACTCTCGATGTCGGAGAGAGCTTAACAGTCAAAGATTATACTGAAAAAATCGAAAGTCTCCGTCAATCTTTAGAAGCATACAATACTACGCTCTCCACTATTGATGTCTTACTAACCCAGATCGTTGAAAATGAACAAGATTTGGCAGACTATTCTGAGAAAATTTTGCGTGGTATTGCTTATAAATATGGTAATAATAGCCATGAGTATCAGATGGCTGGAGGTATTCGTAAAAGCGACCGCAAGCGTGCTGTGCGTCAAAGCCTGGTTTTACCGAAGTAAGTAGGCGCGATTAAATGTGATCGCATAGATTACCAACCAGAATTACTGATTTAGCTTTGATTGGGGAGCGATAGCAATTGGATTACTCTTGTAGGAAGTAAAAGTGCGATCGCAAAACCTAACCTGATATTTTGAGAGAAGCAAAACCATTTTGTCTCATTCCCAGTCTCCGACTGGGAATGAGGTTTTAAAAGAGTTTTAACTTATAGTTGATACCAGTTACAGCGGTTTTCCGACTTTTGCAAGAGGTCTAATCTGTTAGCTTTGAGTCACAGCCTCTTTCGCCAAGAACTTCTCTAATTCTGTCAGCGCATCAGCATCAACCTTAGTTTGCATTGGGCAGAACTTAGGCCCACACATCGAACAAAACTCAGCAGTTTTATAAATATCTGCTGGCAGAGTTTCATCGTGATATTCCTTGGCTCTTTCTGGATCGAGTGATAATTCAAACTGACGGTTCCAATCGAAGTTGTAACGCGCCTTGGAAAGTTCATCATCTCTATCCCTTGCACCAGGGCGATGTCTAGCAATATCAGCCGCATGAGCTGCTATTTTATAGGCAATCAACCCATTTCGCACATCTTCGGCATTTGGTAGACCCAAATGTTCTTTAGGTGTTACATAACACAGCATTGCAGTACCGTACCATCCAGCCATTGCGGCTCCAATAGCTGAAGTGATGTGGTCATAACCGGGAGCAATGTCTGTTACCAATGGCCCCAAAACATAGAAAGGTGCTTCTGAACACTCTTCCATCTGCTTACGGACGTTGAACTCAATTTGATCCATTGGCACGTGTCCAGGCCCTTCCACCATCACCTGTACATCATCTTCCCAGGCTTTGCGAGTTAGCTGTCCGAGGGTTTTCAATTCAGCTAATTGTGCTTCATCTGAGGCATCATGGGTGCAGCCGGGACGTAGGGAATCTCCTAAACTGAAGGAGACATCGTACTTTTTAAAAATCTCAATAATGTCTTGGAAGTGGGTATAAAGCGGGTTTTGTTTGTGGTGATGTAGCATCCACCGCGCCAAAATCCCGCCGCCGCGAGAGACAATACCAGTGAGCCGGTTTCTCACCAAAGGCAAATGCTCAAGCAAAATCCCTGCGTGGATAGTTTGATAGTCTACTCCTTGCTGGGCGTGCTTTTCGATGATATGGAGAAAATCATCAGCAGTCAGATTCTCGATTGTGCCGTGGACGCTTTCTAAAGCTTGGTACACTGGCACTGTACCAATGGGAACAGGTGAAGCCTTGATGATTGCGGTACGAATTTCATCCAAGTTACCGCCACCTGTGGACAAATCCATCACGGTATCAGCGCCATACTTCACGGACAGATTCAGCTTATCAACTTCTTCTTGAAGATTAGAAGAGTTGGGGGAAGCGCCGATATTAGCATTTACCTTACATCTAGAGGCGATGCCAATAGCCATCGGCTCTAAATTAGTGTGATTAATATTAGCGGGGATAATCATTCGTCCCCGCGCTACTTCCTCACGAATGAGATCGGCCGGGAGATTTTCCCGTTTGGCGACGTAGTGCATTTCTTCGGTGATAACACCTTGGCGGGCGTAATGCATTTGAGATACATTAACCTGCCCACGTCGTTTAGCAACCCATTCAGTCCGCATATTGTAATTCCTCAATAAACAGCTTCCCTCCGCTGGTATTACCCAGACTCAGGTGTTAAGGGTGTGATCTCAGCCTGGTTATTTAGGCACCCCTAGCATGGATGTAGTGTACCATCTTGGTGATGTCTGGGGGCAAAAGTGTTAATAATTTATGAGGTAACACAATTTGGGATTTGAGATTGCTAAAGGTTTAGGCGCGAATTTCATTTGCACAAGAATGACCCTGTTCAACATCGGTAATATTAGCAAAAGTTGTTTCTGCAATATTGTAGAGAGCTTCTGCTGTAAAAAAGGCTTGATGTCCAGTAATGAGTACATTGGGGAACGTTGTCAGACGCTGGAAAATATCATCTTGAATAATTTCCCCAGACAAATCCTCAAAGAACAATTCCGATTCTTGTTCGTAGACATCTACACCAAGATAGCCAATTTTACCAGACTTCAATCCCTCAATCACAGCTTGGGTATCAATCAGCGCTCCTCGGCTAGTATTAATTAGCATCACACCTGGCTTAATCTGTTTTATAGCCTCAGTGTTAATCAAGTGATGGGTTTCGAGAGTCAGGGGGCAATGCAGGGAGATAATATCGGAATTGGCAAATAGCTCAGGTAGTTCTACATACTTTCCACCTAGCGCCTCCAATTCGGGATTGCGATAAACGTCATAGGCGAGTAGGTGACAGCCAAACCCCTTCATAATCTGTCCTAAAATCAGACCGATTTTGCCAGTGCCGACAATTCCCACTGTGCGCTCGTGCAAATTAAATCCCAACAGTCCATCTAAAGAAAAATTGCCTTCTCGGACACGGTTATAGGCACGATGAATTTTGCGATTTAAGCTCAAAATCAATCCTACGGCGTGTTCTGCTACCCCATAAGGTGAATAGGCGGGAACACGCACAACAGTAATTCCTAAATCTGCTGTGGCTTGTAAGTCTACATTGTTAAACCCTGCACAGCGAAGCACAACCAGACGAGTTCCCCCTGAGGCGAGAATCTCTAAAGTTGGGGCATCAACCTGGTCATGGACAAATACACAAACCGCCGGAAATCCGGCAGCAAGGATAGCCGTATCCCGATTTAAACGGGGTTCAAAAAACACTAATTCGTGTTGGATGGGAGAATTTGCAGCTGACAAAAACTGCCGATCGTAGGCTTTTGTACTGAAAACTGCTACTTTCATGCAAAACCTCAGACTTTATGTATGCTGCACGGTGTTCGAGTAGATAATACCTTGACGTTTAGAAAAGCGATGTCTACAACGAGCGTAGCTGCGGCATTTTAAACTTTTTTTCATCGATACTCTAGCAATGCCAGTTACAGCTATTTTCAGGTAAATAGACCACGCGGTAGGGGCGCAAGGCCTTGCGCCCCTACAACAGATGTGGTTCAAATACATGAAAACTGCTGTAAATAAGCGATCGCACTCCAGCAATCTCCATAAAAAGCTTTTAACGACCAGGTATGATGGGGCGATCGCCTTTCTCAAACCTGACTCATGATTGTTGTAAAGCAGCAGGAGCAGGATTCTTAGCATCATAAACAACAAACAATCACATTAGTTAGTAAGCGTCCGGCGGGAACTAAAATTTTACCGTTAGCAGCAAAGGCTTTCAATGCACCACCATCTAAATTCATTGCTTGGTGACAGCCGATTGCTTTCATTGCTTGCACTTCTTGCTGTAAAGTTAATCCACTATCGAACTCTTATACCCAATGACCAATGCCCAATACTTCGACTCCCTTCTCTACGAGAGGCTGCGCCAACGACTACCAAGAGGGCAAGTCACTCAGTACAAGTGCCCAATGAGCAATGACCGAATGGCACTAAGAAAAGCTATAAGCTCTAGTGCATAAGCATTACAGACATTTATGCTATTAAGCAGTGAATGGATCGAATGGCGCGAAGACTCATGTGAAACCTCGCTTTTGTCAGGGTGTTGGGGGTAGGGTGTTGGGTGTAGTGTTTAAGACAACTGAATGCGAGTATGTCACATCCTACAACATCTTTTTAATTCCCCACAACCTACACCCAAAAGCCAGGAATACCAGGAATTTACGGTTTTCTTAGTGCCATTCGACTCTTAGAGCAAGTTCAAAAAATAAAATCACCAACAAATAGGAATGATAATTATTATGATGGGATGGGATAGAAATACTATCCGTAAAGGAATTAGAGAATTAACTAGTGGCATAATTTGTGTAGATAATTATTCAGTAAGAGGGCGTTATGTAGATGTGTGGGGCGGTTTTGCCAAAGTCATTTTTGAAGAGGTCACTGGATGACAAGAATAGATTTGATTTTTTATAGTGGTGGTGGTGGACACCGCAGCACTGCAAATGCTTTGTCCCAAGTCATCAAGAAGCAACAGCCGAACTGGCAACCTAAGCTAGTCAATATTGAAGAAATTGAAAATATAGAACATGCGGATATGTTCTACAGAATGACTGGTAAGAGTGGAAATGATATCTACAACCTGGTACTAAAAAAAGGCTGGACATTCCTCATTCCATTATTTCCATTACTTCGGACTTTGGCAAAGGCAAACATTCGTCAAAATTCTTCTGAGCTGATAGCTCTGCTTGAAAGTCACTGGCGGAAGAATCAGCCGGATTTAGTAGTATCCTGCATTCCATTTTATAACCGAGTACTCAGGGAAAGCTTACAAAAAGCAATACCCACAACACCCTTCGTCACTATTCTTACGGATTTTGCGGATTCTCCTCCTCATTTCTGGATAGAACCACAGGAGCAATTCTTAATCTGTCCTACTGAACAGGCAGTCGAACAAGCGCGCGCGTTGGAGCATCAGGAAAAGCGAATCTTCCGCACATCAGGATTGGTCATTAATCCCCGGTTCTACGATCCCATTACTGTTGATCGCCGAAGCGAAAGACAACGCTTGGATCTAGATCCAGATTTGCCCACTGGATTGGTTCTGTTTGGCGGTTATGGCTCTAAGGTTATACTCGAAATTGCCCAACGTCTGGAATGTTTTCAAGACAAGCTCCAACTCATTTTTCTTTGCGGGCGAAATGAAGAGTTAGCTTCAGCACTCCGTCAAAGTCAAGGTTTTCAGAAGCGGTTTGTCACTACCTTTACTGAAGACATTCCTTATTATATGCATCTTGCCGATTTTTTTATTGGTAAGCCAGGACCTGGTAGCCTCACCGAGGCTACAGCGATGAAGTTACCTGTGATTACAGAACGCAATCCCTTCACTATGAGTCAGGAAAGACTCTCTTGTGAATGGATAACGGATAAAGAACTCGGGATTGTAATTTCTAATTTTCACAATATCGAGCGGGCTGTCGAAAAGCTAATTCAACCAGAAAACTATTCTCACTACCGGGCTAATCTCAACACCCTTAATAACCAGGCTGTATTTGAAACAGTTGATATTTTGGAAAAAATTTTGAAAGCTCCTATTTAAGTAAGGATTCAGGTTAACTGGAGTTTAGACTAAAAGCAGGCGATCGTTAACAAAGGAGTGTACGTGTCGTTAGTATAAAATTTTTAGAGGGACAGTCTGCGGTTAACACAGACTCCCAACGCCTGTAGATGAGAGAAGAACCACAAACTCTCACCTGCCAATATGAAACTTGCCAAACTTGAAGAATTTCGTCAAGCCGCTTATGAGCATTTAGGTAGAGCGCATGATGTGACCTTTGAACTGACGGATGCAATATTGCTGACTCGTAACGCCTACAGTTTGGCAGATTTATCGCTATCACCAGTATTTAGACGTAAGTGGCCAAGCATCTACGTTAGCGAAGCGGGGCGCTCTTAGCGCACGGCATTACAAGATAGCAGACCACAGCGACAAAAATTGATGCAGTTAGTTATATATCAAACAGATGCCAATGCAGAGCCGTGCGTTGTTAGCAGGCGACCACACTGCCTGGTCGCGCTGCGGTCACTCTACAGGAGAGGACAATTGAACACAGCAGCGCCACAGTACCTGGAAATAAACCGATTACTATTGGTCAGGGATATAGCACCGAATGGCACTAAGATAAGCTCTAAGCTATGAGGAATAAGGGTTACAGCTTTTAATGCCATTGAGCAGTAATCAGATGATATCGTGTTCGGCTAATTAGTTATAATTCCCGAATGTTATGCAGAAAGCACAAAAACCCCTCCCCTCCGTACCTCTGCACCTCCGCCCCTCTGAGGTCTTAATGATAAGTCTTTAAGCGCACATAATATGAGTGAGAGTCAGGCGATCGCTAACTGTGATTTACAGACGCAGCGAAATTTATGGGGCATCAAGGAGAGATGTTTCAAAAATAGGAACGGCATGAATTACGTAAACAATTACAAACTGCTTAATTGATAAGCGTTTCCGCTTTTCTTAGTGCCATTCGATCAATGACCAATGACAAATGACCAATGACAAATGACTAATCATTACCGATATATTATTTTTTACAAACCCTATGGCGTTCTCAGTCAGTTTACAAAAGATGCCCCCACACATAGCACCTTAAAAGATTATATTGATGTGTCTGATGTGTATCCTGTGGGACGCTTAGACTGGGATAGTGAAGGATTACTGCTGTTAACGAACGATGGACAATTGCAACATCGCCTCGCCCATCCGCGTTTTGGTCATAAACGTACTTACTGGGTACAGGTAGAGCGAATTCCAGATGCAGAAGCTATCAAAAGGTTGCAAACAGGTGTGGAAATTCAAGATTACCGCACTCAACCAGCAGAAGTTAAGCTATTACCAGAAGAACCACAGTTACCCGAACGCACCCCACCAATTAGATTTCGCAAAAATGTACCGACAGCTTGGCTGGAAATGACTTTGACAGAGGGAAAAAACCGCCAAGTACGTCGTATGACTGCGGCTGTCGGGTTTCCGACTTTGCGACTGGTCAGGGTTAGTATAGCTCACCTACAATTAGATGACCTACAATTGGGACAATGGCGCGACCTTACCGCCTCTGAACTAGATAATTTGGCGTTGCATAATAGGGTATGAACATAGGGTGCTAAAACATGAATTGTCCTGACTGTGGCTCTAAAAACATCCGTAAGAATGGGATAAAAAGA
>NZ_JBALEF010000034.1:0-16793 GCF_036918245.1 Nostoc sp.
GAAACGCTGCTGCGGCCACGATAGTTTAGGGGTTGCCCTACGCAAAAATAGCTCGATGCCAGGTTTCATTCTCTAAATCAAAAGCTCCAAGCTCATTTCACAGCTTGGAGCTTTTTGTTTATTAGACTTGTTGGGTAATGTAATAAGCTCAAAAACCGCTTAAAAATCCTTGAAACCTTCCTTCTTGTGGTAAGGCTTTTAGTGAGTTCTAACTAATACCAATTCACGAAAAAAATGCATAGACATAATTAAGGAATAAATATGAATGAGCGAAAATGGCTGGAGTCACCAAAGTAGAAATATTTGAGTCAGCAGAGAAATTGCATGATCTGCGGAGAAAACAAAAAACAGCATTAGGAAAAGAACGTATTCAAGCGTTGTATTTACTGAAGATAGGGCGAGTAAAAACAATACAGGATTTGGCTGTTGTGTTGAGAAGAGGAACAGTGTATATCAGATTTATCGTGAGATAATATAAGCATATAGTTTTTAGTTCACAATAGAGACAGATAGCATATTTTTATAATATCAATGTCATTGATGTCAACTTCCTCCGCTGCTACTATTCCTCATTTAATTGCTGCTGGCTTTCATGCTCTTTCCGACCCACTCAGGATTAGTGTGCTGGAACTACTACGAAAGCGAGAATTATGTGTGTGTGATTTGTGCCAGTTCTTGGGGGTAAGTCAGTCGAAACTATCTTTTCACCTCAAAACCCTCAAGGAAGCTGCCTTAGTTAACTCCCGTCAGGAAGGACGTTGGATTTATTACAGTTTGAATTTGACCCAATTCAGCATTTTAGAGAAATATTTGGCAGATTTTACCCAGAATCAGGTAATTTCATCTGCGCGTCTCTGCTGCGATTAGGAATAAGTTTATCTATCCTTGCGCAATTATCTGACTGGTTGACGTATAAATATGGATTAGGACTTACGCACAAGTCATGGAAAATCAAACCAGAGAAGACTCGGAGAACACAGAGGAATAAGAGTTAGAAAGGTTTTTTTCGTAAGTCCTATAGATATTTTTAAATTGGTGGAATACAGTAGGGGCGTACATCTGTACGTCCCTTTAAACTATTGCCCACAAAAGAGAATTGCTATACATCAATTTTTTTGATGAATTTTTACATATAGTGCTATGCTTGGTATTGATACATCAATTTTTTTTGAAATGATATAAACATACTTTCAAAATTACTGATAACGGTGAAGTCAATGAACGCAATGGCAAAAAAATTAGCTCTTTTATATCGTACGAGACGCAAGTGAAAATACTTGCTTGGTATGACAACGAATGGGGCTATACCAACCGAATGGTTGAACTCGCCCGTAAAGTGGCTTTGAATCTGAAGGCATGAAATACTTTGCGTGCCTCGGCGCTAACTCTGCGTTTAAATCTCTCTTCCCTAATGGCTTCTAGTATAGCTCATAGTGCCAATTTCAAGAACTATATTCTAGTCACCCTCGCCTACTGGGGTTTCACCCTTACCGATGGTGCTTTGCGAATGCTGGTGTTGCTATATTTCAACCAAATTGGCTATACACCAATACAAATTGCCTTTCTATTCCTGTTCTACGAGGTCTTCGGAGTCGTCACAAACTTTTTAGGCGGTTGGATTGCTTCTCAGTTCGGATTGAAGGTAACGCTTTATAGTGGCATCGGATTACAGATTTTTTCTCTTTGACTCTAGGGATGTGTGGTTTGTTATAGGATTGCCAGTATTCTTGCGTGGAACTTTGGGTTGGTCGTTCTATCAGGTTGGTGGATTCTTAGCTTATTGGGTAATTGGCTATGGCGTTATTCAGTTCTTAGCACCGACACTGATTCAGCGATTTGGTTCTGGTCGTCCACCGCAATCCAAAACCATCCAGTTTTGGACATTTACTCTAACAGTAGTTCCAGCTGCGATCGCTCTGGCTCTCCAAATAGGTATACCTGCAAATATTGCGATCGTTGGCGGACTAGTGATTTTTGGCGTTGTGTTTGCCTTCAACTCAGCAGTTCACTCTTATTTAGTGTTGGCCTTTACTGATGATGACAAAGTAGCGCTGAATGTAGGATTTTATTATATGGCAAACTCAGGTGGTCGATTAGCTGGCACTGTTTTGTCAGGTTTGATATATCAGTTTTTCGGGCTAGTGGGTTGTCTATGGACATCCATGTTCTTTGTACTAGCAGCAGCATTAATTACTCTGAAACTACCCAATCCTCAACCCAGGAAAGCGATTCCCTTCAAGACGGCAAAGCCGAACGCCTGGAAAGCAGAAGATGGGGATTAGGATATTGGTTATTCTCCTTGTCTGCAAAGTATCACCAGAGGCAAAAGCCGCTTATGGTGACTTTGATAGAGCAAAAATAGGAACATTAATTAAGTCTCTCAATTAACAATTGCTACAACTTATAAATTAGGTTAGCGATCGCTCGAAGTAATTTAGCTGGCTCCACTGGTTTGGTGATATGCTGCCCAAATCCGGCGGCAATTGCCTGTTGATAATCAACCTCACCAGCATAAGCTGTAAGGGCGATCGCAGGAATTTTTCCTCCAAGTTCTGGTGACATAGCTCTAATTTGACGAATCAGCATATACCCGTCTACTTCCGGCATTCCAATGTCGCTTAACAGCAGATTTGGCTGAAACTGAGGCATAATTCGTAGTGCTTCGATCGCAGATGCAGCCTGGATTACTACCGCACCAGATTGCTCCAAAATGAAAGCAATTAACTCTCGCGTATCCCGCTCATCATCTACAAGCAGAACTTTCAACCCATTGAAATTGGGCAAATCATCAGCTTGAGAGGCAATCTGATGGCTATTTAGATCGACCTGGATCAGCGGTAGCATGACTGTAAAGGTTGCTCCCTGTTCTTCACCCAAACTTTCTGCCTTAACTGTGCCGCCATGTAGCTCGACAATGTGACGAACAATAGCTAATCCTAAGCCCAGTCCGCCGAATTTTCTAGTAGTTGCCCCATCAGCTTGTCGAAAGTAGTCAAAGACAAATGGTAAAAAGTCAGGGCTAATTCCCTTACCTGTATCACTGACTCGCAACTGAACCTGAGAACCAACAGACTCTAAACTGATTTCTATCTCTCCACCTTGGGGTGTAAACTTAATAGCATTGGAAAGTAGATTCCAGATAACTTGCTGCAAGCGACTGGAATCACCTGTGACTAAAAATTTAGAATTTGAAGTTTGGCATTTTAAATTGTTAGGTTGCTTATGAAAATCGATAGAGTCTAAATTTATTTGAGAATTTTCTAATCCAAAATTGTTCGACTGAGCGCTCACGCCGAAGTCTAAAATCGTAAATCGCAAATTGATAGATTTGGCTTCAGCAGCTAGACGTACAGTTTCTATTGCTGCGGCGATCGCAGTTTCTAGATTCACAGGAGCAATATTCAGACTCAGCTTACCTTGCAGAATGCGAGAGACATCCAGTAAATCTTCGATTAATTGGGTTTGAAGCTTGGCATTGCGCTCAATGGTTTCGAGAGCGCGAGTAGTAGTTGCTTGATCATACTTTTTCGTTTGCAGTAACTTTGACCATCCCAAGATCGGATTTAGCGGCGTGCGAAGTTCGTGGGAAAGCACCGCCAAAAACTCATCTTTGATCCGGTTAGCTTGGATTAATTCTTCTTTCCGTCGCTGTAACGAAGCCATTAACTGAGCGCGTTCCAGAGCAACCGCTACCTGATCGGAAGTTGCTTGTAATAGAGCTATTTCCCCAGAAGTGAAATAGGTACGGGTGCGACTGGCAAAAGAGAGGACACCAAGCAGCTTTCCCTGAGCAATTAACGGTTGACCTGTATATGCTGTAATTCCTAAAGCATGGAGGATGTGGGTATGGGGATGGGTAGAGTGCGGCACATTATTGACGACGATTTGACGGCGTTCTTGCACCACTAGTCCGCATATCCCTTCATTAAATTCCATGTATTCAATTGCTTGAAATACTTCATCAGTAATGCCGTTCCAAGCTACTAACCGAAGTTTCTGCTTATTTTCGTGTGTATCGATTAAATAGTGAAAGTAACAATGCAAATCCATTTGCGCCGAGAGTTTGCTAAACAAGCTGTTCATTAAATCCAAGGGGCGCTCGGTTGAAAGCAAATCACTGGTAGTTTCCAAGAGGAGTTTAAGTCTTTCACTGCGTTCTTGTAAGGCTTGTTCTGCAAGCTGGCGTTCACGAAGGGCGCGTTCGCGTTCGGTAATGTCAATTGCAACCCCTCCTACCAGGCGTTGACCAGACGCATCGGCAATGGGAAACTTATAGACCAAAAATTCGCCAAGGGTGCCATCTGTGCGTGGGGTAGACTCAATCGTTTGAACAACCTGATTCCTCTCGGCAACTATTCTAATGTTATCTAGGAGAGGTTGAGCAATTTGGACTGGGTATAGGTCAAAAATGTTTTTATTGATCGCTTTATTTATTGACACATCGAATGTGCTGAAATAAGTTGGACTGAGGTAAAGTACACGTCCGTGTGCATTTGTAATCCATGCGGCGGCGGGAATATTATCCATAAAAGCTTGAAATTGCTCTTGACTCTGACTCAGCGCTTTTTTAGCTTGTTTGAGATCGCTAATATCGAGAATAAATGCAACTGATTTGTGCCGAGATTCTCCTAAAAGGGAGTAGCCGACTACAACTGGTACGCTGGAACCATCTTTGCGAATAAATTCCTTCTCGTAAGGAGTACAGGTTCCCTTTGCTGTTGCCTCGGCAATAGCCAGTTCGTCTAAATATTGGTACTCAGATGGGGTGATATCAGCCCACCGTAATCTACCTGCTTGGATATCCTCTTGGGTATAGCCGACAATTCGCAAAAACTCGTCATTGGCTTCGGTGATGCTACCATTCACATCACCAAACAGAATGCCAACTATATTTGCTTTCACAAAACTCCTGAGCCGCTCCTCACTTGCTTGGACTGCCTTCTCTGCCTGTTTGCGTTTGCTGATATCTGTAGTGCTACCAACTAAACGTACCGGATTTCCATCAGCATCCCGTTGCGCCACTATCCCCTGATCTAACACATAGATGTACTGATTGTTTTGGTTGCGAATTCGGTACTCGGCAGCATAGCGATCGCTATTTACCAAAGCAAGTATTGCCTCTTGTACACTTGGCAAATCTTGTGGATGCACAAGCTCACACCACCAATTACCAGTTGGTTCAGCTTCTGCGAGGGAATAGCCCAAAATTCGGGTTAAGCCATCAGTTCTTTCAACGCTATCCTGTTCTATATTCCAGTCATAAATCAGACAGTTTACCGCAGATGCTGCTAACTCAAACCGCTCGTTAGCTAATCTCAGACGCTCCTCTTTCTCCCGCAAAATTTGTTCTACTTGTTTGCGTTCGCATAGCGCAGCTTGCTGTTCGCTCAAATCAACAACAAAGGCAATGACCGTTTCTTGAGTATTTCCCAGCATCACAGAACCGAGCAGAACAGGAATGCGATCGCCATCTTTACGAATGTATTCTTTCTCAAAAGGCTTACATGCTCCAGTAGTTTTCACTTCTTCCACTGAACGTTCACTCAAAAGAAGATACTCAGGTGGGGTCATCTCGCGCCAGTTTATTTGGTTAGCGGAGAAATCTTCTCGCGTATAGCCAATCATCTTCAGAAAAGCATCATTGGCTTCGATGATCAAGTCGTTGTTGAAATCAGTTACGATTACCCCAATGATGTTGGATTCAGCCAGTTGCCTAAACCGCATTTCGCTATTTTGCAACAACTTGAGGCTTGTCTCTGCCTTGCGTCTAGCAGTTCGCAACTCTGAAGAGAGCGCAGTAATTAAGAAGGATACTAATGAGAACGTAGTTAATCGTACCAGGACTTTGAGGCTGAGGAAATCGAAGGAGTAGACTGGATCGATCAAAAAATAGAGCGCAGTTGTCACAGATAAAGCGATCGCTAGCACTCCAAGTCTCATACCACCATACCAAGCGCTGACTGCCACAGCAGCATAAAATAATGTAAATACGCTCGGATCAAAAACTGGCAGTAACACTTTTGTCAACAGCAGTGCCGCCATGACTGCCAGAATCATCACACTAAAAGCTATGAACCGAGAACGCATCATCAAAATTTTTTCAGGTACTTTCACCGTCATTTTAAGAGTCCTCCCCTTGCTCCGATTTTGGGAGATACTCGTTTACTAATCTTTTGCCTGCTTCGCCCATCTTCTCTAACATTTCTTCAATCAGCTTTAGTGCCATCTGTGAAGGCACTGTAGCTCCGTTCTCCCAGCGATTGATTGTTCGTAGGGAAACTCCTAACTTGACTGCAAACTTTTCTTGAGAGAGATGGAGTTGCTGCCGAAGTTGACGGATTAAATCTGAAATTTTGAGTGGCTTTCCTAGTTCCATAGTAGCAAGAGTAGGACAGATGTCTCGCCATTCGTCTCCAGCTTGAGGAAGAATTTAAATAATCATTAGTCGTTATCAATTTCATCTTTTGGTGAAACATCAATATTCAGTTATCAATGTTCACGGATTACTGAACGCTTACGAAGGTATATCTCAAATAAACATTAAGTTTTGTTCTATCTGCAATGCCACAATAGTATTATTTAAGGCAAGTTAATTAATTATTATCAGCAATCGCACACAGCCAAAAAATTAGTAGTGTGTCATACTTGTATGATTCATATCGAAATTAATTTATTATATATAAAGTATCTATATAGAAGTTCATTTTGGATTTGATAAAAGCTTTTAAATCATCGCTATTTTAGCAACTAAATTTCAAATAGATTCCAAAATATGTAGTTGCTTTTACTTCTATGGTAAGATGCCAGTCACAAAACTAGCAAGTTAAAAAGAAAGGCGGGAGCAGAAGGCAGTGTTTCGACTACGCTTAACAACCAGACAGAAGTAAAAACTTTAGTTTTGGGTCATTAACCAGTCAAAAAAAAGAATTGTATCGATAGCGTAGTGTTAGCGAGTCATAGAGCGTCGCGGAAAGTGCCGCAAGATACAAAGCGTTTTTGCTACAATCCCATGTTTAAAAACATCGGTTCCTCCTGCCTCCTGAAGATCCACTCTTAATAAAAGTTTTGCCTAATCCTAATCTTTAACTGTTTTGATTAATCAACACTCCGAAAACTTATTAAACAGTCAACAGGAAAATGCACCAGGTGAAAACTATATATTTAACTGGTTTGATTGGTTTTGTCTTTGGTATCCTCCAGGGTGGCTAATTTTATTCAACCGCCATTGGCAGCACTATCACACAGACCAAGATGGTTGGAATTGGCTAGAATATGGATTATTTTTAATTCCTGGTGGATTTTATCTAGCGTTGCTGAGTCGCTGGTTGCGTCTGGGTTTTCGTTCACCCCGAAAAGAAGTTGGTGAATTCGAGCCTAAATATCAACAAGCTTTTCGCCAAGAAATTCTGGCCCCTATCGTTAAATACTATTTTCGGGGAGAATTGCAACAAGTTGAAAACTTGCCGTCAACAGGGCCATTGATTGTAGCCATGAATCATGCCGGGATGTGTTTTCCTTGGGACTTTTTAACCTTGGCTTATTTATTAAGTGAAGCCAAAGGATGGGTAGTACAACCCATAGCAAATCCAGTATTATTTGAGCATCCTTGGGTGATTTGGTGGCTACCACCTCAATGGTCGCAGGTTTTAGGTGGTGTGCGAGCCGAATTAGATGATTTTGAGGGCGCGCTCGCTCAAGGTAAAATTCTTTTATATGCACCCGAAGGTATTCGCGGACCTTTGAAAGGTTGGAGAAGACGCTATCAACTAGAAAAGTTTGATGTGAGTTTTATTCAGTTGAGCGATCGCTATCATATTCCCATTCTACCAGTAGTTTGCATCGGCAGTGAATTTCTACATCCTTGGGCTATTAATTTCACCAAATTGCAACGACTAGTCAAACTACCATTCTTACCTTTGTCGCCTTTGATGTTTGCCTTACTTCTGTTTCCCTCAATGGGAGTTTGGGCAATTAAAACTCGTCTGCGTTACTTTATTAGCCCTTTGCAACCAGCAGGATTGGATAACCACTCAAAGAAAGGGCGTGCAGCAGCTTATCAACAGGCACAACAATTACGAGAAAAACTGCAACTTCAAATTAATCAATTTTTGAGCAAATTTTAATACTACAAGCTGAAATTTGCTGATTTTACCAGGTTTACGATGTGGTTCAATTAAATGAAAACTGCTGTAAGTTTGTAGTGAATTTATGGAACCTGTGACGCTGACGGCTGTTGTGAGTGCGATCGCCACTATACTGTTGACTAAGCCACTAGAGAAAATCGTTGAAAACATTGGTGATGCTGTATGGACGCATCATTAGGAATGAAGTTATTGTTCCTACCACAACTTATGCGTTCGTTACCAACAGAACCTGTTTCGTTACCAATGCTTATCCGTTAGTAACGACAACTTATGCGTTCATTACCAACAGAACCTGTTTCCTTACCAATGCTTATCTATTTGTGGCAAATGCTTATGTTGTCGTTACCACAGCTTAAGTAAAACTTATTAATCAACGGCAAAATATAGCCATTCTCCTTTTGATGCTTGTGCGTTAATTACTGTAAAATCCAGGTAATTAAAACCAGCATCGCCAAGTGAAAGCAGGTGGCTAAACTGACTCCACCGAGGAAGCACCGAAACGATAGCCTTTGCCGTAGACTGTGTGAATCAGCGTAGTTTCTTTACCCACCTCAATCTTACGTCGCAGCAAACGAATTAATGCCGCAATCACATTACTACTGGGTTGTTCTGACTCTTGCCACAAATTTTGCATAATCTGGGCATGAGTCAGAAGTTGTCCAGTGTGTTCCATAAAGTATTGCAACAACTGGCTTTCTTTTTGCGATAGCTCAATTATTCGTCCTTGGCGATAGGCTACTTGATTTTCACAATCGAGTTCTAAATCAGCAACGGTTAAACGTCCGGTAGTAGTTTCATAAATTTGAGTACCGGAACGACGCAATAAAGCACGGACTCTTGCTAATAACTCCCGCAGTTCAAAAGGTTTAACCAAATAGTCATCAGCACCAGCATCTAAACCTTGTACGCGGTCATCGAGAGTATCTTTAGCTGTAAGAAATAGAACGGGAGTGGTTTTGCTTTGGCGTCGCAATTCCTGACAAATCTCTAACCCCGTTTTTCCTGGCAGCATCCAATCTAAAATAAGTAGGTCATAACTGCCTACTTGTGCAAGTTCGCTGCCAGATGTCCCATCATAAACGGCATCTACAGCGTAACCCTCACGAGTTAACAAGCGGCTCAAGGGTTGAGTTAGTTCAACTTCATCATCAACTAATAAAATTCTCATGCTGCTTGTGGTAAGCATATAGAGATATTCTGAATATTATTCAACTGCCAAGATAAGGATACCAATACAAAAAATGCTGACTGTTGCATTGCCAAAAGGGGAACTACTTAAAAATAGCATCCGCTTGCTACAAGCTGTCGGATTAGATTTTAGTGCTTTTTTAGATTCAGGAACTCGCCAACTTCAAATTCCTGACACTAAGGGACTTGCAAAAGCTTTACTGGTGCGGGCGCAAGATGTGCCTGTTTATGTAGAATATGGTCAGGCACAACTAGGGGTTGTTGGTTACGATGTGTTGCGGGAGAAGCAACCGCAAGTTGCCCACTTGGTAGATTTACAGTTTGGGCATTGTCGCATGTCGGTGGCGGTAAAAGCATCAAGTTCTTACCGATCGCCTTTAGATTTACCACCCCATGGTAGAGTTGCTTCAAAGTATGTGAATTGCGCTCGTGAATATTTCCATAGTCTGGATTTACCTGTGGAAATAGTGCCATTGTATGGTTCAGTAGAGCTAGGCCCAATTACTGGAATGTCAGAAGCGATCGTAGATTTGGTTTCTACAGGGCGAACTTTGCGCGAAAATGGTTTGATTGAAATTGCTAGTCTGTATCAAAGTACGGCGCGGTTGATTGCCCATCCTCTGAGTTACCGCCTGAATACGGGTAATCTGAGTGATGTGATTGGCAAGCTGCGGGAGGCCGTTTTGGTAGAGGTTTAATATCATTTGTAATTCGTAATAATGTTTCTACAGATGCTCGTTCCTAGCTAATGCACTATTCGTTCTTACAGCGTCTCGTAGAGAAGATATAGCGCTTCTCGTTTGCGTGAGGTACACCCGTAGGGGCACGGCGCTGCCCATTGGTGTCAACTTAACTTAAAAACTAGTCTAGACAAAGCTTTGAAAGATTGCCTCTTTCGCAGCCTCAGACTGGGATGCTGCTGATTGGGTTGCTGTCAGCCCAATGAGCAGCATTTCTAGCTTCTGGCTAAAAACTAGGTTTTAAAAGCCCTTACCTTTTGTTGCATAAGACGCGTAGAAACTCACCATATACAAAGATTAAATTTTTTATTTAACCCCTCAGCAAATGGAATCAAAGTTATATTTATATGATTTTTGCAGAGAAAGTAATATTTTTTTGAGCGCTAAAATTTGATGCGATCGCAAAAAATCGAACCAGTATTATCTTTAACAAAATTGTTGATAATCAAAAGCATTTTAAAATTATTCTTAACACGTAATTTGATGAAATTCAGTCAAAAAAAGTAGGTGAAAATATGTTTCAAGCTACTCGCCGCCGTCTTGCAATTTGGTACACTGCCGTCACTGCTGTATTACTACTACTGTTTGCCAGTGGCGTTTATTTATACTTTCGTACTACCCTGATTGAGCGGATTGATGACACCCTTAACCATGTAGTGGAAATAGTGGAGCGTTGCCTGACAACCACTGGTTGTGCATCTACACTCATATTTGAGCCAATTAATACTGATGCAGATAAATTTCGCATTAATGTAGAAGCCAGTTTTGGTGACAATACCGACACTGTAGAAGATGACCACATCGACCTAGAATGGTTTAGTCCAACTGGTAAATTACTTTGGTCAACGCTATCTGAACCCTTAAATATTCCCATTCGTGTCAATCGCACTGGTGAAACTGTGCGCGTAGTCAAGGGAGAGAGTGAAAATTTAAAATTTAAAATTCCTAACTCCCCACTCTTATTACGACAAGTCACCCAACGCGTAGAAGTGAGACGACAAGTATTAGGATATCTGCGTGTTAGTCACCCCTGGTTTGAAGTTACTAAACCTAGTCGTCAGTTAATTTTTGATTTGGCATTAGGTATTGGGTTAATGGTGCTTTCCGTAGGCGCAAGTGGTTGGTTTCTTTCGGGTAAAGCGATGGAACCGGTGGGTGAGTCTTATCAACGTCTTAAACAATTCACTGCTGATGCTTCCCACGAACTTAGAAGTCCTATCACTTTGATTCAAACTAATGTGCAAGTTGCACTTGCTGACTTGGATTTAGCAGAGACAGAAACGACTACTTCTTTGCAATATCGACAACAGTTAAAGGTGGTGGAACGGTTAACGCAGCGTTTGGGGAAGTTAGTCAATGATTTACTCTTCCTAGCACGACAGGATAGTGGTATTAGCAAAGATACTTTTTCACCTAGTCCACTAGATGCTTTGCTAATAGAGGTGGTTGAAGAACAACAATTGTTAGTCCCTGAGAAAGAAATCACCCTTTCTCTAGACTTAGTTGACCCTCCTGCCTCTGAAACTAGCCCTGAATTACTGGAAAATTGGTTTACTCTTGTAGGTAATTGGGATCAATTGGTGCGGCTGTTCACAAATTTAATTGCTAACGCTTTGCATTACACTCCAGCAGGTGGACGAGTGAAAGTGGAATTGGCGCGGATAGAAGGAATAAATCGTGTTTCTGGACTACGTAACACCAGTGCCCAGTTGCAAGTTAAGGTGAGTGATACCGGAGTTGGAATTCCAGCCGAAGCGCTACCACGCTTGTTTGACCGTTTTTATCGAGTAGATCCGGCACGTACTCATAGGACGGGGAATACAGCGACAGCCAGCGCTACTAGTTCAGGATTGGGATTAGCGATCGCTCAAGCTATTGTCGAACATCATCACGGTCATATTCAAGTTGAAAGTAGCCAAGGCATTGGCACTACCTTTACTATCACTTTACCAATAACTCTTGAGTCTTAATTCGCTAATAAATTTTTCTTTCCTGTGATAGATGTAAGATTTTAGCCCATTCAAATTAACTTTATTTATTAGCGAGAAAATTAATTTTTTAGCAGTATATTGAATCTGACTACTATACAAATGTGTTTAATGACAATGATTAAGACTTTCAATCTTGAGAATGAAATATTTTCATTTTTTTATATGATTTCCGTATCCTTAGCTAGATGCGATAAATTGAGTCATTTGTTAAATATTTAGATATACTCAACGAACGATAAAACCTAATTTAATTTCCGGTTGGAGAAATTTTTGTAATAAAAAAAAGTTGAAGTTTTTTTAGGAGTTAAGAAAAAATATGAAGTTTCAAAATTTCCGCAAGTCTAGCAAGTTATTTGGCGCTCTTTGTGGGGGCTTGCTGATTAGTCTGCCAGCAATTCCTCAAGCTTTCGCACAAGAATCTACTCCCAATGTTAAACAGCCAGGAGCTGCTTCTTCAACACTAAACCCAAGTCCCAGCATTTTTAGCGAACCACCCTACAACCGCTCTCAAGCTCCCGGATCGCCAGAATCAGGTGTCACACCACCACAACCAGTTCCTCCGGCTGAAGGGCAAGTGTCTCCCGTACCACCACAACCAGGTGCTAGACCAGTACGCCCAATTCCTGGCGATCGAACTCAACAGCCTTCACCACCTACGGTTTCTACTGACCAACAACCACTGGTAGAACCACGGCAAACCCCCACTGCGACGATCGCAATTACTAATGGTACGGTTAATATCAAGTTAGTTAATAATACTGCAGCTAATATAACTTTCCAAGTGATTGGCGATACGGCACCGCGATCGCTACAAGGTAAGTCAGATGTAACACTGCAACGTCTAAAAGCACCAGTAACGGTGACATTTGAACGACAAGATGGCGGACAGTTAATAGTGACTCCACAAGCTGCTTCAGAGCCAGGAAATTTGGAAGTTACATTTAAAGAAGCCACCAATGCAACACAGGGTAGAAGTACTATGAGAATTGAACGAAATGGTTCAGTGTTCTTGAATTAATTAATTTAGAATTAGGGCGAAGGTCATTCACGGCTACATAAATAAGAGCTACACCGACCTGGGGTAAGATAAAATCAAGCTTTTAGAATCCACGTAGGTCGATTTTGCCTGTGTAGACGTGGTTTACAACCGCCCTTTTAACTACTTTCGCTGAAGCATTTTAGTTAACTGATCTAGCAATTGCACTTCTTGCTTGCTGTCTTGCAATGTTCGCGCCAGTAGAATTGCCCTTTCGTAAAAATTGCGGGCAGTTAAATAATTACCTTGTTGGTTATATAACTGGGCATAAGATTCAAAAGATTTTAATTCTTCGCCTAAATTTTGTAATTCTTTAGCGAGTGCTAAACGCTGCTCTAGTAAGTCAAAGGAGCGTTCGTAACGTCCTACAGCAGTGTGAGCCTTAACTAAACCGTCAATTGCCCGTAATTGATTAGGGCGATCGCGATTGGTTTTAGCTGTCTGCATTGCTTCACCATAAGTAGCAATGGTATCTTGATAATTTCCAGATGCTAAATAAGCATCTCCTAAATTATTCAAGGTATTTACTTCACCGATGGCATCGCCAGTCTGACGGCGGAAAGTTAAAGCATTTTCGTACAGTTTAATCGCCTTGTTATAATCTCCCAACCTGGCACTTACTAAACCCAAATTACTCAAAGACAGTCCTTCACCTTCAATATTTTTGACCCCGTGAGCAATCGCGAGTGCATCTTCAACTATTTTACCAGCAGCAGCAGATTCGCCTTGTTGCAGTAGAAATGTACCAATATTATTCAGCACAAAAATCTGAGATTGGAAGTCTTTAGTATCACGAGCGATCGCTAATCCTCTTCTGAAAGCATCTTCTGCCTCTTTTGAACTACCAAGCTGCACATAAGCCTTAGCAAGCAAATTGTACGTCAGACCTTGTGCTTTCAGGTCGTCAATGGAATGATATAGTTCTAATGCCCGCAAACAAGACGTAATTGTTTTGTCGGCATGTCCTGAAGCGTATTCTTGTTCAGCAATACGCAGCAAACCGTCTGCTTCATCTCTTGATTGTCGCCCAACAGAATTATTTAAAGGGCGATGGAGTTGTTCGGAAATATCAACCGCACCCGCTACAGGACTCAGCAAAAAAGCAAACAGTAAAAAGCTGTGTAAAAGTACCTGCGGACAAGAAATCGCACCTACACAAATTAAGCCTACCTTTTGCCAGGGAGATACAAGCCGTTGTTTCATAAAAATTACCCGTAAAGTTGCGGGTTTAAGTAGAAGGTCTAAGAAGAAGTTTTAAGTTTTAAATAGAAGACAATTAATATACGCATTTCTACTTAAGTTTTGATTGAGCTAAATCTTCCCCAAAGTATATGGTGCGGATATCTATGGGCAATTTGTCCTCTAGCATACGATAGCCTTCTTGGAGAAAATTGGCTACTTCATTAGGAGCGATCGCTTCTCCTTCAGCTTGTAGATAAGCAGCGATTCTAGTTTCACTCCAGTGGAAAGTTTGAGCCATTAACACGATTAATCGTAAAACTGGTGGTAGTTGGTCTAATGCCTGTTCTACATAGCACCATAGCGGCGGTGAAGTCGCTTGCAGAGAATAATGAATTGCTTCTGTGGGTGGTAGTTTAATCTCATTTATACAGAAAGCTGTCATATTAATTAACCAATTCTGCATGGTCAAAGCTTCCTCACCTGATTCAGAGTCAATTAACTTTAGTCCACCGAGTTCGTAATAAATATGTCGCCAGGTAAGGGCAAACAGATAATCTGCCTGCACAGGCGATCGCGCCGAATGCCGAATTAAGGTGTAGACTATGGGGCTATAGCGACAAAAAATCACCGTAAAGTACTTTCCGGCATCTGGATAGCGTTGAAACAGAGTCAGTAGTTCATGGTCACTGTGATGGAACAGCGACTTCACCAGCGGGTGATTAGCTTCGGGAAAATGAGGAATTTGCACAAGCCTTGGAGTTGATAGTTGTTAAAATAGTTTTGGGAATTGCACTCGCCTAGTTAATCGCATAATATCTTGGTGTTGCTCAGTTTGTAGATGAGACTCAGACTACTTGAGTATTGATAAACTAGAAACAAGGACTTAATTTTAGTCTTAATCGACAATCATAAAATCAACTCTCTTAAAGAATCCTTATTTGTTCATGGTTATAGAAGTTAGTGTGGTATCGTTCCTGCTCAGTCCCCTTACTTTAGGCTCCTTTCTGCCTTCCCTGCCCTTAGATAGCCTGTTCTCCACCCAAGGCATTATGGTGATGCTGCTAGCAGCTTACGCTGGTGCTATGTGGATGTTTCTCACTAGTGCCCCAAAAGTACACACTGTAATGGTGTCAGATTTGGAGATTGCCCGACAATTGTATGAAGGGCTGCTAGATTTGCCAGCAGCTGAGGTGCCATTGCATTACTACTACAACTACGAACAAACTATAGGCGCAACTGGCATCGATCCGTTATATATGTCTACTGGGCCGAGCTTGTCTAGCAAAATGATGAATAATGCTAACGATGGGTTGTGGTATCAATTGAAGAAGAACACCCAGCTACACGTCATTACTGGTGCAAGTTTAGGTAGCAAAAATCAGCAACGCCACGTTTGTTTTGACCATGACTGCCTGGAAATGATTTTAATGCGAGTCGAAATGCGCGGTTTGAAATTGAAGATTCGTAACCAAAAACCCCTAAACTTTTTAGTCAAGGACTATGAAGGGCGAGTCATTGAGGTGGCTGAGGTAGCGAATTAGTTCTGAGATTTTAGATTATTTGAGGTTGGGTTTGGCGTAGCTTGCTACCGTAGGCATCGCTAAACCCAATATTTATTTTTAGATTTTGGATTTTAGATTTTGGTGCAAGCGTTACCGCAGGGGTAGGTAAGTAAATAGGTGTAAATAAAGTGGAAAAAATGTACACATCTCACCTATATGAAAAAGATTTCTATGATTGGACGCAAAAGCAGGTTAGCTTGCTCAAAACTCAACAGTGGGAACAATTAGATACACTTAACCTGATTGAAGAAATTGAAACTTTGGGCAGAAGAGAACGGCAAGAATTGCGAAATCGGCTGGGAGTATTGCTAGGACATCTACTAAAATGGCAATTTCAACCTGAAAAACGTAGCAATAGCTGGTTGGGTACAATTCGAGAGCAACGTGTTCAAATTAAGCTGCTTCTGCAAGATAGCCCTAGTTTGAAACCCTATCTCGATGAAGTTTTCTTCAGTGTTTATGAACTAGGTTTGGCTTTAGCGATTCGAGAAACTGAGTTGGGTGAAAATGTTTTTCCAGAAATCTGTCCTTACACTTTAGACCAAACTTTGAATTCTAAATTCTTACCAGATGTTAATCAGGTTGATGAACAGGGCGAGTAATCGTCCCAATATTATTATTTTCTCATCGTAAACCGTGGCAAATAAAAGCAGCCCAGTAATGAGGATGTGAAAAGGGAAATTGCTGAGTAGAGTTTTCGATTTCTTTAATTCGTCTGTTCAATTTGGTATACATATTATATTCAAGTTTCCATTGTTCATATTCGATAGAACCTGAAGGATATTTTTTTCTATTTCCTATCAGTTCTTTTTCCCTTGCTTGCACTTCCTGAAAAATTTTATTTAGGTCTAATTTTGGTAAGGATTCAGGTGGCAGAGTATTGACAAGGGGGACACTTGAGGGGGAGTATCACAAATATGAACCAAAACCTGCCTCAAGATATAGACCGA
>NZ_JBALEF010000035.1:0-8064 GCF_036918245.1 Nostoc sp.
AGTGAGGTTGCTGGAATACGCCATTAGTATTGGATTTTACATGCTGAGGAGTACCTTAATTCAAAACCTGATAAGATGTCAAATGGGTTCTATATTAATACTTGGCTTTTTAAATTTTCAAGACTTTGTTAAAAATTGCAAACCTGTTTATCAATATTTAATCCCTATATTAGAAATATCATTATTTATAGTCCAGGCATTTTTCCTTAAATTTGGGTTTGCTAAGTTTCCAGTCCTTTATCTAGAAAAAAGAGTAGAAAAAAATAATTTTTTCTTGGAGCATAAAAATCAAATTATGCTCTTGCTCATAGGAGGTATAGTTACTTTAACTGTACAAATTTTACTCCAGTACATTAAAAATATTTATTTTAAATAAACTTTTAATTTGAACATTATTATCAAATTTATTGATTCATATTGCTCTAGTCTAAAGTAGAAATAAAAGCTTTTCAGATTTACCTAAGTAACATATTGTTTGTTTACTCACAAAATTTTTCTATATAGATGTGGCTTTGTATTTTACTGATAACGAAAGCAAACAGTAGCGTGAGCGCAACCATCTAATATTTTTACTTTTACCTTCTGAAATACTCTTAACTACATATTTATTTTAGTGAAGTCATGCATTAAAGTATCTCTAATGTATGATGTATTAACACATTTAGTTTTTGCTACTGCACTGCTGTGGTTACGCAGGCATTTTCCCTTGGAGTTAAAGGATGATTACAGGTGAGATGAGGTCAAAAGTTGACCGCCTTTAGAAGTATTAAACTCCGAAACCTTGACGAAAATGTAATAGGAGATTTACATAGGAGGATGCTAACGAGCATTTCCTGAAAAACATTTAAATCCATAACTCACTATCTAGGTTTGAGAAAGGGTTTTGCTTGCCTTCTCTATTGTTTCGATTATGCCTGAAACTGCTTATACTGCTCGTACTAACAATGCTTTTGTTCTAATTGAAACCCTTCGAGTTGCTGAACTGATGTACCAAGGTGCAACCCAGGAAGATATTCGGCAACGGGTATTGGTGGAGGATTTGTTTCAACTGCGCTCTCAAGCTTCCCGTGAGCGGGCGCTGCAAACTATTCTCAAACGTCTTCAGCAAGTCCCAGAGGAATATATTCAATTAATTGCCACTGGCAACCCTGACATCCGCCGATTCACCATATTGTTCCTGATTCTGCGAGAACACCGCCTTCTGCGCGAACTCATTGATGAAGTCCTGCTAGACAAAATTAAGAGTTTTGATTACGTCGTAACCGCTGCTGATTTGCGAACCTTCTTTGAAGGAAAGCGAGATCAAAATTCAACTGTGGCTGCATGGTCAGACTCCACCTATAAAAAGGCTGCTAGCAACACCTTACTGGTGCTAGTAAATGCGGGTCTATTGCAACCCACGTTTCCGAGAGGAAATTATCAAATTCGTTCTGTTCCGGTGCCATCAGCTTTGCGTCAACAATTACTCGCTGATGGGCTAGGTTATTACCTGACTCTCATGCTTAATTTTTAATCGACTGCTAACGCTTTAAATACTGCGTCTACGGGGTCAGCGTAAAATGATGTTTGAAATTTAGCAAACAACTCTGGCGGAACACTGGCTAAGTCCACAGCGCTTGCCATTGGTAAGAGGATACGTTTAGCGCCAGCATCAAAGGCTACTTGCAGGCTACCCGCTAGGTTACTGACTGGTGTAATCGTCCCACCAATGGTCATTTCCCCAAATATCGCAAATTGTGTTTGAACACTTCGTTTTAGAGAAGCAGAACATAACGAAACGAACAATGCTAATCCGCTCTCTTGGGGTGCGCCAGACCCTTGCAAGTCTAATAACTGAAGTAAAAAATCCAAATTACTTGGGTGAATGCTACTGCTAACTCTTTGAGCGTTAGCTTTGAAGTAATTCATGGCAATGTTTAAACTGTCCTTCATCTTGCCAGCCGTCGCAACACCAGTGCGTACTAACTTGCCACCACCAGGTACTGCTTGCAGTTCAAGTTTAAATGCTCCAATTATGCCGCTATCCCCTGTACTGACAAAGTGCAAGTGACCGGGAGTCAGCATTTCCTGACTAATCAAGCTCGAACCACCTTGTTCCGGTACTGAAACAAAATGTTCATCTAGAGTTTCCAAGTCAATGTAGCTGAAATGCACATCGTAAAATTCCATTCCACCAATTTTCTTTAACTGTTCTTTCACCCGCCGTCGCACCCGCAGCCCATACACTAGGGCTTCACGCACATCTTCCTTACTAAATGAGCCATCTGGAAAAAGCAGTTTAAGCAGCCCTGATACAGTTTTGCGAACTGCTTGAACATCTCGTTGCTTAAGATTGTTACCTAGTCTGAAGTGGAGGTCTATGGCATCGGCAAAACTGCGTTTACGCATTTCCCGCAGCCACTCTGCTAAATAATCGACAATAAACCCGTACTGGTTGGTAAAATTCTCTGGGCTAAATTTGGGGATTTCCCAGCCAGGAATATAAGCGTGAAAACGGTCGAAGAAGGCGGTGTCAATCATGGCTTCGGGGAAAGGTGCCAGCAGGTGTGAGGTCTTCACCAAAGATTCCACGCTTTGATTAATGTTGCCGACGAAGACCATAGAAGCATTGGCGGTAATCTCTGCCTTACCGCGTGCAAAAGAACCTGATGCCATGTAGTCTTTCATGATTTGCACACCGTCGTTATCATGGAAGCTCATGCCTGCTACTTCATCAAAGGCAACTACGTCAAATAAACCCACTAATCCCACGCGACGGTTGGACATATTGTAGAAAAGATTCGCTACTGTAGTTTTTCCACCGGAAACCAAGATTGAGTTAGGAGAAACTTCTTTGTAGACGTGTGATTTACCTGTAGAACGGGGCCCAAGTTCGCAGCAGTTGTAGTTATTTTCACAAAGGGCTACTAAACGGGCAAGTAGATGCCATTTTACGTCTTCGCTTACGGTAGTGGGTTCCAGTCCTGTTGACCGAATCAGCAGGTCAATCCATTCACTGCGGGTAAAAGCTGGGCGACCCGCAAACAATTCATCCATATCTACACTAGGCATTTGGATAGGTTTGAGACTTCCGACAATGAAGGGACTGGGTTTGGTTCCTGCTTCATATTCCAGTTGTAAAATACACCAAATACCACCACCCAAAAGCTTTTGGTTGGGTTTGACAATTTCTGGGTCAATGACTACGCCTTTGACACCCAGGTTCATTAAAGTTCCCTGGTAGATGTCATCTCTGTCGTTGAGCGTTACCGTTACCCGGTCAATGATGGTGAATCGTCCCAATTCCCGAATTTTAGATTTGATCTGTTCTGCTTCATCAGGACGAACGTAATTCTGTGCCAGGATGTTTTTTACACGAGTAACGCCCTCCTCTATGGTGGTTTCGTCGTCGGTCGCGCAGTACATACCAAGTAGATATTCCAGCACATACACTGGTACGTTAGCACCTTCTTTGATACGTTTAGTCAGGTCTTTACGTACTACCTTTCCAGGGTAAATGCTGTTTAGTTTTTGATTCAGGTCATCCATTTTGGGACAGGGAGCAGGAGAGAATAATTTGATATCACCGATATTGTGACTATATTGGCTTAGAAATCTCCAAAGTCGTTAGCGATCCCTAGACTAACTGCCCAGGTTTCTCGGAGCAATTCACTTTCATCGTCTGCATCTTTAACTATTAAATAGACGTTACTAGGGGGATTAGCGGTAGTTACGGTCAACCTTAAGTTAGTTTCCCGATCGCTAGGATGTGGGCTAGTGCTGCTTAAGTTTGCTCCTCGCACATCTGTTATCGGTGTATTAGTTTGGGGATCGTAGAACGCAACTGTAATTTGACGCGATCGCCATCTCCCCTCAACTGCATCGCTTTGTACTAATGTCAATGTAAAACGATTATTCGTTACCCGCCGAACTCTGACACTTACCTGTACCCCTACTTTCCGGGCTGGGCCTTCGTCTCCTTTAACCGCCCGTTGGTGATGATAGGTGATAACTGGTACGCAGATTTCTTGGAGAGATGCCCCGCCGTGGACAAACTGCGCTCCTGCACCTTGGACGGCAAAGCGTAAACTACCACGGGGTACGATCGCAACTGTGCCATTTTCTGTATAGGGCAGGCTAAAGTGCAGTAAGGTTGAGTCATTCAACTGTTCTCGTGCTAGCAGGTAGCGGCGTTTGCCTTCCAGTACTACTTCACCACTTGGTAGGGGTCGCTTGTCTGCTTCTTGAATGGGGCGACGTTGGTATAAAAAACCGTGGTCTGCGGTGATGATAACGTTTGTACCATTGATAGAATTACAAATTTTCTTTACCAGTCGTAGCAGTTCGCTAATTGCTGTTCCGCAAGCTGATAGTACTTGACGTTCGCTGGATGCCTGATCGCCGATCGCATCAATGACGTTGTGATAAATGTAAATTATGCGATAAGGTTGCACAGCAGCCCGTCCTTCGTCAGTATTCATCTCTAGCAGGTCTTTGGCGCTAAGTACTGTAGCTTCCACTCGACTATTTTGGTTTAGTACCTTTTGCCTTGCTAACGCTCCTTTAGTACTAAGCCCATCCAGTCGGACATCATCATCACCTGGTATCAGTTCTAGTTTTGACCCTGGAAGAAGTGCTGCCATACCCAACCGTGTCACGCTGGGTAAAACTCCCAATTGTGCCTCTAGGCTGGTTTCACCCCGAACTTCTTTTTTAATTACCTCTTCGAGTTCGCTGGCGACTTCATAGCGCAAAGCATCGGAGATAATCACAAATACTTTTTCGCGATCGCTCCGTTCTAAAATTGGGAATACGTGCCTACCAAAAAATCTAGTTTGGGATGCTATGCCCTCCAATTCCCAGTTGTTGTTGCCAAGGGCATCAGACCAAGCTTCTCCTAGACTATCCAGGAACCATTGGGTGTATAGATTTTCCACATCGTCAATTAAACCCTTGAGGATATCCCCTTGGGCATCATCGCTTTTGACGATAAAGTGGCGATAAGCTTTGTCAAAAGAGTGTAAATCGCTGGCGTAGGCTTTGAACAGAAGTGGGGCTGGCTGGCAGAATCCTTCTGGATACTGTTGCTTAAATTCCAACAGAGTGATCGCAGCTTCTAATGCTTGATAAATTTTCTCATACTGGGGAAACCAAATCAGGGTATGACGTGCCTGTAACCAAGTTCGCCAGGGTGTCAATTCCGTTATTTGTTGCCCCATTCGTATTTGCAGTGTTTTAACGCAGGTGCGGATTAATACCTTATCCACCACCTCGAAACTGGCTGCTTCAAATAAAACTTCCGGCTCTAAATTCTCTATAGCATCAAATATATGTAATTGTTCTGCTACCTCACTGCTGAGGATCTTCCAGCCTAGAGAATCCTGCTGGTCGCGCATCCACTGGTCTATAAAAGCATAAGCCCGTTGTCCAGGAGTGATGACTTGGTTTGCTAGCTGGGGCGGGATGGTACTGTGCAGAGATTTAGCAAAATGGGTGATTAGCAACTGCACGAATAACTTGTTTAAACTGGGGTTTTGCTTAGGAAAGTCCGTGTGTTCTTGGACTACTTCCCAGAAAGCTTCAGGGGAGATAAAACGCTCAATATCAGACCAAAGGGCGTTATCCGACTCTAATAAACCCCCCAGCAGCACCCGCCGAATCAGTGTCCCTGCATCGGGTACTTTTAAACCTGCGAGAACGGAAAGCATAGCCAGGAGTAATCCCCGTTCGTCGCTGTCGGGGGAAATACTCATTGCTTGCAGGGCTTCTGCCCGTTTGCGGCTTTTAAAGAATTTCTCATGTTCCCGGATGACAATTTCCAGACCGCGCGAGCGCAATCCTAAATCTGCATAGATCAGGGCGGCGGGGTCAGCAGAGAAGGTTAAACCGCTTTTTTGGATGTCTAGAAGCCAGTTTTCTTGGGGTGCAGGTTCGACAAAGGGGGCGTACAGTAGAAAAGTTTGATTGGGTTGCTCGACTAGCAGGTGATATTTGACCGTAAAGGCAGTATCAGCGAGTTGGAGTTTTTCTACGCCTTCGAGTTGGAGTTCATTGAAGCTACTGGTAAATTGTTGTTCGGGGTCGTACCAAAACACCACCCTCCGTCCTGGGTGCAACCAACGGGCTGAATCTTGAAAGAGTGTTTCTAGAGTGTTTTGGATACGAGCGGTGTTCATAGAATTGTTTACACAACTTTTTAGGAGTGAGTTAAGTTACGTGGGGCAAAAGTTGATGTGATTTTCTTACTGAGGCAGAATCAACTCGCAAAAATTTTATTTTTTGCCGTTAAAACAGGAATCATAGCCTTATAGTGTTTTTTTGTCGTTAGCTAATGGCCATCTGTTTAGGAGATGCACTAAATAATAAATAATGTTTTGCTAGGGGTATCAGAACGAAAAGCTAACTTGCAGCTTTGACCAACATCGAAATTGATGCGTACAGTTGTTACTGTTCGCCCTTGAGTGAGCAGAGATTGTTTATCTATTTCTGTGATCGTGCCTGCGCCTAGACGGCAATGTACAACTCGCATATCTCTATGAACTGTCTGACGACACAAGGCTTTGCCCAATTTTATACTGCTATAGCCTGGGCGAATTTTCATCTTTTCATGTTCGCCAGCAGAAATTTTAGCTAGATATTCACCTATGCAAATCAAAAATGGCGCATCTTGAATCTGCGATCGCCATTTTTCAGGAATAACTTCCAATCCAAAAGCAGCACCGCCTAAGCCACCGACAAAAGCAGCGATTGAATCAGTATCACTGCCTATCATATTAGCTGCGGTAATAATGCTTTCCTGGGTTTGTTCTGGCTGACGCGCAAACAAATAAACCCCAGCGATCGCAGTCGCTAACCCAGATCCTTTGGTAGCTTGGTCAAAACAGCCTAGTTGCTCAAGTATGTTTTGAGGTGATTCATCTTTACGTAATCCTGACCAGACTAGACGCAACCACTCCACAGCTTCTTGTTTGGTTTTCTCAAAGACTAGCTCGAAAGATTCTACCCTTCCTTTATTCCATTCAGTCAGCCATGTTTTCAAAGCGGGTATTTTCGGGATTTGCAACTGTTTTACCCAGTTGCCAAGTATTTCAATCAACTGTTGACCTATGCTAGGTTCTGACCACTGCAATACAGTTTGTAGTGCATATCCATATAGGAGTGCTCCAACGATAGCTCTTGGATGACCGTGACTAATTATTGAATTACGCCAAATATCTGCTTCAGCTTGTTCCCAACGGCCAACATTAGCTAATACATGAGGTGATATTCTCATGGCTGCACCATTGGCACCACCATCACGGTAGTCTATGCTGCCTTCTTTCGTCTTACGGCTGAAAAAATTGCTATTCCAATCAGCCGACTTGCGCTGTATTTTTTCAGCTGCTTCCTTGACGGTGCCACCTGCACCACGAGCATATTCTAGCCACATTGGATACTCAAACTTGCAAAAGGGATGATAGTCAAAGCATCCATTGAAGGATATACAGGCAGCAGTGCAGATAGTTAATTGGGTATCGTCAGAATATTCCCCAGCAGCAATATAATCCTCATAACCTTGGAAGCGTCCACCAACACGCTTACTCCATGACTGGTAGTCAGTAACTTGCTCTAAACCCATTTTATGTTTGAGGTCGTTATGCGAACGGATAAATTCTGTCATCCAACCTAGTGCATCACCAGCCGCAGCAGCAATTATCGAACCAGCACAGCGATCCTGGAGTGAGTCAATCGATAATAATTGATTTTTTTCTTGCATAACCAACTCGTTAATAAATAAGCTGCTTTTAACTACCTCTAACAATCCACTCAGAATGCCAATCAAAATCACGAGATGATACTCGGATATTTCCTCTCCATCCTGCTTGCCGTACATTTTGCTCATGGCGTGGAGAGCGGATCACGATTTCCATTATGTCTGCTAAAGGGATACCATCTCGGATCAAAACTTCAGCTTGAATACAAGTAGGTAGGTTAATTGGTTTACTATTGCGGTAAGGATTCAGGTGGCAGAGTATTGACAAGGGGGACACTTGAGGGGGAGTATCACAAATATGAACCAAAACCTGCCTCAAGATATAGACCGAG
>NZ_JBALEF010000036.1:0-262325 GCF_036918245.1 Nostoc sp.
ATTGACTTTTTTGCACAAGCACTGCTGGCTAATTCTAATAATTATCTGTCTCGGCCATCACTGCTTCCTAAATATTAGACCTGAATCCTTACCAAATGATTTAGAAATGCTGTATTTTTAAACCTACTTTTCGCTTATACAGTATTCTTCGATTTTCTAACTGTGGCGTTCATCGCTCAATACAATTCAGTCAAAAAAAATTGTAGGTTAGGTTAAGCAAAGCGCAACCCAACAAAGCCGCGGAAATTTTAGGTCTACGTTCCTCAAACGCCACTTTTTAAAGAGCGGGAACGCTAAAAGCGAACAAGTCGGGAAACCGCAAGGGCGCAGGGCTGCCCCAATCTACACAGTTTAAGGTTTTTGGTACTAACCCAAGCGTATTGGTTCATCGCTCACTTGAACTTTTTGCTGTTTGGCAGCAGTCAACTTTCTCTGCAAGGCAAAAGCTACACTCACAGCAAGTAAAATTCCACCAACCCCCTGAGGTTCGGGAACTGACTTCGGACTATTAAATCCATACTTTGCTAGTATTTTTTGTCCAGTTGGTGAAAGGATATAATCAGCTAGTTTTGAACCTCCAGGATTCGCATCCTTAAGTACTGTCAAACCATAGTCAGCTTGGGTTTTTAAGCTATCTGGCAATTCTACTATCTGTAAACTTGGTGAAATTTGTTGGGCAGATAAAGCACTGGTGTAATAGACTAAATAGATGTCTGCTTTGTTGATATCTTGCAGATAGTAGACTATGCTGCCCCCCGGACTATTCCTCTCTGGCGGCAATGTTCCTGATAATATTACGGCTTTACCATTCAGTTGGGCAAAGCTGCCTGGATGAATTTGTTCAGCTTTGCGAAGTACTTCGACCCCGTAATCTCCCAAGGGATCGCTTACAGGTTTGGAAATACCCAATTTAACGTCGGGATCGAGAAACTTATCAAGCAGATTCTCTGTGGTGAGTGACACTTCAGGTGTGGCGATCGCATAGATAGGATTTCTGGCAAACGTTTTGACTTCCCCACTTAAGTTATTTTGATTTAGTGCAAGGGCATTACCTAAATCCGCACTGGCAAAGACATCTGCCTTTTCCCCTGTTAACAATCTATCTTTCAATGAACCAGAGGAAGCAAATTCTGTTTTGACAGAAATCCCATATTCCTGGGTAAAAGCACTAGCAACTTCCGAAAGCCCACCCCTCAAGCTACCAGCAGCATATAAAGTCACCTCAGTCGGTGCAGCCAGTGTGGCTGCTAAAGTCTGTTTTGTAAAGGTAAGATTGACAACTAATGCAGTCAGCGAAGCGGCAAGCAAATACTTTTTGATCATTTTTTAATCGCCCATAAGTAAGGAAAAAATTACTTTCTCGTTTTTGGTAAGCTAAAACACATATTTATTGCATAGTCACTCGTGAGGTATGTTGACTGCTGACAGTTGACAGTCAAGAGTCAACACTCAACAGCCAACACGACCATATATGATTTAAAAAATGTGGAACAGCTTAACTAATGCTTAAACAGTCCTCGATCTGAGCGTTTAAACTTTATGAATTATTCAACAGTTTTTATGACGTATGTTTTTATACAAGGTGGTGTTTTCGATTGAAGTTATAATACCAACATTGTTGGATAAAATCAATTCAACTACGTAATTAAACGCTGACTTTATCAAAACTTTAAATAAAAAGTTTTTTATCTTGATGAGATTACGCACATGACAACACTTCAGGAGTAACTACGACAGTGGTGCTTTTGCGATGCCTACGGCGAGCGCACTCTGCTCTGAAAGCGTCTCGAAAAGCCTGCGGTAGACATCGCAGACCAGCTAATGTCCAAGCATACCACCTGTGCTTGATGCTGGGGCAACTTCTGCACCAGTTGGTGCTGAGTCAATAGCACAGATAACTGGGTGTCTTGCAAGATAAACTCTAGGCGTTCTTGGGGATAGGTTGGATCTAAAGGTACGTAAGCCCCCCCAGCCTTGAGGATACTTAGTAGTGCAACTATCATTTCCAGAGAGCGCTCTAAGTATATGCCTACCAGCACCTCTGGTTCAACACCTAAAGCCTGTAAGTGATGTGCTAGCTGATTTGCTCTAGCGTTCAATTCCTTGTAGGTCAAGTATTGGTTATCAAAAACTACCGCGATCGCATCAGGCGATCGCTCTACTTGCGCCTCAAACAACTGATGAATACACTTATCTTGAGGATAGCTGATCTTTGTGTCGTTCCAGTCGAACAGTAGTTGATGCTGTTTTGCCTTGGTCAAAATTGGTAAATCTGTTAATCTTTGGTTGGGATTGGCGACAATACCTTCTAGTAAGGTTTGGAAATGCCCCACCATTCGGCTAATCGTAGCGGCGTCAAATAGGTCTGTCTTGTACTCAAAGGATGCCTTCAAACCCTCTGGTGTATCCGCCACAGCCAAAACAAAGAATAAGTTGCATAAATATGGGGATAAGAATTATATGATTGGAGTTGCGATCGCAGGCACTGGATTTGGTCAAAAAGTCCACATACCTGGATTCCAAGCACATCCTCGCACTGAGGTAGTTGCTGTTTATCACCGAGATATAAATAAAGCCAAAGCTATAGCAGAATCCCATAATATTTGTCACGCTTACGACTCACTTGCAGATATTGTGGCATTACCAGAAGTGCAAGCCGTCAGCATTTCAACACCGCCCTTTTTGCACTATGAAATGGCAAAAACAGTATTGCAAGCTGGAAAACATTTATTACTAGAAAAACCGACAACTTTAAATGTATTTGAAGCGAAAGAACTTTATCAGTTAGCTAAAGTAAAAAGCGTGATTGCAACTGTAGACTTTGAATTTCGCTTTGTACCAGCATGGCAATTGTTTGCAGAATTATTGTCAGAAAACAATGTGGGTGAGTTACGCCTAATTAAAATTGATTGGTTAGGTTCTTCTCGTGCTGATGTTTCACGCCCTTGGAATTGGTATTCTGATAAAGAGAAAGGAGGCGGTGCATTGGGATCTTTGGGTTCTCACGCCTTCGATTATATTCACTGGTTATTCGGACCAGTGCGTAGATTAAACGCCTATCTGAATACTGCTATTCCTACACGAATTGACCCGATTAGCGGGGAATCTAAGGCAGTGAATACAGATGACAACTGTATATTAACCCTGGAATTAGCCAATGGTACACCTTGCCAACTTTCTATCAGTGCGGTTGTTCATGCACCGAGAACCCATTGGGTAGAAGTGTATGGCGATCGCGGTACATTAATTGTGGGCAGTGAAAATCAAAAAGATTATATACATGGTTTTCGTGTTTGGGGTTCCCAGTCAGGTAAACCTCTAACAGAAATAGAAATACCGAATCGATTAATTTTTCCCAAAAATTATGCTGATGGCCGCATTTCGGCATTTATTCGTGTAGTAGACCAATGGGTGCAAGGAATTGATCGCAATCAGGAAATTACACCATCGCTACGCGAAGGAATTTATTCTCAGTTGTTGATGGATTTATCTCATGAATCGCATCAAAAAGCAAGTTGGGTAGACGTACCCAGTTTGGAAGAATTTCTTAGTAACTAGAAAACAAATGAGCAAAACTCCCCGCATTCGTATCCCACCGGAAGTAAAAAAATATGTTTTTCAACGCGACCAATATCAATGCCGATGCTGCGGTAAAACTAATGTAGAAACTAATCTCAGTATCGATCATATCATTCCCCTGGCTCGTGGTGGTCAAAATGATATCAGCAATCTCCAAACTCTCTGTTTTACCTGTAATCAGCAGAAAACAGATAATATCGATCCACGTTTCCGGCGATATTTTCAGCTTTAGGTTACGATGGTATAAGCTATTAGTTTCTCCTCATTTCTATGCCTGAAAATCACAATAGCAATTCCCGAAGATTTCCCAACATTAAAACTACGATTTTCTACCTCTTTACTGTCATAGCTATTTTAGTAGTAGCCTTTCCCTGGTTATATGAGATTAAAACTAAAGCTGGGATCGATATATCACCTGGACGCCATGCAGGAACATTTTTTGAAAAACATACCCGTGGACTCTTCAAGTGTGAGTGGCTTTATCCCTACCATTGCGATCGCTCTCATCTTAAGTAAAGGAAATTATAGCGGTTCTCGTTTACGTGAGGTACACCCGTAGGGGCACGGCAGTGCCCATTGGTGTCAACTTAACGTGAAACCCTCTTGGTGAGAACGTTTTGCCCTCACCCCCAGCCCCTCTCCTATCCGTGAGAGGGGAGCCAGAGATTCAATTCCCCTTCTCCCTTGGGAGAAGGGGTTAGGGGATGAGGGCATGATGTGTAAAACACCTACCCAATATAGCGGTAGGGGTGCAAGGCCTTGCGCCCCTACAACAGATGTGGTTCAAATACATGAAAACTGCTGTAAGTTGACACGTATGGGCACTGCCGTGCCCCTACACTCGTGATGTAATGTTGTACTGCATCTGAATGGGGACCGCTATCAAAAGAAAAGAGGATAATTATCCCCTTTTCTCTGTGTGAAATTTTTACCCCAACTAATCCACCACTGTACAGTCCCTACATCTATCCCAACTGATTTGAGATCGAACTGACATCAACGGCTAATTTTTTACCCAACTTGAGCAACTGAAGACACTGATTATCTCCTTCATTACCAAGGCTAGTAATACACACTGGCGCTATCTGACTTTGCAGACAACTAAAGTATAGTTCCTGCGATCGCTGTAGGGAAATATCAATATTTAGTTGATCCCCGACATCAATCAATCGTTCCAATAGTTGGATATCTGCATTAAAACTACCATTGGCATCGTGCAACAGTTGCCAGAGCGATCGCGCAATTAACTGTTCTAACATCTGCTTACCGTCAGGAATATTCAGCCGACAACGCAGATGTTTTGCTTCAGTAGCGATCGCTTCTAATTCTAAGATGTGATTCCAACTCTTTTGGGGATCGGCAATCTCTTGCTCAAGCGATCGTAATATCATCAGACAGCGATGCCCTAAGGCAATATCTGCTGCTACCTGCAATTCTTGCGGTACTGCGATTTCATCTCGATGAAACGCCATCAGCACACCATAATTATCGCGGTAGGCTTGGGTATACAACTGCCCTAAACGTGCCAGTGTTTCCTGACTCAGCAGCCCCATAATCCGATGACGTTCTTCAGCAAATAGATTTTGCAAGCTGAAAGCTTCTTTTCCAAATAGCTGTGTCATCGCCGAAATAGTATGAGCCGCACTAGCTTGTTTTAGTGCCCCAAACAGCTTTTCTTTTAATTGGCTGTAGTCACGCCGCCCAGTAAATTGTTGAATGCCACAATGGAAATCCCAGCCTCCCAAATGCAAAACTGCAAATACCAAATGCTCACTTTCCCAAGTAATCTCTGATACCAGCTTTAAATTTCCCACAGCCAGAGTTAACGATCCCATGCGTTGCAGTTGGTAATCTAGCTCATTGGCAGCGTAGCAATAAACCCGCTTATGGTAACGCTGAGACTGTTTGTCAGCAGCATCTTTTCTCGGTAGGGAATTGTGCGTCTCTGCTGGTTTCTGATTGGTAAATAGGGAAGTAATGGCGTAATGGGCTGCAACTTGCTTAAAGCCAAGTTGGGCAGTTAACACGAGTTGCCGATAAATTTCGGCACCGTGTTTGAACTGATCCACATTACTGGGGGCTAAACCAAGATGTTTGACGAAGCCTTTTTCCAACTGCACACCGGCCACTTCCCCTGCCAATTCCAAAGCACGGGCGGCGTAGCGCAGAATTTGTGTCCCCTCTGGACGAGAAATTTCTTCAAAAAACCAACCGCAACTAGTGAACATCAACAAAGCGTGACGCTGCATTTCTAACAGGCGGAGTGCGTCTACTTGTTCGGCTGCGGTTAGTTTGTGGGTTTGATGACGGGCGAGGAAACGGTTGACATTGGTAGCAGAGCGATCGCGCATAACTTGGATATATTCATCCCGCGCTAGCCAGGGATCGCGAAATAACTGTCTACCATGTTCCTCATAAACCTTAGTTAGCTGATCCCGCAGCCAATTTAGGGCATCCCGCAAAGGACGACGCCATTTCTGATGCCAAACTGAGCCTTCCCCACCGCAACCACAGTCATCCTCCCATCTGCCGACACCGTGGGCGCAACTCCAGGCTGTGACTGACTTTAATTCCACTTCCCAACCAGGAGAATTTAAGCTCAGGTAATGGGCGAAGTTCGTCACCATCCAACCCTGTTGAGGAAACTCTTTAGTAAAGGCGTAGGCTAAAGTTTTCTCTGTTCCCTTTTTGTGGTGTCCAAAGGTTTCCCCATCCGTCGCCACCGAAATCAACTGTGCTGGACGATGATCCCCACGCACTGCTGAACCGATACGTCCGGCAAAGCGACTGGAATTATAAACGACATCACTAAAACCCATATCCCGCGATATCGGCCCATCGTAGAAGAAGATATCAATGTAGGGTAATTCTTTTGTACTACCATCTTTGGGGCTTGTAGCGATCGCCTCCGGCGGGGCGTAGCCCATCGCACTTAGAGGTGAAGATGAAGTGTCTAGTGTCGGCTGCAAATAGCAACGATAGGGACGGGTGGAATCAATCTGACTACCACCGACTTCAATCCATTCAGGATTGGGATGAGCTTCAGTGGGGAGGGGACGGCAACGCAGCGCTTGAGACGGTGCCAGGACAATGAAGCGAATACCCTCAGCAACAAGAGCTTCTAGGGTGGCGTAGTCTACAGCAGTTTCTGCTAGCCACATCCCTTCGGGATCACGTCCAAAGCGGGAGCGGAAGTCTTCTTTACCCCAGCGAATTTGGGTATATTTGTCGCGCTCGTTCGCCAGAGGCATGATGATGTGATTGTATACTTGCGCGATCGCATTGCCGTGACCATGCAAGCGTTGGCTACTCTTGGCATCCGCCTCTAAAATTCGCTGATAAACTTCCACATCGTAGCGTTCTAGCCACGACATCAGCGTTGGGCCAATATTAAAACTGAAATACTCGTAATTATTGACGATCCCCACCACTTCGCCTTGGTCATTTAAGACTCTGGCAAAGGCATTTGGACGATAGCATTCCCAATGAATCCGCTCATTCCAATCATGGAAAGGTGCAGCGCTCGGTTGGCGTTCAATTGCGTCCAGATAAGGGTTTTCCCTTGGTGGCTGGTAAAAATGACCATGCACCGTCACATAAACACCATTAGCCTTTCTTAGGGGATCGGTTTCTTTGGTGTTATTGGGATCTGAATGTAATATTAACGTTGAGCCAGAGCTAGCTGGCATTTGGGCAGCAGAAGTCATGTATATTTATCCAAAACAAAAAACTTGCAGTTGCACCATAATTGTGCGTAAACCTTTCTCCAATAGTTTGAACACAAAATCCGGTATAAACAACAACTATGGAATCCAACTAAATTTTTGACAAAGCTGTTTTATTGTAGTGGCAAATCTGCGTTATCGCACAGCGCAAAGTCCGTTGGGCGGCTCTGCCGACTTAAAGGAACTTTGCAAGACAGCCCTTTACCTGAAGGCTCAAAGTAATTAGCCATTGAACAAGGCCTCAGATTAGGGGTTTTCTCTTCTTGGGCGCCAATCAAAATTTAATTGTCTTTTAATATATTAAACCCCATTTTTGGTGTAATATTTTGGCTCAAATTCATACTTTTGCAACAAAAGATTACAGTAACTGATTATATCGCAATCTAATTTTACATACACAGTAGTGAACTGAAAACAGTAAAATTTCTGAATTGCTGTACAAGCGGTTGAGAGTATCATGTCGGAGTGCTGAGTGAAAGTGATTGTTGATTCAACACTCCAAATTTAAAATTTAGGATTGCTCGCTGTGAATGATACCCTCTACCCAAAACAACAAATGTCAACCAAAAACATTATTCTTTTTGCTTTACTACTGTTTATCCCAGTTTCTCTAGCAGCTCACTTTCTGGAATGGGGAGAATTGATAGTTTTCATTACAGCTGGATTAGCAATTCTGCCCTTAGCAGCTTGGATGGGTACAGCCACAGAAGAAATTGCTGTCGTAGTCGGGCCATCATTGGGGGGCTTGTTAAACGCCACTTTTGGCAATGCTACAGAACTAATCATCGCCCTAGTGGCGCTGAACGCTGGGTTAATAGATGTAGTCAAAGCTAGTATTACGGGATCGATTATTAGCAACTTACTACTGGTGATGGGTTTTTCCATGCTTTTGGGAGGACTGCGCTACAAAGAACAGACATTTGAGCCAATTGTGGCGCGGGTGAATGCTGCTTCGATGAATTTGGCGGTGATTGCCATTTTGATGCCAACGGCAATGAACTATACCTCTGAAGGAATTAATGAACAAACACTGCAAAATCTTTCTATTGCTGTTGCTGTAGTATTAATCTTGGTTTATGCCCTAACACTGCTATTTTCGATGAAAACTCACTCCTATCTTTATGATGTGGGTGTAGCGGAGGCAGAAGCAGAAGTTGAGGAAATATCTCATGGTAAACCAAATATGGCTTTATGGGTTGGCGTGCTGCTAGTATGTACCTTGCTAGTGGCAATTGAATCAGAAATGTTGGTCGATTCTCTGGAAGTGGCTACATCTCAGCTAGGTTTGACGGCGCTGTTTACAGGGGTAATTTTGGTTCCCATCGTCGGTAACGCGGCTGAACACGCCACAGCAGTCACCGTGGCGATGAAAGATAAGATGGATCTTTCCCTGTCGGTAGCTGTGGGATCGAGTATGCAGATTGCTCTATTTGTTGCACCCGTGTTAGTGATAGCAGGGCGGGTATTGGGCCAACCAATGGATTTGGATTTCAAACCCTTTGAATTAGTCGCTGTAGTTGTGTCAGTGTTAATTGCCAACAGTATTAGTTCCGATGGTAAATCCAATTGGCTGGAAGGTACTTTGTTATTAGCTGCTTATACAGTGTTGGGATTCGCCTTCTACTTTCATCCAGTTATGGAAGGTATGGGGTAACTAGCAGTGCATAGGCATAGCCCATTGTAGACATCACACTTGATGATTTTAGATTTTAGGATTGCTGAGAATTGCAGATTTAAAACAAGCGATCGCTTTTTCTAAATTGTTCTCAGCTACTTGGATAATACCTAAATTATTATCTGTATATGCATATTTATGGTGAATTGTCAATGCCTGTTTTTAAGCCAGAACAGCTTAGTTAGTTTGTCCTTGATTGACCGTAATTACCCCCAACTGATACCAAGCGGGATATTCGGCGATCGCTTTTGTAAATTGTAGTTGTTTTTCTAAAGCCAATGCTTACTGGTAAAGCTTTTCTCCAAGGGGGATGAGGGGGATTTTGCTCTTTTATTCCCGCTTGTCATACTAGATCGATAATCAGTATTTTTATTGTTGCTGACTAGTTGTATTTTGCATATTTTCCATACAGGTGAGTTCTTTAAATTACTGAAAACGTATGGCAATAAGCATTAACAACCTCAGCAATTCATCATATACCAAGCAGGGTCCTCCCATTGTCTTGGACAACGATATAAGCTTTTCAGGGGGTACAAACTACCAGGGCGGCTATATCGAGTTCAGTCTGAACACCTTGACCTTATTCGACAATCTGACGCTAATCACCGATGCAAGCCCTTCTACCGTCAACAGTCAAATTTCCATCTTTGGTGATACAGTTTAAATCGGCAATGGGACTCAAGCAGTAGTAGTCGGCAGCGTAGACGCGACGTTCAACGGTCAAAACGGCCAAAAGCTGCGGATCAACTTATCCAACGATTTCCAGAACGGCAATTTTGATATCGGCTCGCCTGGGAGTACCACCATACCAAGCTGGACTAGCGTGAACCAGCAGATAAAATTCGGTATCGATACCATCGCTAGCTTGCCAACGCCCATCGACACGACTATTCCGGCAAATGCGACTAACGGCGATAAAAATACTGCCGCAAACCCTGGCAGTATGACAACAGTCCTCGATTCCACTCAGAACGATGGATCTGGCAATTCCGTCAACTTGACGAGTTCAGGAGTACAAGCATTAGTTGTATATCAAGACTTGAAACAAGAGATAGTAGAAGTCAAAATTCACCGAAAACCTCGGAGAGATTTGGAGCCAGCCAAAGATTTTCAATTGAGACTATTCGGATTTTTACCATCAAATTCGATTAAGAAATTCTGAAATTTTTACGTGCAGCGTGTTGGGACTAGCTTAGTAATTCAATCAGGGGAGTGCATTAAATCACAGACTAATGAGCAATCATCAACTTCAGATATATCAACCAACACAGCATCAGATACTACTGAGCTTACTGAGAGCTAATTTAATAGAGAAAGTGTAGTTATTTGTTGTTCATTACTGATTTAATCAACGTTCCAGAGTGCATTGCTGCCAAGAATTTATTATGCCTAAACGTAAATCCTAGAAGACGAATACTTCACCATCACAAGAAGAAGCTGCGCCAACTCAGCCAGCTATTTTGCGTGTTGTCAAGCAAGAAGATACTGCCACTGACTCTAATAATCCTGTACAATCCCAATCAGCATCAACTGATGAGAGTGAACCTGATTAGTAATAAAAAATCGTCTTTTACTAGATAGGTCTAATCAAAATAAGTTTTCCGTCTATCAACATCCTTTAATTGTGTTGTTTTCTAATTTTTTTACGTAAAGCAATTACTGGCTTCTCTAAACAAAAAAAACCTATTCCTGAAAGAAATATAGAAGTTAATAGCATTACCAATATCCACTTAAAATTCCAGTGTATCTCTAATTGCTCAAACTCAAAAATAACTAAATAATGAGATAAAAATAATCCGTAAGATAGATTACCAAAAAAATCATCTAAATATGTCCTTTTAATTTTTATTAACAGATGTATAGACATAATTCCTAATACTAATCCTGTTAAAACTTCTCTATTAAAGGGTAATATCAAACGGGAATCTAAAAAAGTTGCTGCTAATAATAAGCAAGAAAAAATTAATGTAAACTTGACTGGCTGATTTGTCTTAATATTATTATTTTTATATAAAAAGCTACCGCAAATAAAGATAAATATTGTTCCAAATATTAATCTATAACCAAAATAATCTGTGTGAATAATTCCCAAATAAGCCATCAAAAAAATTATATAGGATAACCAAAAAAAAATCTTTTCTAACTTATATATTAATATAAATGGAATCAATATATAAAAACATCCTTCAAGACCTAGCGACCATGCTGGAGGAATAATCATAAATTTCTCTCCTACCCAAGGAATCATATAAAATCCCATAGGTATTATCAAAAGATTTTGTAATAATCCAATTTGTGAAGGTTGACTGAGATAATGTGAGTTTAATCCAAAATTATAATAAATAATTAAAACTGTTATTATGTTAAATAAATACTGCGGATAGATTCTAAAAATCCTATCAAGATAGAACCAAGCAATTTTTTTAGGATCAAAATAATTTTTATATATCAAGGCTGTCATTACATATCCACTTATAATCAAGAATGATATTACAGCTATCACTCCGGGGTTTAAGCCGTTTATAAGCACTCCTGCATGACTTATGGCAACAAAGATTGATAACAAGAAACGATAGATTCCCATTGTTATTCCTTTTATTTGAGAAAATATGACGGTAAAGCTCGTTTCCGTTCTTTATTACTGTGTGTATCTGCGTAGATGCGAAGCGGCTTGCCGAAGGCATCGCTTCTTCAATTGCCTCTTTTGGGATAGCTGTTTCTAAGGCTTTGAGTACCGTACCTGATTCAACTACAGGTGAGATCAGTGAGAATTCTTGAAGTTGCATTCAAGCTCAGTCTACTTGAGTAATAACCCTCAGTTTATCTGGTTTTTGCTTTAACCGAACCTTATTGCTGTATTAAGTCTGGCTACGCCTACGCATAATCTTAATACACATCATTATTCTTACTCCATATATTCAGTACATTGATTAAATTTATACCTATATTCAATGCATGTTTAAGTATAATTATTTTAAGTGTAATCACTGCTACATGGAGGTAATATTCTTTTAATTTTACACGGTTATCATCTGTGTATGATGTAGTTATGATGTTGTCTTCTGTTTTCTTCCTGGAGATAAACACAATGTCTTTTGAGCTTCCCCAGTTGGGTACGTCTTCTACTGATGTGCTGTCTAAAAACAGCCTTGCGCCTGTCTTGGACGAAGGCAGTTTGACAACTTCTTTAACAGGACTGGGACGATCCAACCAATCTCTCTTGTTTGTCGATAAATCGGTGACAGACTATCAGCAGTTGCTGGCAGGTGTAACTCCGGGCACAGAGATCCATGTACTTGAACCGGGGCAGGATGGTGTTACCCAGATTACTAACACCCTGCTAGGGCGGCAAAACATCGCCAGTTTGCATATCGTTTCCCACGGGGAAGCGGGGGGAGTGGATTTTGGTAGCAGCGCCCTTAACTCGATCGATCTACCTCAGTACGCAGCCCAGTTAAAGACCTGGAGCAAAGCACTGACCAACGATGCAGATATTTTGTTCTATGGCTGTAACGTTGCTCAAGGCCAACTCGGTCAGACTTTTGTCCAAAACATCAGTCAGGTTACGGGAGCCGATGTTGCCGCCTCCGATAATTTGACAGGTAACAGTTCTCTAGGTGGTGACTGGAATTTGGAAGTTGCGACAGGAGCAATTGAAACTTCCCCAATTTTCAGTACTGATGTTCTAAACAGCTATAAAGGAACGTTGGCGGATGTCCCTACTCTCACTGTCGGCGCTACATCTCTTAACTACACCGAAAACGCCGCTGCTGGCTTGGTTGCCCCTAACTTGACCGTAACTGGCTCAGACGGTATCGACGGAGCCAGAGTCTCTATTGGCACTAACTTTGATATCAACGATCAACTTGGCTTTGCAGGGCAAAGCGGGACCAGCAGTACGATTAACGGCTTGACCTGGAGTTACAACACCACTACGGGCATTCTATCCCTCGTGGGTGCTGGATCTGCTGCGACTTATCAGGCGGTACTGCGGCAAGTAACCTACAGCAATACCAGTGAGAATCCCACAACGGGCGATCGCGCCATCCAGTTTGCCTTGGGCACAAACCTAGCAAACCCCGATAATGGTCATTTCTACGAATTCGTTAATGCAGGTAGTCCCATTTCCTGGACAGCCGCTCGCGATGCAGCAGCGGCTCGTAACTACTTTGGACTCCAAGGCTATTTAGTGACTGTCACATCTGCGGCTGAAAGCAGCTTTGTCTCCAGCAAGCTTCAAGGGGAGGGCTGGTTGGGAGCCAGCGACGCGGCGGTAGAAGGCGAATGGCGCTGGGTCACGGGTCCTGAAGTTGGTCAGCAATTTTGGCAGGGACTCGGCCAGAATGGCTCTCCAGTGGGTGGAGGATATAACAACTGGAATTCTCTAGAGCCAAACAATTCAAACGATGAAGATTATGGTCAATTTTTGCTGGACGGGAAGTGGAATGACCTACGGAACAACGCTGGTTCTATTTCCGGTTATGTTGTTGAATATGGTGGGCTTGCAGGCGATCCAACTCTGCAACTGACTGGCAATGCCACTGTCACCGTTACCGCAGTTAACGATGCTCCAACGATCGCTGCTCCCGCTAGCGTCACTGTCGTAGAAGACAGCACCACTGCCATCACAGACATCACCTTTGCTGATGTCGATGCCGGTTCTGACAGCGTCACCGCCACCTTTAGCGCGGCGGCAGGTACCCTGGCTGCCGTTGGGAGCGGCGGAGTCACCGTAGGCGGCACATCCAGTAACCTCACCCTGAACGGTACGATCGCCAACCTCAACGCTTTCATTGCAGCCAGCAAACTCACCTACCAAACGGTATTGAACTCCAACACCGCCGTTAATCTGGGAGTTAGTATCAACGATAACGGCAACACACCTGCGCCCAGCCTCACTACCACGAAGAACATCGCGATCAACATTACTCCTGTCAACGATGCCCCTAGCTTGACTGGCAATGCAACACTGGCAGCTGTGACACAAAACGCCACCAACCCCAGCGGTAGTACCATCACCAGCTTATTTGGCAATTTGTTTACTGACCCTGATACAAGTGCCAGTCTGAGTGGGTTGGCGATCGTTGGTAATACTGCCAACACCACTACAGAAGGAAAATGGCAATACTCAATTGACGGCACTACGTGGGCAAACGTCGGTACTGTTGCCGATGATGGCACCGCTCTGGCGCTCTCTGCTAGCACACTGGTGCGTTTTGTCCCAGCAATTGGCTATAAGGGCACTCCCTCTGGCTTAATAGTACGCGCCCTTGATAACTCCTATAGTGGTGGGTTTACGAATAGCACCACACTTGTTACGGTCAACACGACGACCAATGGTAGCACAACGGCGATCGCTGCTACAACCGTTGCCCTCAATACCAGTGTGACCCAGAGCTTGCCCAATATACTGTGGCGCAACAAGGCAAGCGGAGAGAATACCATCTGGGGGCTGAATGGCTTCTCCGTGCAAAGCAACAACTTGATTACCCAAGTGGCTGATCAAAACTGGCAGATTGCAGGTACAGCCGACTTCAACGGCGACGGCAAATCTGATATCCTCTGGCGCAACAAGGCAAGCGGAGAGAATACCATCTGGGGGCTGAATGGCTTCTCCGTGCAAAGCAACAACTTGATTACCCAAGTGGCTGATCAAAACTGGCAGATTGCAGGTACAGCCGACTTCAACGGCGACGGCAAATCTGATATCCTCTGGCGCAACAAGGCAAGCGGAGAGAATACCATCTGGGGGCTGAATGGCTTCTCCGTGCAAAGCAACAACTTGATTACCCAAGTGGCTGAGCAAGACTGGCAGATTGCAGGTACAGCCGACTTCAACGGCGACGGCAAATCTGATATCCTCTGGCGCAACAAGGCAAGCGGACAAAACACCATTTGGGAAATGAATGGCTTCTCTGTGCAAAGCAACAACTTGATTACCCAAGTGGCTGAGCAAGACTGGCAGATTGCAGGTACAGCCGACTTCAACGGCGACAGCAAATCTGATATCCTCTGGCGCAACAAGGCAACCGGACAGAATACCATCTGGGGGATGAATGGCTTTTCTGTGCAAAGCAACAACTTGATTACCCAGGTAGCTGATCAAAACTGGCAGATTGCAGGTAGGGCTTGACTTCAACGGCGACAGCGAACCTGATATTGTGCTTTTACCCCTAGAACACCGATTCAGTAATCAGAATTAAGTAGGGCTTGCTGAATAAAAGTGTAATCTAGTCCAGATAAGGGGTTGAAGCTTTTTTCTCCCAAAAAAGTGCAAGGCTATAATCTTTAGAGTCTCAAAACCCTTGCACTTTCCATTTGATTTTTGTTTTCGGAGAGTGACAAAAGTGGGATAGTGTACTATGATTCATATTTTTAGATTCTTTTAGTTAATCGTTCCTTCACCCGCTTTTACCCCTTCTGCGTGACACAAATCCAAAATTTAAAATCCAAAATCTATTGATTACACCCTTTTGCCTGGGACAGGGGAAAATATAGAGATATAAGAGCGATCGCCTGTATGAGCTACTGCCTTAATCCTCATTGTCCCAAGCCTGAAAATCCTGATGATGTAAAGTTTTGCCGGACTTGCGGTACTAAGTTACTCCTCAAAGAACGTTACCGTGCTATCAAACCAATCGGACAAGGTGGTTTTGGCAAAACCTTCTTAGCTGTGGATGAGGATAAACCCTCAAAACCACGCTGCGTAATTAAGCAATTTTATCCCCAATCCCAAGGCACTAACACGCTTGCCAAAGCCGTAGAGTTATTTAACCAAGAAGCAGTGCAGTTAGATGAATTGGGCAAACATCCCCAAATTCCCGAACTCCTGGCATATTTTACCCAAGAAAATCGACAGTATCTTGTACAAGAATTTATCGACGGGCAAAACTTAGCCCAGGAGTTAGCACATAGAGGTGCTTTTAGTGAAACACAAATCTGGCAACTATTAAACGATTTATTGTCAGTTTTGCAATTTTGTCACGCCAAACACGTAATTCACCGCGATATTAAGCCAGAAAATATTATTCGTGAGAGCGATGCCGAACGCAAACTAGTATTAGTAGATTTTGGTGCTGCTAAATCTGCCACTGGCGCTGCCTTAAATAAAACTGGTACTAGCATTGGTAGTCCAGAATATGTTGCCCCTGAACAAATGAGAGGTAGGGCTATTTTCGCCAGCGATATTTACAGTTTGGGTGCGACTTGTATTAATTTATTAACAGTGCGATCGCCCTTCGATTCTTATGATACCAACAACGATACTTGGGTATGGCAGCAATACTTGCAAACTACTGTCAGTAATGAGTTGAGCCGTATTCTCAACAAGATGCTAGAAAGTATTCCAATTCGGCGTTATCAAACTGTAGACGAAGTTCTCAAAGACTTAAATAAATACTTGCCAGTAGCATCAAAGCCAGCGATTGCACCAAAACCTATCCCTCAATCACCAGCAAATTCTTCACCCGCTTTTGTATCGAAATCTCCTAGTCAACTTGAGAAAGAATTAGAAGAAATGAAAACCCAATTTATGGGTAACAGCAAACCTCAACCAAATAAAATACAGCCACAAAACCCAACACCTCAGCCTTCTAATAAAAGCAAAATAGATGAAGAATTAGAAGAATTAAAAGCCAAATATCTTGGTAATAACAACTCTTAATATTAAGGTAGTGAGAAGGACATAAGCTGTTATATATTTAAGAAAGCACATTTAGACAGCAGAGGGGCAGAGGAACAATAAAGAAAGATTGATACCTTTTCTCTAAAAGGAAAAATATGCAAGTTAAATGTGTATTAGTTTAACAATTAACAGTGATAACTGAACAAAAAAAGTGGCTCTTACAGAGCCACTTTAAAATTTACAATTTAAAACTCTCTAAACACTTGGAGATGTTGTAGGTGTTGTAGGTGTAGTTGGTTCTGTAGCTTGCAGCTCTCTTGGTGTGGAAGTTTGCACTGATGCTTCAGAAATCGGCGTCCATTCGGTGTGGAAGGCTCCGGGCTTATCAAGTCGCTCGTAGGTGTGCGCTCCGAAGTAGTCGCGTTGAGCTTGAGTGAGGTTTTGGGGCAAGCGATCGCGTCGATAGCTGTCAAAATAATCTAATGACGCACTGAATGCTGGCACTGGAATTCCCAGTTTTGCTGCTGTTGCCAACACTTCGCGCCAAGCTGTTTGTCTGTCCAGAATCGTCTGCTTGAATTCTGGGGCTAATAGCAGGTTAGGTGGCGCTGGATTTTCGTTAAATGCCTTCTTAATCTTGTTCAAAAATCCAGCACGAATAATACAGCCACCCTTCCAAATCCGCGCCATTTCACCTAAATTCAAGTTAAAATTATAGGTTTTTGAAGCTGTAGCTAGCAGTGCCATGCCCTGAGCATAAGAACAGATTTTCGAGCAATACAGGGCATCTCGCACCATATTGATAAAGGCTTTGGTATCTCCCTCATACTTGCCAGAAGGGCCTGTGAGTATCTTGGATGCTGCTACCCGCTCTTTTTTGAAGGAAGACATGATCCGGGCGTTCACAGCTGCAATGATTGTCGGTACAGCAACTCCCAAATCCATTGCAGTTTGCACTGTCCAGCGTCCAGTTCCCTTTTGCCCTGCGGCATCAACAATCAAATCGACTAAGGGTAGATTTGTTTCTGGGTCAATGTAGGGGAAAATCTTTGCTGTAATTTCAATCAAAAACGAATTGAGTTCGTCGGTAGTGTTCCACTCGGTAAAAACTTCGTGTAGCTGATTATGGTCTAGTCCAGCAACATTTTTCAGCAAGTCGTAGGCTTCTGCAATCAGCTGCATATCGCCGTACTCAATGCCGTTGTGTACCATTTTGACGTAGTGACCGGCGCCACCAGGACCGCAATAGGTTACGCAAGGACCATCATCTACTTGGGCAGCAATTTTATTAAAAATTGGCGAGAGATACTCGTAGGAGCTTTCTGTACCTCCTGGCATGAGTGAGGGGCCATTTAGCGCACCTTCTTCACCACCGCTGACACCCATCCCGATAAACCGAAGTCCAGCCGGTTCTAATTCTTGAGTGCGTCGTTCTGTATCTTCAAACCAAGAGTTGCCACCGTCGATAATGATATCGCCTTCATTTAGCAAAGGTCGGAGTTGAGAAATCACCGCATCTACTGGCTTACCAGCTTGCACCATCACTAGAATTTTGCGGGGACGTTCCAATAAGGCAACGAATTCTTCTAGAGTAAAGGCGGCTTTGACGTTCCGTCCTGGCGCACGCTGCGCCATAAACGCATCCGTTTTTTCTCGGGAGCGGTTATAAACTGCAATTGGGAAGCCATTGCGCTCTACGTTTAGAGCGATGTTCTCACCCATAACGGCTAATCCAATCACACCAAAGCTTTGTAGTGTCATAAAAAATTTCTGGCTAACTCTTGCAGATCCTTTTACTTTAAGGGTAGTCCGATATTTTCCCTTCTCCCCTAAAGAAGACCTTAAGACTTGAATAAAGGGCAAAAATCCACAACTAACATGGATAATTAATTTTAAATTGTATCTAAATCAACAATTAACTTGCAAAATTTGCAAAATTGAAATAGTCAAAGGACGCAGTAAGGAGTAACCAAATAATGCTGGCATTTGTCCTAGCTTTGGTAGTGGGTCTTGGTAGTTTAGCCATTTATATAGCAGCTTTCTTTTTTCCAGAAATCCACCACAAGAATGACTTTATTTGGAGTGGCGTAGGATTATTCTACGGTTTAGTTTTATGGGTGTTTGCACCACGCATTACTGGGGGTTTGTTGCTAGGCCATGTGGCTAGTGTGGCTCTTTTAGTTTGGTTTGGCTGGCAAACTCTATCATTACGTCGCCAACTGACCCCCCAGCCACAACAAACCCAAGTACCCAGTCCTGAGACGGTGAAAACTGGCATTCAGGAACAGGTAAATAAGTTATCCCTTCAGGAACGGCTGGGCCAGTTGCAAAAAGGTCTTGGTAGCACGTTCAGTGGCGTGAAAGACAAGGTACAACAAACTGGGAGTAAAAAAACACCCACAACCCCCAAACCTGAAAATATTACCTCTGTAATAGCAGAGAAACCTACTGTTGAGATTATCGACAAAACTACTGCCATACCAGAAAAACCAGCAGAGGCGACAGTTACTACTGACACCAAAGCCAAAACCGAGAGTGTACCGGAAGCGATTCCACCACATCCCCCATCTCCTGAGTTGGTGGAAGCAGCGCAACCAGATTTTGAAATTGAGGATAAGCAACCGATTACCGTAGAAGAAATTGCGCCGGATGCGGTACTCGCTCCTCCAGCGGAAACGCCACCGGAACAAATACCGCCGAATCAAGGTAGTTAAATTCTGTGAAACCCAACGTTACCTAATATAATGTTGGGTTTCACTATTTCCATCAGGCTATTTTAGGGCTAATTTCAAACGCTAATTCAGAACGATAGAAGCACACATCAAACGCTAAAAAGAAATTCATGTGTCCTAAAATCAATGGGGCATTTCTATCTCTTGTCCAAGCAAAAGCTAGCTCTACTGTCGGAAATTGCTCAATATTTGCCATCAACACCAATGCTCTCGCCTCAAACCTAGCCAAATTACCACCCAATGGAACAGAGAGTCTTTGACGTTCCCAAACTGCTCCCAGCCTTAAACCAATTTCGTAGGGCAATACGTTGACACTAGAACCAGTATCTAGCAAGCCTGATACCACTTACAGAACGATTCTGATAAGTGAGAATTAGCGGTAGATAAGGCAGCGTACTTAATGCACCGAGTTCTGGGTTTACCTCAGTAAATGCAAATCTAACTTTATCAACCATGTGTTGCCGCTTTTTCTTCTGCTAATGCCTTTGCTAAAACAGCAGCAGCTTCAAAAGAATCATATAAGCCAAGACTTGCTACTTTGTCCTGAGCATCCAATGGGACTAAACTTGATTCCTTCAACAATTCAGCTGCCAGGAAATGCATTAGTAAGAGTTTATCAGTGTGGGATAATTCTTTAAGCAGCGGTATGAGTTCGGTAAGAAGCATAAGTTAAGACTTTAATGAATTTAGATAAATTTTAGAGCATAGTTTGAGCAAGGCTCTTAATTAACTAGGGATAAAAATGATGAACATCCAACTTCAAGCAGAATACGAGCAATTTATACAAACCCGAATTGCTACAGGTAGATATGAAAATGCTGAAGATGTAATTGCTAAAGCATTGAAACTGCTGGAAGAATGGGAGAAGGGTTATCAGGAATGGGAAGAAGAAACACAGAAAAAAATAGCTGTTGGACTTGCTTCTATTGAACGTGGAGACGTAGTAGATGGTGAAGTGGTGATGGCGCGACTGTCAGATAAATTAGATATGGATAACTTTTAATTGGAAGTCCATCACCTGTGAATATAATCTACTCATTTAACCTTGTAGTAATGCCTGAAATCTTGCATGGTCTCGAATACTATCAAAATCAGGGTTAAATTTTGCTTCCCTACGACATCGACGAGGACTGAGATTAATTGCTTGTTCTAGGTTTTCAATGGCTAAATCAACATCACTTTGTAAGGCGAAATAGCAAGCTTTGCCGTAATGACCGCTCTCATCATTAGTTTGTAGTTCTACAGCTTTTTCTTGGTTAGCTTGTTGCTCAAAATATGTGGCTAGCAATTTATGGGTTTCACGAAATCGCGTTCTGTCCTCATTACAAAATGAAAAACGAAAAACATTACGAGCTACATCATCCAGCCGATAGTGATCTTGAACAAACTCAACAAAATCGCACTTTGTTAGCCAATCAAAACAGTCGATAGTTGCATGAACACCACTTTCAAAATCTATTCCTTGCTTTTGCATCTTTAGTTGTTTGATCAGGGTAGTTTTACCAACTCCCCCGAACCCATAAACCTGAAACAGAAGTGGGTTAGACTCTGGAAATTCCAGTGCTTTTGTAAATTTAGCGAGAAAATCCTGCGCTTGCTTACGAGAAATGTAGTAAGGTATTGGAGTTGTCATTTGGTAATGGAAATACTTGGGCAAATGTATAGATTTTAGCGACTCCTATTTTAATTCAACACCTCAAATAGCCTATTTCAAGGAATTATATAAAAATTAGATTGAACCATTGTAATTTTTAATACTAAATCTGAGCCTTTGAGAGCAACTGGCGATCGCACTACTCATTAGCCATAAAAAATTGCGACCGAAACATAGCCTAGTAAAGCAATCTCAGTCTTGACAAGATTACTTTTACTTGCGGCAGTAGCACAATGAGGTTTTAAAAGAGTTTTAGTTTAAATTGACACGTATACCTCCCACTTTCACGAAGAAACAGCTTTTAAATGTGAGCCATGATGAGATAAATAGTTCGAGTTAATCACCCGATTACGCCCAGAAGTTTTAGCCTGTAATAGACATTGATCGGCACGATACAGCAGACTCTCTCCTTTCTCATCATCTTCAGCTTGCAGAGAGGCTGTACCCAGGCTAATGGTGATATTAATTGTCAGTTTATTGTTGAGTGCAAATGGTTTGTCACTGACTACGCGATTGAGACGACGGGCTACTAATAGTGCTTCGTCATCGGTAGTGTTAGCTAGAAGAATTACAAATTCTTCGCCACCATAGCGGAATGCTGTATCTTGACAGCGCAGATTGTGGCGCAAACGCTGACATAATACTTGCAAAATGCGATCGCCTACTAAATGCCCGTGAGTATCGTTAACTTTCTTAAAATGATCTACATCCAGAATAATCAAACTCAGGGAAGTTTTTTGAGTCCTGGCTCTTTGAATTTGTCTGGGCAAGTCCCATTCTAAAGCACGACGATTATTTAATTCTGTCAACGAATCTGCTAAGGCGATCGCAGATAACATATCATTTGTCCGAATCAAATCTCGGTATTTTTGTGCTTTCCGTAAACCAACTGTCAATTGAGCAAGTATTAGTCCATGATTGGCAGTCAACTCTGCCAAGCTATAGTCTGTTTTTTCTTCAATAAGATGCCAAATATATGCATCGGCTCCTTGCTTTAGGGCCGCAGCACTCATCTCCAATTCCCTGTGCCAACCCTTATTTCTATCAGTCAGCTGCTGGGAACGATCCTCGAAGAGAATACAGTATATCCACGATAGTTTTGTCTGATCTTTCAACCAACCGCAGAGTTCCATACTGTTATCCAGGCTAGCCTGCACCAGGATTATATCGGGGGGTGTTGTTTTAATCCGCGACACTGCTTGATCCAAATTGTCTATAACTTCTACACTAAAAGCAGTCGCATAACGGATCTGATCTGGAAGTGTGGCGATAAAATTATTTTTTCCAAAGATCAGAATAGAAATATTCATTGCTTTATTTTTTATCCTATTTAAATTTTAAATAAATTCACTTGGGTAACTACTGCTCTTGTTCTCTAATACTAAATATGATTTTCTAGGCTTAATTATATTTTTTTACATCTTGTTTTTTGAGCATCGATTAGATAGTAAACTTCCAAATTTAATCTCATCTTAAGACTTTATATTTACTACTACAGTTTCGGAAATATTCCTTGCTAACAACTAATGTCTTCTTTACAGTTTATTTTTAAAACAGTAAAAATACTGAATATTATTTAAATGTATAAAAACTATTGCTGTGGTTTCTTAAGTACTATTTACCTGATGGAATTACCGAAATAAATAGTTTGTAATAACCATTGCATTAGGCAGCTAATTTTATTCGCAGATAGAAAAATAAAGAAAGTATAATTTTTTCTCATTGAATTATTAAATCAAAATTTTTGTTATATAATTAAAAATGTCATTTTCTATAAAGTTTTTAAACCTTTCTCTTTATAAACTAGTCTTTTATTAAATATTAAAAAAGCATTTAGATTGTATACAAAATATACAGTACAACTATATACTGCGATGTACAGTAGCTTTTTGGGGCTTCCCTACTCTCTAAAGAAAGACATAAATTGTTGGTTAAAAATTTATAATTTATGTGAAATTCAACAAAATAATAATGCGTTAGCATGAAAAATAAAATATTTCTGCCTACACTTTATCTGGATTTGTCTATTTACTTAATTCACGTCTTTTTTATTTGCTGTAGCATCATAAATTTGGAAAACAAAGCTAAATAAAAAAATATGTCAAAACCTGCCCCTAATTTGGGGAAATTATTTCTATTCCGCCCTTCTACAGGCGGAAAATATAAAAAATTTTGTTAGCGTCGCCTGAGATATTAAAGTCTAAACTTCTTCTGTGAAAAGCTGGAATCCGATCGATAACCTTCTACAGCGTAACCAGCAGTAACAATTACCTGTTTGATTGACTCCTCAGAAGCTTCGGACTCCACCGTGACAGTTTTAGCGTTAATATTAACATCCACTTTGGTCTCAGGTTCCATAACGTGGATAAACTCAGTAATTATTTCTGCACATCCCTTACAAGCAATATTTGATACTTTCAGCTTTAGTGCTATTTGTTACCTCGGTATGGAAATTTTAAAGTATTTCTTAATGATTAATTTTAAGGATCGAAATACGATGTCTACAGACGGTCACTGACTTGCACTGAGCGCAGTCGAAGTAGCTTTGTCGCTGGCGCAGCCTAAGAAGAGAAGTGCGGGCTACGCCTACACGCATCTTGCCAGAGTCGGATTATGTTGTAAAAGCGTCCTATAAATGCATTTTGCTCACCCACTGGCAGAATTCGCTGGCAGGAATATGAAACAAAATGCAAGAATATATAAAGCTATTTATGAAAAAACACCTACCTAGTGCCGCTACGCCTAAGTCGAAAGTCTAAAGTCTAAAGTTAAAAACACCTATGTCTTCAAATTCCCAATACCTAAGCGGTAACGAAATTCGCAACATATTTCTTGACTTCTTTGCTCAACGGGAACACCAAATTCTCCCAAGTGCCTCCCTCGTGCCAGAAGACCCAACTGTACTGCTGACGATCGCGGGGATGCTACCATTTAAGCCAATATTCTTGGGGCAGCGCACACCAGAATTTAAACGGGCTACGACTTCGCAAAAGTGTATCCGCACCAACGACATTGAGAATGTCGGACGCACCAAACGGCATCACACCTTTTTTGAGATGCTGGGCAATTTCAGCTTTGGTGATTATTTTAAAGAACAAGCGATCGCTTGGGGTTGGGAAATCTCCACACAAGTCTTTGACTTCTCCCCCCAAAATCTCGTCGTCAGCGTTTTTGAAGATGATGATGAAGCCTTTGGGATTTGGCGCGATCAAATTGGTGTGCCGGTAGCGAGAATTAAGCGCTTGGGCGAAGATGATAACTTTTGGGTATCTGGCCCGACTGGCCCTTGTGGCCCTTGTTCCGAAATTTATTACGACTTCCATCCAGAACGCGGTGACGAAAATATAGATTTAGAAGACGATTCCCGGTTCATCGAGTTTTACAACCTCGTCTTCATGCAATATAACCGGGATGCATCTGGCAATTTAACGCCGCTGCAAAACAAGAACATCGACACCGGCATGGGTTTGGAGAGAATGGCGCAAATCCTCCAAAAAGTACCCAATAACTACGAAACTGACCTAATTTTCCCAATTATCCAAACAGCCGCGCAAATTGCTGGGATTGACTACCACAGCAGCGATGAAAAAACCAAAGTCTCTCTGAAAGTCATTGGTGATCATGTTCGTTCTGTTGTCCACATGATTGCCGATGAAATTCGTGCTTCCAATGTCGGACGGGGTTATGTGCTGCGGCGGTTAATTCGGCGGGTGGTGCGTCATGGGCGACTAATTGGGATTTCTGGCGAATTTACTACCCAACTTGCCGAAACTGCGATCGCTCTTTCGGAATCAGCTTACCCCAATGTACGCCAACGGGAAGCCGCAATTAAAGCTGAGTTGCAACGGGAAGAATCCAATTTCCTCAGAACTCTGGATAGAGGCGAAAAACTCCTAGAAGAAATTATCCAAGAGGTGAAACAGCGAGGGGAAACTCAAATTAGCGGTGAAAGTGCATTTACCCTCTATGACACCTACGGATTTCCCCTGGAACTTACTCAAGAAGTTGCCGAGGAAAATAATCTGACAGTTGATGAAGCGGGATTCAATATCGAAATGCAAAAACAGGTGGAACGTGCTAAAGCAGCACATGAAACCATCGATTTAACTGTGCAAGGTTCCCTCGACAAATTAGCAGAACACATCCACGCCACCGAATTTATCGGATATACCCAACCTGCCGCAACTGCGAAAGTCGAAGCGATTTTGGTAGAAGGTGTTTCCCAAGAAGAAGCAGAAGCGGGGACAGAAGTGCAAATTGTCCTTGACAAAACGCCATTTTATGCTGAATCCGGTGGACAAATCGGCGATCGCGGTTATATCTCTGGTGATGGTATCGTTGTTCGGGTAGAAGACATGAAGAAAGAATCTGATTTCTTTGTTCACTTCGGAGGCATCGAACGCGGTACATTGCGTGTAGGCGATCGCGTCACCGCCCAAATCGATCCGGCTTGTCGCCGTCGCGCCCAAGCTAACCATACCGCAACGCACCTATTGCAAGCGGCGTTGAAGAAAATTGTAGATGAGGGCATATCTCAAGCAGGTTCTCTGGTTTCTTTTGATAGGTTGCGCTTCGACTTCAACTGTCCTCGCGCGTTGACAGCAGAGGAAGTCCAACAAATTGAGGAACAGGTGAACACTTGGATTGCTGAGGCTCATGCAGCAAAGGTGGAAGTATTACCTTTAACAGAGGCGAAAGCTAGGGGTGCTGTTGCCATGTTCGGGGAAAAATACGGCGAGGAAGTGCGGGTAATTGACTTTCCTAGCGTTTCAATGGAACTATGCGGTGGGACTCACGTAAGTAATACTGCTGAAATTGGTGTGTTCAAGATTATCTCAGAAGCTGGCGTAGCTTCTGGGGTACGGCGGATTGAAGCTGTTTCGGGGCCAGCAATATTAGATTATCTCAACCTGCGGGATAAAGTAGTTAAAGATTTGAGCGATCGCTTTAAAGTGAAACCTGAAGAATTACCAGACAGAATCACAAGTCTGCAAAGCGAACTGAGAAATAGCCAGAAAGAATTAGAAACCTTAAAGGTACAGCTAGCGATCGCTAAATCTGACAGCTTGCTACAAACAGCCCAAACCGTAGGCGATCAGAAAATTATTGTCGCCCAATTAGAAGATGTCGATCCAGAATCATTGAAAACCGCAGCCGAACGCTTGTTGCAAAAAATTGGTAACGGTGCAGTGGTACTGGGTTCTGTTCCCGAAGAGGGAAAAGTGAGTATAGTTGCAGCTTTTAGTCCAGAAGTGAACAAAAAAGGTTTGCAAGCTGGTAAATTTGTGGGTGCGATCGCGAAAATTTGCGGCGGTGGCGGCGGTGGAAGACCGAACTTAGCTCAAGCCGGCGGACGCGATGCAAGTAAATTACCAGATGCGTTGGGACAAGCGGAAAATGAATTAAAGTCCGCTTTGGGTTAATCTCTTCCTGACTTTTCGCGTCATGTGGAAAAGAAGAGGGCGAAACCTAATCCCATTCCCGACGCGGGAAGAAAAAAACTACAGTGTACTCACAAGTTTCTTGACCTGCAATGCCATTGTTTCGGCTGACAATGCCATTACTCTCGTTCCCATGTTCTGCATGAGAATAAGAAAAGCCTCACCAAGCTAAGTTTTTACGACTAGTATTCTCCCATTCCCAATTCCCCATTCCCCAGATATGCTTCAGACTTTTCTATAATAATTAAGTCATTCACGTCATCAAAAACAGCCTGTGACTACCACTCCCCTATCTCCAAGTTCAACTGCTCAGGTTCCAGATACGCTAGGCCGCTTCGGACGCTTTGGCGGTAAGTATGTACCTGAAACGCTCATGCCTGCCCTTGCTGAATTAGAAACAGCTTATCAACAGTACCGCAATGACCCTGGTTTTCAAGCAGAACTACAGCAGTTGTTACGAGACTATGTAGGACGTGCGACACCATTGTATTTTGCTGAACGCCTGACCGCTCATTATGCCCGACCCGATCGCACCGGGCCACAAATTTATTTAAAACGTGAAGATTTAAATCATACTGGCGCTCACAAAATCAATAATGCCCTTGGTCAGGTATTGTTGGCAAAACGCATGGGTAAGCAGCGGATTATTGCCGAAACGGGTGCTGGACAACATGGAGTTGCTACAGCCACAGTTTGCGCTCGTTTTGGGCTGGAATGCGTAATTTACATGGGTGTTCAGGACATGGAACGCCAAGCTTTGAATGTTTTTAGAATGCGGCTGATGGGGGCAGAAGTGCGGCCGGTAGAGGCGGGAACCGGAACTTTGAAGGATGCTACTTCCGAAGCAATCCGAGATTGGGTGACAAATGTGGAAACGACTCACTACATCCTGGGTTCGGTAGCAGGGCCTCATCCTTACCCAATGATGGTACGTGATTTCCATGCAGTAATCGGCGAAGAAACCCGCGCCCAAGCAATAGAAAAGTGGGGTGGATTACCTGATATTCTCTTGGCTTGTGTAGGTGGTGGTTCCAATGCAATGGGACTATTCTATGAGTTTATCAATGAGTCTTCTATACGCTTCATTGGGATTGAGGCAGCCGGGGAAGGTGTCAATACCGAAAAACACGCAGCTACGTTGACAAAAGGACGAATTGGTGTATTGCACGGAGCCATGAGCTACCTACTGCAAGATGAAGATGGACAAATCATTGAGGCACACTCAATTAGTGCGGGGTTAGATTATCCCGGCGTGGGGCCAGAACATAGCTATTTAAAGGATACTGGTCGCGCTGAATATTATAGTGTGACGGATGCAGAGGCTTTGGCGGCATTTCAGCGATTATCGAAATTAGAGGGGATTATCCCGGCATTGGAAACAGCCCATGCGATCGCTTATCTCGAAACCCTCTGTCCTCAACTAACCGATAGTCCTCGGATTGTAATTAACTGCTCTGGACGTGGTGATAAAGATGTACAAACGGCAGCCAAATTATTATATCCAGCGTAAATCTACATAAAATATTTGGGATAAAACAATAATGGATCGACAATTCCAACACCCAATGTTACCGCAACCCACTCACGACGAGTTGGCACGCCAAAGCTTTGTGCAAAGTATGAAAATGCACATTTTCAAGAATATCCTTCCTGGTAATAAGGAAGTTTATGAAAAACTAGCCAAGCCGAAGTTTGAACAAGAACATCAGCGTCCTCCCCAGAATCGTTATGAAATTCGGGAAGTAATGCAGCACGAACCCTACTATCGCTGGACTAGTGCCCTGAAGCGCATCAACCAAGAAATGTTATGGGATGCTGTAAATGCCAACGTTGACAGACAACTGCCAGAGCTGATAGAGCGTGCCAAAGATAAGGGCGGTGAACTGGGTACTCTAACCCTCGATCCAAATTTTCAAATACCTACTTATCAAAAGGCTGTAGACATTCACTGTATGCCCGGAGGATATCACAGTGAATTTACTGCTGATGATGTCGCAGCCGGTGCAACCTACGATCGCGGCGCTTACGTTTATGGACTAGGTTGGTTGGGGCCGCTCAACGATGATCTGGGGCTATCTATAGTCCAAAACTACCTTTTAGCAGAGTTTCCCAACTTTCGACCGAAAAAAATCCTTGATATGGGATGTTCTATTGGCAATAGCACATTACCTTATGTCGATGGTTTCCCAGATGCAGAAGTCCATGCCATAGATATAGGTGCATCTATACTGCGTTATGCTCATGCAAGAGCCGAAGCCTTGGAAAAACGGGTACACTTCTCTCAGCAAAATGCCGAACACACTAACTTCCCCGATGAATCATTTGACTTAGTGGTTTCTCATATTTTGTTGCATGAAATTCCCCCGTCATCTGTGCGTAAAGTTATGCAAGAGTCTTATCGTCTACTGGCTCCCGGTGGGATGATGATTCATCTAGAAGCACCCTTATATCATCACATGGATGTTTATAGACAGTTTATTTCTGATTGGGAAACTGCTAACAACAACGAACCTTTCTGGAGTGCTGTACGCGATTTAGATTTGGTGCCGCTAGTTACTGAGGCTGGTTTTGCAGCAGATAAGACATTTGAGAAATTTGTCCCCAATGGGGCATGGAAAGCAAAAGAAACTAATGGTATGTTCCAAAATCAGAACTCAGCCACCCAAGGCACTTGGTTTGCGGTTACTGCAACAAAGTAAGCTGAGGAAGTGATAGCAATTCGTAATTGAGAAAGTCAGATTTTATCTGGCTTTCCTCGTTTTGTATGTCTAGTCTTATTTTTGGAGAATTGGTAGTAGATGACAAAAATAGCCAAGGGTAAACGACCTGTTTACTTAGAAAATCCCCAAACTGATAAATTGTTAGCGATCGTTATGGCTTTGACTGGTAAGGTGTCCGTGCTGCATGAGCGGCTAGACACCATTGAACGGTTGCTAGAGGTGAAAGGTATTTTATCGGCTACTGAGATTGAAGCTTACGAGCCGGATGCCAAAGTAACCAAGGAACGGGAACAGTGGCGTGCAGAATATATTGCACGGGTGTTGCGCGTGGTACAGGAAGAGTTAGAAACTCTCAAACCAAGCTAGTTGAAATCACGTAGACATTTCACTGAATAAATCTAGCCTATTTATTTTCCACATTCCGTATCTTTAACTATCACAATCGGTTTTTACTGATTTACTGTATATATACTAAGTTATTGAATATACCTAAAAACAGTAAAGTAACTGAATTTTAAAGGTGAATAAGCATAATATAAAACTAAAATTTATAAAAAATTTAGTAATTACACTACTATATGACAGCTAAGTGCGGAATATGGATACAAATAATCATACTAATAGTAGAAGACGATAATTGATTAAATAGCACTATTTTTGTGTAAAATAATGAATTTAAACGTTTACTGGTAGTTTTTGAACAAAAAAGCTTACAAATAGAGCTATATAGACCTATAAGCAATTTGTCACATTGATATTAGTTGGTTACATTGTCTAAAACTTTACTTCTAGCAAATGATTAAGCCAATAATTTACAGCGTTGCTTTAGGCACTATGATTCTCAGTAGTGGAGCGATCGCTACTCCTGTAACAAATCCAGCTTTCACGCCGATGAATTTAGATGTATCAAATGATACTGTACAAATTGCAGCATCTAGCATCGACACTGCTGCTCTAGAACAGTCGATTTTTAACCAAATTAATAACTACAGAATTTCCCAAGGGCTATCAGCACTGACTCGTAATGCTGCCATCGATAATCAAGTGAGGATTCACAGTCAGAACATGGCTAATGGTACTGTTGCTTTTGGACATACTGGATTTTCAGAACGTGTTAAAGCAACCCGTATTTCTTACAAAGCAGCTGGTGAAAATGTCGCTTACAACCAGGGATATAGCGATCCTGCCACAATAGCTGTTCAAGGCTGGCTCAAAAGTCCAGGGCATCTTGCCAATATCAGAGGTAATTATAATCTGACGGGGATTGGTGTTGCCAAAAACAGTCAAGGCGCAATCTACTTCACACAAATATTCATTCGCTCATAAGTTTGACGCAATGTGCAATTTAATATTCTGACCTCACTTCCATTCTTCTCTGCGGTAAAGAGAAAGGCTTTGAAAGCAAGGGGCTGAGAAATGAAGTTTGAGTAAAAATTGCACGCAGCGTTAAATTTAAGAAAATTTAGGTTTTTTCTGAAATTTCCCAGACTTCAACCTGTGAGCAAAGCTTTTGCGAGATATTTCATGAAAATTTTAAATTATCAGTAAAATTAACCGTGATTTTCATGAAGCTGACCTATTGAAATACTGACAATTGCAAATGATTGTTTGTGTTACTTGTAAAGGATATAGCCAAATTGCCGAAATTCATCATTACTTAACAGTATTGTGGTATATAATCTCGGAACAATAAGGTAGAGTAGAAGTCTTATATCTCTACACATTACGCAATTCTCCATGTTCCGACAAACTGCTTTTGGCATCGCTTTAAGTGCGCTTGTCCTTGCTAGTGGATTAACGACTGCTCCGATACCAAATCATACTTCTACGAATACATCCACCCGTAATAAGCTGTTGTCGCTTTTTTCTAGTCAGGTTGCAATATCGACTCCTACTTTTAAAACTACTGAGTTAGAAAAATCAGTATTTGACCAAATTAATCGATATCGGGTTTCTAAAGGGCTGCCAAAGTTGACCTTAAATGTAAATTTAACTCGACAGGCAAGAATTCATAGTCAAAATATGGCTAAAGGCAAAACCCCATTTAGCCATCAGGGATTTGAAGGGCGAGTCAAAGCTATCCCGATTCGCTACAACAGTGCAGCGGAAAATGTTGCTTTTAATCGGGGATATAGCAACCCCGTAGAGGAAGCTGTTACTGGTTGGATCAAAAGTCCCGGACACCTAAAGAATCTTAAAGGAAATTATAACCTGACTGGAATTGGCGTTGCTACTAATAACCAAGGCGAAGTCTACCTGACACAGATGTTTTTTCGCACTAGGTAGATTTAATTTCTGATTTTTTTGCACAATAATAATGTAGTGTCTGACAAGACTTTTTTTCTGCTGGACACTGCTATTATTTTTGAAGAATTGATGACATTACCAGATTTTCAGGTGAGCGATCGCGACCTCAGTGACGCAGCCCTTAGCCAGTATTTAGAATCTACAACGATCGCAGTTGATACAGAAACGATGGGATTGTTGCCGTTGCGCGATCGCTTGTGTCTCGTCCAGCTGTGCAATCTTGAAGGGAAAGTGACTGCAATCCGCATAGCCAAGGGACAAGCTGACGCTCCCAACTTAAAAAAACTCTTGGAAGCAGTCAATGTTGTGAAAGTGTTTCACTTTGCTCGATTTGACTTGGCCACTTTGAGAGCCAATCTGGGTATTCAGGTAGGGCCGATTTTTTGCACCAAAATTGCCAGTAAATTAGCCCGTACTTACACAAATCGCCACGGACTCAAAGACGTGGTACAAGAGTTAGAACAAGTGGAACTAGATAAAAGCTCTCAAAGTTCTGATTGGGGTAACGCCCTTAGCTTATCTGAAGCTCAACTATCTTATGCTGCCAATGATGTGCGCTACTTACTTAGTGTACAGCAAAAGTTAATACAAATGCTCAAACGAGAAGAACGCTGGCAAATTGCTCAAGAATGTTTTGAATTTCTACCAACGATAGTTTCTTTAGATTTATTGCAATTTAAGGATTTGTTTGAACACTGATCAAACCGTAAACCTATTGCAAAAGTTATTGATCTAGAGGACAAATATCAGTATACAGAATATTCTGTCTTCTGATCGGAGCTTCGGAGTCTCTGGCTCCATTTGGGAATTGTGACTTTTCTGCTGATCAAAAATCGAGATTAGACCTCTTGGAAAATTTTCTAACACCCCACCCCTAACCTCTCTTCACTATCAAAGAGGAGATTTGACGTTAGTTAAAGGCAGAGTGGGGTTCTTATGCTTGATTTATACAAGAGGTCTATTCGCTAATTTTCTAAGTTATTTTTTGCCTAAGAGCCAACATTGGAATCATTCAGTGTCTCTTGGAGTTTTAGATTCACTAATGCCTTCTTTGACATTACTGGCTCCCTCTTGAATGCCTTCTTTGACATTACTGGCTCCCTCTTGAATGCCTTCTTTGACATTACTGGCTTCCTCTTGAATGCCTTCTTTGACATTACTGGCTTGCTCTTGAATGCCTTCCTTGAGATTACTGGTTCCCTCTTGAATGCCTTCTTTGACATTACTGGCTTGCTCTTGAATGCCTTCCTTGAGATTACTGGCTCCCTCTTGAATGTTTTCTTTGAGCTTACTGGCTCCCTTTTTAATAGTTTCCGTCGCGCTAGGTCCTCCCTTTGGCTGATTTTCTTGGTGATTTTTTAGCCGATCTACAACATTGTACTCATCTGCACCTGCGGCAGTTTTTGATTCAACAATCCCTTCTGTTGGGCCACCGATCGTCTTCCATGCGCCAAGACCACCTTTAAGTTGGGAGACATGCTCAAATCCATTAGAGCGCAGTTGTTGTACGGCTTGGGCAGTTTCTTGTTCGTTGGCACCGTAAAGGTAAATGTCACGGCTCTTATCTAAAGAAGCTACTGCACGCTCTACCAATTCATCTGCGGGCATTGGCATTGCTCCCATAATGTGACCTTCGTTGTAGGTCGGGCGATCGCGCACATCCAAGATTGTAAAAGCTGGTTCACCCCATTCCAGACGAGTCTTTAGGACATGAGCATCAGTTTGTGCTTCTATTGGTGGTTGTGGGGGAATGATGCCGCCGACTAAATTATTAACCATAATTTTTCATTACTGACGATAATAATAGCAATTTAGCGAACTGAAGATATTTAATTGATCTTTCTCTGGTATGAATATCCTCAAACTCTCTCCTCAGATAGACTGAGTAGTTTCCAGAAATTCTACCAATTAATCCATTGTAAATAACGCCATTTGAGAGTATAACCATATTTCTTTTGAAATCTAATTCAATATATTTAAAGTTGAGATTTTTGATATTTTAGTCATTTAGATATTTTTAATTTTACTAAATTCCTCATAAATCGAGAAAAACATTAGTTTAAAATGAAGAATATTTAGCGATAAATATAGTAATTGATACCTTTTTAATATCAGCGTAGGCGTAGCCCGCCGCAGGCATCGCTAATAATGTCTCCTCAATCTCCTGCGACGCTTGTAGAGTTATATACAGCAGATTATAAGTTTGTAAGGTACACAAGCTAAATCTGTTAACCAGATATAAAGGGTGTTTTACTTCTGTTAGCGCAGCGGGGCGTAGCCAATTCTAAATTCTGCTGTCAGCAGCACTATTGAGGCAAGCTACCAGCAATTTATTGACATCATACATATTGCTAGAGCAATTCTTTTTGCTGTTGCTTTTGTCTGTTAAAGCTGGTTTTGCTGCCCTATATACCTTCTGGGGATGCTTTGGGTCCTTGGCTTGTCATAGTCTCAGGCTGAAACTTGTAGTATAGTATATGCTTAAGAGGGCAGCTATATGTAAATGCACCAGGGTAGATTTTCGTAGACCTTCTTCAAGAGAAGAAACCTATTGGTTATAGTACAGTCGAGTAAGTAGGAGTTGAGAATCTAGATTGGCTGATAAGTTAGTTTGTGAGCCTTTTTAGAGACCTAATTAATCAGGGAGTGCGTTACTCTTTTAAAGTTGTAGCAATTGCCGTCGCTTCTGGATGTGTCTTTTGACTATTTGCGGATACGGAAATGGGTTTTAATTACACTTATCCAAAATGTAAAAGCTTGATATTATACAATACAAATTTCAAATTATGCAAAAATCATGCGATAATTATAAATTTTATCGGCATGAGAATGGCTGAGGTTGTTATAAGCTTCATGGAAATTAAATGTACACAAGTACTACAGTAGCGATAGTACTCAGCAAAGACGCGCCTAAATAAACTCTCAATAGAAACACGTAAAGTAAAACTGGTGCAACAGCAAATCGCCCAATCTACAATAGACAGCATTATGGTTATGGTTACTGCTACTACTCCCAAAATTATGATCGTTGATGACGACTTCGGCGTCCGAAATCTCGTCTATCGTTTTTTAAGTCGGAAATATCAAATAGAGTCGGCAGCAGATGGTAGGACTGCCTTATCGTTGTTTGAACAATTCAACCCAGCTTTAGTAATTCTGGATTGGAATTTGCCGGATGTTACTGGTTATAGCCTTTGCCAAGAAATGCAGAGTCGTACTAATGTTTTAGTACTGATACTAACTAGTAGGACTGACGAGGCTGATAAAATTAAAATCTTAAGCGCAGGTGCTGATGATTTCATGACTAAGCCATTTAGTCTTGCAGAAGTTGAAGTTAGAGTAGAAGCTCTTTTGAGGCGGATACGCTACATCAATCCCTCCCCAACACAACGTATCGTTTTCAAGCAGCTAGTAATTAATCCAGAGGGCCGGGAGGTAACACTTAACGATAAAACTCTTGCCTTAACAGCGCTGGAATTTAATATCTTACATTTTTTGGCAAGTCATCCTAATCAGGCTTGGAGTCGTCCACAGCTAATCCAACAAATTTGGGGTTGCGACTACGTAGGAGATGGCCGGGTGGTTGATGTGCATATTGGTCAGCTTCGCAAAAAGATGGAAGTCGATCCCAGCATACCGGAGTTTATTAAAACTGTGCGAGGCTATGGTTACAAGTTTGAAGCGCCCGACGAGAATACTAGTTTTTAAAGCTATCACAGAGGTGCAACAACACTGAAAGAAGAAAGAAATGCTTAACTTAACCATATTCAGAACTGATTTGGTCGTGTCTTGACGATTTTAAGCAAAGCTACACTTAAAGACTATTCATTATTTTTCTTAGCCAATCTTTGACTAACCAACTCAGCCGCTAAATGTATAGCTGCTTTCATACTCGTAGCATCAGCAATTCCCTTACCCGCAATATCAAATGCTGTTCCGTGATCTGGTGAAGTCCGAACGAAAGGAAGACCAATAGAAGTATTAACTGCCCGATCAAATGCCATCAGCTTCACAGGAATTAAGCCTTGGTCGTGGTAAAGTGCCAAGTAGCCATCAGCAGGATTTTCTACTAAAGAATTTCCATACCAAGCTTGACCAGGTTTAACCCACATTGTATCTGGCGGTATTGGCCCATCTAGTTGCAATTGTGGTCGGTTTTGCCGCTCTTGCTCTAACCAGGGAATTAACCAATCTTGTTCTTCATGTCCAAGTTGTCCCTGTTCGCCACTGTGAGGATTTAACCCGGCGATCGCAATTCTCCCTCTATATATACCAAAATCTTTCTCCAAGCACTCCACCAGCAAATCCAGTTTTTGTGTCAACAACTGCGGTGTCAACACATCGGCTACTTGACGTAGGGGAATATGTGTGGTTGCTAGTATTGCGCGGAGTGTCCAACCAGTATGAGGCGATCGCGCTACGAATAACATCCCAAAACGGTCAACACCTGATTTTTGTGCCAAAAGTTCCGTTTGCCCTGGATAATTATAGCCTGCGGCTTTCCAAGCAGATTTAGCGATCGGCCCTGTGACAATAGCATCAAATTTACCAGCCAGTGTTTGAGTGATCGCATATTCCATATATGCAAAACTAGCCGCACCACTAGCTGCATTACCTATTCCTGAAATAATTTGATCTTTAATTTTTCCATCCAACTGCACATCGCTGACTGACAACTCATCTGGACTTGCCAAAGCTACTAAATTCTCAGTTAAATTCAGTTTGTGATAAATCTGTGCGAGCAAATCTCCGTTACCCACTACTGTAACGTCATATTTTTTACGAATTTCTGGATCAGCTAAAGCTTTCAAAATCACCTCCGGCCCAATCCCCGCCGGATCTCCCAGCGTCAGCGCCAAACGCGGACAATTTTCTTTTACAAAACTTATTAAACTACCTTGATTATTTTGATACATAAAATCTCTTCATAATTATTAGCATTAAATTTTCTGAATCTAGCGATCTCTCTTCTCCCAACAGTAGGGATTGCCCCCCAAGCCAGTAGGGATTACCTGCTAAACTAGTTTAAAATTATTTACACAGGTCTAATCCTAGCAACTATTGAAAAGCTTCTAGTAGACCTAGTTTACACACCACTTTGCATAAGGAGAATCATACTAATGGGCGGCGAACTTTTGAATGCAGCTCTATTGTCTTTCGGTTTAATCTTCGTGGGCTGGGGCTTAGGCGCGTTGTTACTGAAAATTCAGGGCACAGAAGAATAATTAAGTGCTGAGTGCTGAGTTAGGAGTTAAAAGTTATTATTCTCCCTATTCCCCACTCCCTTTTTCATCGAAATGAGAAAAAAGCTTGTCCGTTAACCGGACAGCTATTTTTTCATGAGTCTATCCAAATAAATTGATTTTCTGAGAAAAGATGTAAACTTTTGTTTGCATAGGTTATTCTGATAACATTCTTTTCATAAAACATTAAAATTTATTACAACCCTCATGACATTATTAATCGTCGGTGCCACTGGCACCTTAGGAAGACAAGTGGCTCGTCGTGCTATCGATGATGGATATAAAGTACGCTGTCTTGTCCGCAGCAGTAAAAAAGCAGCTTTTCTTAAAGAATGGGGTGCAGAACTTGTCCCCGGAAATTTACGTTACCCCGATACCCTAACGGAAGCATTAGAAGGTGTAACCCAAGTTATTGATGCCTCAACATCTCGCCCTACAGATTCACTGAGTATCAAACAAGTGGACTGGGAAGGCAAAGTAGCATTGATTCAAGCAGCAAAAGCAGCAGGTGTCGAGCGTTTTATCTTCTTTTCAATTTTAGATGCTGATAAATACCCAGAAGTGCCGCTAATGGAAATTAAGCGGTGTACAGAACTATTCTTGGCTGAGTCAGGCTTGAATTATACTATCTTGCGGCTAGCTGGGTTTATGCAAGGTTTAATCGGTCAGTATGGGATTCCCATTTTGGAAGGACAGCCAGTTTGGGTAACAGGTAATTCTTCTCCCATCGCCTATATGGACACTCAGGACATTGCTAAGTTTGCAATCCGAGCATTGAGTGTACCAGAAACGGAAAACCAAGCTTTTCCTGTAGTCGGTACTCGTGCATGGAGTGCAGAAGAAATTATCAACCTGTGCGAACGCTTATCTGGAAAAGATGCCAGAGTAACGCGGATGCCAATAAACTTACTGCGTGCTGTGCGGGGTATTATGCGATTCTTTCAGTGGGGATGGAACGTAGCAGACAGACTGGCATTTACAGAAGTATTGGCTAGTGGTAAACAGTTAAATGCTTCAATGGATGAAGTATACACAGTGTTTGGTTTAGATCCGCAACAAACCACAACCCTAGAAAGCTATCTACAAGAGTACTTCAGCCGAATAATGAAGAAACTCAAAGAGGTTGACTACCAAAAAAATAAAAATAAAAAGCAGAAACCTAAAAAAACTCCTTTTAAACAATCTTCAAAAGCCAACAGTCAATAGTCATTACAAAACAGACATGAGTCGTAAAACTCTAGACTCTGGATATTTGACTCTAGATTAATGACTACATGACCAAAAATGTGTAACGATTACATAATACAGAGCATCGCCTAAAATTGGATATTTGAGTGTGCCGAAAGCAGGCATTATCTACAATGACGTTAAACCGATAGCGGGCCGTGTCGCTATTGAGTTGAAAGACAAGCTAACCGCAGCCGGTTGGAATGTATGTATCACATCCAGTATTGGTGGTATACTGGGCTACCCTAACCCGGAGAGTCCTGTGTGCCACACCCCCATTGACGGTCTGACACCCCCTGGTTTTGACTCAGATATGGAGTTTGCAGTGGTATTAGGGGGAGACGGCACTGTTTTAGCAGCGTCTCGTCAAGTAGCACCCTGTGGTATTCCACTGCTAACAGTGAATACCGGCCACATGGGATTTTTGACAGAAACTTTCCTGAATCAATTGCCCCAAGCACTAGAACAGGCGATGGCGGGTAAGTATGAAATTGAAGAACGAGCCATGCTCACCGTTAAAGTGTTTCGGCGAGATTCAGTGCTGTGGGAAGCTCTGTGCTTGAATGAAATGGTGCTGCACCGGGAACCTTTGACCTCTATGTGCCATTTTGAAATTGCCATAGGGCGTCATGCGCCAGTAGATATTGCGGCGGATGGTGTAATTGTTTCTACGCCTACTGGTTCTACAGCTTACTCGTTGAGTGCTGGTGGGCCAGTGGTGACTCCTGGCGTACCTGCTTTACAGCTAGTACCCATTTGTCCCCATTCCTTAGCTTCTAGAGCATTGGTATTTCCAGATACTGAATCGGTGAATATCTACCCAGTCAATATCCCTCGGCTGGTAATGGTAGTAGATGGGAATGGAGGGTGCTATATCTTACCAGAAGATCGAGTATATATGGAGCGATCGCAATATAGTGCCAGATTTATTCGCCTACAACCGCCTGAATTTTTCCGAATTTTGCGAGAAAAATTAGGTTGGGGTTTGCCACATATAGCTAAACCAACTTCGGTAGAATTGCCGTAAGCATTGGGCATTGGGCATTGGGCATTGGTTATTAATTCTTTTCCCTCATCGCCCTCATCAACCTATTCTCCATGCCCTATGCCCCATGCCCCATTTGCTGATTTCCTTCCAAAATTACTGGTATGGAGATGGAATTTGGAGTTAGTTATTAAGATTGCATCGGAGAATTCGATAGCTGACACCTGAACGTGCTAAAACATCCTTAGCAGCGCGTCAAATCAGGATTGCTACATCACTAAAAGCTCGTAATTGCACTTTATAACTGATGTAAAGATTTTCTCTGGAATATCTTTACAATCCCGAATCCAATATCCCAAATTGTTATGACAGTTGCTCAAAGTCCTTGTGTTTTGGTGATTGAAACCGATGAGAGCCTAGCAAATCAGCTTTCTTGCGATTTGCAAGAAGCCGGTTATGAATCAATTTTGGCTCATGATGCAACGAGTGGTTTACAACATTGTCGCGATCGCCAGCCTGCTTTAATTGTTTTAGACCGGATGCTAGCAGGAGAATCAGGACTCTCATTGTGCAAAAATATGAGAAGCACTGGTATGCGATCGCCTGTATTGATTTTAATGGCAAGGGATACAGTTGATGATCGTGTAGCTTGTATAGAAGCTGGAGCGGATGATTACATCCTCAAACCTTACCGCTCTGAAGACTTTTTGAAGTTGATTCGCCTCTACTTAAAACCCGATGTGGATACCACGGAGCAATTACGCTTTGGGGATTTAATTTTAGACATAGCAACTCGCCGTGCCATACATAACGGGCGACCAATTGACCTGACAATGAAGGAATTTGAACTATTAAAATTCTTAATGGAACATCCCCGTGAAGTGTTAACCCGTGAACAAATTCTAGAAAATGTTTGGGGTTACGACTTTCTGGGTGAATCGAATGTGATTGAAGTGTACATCCGTTACTTGCGGTTAAAAATCGAAGATGAAGGTCAAAAGCGCCTCATTCAAACAGTGCGAGGCGTAGGGTACGTTTTAAGAGAATCCTAGTATACTGTAGCGGGAGTTTGCCTATCTCCTTGCCTCATTCCCAGTTTCAGATGGGAATGCTTTCTTTTGGTGTTGCTACCTCCCACCCAAGGGGTTTTTCTGCCTACAACACTGTAAAATTGAAGTCTAAATTAACAAAATTAAAAAGCTATATGACTCGTCGGCTAAGTTTGCTCTCGATAGTGCTGAGTATTTTTCTGATGGGTTGTTCTGTGCCAACAACAGCTAAATCTCCCAGCCTCATCTCTGGTTCTGAAACTTCAGCACCAGAGAGTTTAGGTCAAAAACTACCAATTTCTGCTAAAGCTATTGTGCCTAATGGTACAACGATTCAATTAGAGGTAGCGCAGACGCCACAACAGCAAGCGATGGGGTTGATGTATCGACCAGCTTTGCCAGATGACCGGGGGATGCTATTTGGGTTCCCTTCAGCACAACCAGTTAGTTTCTGGATGAAGAATGTACCTGTACCCCTGGACATGGTATTTCTACATAAAGGTATAGTTAAATATATTCAAGTTGCTGCACCTCCTTGTGCAAGTGAGCCTTGTCCTACCTATGGCCCAAATACACCAATTGATAAGGTGATTGAACTTCGTTCTGGAAGAGCTGCCGAATTGAAGTTGAAAGTGGGCGATATTCTCAAAATAGAGTTTTGAAACTCCGGTGCTTTGCGGGGATAAAAACTTGGGTAATTACTCGGTTGAGAGCCTATACGGTCGAAATATATGTTGTTTCTGTAAAAAATGTCACTTTATGTGGTCAAACAGCACTTGTAACGCTACTATTTAAAAACTGTGGTAATAATGTAAAATTCTACTGTCTCAAACCTGAAATCGCAGTCTTCAGGTTTGGTCTCAAAAATATTCCCTTGGGCGCAAGTGTAAATAGTCGCCAATAAGAGAGTATAGGCTATGGAATCTTTATTACTACCTGTGTAATTAAATAAAAGACAAAGGTAAATAAGATGAAGCCAATTTAATTAAGTAAAAATACTGCTTAATAAGCTAGCAGATGATTTGTATGAGAATTTTTATTTCTCAGACCTTCTATGGGAAGCCTCTGTTGAAGGCAGATTAACAAAAACTGTGCTGGGGTGTATGGCCGATAACGGCACAGTGACAGATGAAATACTGGCTACTGTCTACCAAGTAATGATGAACTGATATATGACAATACATTCTGCACAAGGAGGTGAGATACAGATGTCACCATCAAAATATTCTCGACTGATTAATTTTTTGCAAGAAGATTTGGCAATTTCTACAGCATCACTAGCGGTGGCGCTTCGGCATCGGGAGCAAGACCCAGGCCCTTTGGCAATGATTCTTTGGCAATATGGGTTAATTACTCTAGAGCAATTAGAACAAATTTATGATTGGCTAGAGACGGCGTAGATTATACCAATTTTGGATTGTAGTTTTTAGACTTTGGTTTAAAAGTTTCTACCAAATGCATATTAGCAGAATCTCAAAGAATACTATTGATGCCAATTTTGTATGATACTAAGTTGATGCCAATTTTGTATGATACTAAGTTGCCAAAGTTAGTCTTGTTTGGTGTCAAAGATATAGTACGACTTTCTTCAAAGCAAATAATACTATCTAGGGCAACTTGGTGTCATTTAGGAAGATTGAGGTATGTCACATCAACTCTACCTGATGCAAAGATTGATATATAGCTCTCTTGACTGACGGTTTTTACTGTATATATAAATTAAAAGAGCGAGTTGATAATTTAACTCGCTGTTTTGATTTATTACTCAGGACTGACTAAACACTTTAACTGCTGCTGCTATACCAGAACCAGGGGTGAAATCTTCGTAGCCAAGTTCTGTTAGGGTAACTTCTAAGGATGCTATACAGCTAAGAATATCGCGATCGCTCACAAAACCCAAATGACCAATACGGAAAATTTTATTGCTCAAATGATCTTGACCACCAGCGAGGGCAATATCAAAGCGTTTTTTCATCAATGACCGAATTTTATCCGGTTCAATTCCTTGTGGTGCTACAGCTGTAATCGCCGGACTAGCGGAATTATCTGCTGCAAGCAGGGGTAAATTTAACCCTTTAATGGCGGCGCGGGTAGCATTTTTGAGCCGTTCATGTCGAGCAAATATTGATTCTAAGCCTTCTTCTTTCATGATTCGTAACGTGGTGTGTAACGCTACGATCAAGTTCACAGGCGGAGTAAATGGAGTTGTATTTTTGGCTGTGGCTTTACGATATTTGCCTAAGTCCAAATAATATTTCGGTAGCTTCGCAGTTTTATAAGCTTCCCAAGCTTTGGGACTGACAGAAACAAAACCCAATCCTGGTGGAATCATATAACCTTTTTGGGAACCAGAGGCGACTATATCCAAACCCCAAGCATCCACAGGTAGATTGAACGCACCCAAGCTCGTGACGGCATCAACGATAATTAAAGCTTCACCGTGTTCTTTAACGTGGCGGTTGATGGTTTCTAGGTCATTCAACACACCCGTCGAGGTTTCACTGTGGGTAATGATTACAGCTTTAATTTGCTTTTGAGTATCTGCTTGGAGTTTTTCGGCAAATACTGCGGGGTCTAAGGGTTTTCCCCATTCCACCTTAACTTCTTCTACATTCAAACCGTAGGCTTGACCAACTTCTACCCAGCGTTCGCCAAATTTACCATTAGAGCCAACTAAAATGCGATCGCCTGGAGAGAGAAAATTAATTATTCCCGCTTCTACAGCACCCGTACCACTGACATTCAGCATCAGCACATCACTTTGAGTTTGGTGCAGCCACTTGAGGTTTTCTGTCACCTCTGCCAATATGTTGCTAAATTCACTAGTACGGTGCCCAATCGGATGCTTGGCTAATGCCAGTAAGGCAGTTTCTGGCACCGGTGTAGGGCCTGGAATCATCAGCATCAGCTTATCGTTCATGTGTCTATCCTAAAAGTCAAATAAAAGTCAAAATTGTGGGAAGTTGGTTAAGTCTGATAGTAAATCCTAGATATTCATCTACAAATTCTACTCAGATCGTCACCAGCCTTGTTGTATATTTTCCAAATTCATAGGAAAAGTATCGTGGGAGTTAATGATCGGTCAGCTTGACCTTTGCAATTTATACCAGACTCCAACTCAGATCAAACCTTTGTTCCAGGCAATCTTACCACACACCTAGACGCCAGGTTAAGGTGTCTGCTCGTAGGCGAACGGCTATTTTAGCCAAGGATGAAACATCTATGTAGATGAAGCATAGGTACAATAAATTCTTAAATCTACCCATAATCCACCTCAGTTGTTTTTATAGAAAAACGCAAAATCGTTTTGAATATCGCGGTAATTGTCGGTGAAAAAGTTGTGTTTTGCTTCCACGAAAGAAGTAACCCCCTACACTATACGGAAGACTTGGATGTCACCGTTTGCTAAGAGATAGAAGATACCCAACCCAAACTTTTCAATCTATTTGGGTCAAAGATTTGTTCTTGGGTTGCCATTCTCTAAAAAATACCTTCATCTATGATTTATTTGAGTCAAAATCGCTTCGATAGCAATATCCAAGCCTTTTCTGGATTATTTGATAGCGACTAATTTAATGCAGAAGTTGAGATATCTATGCTACTAATTGCTGCACTTTTAGATACTGCACTTAGTGCTAGGGGATGCCGACGGCGGGCGCTAATAAACTATAAGTTTTTATACTATACTTACAAAATTGCTACAATCGTGCTTAGTCTCCTTAGTTACTATTCACGGTGAGTCGTTTTTAACTAGTGTTCAGTTCATAAACTGTCACTCACTAGATCCCCGGTCTTCTTGCAAAAGAGATATTCTTAGTTAGTGCAAGGAGTGATACCATTTCACCACATGTTTGTTACAAGTTATCCTCGTAATACTTCCTCCTCAGGGAGTGTTGCAGATTTCAAATGTTGCATCAAACGAGTGAGTTGGTATAAGCTTTTACGGAAAAGCGCTTGGGTGAGCAAAACTCTCAAGCGCTTTTTTGTGTATAAATAAAACAGTCCAACTCTCTGGACGATCAGATAGATGTTTTTAAATACACATACACCAGAGAGGTCAACTACTGATAAAAAAGTTGTTGCAACATATACTTGACGACTTTAGCATTTGCGCGTTCCACCAAAACTTTTTTAAGTGACTGGACGTACCACACGAATTAGTTTTCCTTGCAACGGTTCTTCTGCTGCCACAATCTCATCTATCCGTGCTGCAAATGTTATCAATTACGATTGTTCGTGCAAACAATAATACCGAAGTGGTTAGAATCACGACGACCCGAACGGATAAAATCAACTCTGTTGATAGTTAATATTGAGCGTTCTTGACTTATGGCAAATGCTAGCACTTCCTCATCAGCTATACCTTGGTCTGCATTTTCTGCTTCTTGAACTGTCAAAACATCATGTCCCAAAGCCCGTAAGAATTCCACAATTGGAAATAGAAACTGCTCATCTGCATAAAATCGTGCCATCGATTAGGCAACTTCATTACGCTCAATTGCCAATTCGATTTCATTGAGATGAGCTTCTGCATATACCCAAGCATTAGCTAAATCTGTAACTGTAATGGTTGGATAGCTCGTCAAAAGGTCAGCATCACTATATCCAAGATGACGAGCTTCCACAAGTACCCAAACGGTAATACGAGTTTTAGCGATGCGAGGCTCTCCACCACAGACTCTAGGAGTTTTTTCAATTCCTTGCCAATTGTTACCAAGACTTTGAGCAAGTAAATATATAGCCTGCAATTTTTCATCGGAAGTGAGAGTAAGAAGTTGTTGTTTTAACTCTTTGAGTGTCACAGATGTAAATCCTCTGATGTTTTGTCAGGCTACATTTACAATTTTATCGATTCTAAATACAACATTTCATTAATTCGTAGCGAATTATCTGCGCCCCTACCCTGCAAAAAGGCGAAGCGCATCTGCGTTTAAATTTAAACCCTCAATTCGCCACAATTTTATGCAAAGCTGTACTTAGGTAACTACAAAATTCACCAACTTTCCAGGCACTACAATTACCTTTTTAATCTCTTTACCTTCGATGTAACGCTGGGCAATTTCTGATTCACGGGCATATTTCTCCAACGCGGCTTTATCTGCTTGTGCTGGTACTTGAATTGAGCCGCGAGTTTTACCCATAACTTGAATCACTAAAGTGATTTCATCAGCTACCAAAGCAGCCGGGTCAAATGATGGCCAAGTTTGAGTGTGAACTGAATCACTTTCACCCAATAAATGCCACAATTCATCAGCAATATGTGGTGCAAATGGTGCTAGTAAAACCACCAAAGTCCGAATACCTTCTGCGTAAATTGATGAACTTTTGCCGTCAGCATCAGTTAAGGCATTACTCAATTTCATCAATTCTGAAATAGCTGTGTTGAATTGATATTCGTTTTCTACGTCTTCTGTCACCGCTTGAATAGCCGTATGAATTGCCCGCCGCAACTCCTTTTCTGCTTTAGTTAAATCAGAGAGTTGAGCTTTTTTACGGGATACCCCAGCCGCAATATAATCTGTCACCAAACGCCAAACCCGATTTAAAAAGCGGAATTGTCCTTCCACATCGGCTTCATCCCATTCCAAATCTTTTTCTGGCGGCGCTTTGAACAAGATAAACATCCGCGCTGTATCTACACCGTATTTGGAAATTACATCTTCTGGCGCTACACCGTTGCCCTTTGATTTAGACATGGTGGCATAGAGACGTTGCAACGGTTCACCTGTCTGGGGGTCACGCGGATCAGCTGAATTTACCAGATTAGAAGGAATCCATTTATCTTTACCACCCTTATTAGGATTTAGGTAAGTTAAACCCTGCACCATACCTTGAGTTAACAAGCGTTGGAAAGGTTCATCAAAATTTAACAAGCCTCTGTCCCGCAGAACCTTAGTAAAGAAGCGCGAATACAACAAATGTAAAATCGCGTGTTCAATCCCACCCACATACTGATCGACTGGCATCCAGTCATTGATTTTACCAGAATCGAAAACCTGTTGTTCATTCTTAGCGTCAGGGAAGCGCAAAAAATACCACGAGGAATCAATAAAAGTATCCATCGTGTCAGTTTCACGCTTTGCCAGAGTGCCACAAGTCGGACAAGGTACATTTACCCAGCTTGACAACTGAGTCAAAGGTGAACCGCCACGTCCAGTAAATTCCACCTCTTCCGGTAACTGTACGGGTAAATCTTTGGCAGGTACAGGAACTATCCCACAGTTGGGACAGTGAATTACAGGTATCGGTGCGCCCCAGTAACGCTGCCGCGAAATCAACCAATCCCGCAAGCGATATTGCACCCGCACTTTACCAAAACCTTGTTGTTCAGCGTATTGAATTATTGCTTGTTTAGCATCTGTGGAAGTCATACCAGTAAAAGCCCCAGAATTAATTAAAATTCCTGGTTCAGTGTATGCCTGGTTGTATTCAATTTGAATGAGTTGTGTGACTTCATCAATCTCTGATGTTGGCGTTAAGTCAAAACCTTCAACATCATCTGGGGAAACGATGACAAAATCAACTGGCAAATCGTAATTTTTGGCAAACTTAAAATCCCGGATATCGTGTGCTGGTACACCCATAACTGCTCCAGTACCATACTCATACAGTACATAGTCAGCAATCCAAATCGGCACTTCTTCCCCTGTAAATGGGTTAATTGCCTTACCACCTGTGGGGATACCCCGCTTCGGTTTATCTTCAGAGGTCCGTTCCAACTCACTTTGATGGGAGACTTCTTTAATAAAGGCTTCTACCGCCGCTTGTTGTTCTTTTGTAGTGACGCGCTTTGTTAAGGGATGTTCTGGTGCTAACACTAGGTAGCTGACACCATAAACTGTATCTGGGCGTGTGGTGTACACTCCGATTTTTTCATCTATCCCAATGATGGGAAATTCTAAGTAAGCGCCTGTAGATTTGCCAATCCAGTTTGCCTGCATCGATTTGACGCGTTCCGGCCAACCTGTCAATTGATGCAAGTCATTGAGTAATTCTTCGGCATAGTCGGTAATCTTGAAAAACCACTGGCGTAATAATTTGCGCTCAACTATTGCCCCACTCCGCCAAGAACGTCCTTCATTATCAACTTGCTCATTTGCTAGTACAGTTTGATCGATAGGATCCCAGTTTACTGCTGCTTCTTTTTGATAAGCTAACCCTGCTTGCAAAAACTGCAAGAAAATCCATTGTGTCCACTTGTAATAATCTGGTGAACAGGTAGCAAGTTCGCATTCCCAATCAATGGATAAACCAAGACGCTGCAATTGTTGCCGCATCTGAGCCATATTCTGATAAGTCCACTTTGCTGGTGCTACACCACGGTCAATGGCAGCGTTTTCTGCTGGCAAGCCAAAGGCATCCCAACCCATTGGGTGTATTACCCGATACCCTTGCATTCGCTTGAGGCGGGCAATCACATCAGTAATCGTATAATTACGGACGTGACCCATGTGTAGGCTACCTGATGGATAAGGGAACATGGAAAGAGCGTAGAATTTTGGCTTGTTGCTAACTGTCGGTGTCTTATCTAAGCCAAGTTCTACCCATGTTTTTTGCCATTTTTCCTCAATTGCTGCTGGGTTATATCGGGAATCCACCAAAAATTCTCCTACTGGGTCTAAGTCTATTTACTATGTCAACCACCTATGTCAACATAGCAGGTTAATCTAAATATTGTAGGTCAACTACTCATAGATTTATATATATATCAGTGCGCTTGAGGAGCAGCCTGATTATGCTCAAACTGCGACCCTTTCAGATATCACAAGAGTTATTTGATGAAGGTTTAAATGGTTGAATCAAATATAAAGTTTTCTGATTTGGTGAGGGTTTTTGTCTACGGCACGCTCAAACCAGGTGAAGCTAACTATAAAAGATACTGTAGTGGCAAAGTAGTTGATGTCAAAATAGCTCTTGTACAAGGCAAATTATTTGCTCTGCCAATGGGCTACCCAGCGATGACGCTAGGGGATAGCCAAGTTTACGGATATTTACTCTCTTTTTCCAACCCAAAGATTTTAAATGAGCTAGATGTGCTGGAAGATTACCAGCCCAATAGACAAACGCCAGAAAACCTCTATAATCGACAAATTATCGAGGTTTATGAGCCACAGTGGCTCTCTCTGGGTTGGGCTTGGGTTTATTTAATGACTTTAGAGAAAGTTGATCAATTAGGAGGCTTCCTCCAACCTGGGGGCTGGTGGAGCGGCTGTGGTTTAACCCCAAAGTACAGTTATGATCTGTAAACTGTTAACTTTGCGATTAGTTTATGTCCTGTTTCGGGTCATGTCGTTGCGGCTGTACCTGATAAATTGAATTTTCTGGAGAGGCTACTGCTGCTTTCGGAATTTCAATTACCGGGTTATTTAGTCCCACCATCAGCGGCGAAGGGGGAACTATAGACGCTGAGGACGTTTGTATAGGTTCTCTTTGTGGTCGTTGTGCCAGTTGCGGCACCATCGAACCACCACCTACTAAGCTAGATACTGCACCGATCGCGCAAGCGGCAACGGCCGCCGCTCCCACCATCCAGTTTGAACGGGAGCGGCAGCGCAAACGTGTCAAAACTTGTTGAACTGTTTCTTCTGGCGACTGTTGGGCTGCTGGCACTGGGAGCGTCCGCAAGCCTTGGCGCAGCTTTAACAATCGGGCATACAAACATTGAACTGAGGCATCATTTGCCAGCCATTCTTCTACTTGCTTGCGTTCGGTGGCTGTGACTTCACCATCGAGATAAGCACTCAATAACTCGAAGCGATCGCGCTTCACCATATCCATAAGACCCGTTGATTCATTGGTATGCTTGGCCATTCCATCTGACAAATCTTGAGAAAGTTGCAAAGGAGAACGGTCGTAAAACTGAGAATCAGTAGTCATCTTAACATTATTACCAATTCATACACGGGTAAACTGGGCGGGAATTTCCGGAAAATTAGCCAATTTTCCTGCTAAAGGCAGAAACTATCTATGTCTTTCTAGTAATTCTTAATCTATGCTTAAATTATACCCAATGCCAGAGGCAAGATACTGTAAATTAGGAGTCTAGATAATTCTGCAAGTGGGCTTGCAACCTCGATCTAGCTCTGGCTATTCTTGACTTCACAGTTCCTAGAGAAACTCCAGTGATTTCGGCAATTTCTTCATAAGCCATGCCTTCGATTTCTCTAAGGACAATGGTAGTACGAAAAACTTCTGGTAAATCCGCGATCGCTTCCCGCAATTGCTCGTAAAACTCTCTAGTTGTCAGTTCTTCCTCAGGACCTGGGGTATCGCCAGCGATTTCCCAATCCATCTCGCCGTCCTCTAAGGAACGGGGAGCATCCAGTGACAAAGGACTCATAACCCGCTTGCGTTTCCGTAACTCGTCGTAAAACAAGTTCGTGGCAATGCGGCTTAACCAGCCCCGAAATTTAGCAGGCTCTTGTAATCGGTTAATATTCCGATACACTCGAATCCAAACTTCTTGAGCCAAATCGGCTCTGTCGGGCCAATCTGGAGCCAAGTGGTATAGAACTCGATCGACCTGACTTTGATAGCGGCGTAATAGTTCCGCAAAAGCAGCACGATCTGGTCGCAGTCCGGCTTGACAGCGCAAAATTAAATCGTGGTTAGGGAGTTTGTCAACTTGCACTGATGCTTCTGGATACTTTGCATCAACCGTTGACCAGGATACAGTAATCGATTGACTCATAGATCGTACTGGCTCTAAATCATCCCTATCTATTAGACCTGCTAATGAGACAGAAGTTCCATGCTCAGGTGACGGATTTATGACTGGAACACTGAAGCAGACAATTTTGGATACATTTATAGCAATAAGCAGAGCCACTTTTCCTTATACTGCTCCCATAGTCGCCTAAGACCCATCAACGAACAAAGGCGCGACACTATGCACATTTTAGTACTTTTAGCAACTGGGTATATACGCTTGATCAAAATAATTAAATTTGGCTATAAAAATGAAGATAAAATTTTGTAATTCTAACTTCTTGATACCTTTAAAATTCGGGTAATAATTTCTGGAAGTTAGGTTGCTGTGGTTGCTAAGATGGTGATTTAATTTTTTGATTTCGTTACCAGAATAGTTGCGGATTGTTCTGGTTGTGGCCCGAAGGCAGCACTAGAGTTATGTTGCTCTGGTACGCGAACTTGAAAAAAGAAATTGAGGGAAAATGTAATTGTGACCGCTAGCAATAGTTTTTCAAACATGGTTTTTCATCCACCTACACCATTAATGATTGATTGCTACATTTCAAGAGTTCCACCAAAAAGTCCGAGGAGAGGCTTACGATCCTCAGAACTTTTGAGGAATGAGGTTGCTCACTTGGAATTTTGCCGCTGGGACAATTTGCATAGTCTTAGTTTGCCCAGAGGTGTTGGCAGATTTACAGCAGAAATGATAAGTATTGATAAATTTTTGATAATCGGATGATGAACTCATCCAATTGCTCGGCTGGATATGTCAGGGATAAACAATAGGCGATGGCAATGGTAAGAAACGAATCTGTAGGGCGTATGGTAATGCTGCTTTGTTTTGGCACAGCATTTTTATCCTTAGCTGTCCATTGGCGCATTAGTACGGCGGAACGGCAGTATGAGAAGTCTGCATCTACTTCGATGCGGCGAGATTCTACCCGAACCAATCTTAAGGGAAGCCGGCCAGAGGGAGTCTACAAGAATCTTTCCCAAGTGAGTTTGGGGGAAATTGCGCTGGGTGGATCTGTGCCACTTGATGAAGTTACCCAAGGCTCGACTGCCCAGAGGACGTTTACACCAAAGTCCTCTGCTATTAAACCTAAAACTAAATCAAAAATAATTAAGAAGAATCTAGCTAAAACAACTACTCGTAGGGCTTCTCTCAAGCCTTCTACGATTAAGCCTCAAACTAAGCCCCAAATTATTAAGAATAATGTAGCTAAAGCAAGCGACCTACCAACTCAGACGCGGCTGGTGGCGCAAGTAGAAAGACAAAATCCAGTTGCGGATAGTTGGCCAAAAGGTCTGTGGTCTAAGGCTTCAGCCCAACAAATACCATCTAGTAGGCTGGCCAATGTCAAGACGCAAGTGGTGGTTGATTTAAGTGATCGCCGTACTTATGTATACGCAGGAGATGAGGTGATAGCTAGCTACCCGATTGCTGTCGGCAAGAAAGGTTGGGAAACGCCTACAGGTTCTTTCCAGGTGATCCACATGCGACACTATCCAATCTGGCGTCACCCGATTACTGGCAAAGTATTTGAGGCTGGTACGGATAGTCCCTTGGGAGATAGATGGATTGGTTTTTGGTCAGATGGACGGAATGAAATTGGCTTTCATGGTACGCCGGATATTGACCTGGTAGGAACGGCTGTATCGCACGGCTGCTTAAGAATGCGTAATTCTGATGTCCGATTGTTATATGAGCAAGTGAGTTTAGGGACAACAGTGTTAGTACGTGATTAATTAGTTAAGAGTCATTAGTCCTTTGTCATTTGTTTTAGACAAAGGACAAAGGACTAATGACTCTTAAAATTATAATTTTTGCTCAAAGTTAGGTGCGTATGTTTGGAGTAAAGCACTAACTTGGCGTACAACCTCATTACCAGTATTTTTACCCAAGGCTTGACGTTCTGGGAAGAAATTGGGTCGATCGAGGTAACGGTTAATCGCCTCACTTATTTGTTGAGAAATTAAGTCTTGCAGTTGTGCCTGAGCTGTTTGGCGCTGGAAGTTAGCACCCTCTTCTGTAGTAGCATACAAAGGTGGTAGACGGTTGAGAGCGTAAGCGGCAATATCCCCGACATCTAAAGAACTTTCGCTGGTGGCTTCAATTTCTGCGACTCGTGCGATCGCTTCTGTCAGCACCAATTCTTCCATAACGTTAATGAATTGTTTGCGAGGTACCGCCACTACCTCACCAGTCAATAGCGCACCCATTAGCCGATCCAACGCCATATACTCTTCAATTGAGAGTTCCGAGGCGTTATCACAGATTCTACCGACTTCTGCTTCCATTGCTGGTGTCAAATAACCATCCTGGAGAGCTTGTTCTACAATTTTTTCGATACTCATAACGCTTATCATCATTTATGTTAGCCAAGCAAGGTAGGGACGGTATCAATCCAATTTATTTTGCCTAATTATCAGCAAAAAATACACAAATTATGCAAAGACAAGATCAATTCTGCCTCTACTAGTTAACGACCTTAGTTCGCCAAGGTGTTGGATCAACAGATTGTCCGTTGACATACAGACCCCAGTGTAAATGTGGCCCCGTGGCTGCACCTGTTGAACCTACCGCACCAATTAGTTGACCAGCTTTTACAAAATCACCTTCTTTAACGTTAATACGACTTAGGTGCATGAAAATACTAGTTACTCCTTGACCGTGGTCAATGCCAACTACGTTACCGTGTATCCGAAACCCTTGGGATACCCTACCTACCAAAGCAACTCGCCCAGCGGCTGGGGCAATTACTGGTGAACCGGCAGCACCAGCGTAGTCGAGACCACGATGATAGTAGTCTTTTGCAAATGTACCATTATAGTAGCGACGTACACCATAGTTTGTACTCATCCGCCCTGCATTTGGCTTCAGAAATACTCCATTCCAATACTTTTCTGGTGTTTGTAGCGCCTTAAATGCTGCCACACGCTTCAGCTCATACTCTGTGGCATCCACTCCGGCTTTGCCAGGTGGCAAAGTAATACGTTGTACGAGGAATTTGCGATTAAGCACATTCACTGCCAAGTTTTTAACTTGACCATCCCCTGCAACCCGAAGTGTTCTAGTTCCAGCTTTTTCTAATGGAGTTGTGGGAACAAATGCCCGATACTGATTGGGTGCAATTTCAAAGGCTGGGTATGTATTCTTACCACTAGCTACTGTTGGATTTGTACGATTCTCTGGATTATCTAGATTAATCTCCACCGAGAGTGTATCCCCTAATTTAGGATTAGTTGGAATCACCTTTACTTGCAAAGCATCTACAGGCAATGCCAAGGCGATCGGGAGAACAGCAAATATTCCCTTTAACACATTTATTGCATGACAATTGACTGTCAAAGTTTTGACATCAAAATCGAGCAACTTTTTGTTTGAACTACTAGCACTATTCTCAATAATCATAAAACTACAAAAAATTCCTTGCTTGTATTGGAAAATAGATTAGCTTATTATCGCTAGTGTTTCCTGTTTGAAGCCAATGTTGTTGACAACCATAAATTTTTGGAAATTCTCCAGGTACTTATGGATTGCAAGGGCAAATCATTTTATCTGTAATTTTAGGAAATTGGTCTTAACTCTAATAACCAAGGTGTATGACATTGACAATGAGCATAAAATTTAACTGTGATTGCATAAATAATACTTGAAGGAAATCTTGTAATCAACTGGACACTTTTTCGACTGGACACTAATATCACATTGTTAGGTTAAAATCGGTATGGGGAAATTACTTAAACTAGGTAAGTAAGTCAGTGAGGATATATTAAACTATAGGACTAGTGGTAAATATTTTAAAATTTGTTGATAATAAGGCTTTAGTTGCCAAAAAACTATGATATTAAGGCAGAAATGTGAATGTGCCACGCCACACTTCAGATTTACTTTATAAATCAACTCTGAATGAAGGAATACGCTAATTAACTTTAGGCTAATAGTATTACTTTTGACTTGAGTTTGCCATCTTCCATCTGAACTATGCGATCGGCAATGTCTAGGATGCGGTTGTCATGAGTAACCATCAAAATGGTACAGCCTTGTTCTTTTGCTAGTTTTTGCATGAGATTGACTACATCTCGTCCCGATTGACTGTCAAGGGCGGCGGTGGGTTCATCCGCGAGGATTATTTGAGGATAACTGACTAAAGCACGAGCGATCGCTACTCGTTGTTTTTGTCCCCCAGACAGTTTATCAGGGTAATAATGCAAATGATTTCCTAATCCTACTTGCTCTAACATTTGGGCTGACCTAGCTTGCATTTTTTTTAACCCAAGATGTTTGTGCAATTCTAAAGCCATTTTGACGTTTTGGAGTGCCGTTAAACTACCATGCAAGTTATGTCCTTGGAAAATATAACCGTTATGGCGTCGTGCTTGCACTAGTTCTTCAGCACTAGCACCACAAAGTTCTCGTTCCAACACCTGCAAACTACCAGATTGGGCAGAACGCAACCCACCCACTAAGGTCAACAAGGTAGTCTTTCCAGAAGCAGAGGGCCCAGTCATGATAATAATTTCACCAGCGTTAATCTCTAAGTTGATATTACATAAAACTTGCTTGCGGAGTGAGCCGTGACCAAAGTGGTGGTCGAGATTCTGGATGGAGATGACGAGTTTGTTAATCATAAGTAGGTCGATTACTCGTGATGACTGTCATTTGTGCTTAGTCATTAGTTCTTTGTAGTAACAAATGACTAATGACAAAGGACTAGTTTCAGAACATATCAGCGGGATCGGTGGCTTGGAGTTTGCGGGTGGCGATCGCACCGGAAATTGTACACATAATGATGGTCAGTACTAACACCTGCAATGCCCGAATCGCAGTCATGTACATGGGCAAATTTGTAGCACTGCGAGTCAGTTGATAAAGTGCTAAGGACACTCCCAATCCAGGGAAGAAGCCCAGTGCTGCTAAAATCAACGATTCTTCAAGCACCACACCTAGCAAGTAGTAATTGCGATATCCCATTGCTTTGAAGGTGGCGTATTCTCGAACGTGGGCATTAACATCGTTAGAGAGGACTTGATAGACGATGATCACGCCCACCACAAACCCCATCGATACACCCAGGCTGAAAATAAACCCAATTGGGGAATTTGTTCTCCAAAAGTTATTTTCAAATTCAATAAATTCGGCGTGGGTTAATACTCTAACATCATCTCTGAGGTAGGCTTTGAGCATTGCTGCTACTTTTTTCGGTTCATAACCTGGTTTTAGAAGAATCAAACCTAGACTGACACTGCTGGACTGTCGCCCAGAAAATAGCCGCAAAAAATTTTGATCGCTGGTAATCAGGTTGCCATCAAAGCCAAAAGAAGCCCCGACTTGGAATAAGCCACTAATGGTAATTGTGCGCCGTTCTATTTCGGTAGTCAGGCTTTTACCTTGGTCAATTTGAGCGATCGCTTTTTGATAATCTCCTCTTGCACCACGATCGAACAAGACGGTATCCGGCATTTTGATCGCTTGCAATTGCTTGTTAACATCTGGTAAATCAAAGGCTGGTTTGTCTGGGTTAAAGCCGATAACTAACACCCCTGTCTCACGGTGTGTTTGGGGATTCTTCCAGATTGTGTTGTTGAAATACATTGGTTCCGCCGACTTCACCCCTGGTATATCCATTGCTTGGTAAAGTCGCCGCCGAGAAAATGTAGACAAGCTTGCTAAGTTACGGGCTTGGGGACTGGTTAAAACAATGTCTGCTTGCAAACTGCGATGTAGTCTGGTGTTACTGTCATACAGCGCAGTTTGAAAGCCTAGCTGCATGAACATCAGAAGATCCGCAAAGGCAATGCCTGATAATGCCACTAAAAGACGGCTTTTTTCATGATTCAGTTGCAGCCATCCTAGAGGTGTTCGCCGTTGCAGTTGTTTGAACAATCCCATAATTAGTTACTGGGGGAGGGGGAGCAGGGAAGCAGAGGGCAGGGAGCAGAGAGCAGGGGGAAAATTCCTTTCCTCTGCACCCTGCCCCATGCCCTTTTCACAATTCAATTACTGCCTTAACTTGCATATTGGTTAAGGTGGCGGCTTTTTGGCTGGAAGCTTCATCTAGTCGGATGTGGACTTCTACTACTCTGTTGTCGATATTGCTGACAGGATCTGTGTTAATCACATTCTGTCGTCGTACTTGCAAGCCTTTGCGATCTACGATTCCCTGCAATTCAATCGGGAGGTTATCACCAAAGATTCGCACTTGCTGCCGTGAATGCACTTTGCTGATATCGCTTTCATAGACTTCGGCGATGACATACATCTGGCTGGTTTGTCCAATATCTGCAATGCCATCATTTGATACTAATTCCCCAGGATGGGTATGGATCTCAAATACCTGTCCATTTTGGGGCGATCGCACTACAGCTTGTTCGAGATTAACTTTTGCCAGATTCATGGCTGCTACGGCACGATTGACTTCTGCTTGAGCAGATTCTACATCCACTCCGCGCACTTCAGCGATTTCATCGAGTGTTGCTGTGGCTTGTTTAACTTGTTGCTGACTAGTTGATTGGGTACGATTTAACTGTGCCTGGGCTTCTTGCAAGCTTTTTTGGGCGGTTTCCAAGTTTAAACGCTTACTATCCCGTTGGGAAGCGGAAATTGCGCCTTGTTGATATAGTTGCTGATAGCGTTCGTCTTCTGCTTGGGCGTTACGCACTTCGGCTTGAAATCGCTCAATTGTCGCTGCTTGGGCATTAATATCACCTTGTCGTTGGGCTTCTAGGCGGGCGATCGCAGCTTTTTGGGCGGCAATTTCACCGCGTTTAGCACCTGCTTGGGTACGGTTTAGGTTTGCCTGAGCTACTTTCACTTGTTCTTGCGCCTCTTTGAATGCTGCTTGAAGGCGATCGCGGCTGTTCAAAATTGCGATCGCTTGTCCTACTTTTACCCTATCCCCTTCGTTCACCAACAACTTTTCTACCCGACTTCCTTCCGCAGACACCGCAGCAGAGAGTTTAATGACCTTTCCCTGTGGTTCGAGTCGCCCTAAAGCTGTTACCGTTTTTAACTGTGGTAATTGTGTTACTGGTATTTGTGCTTCTGGATTTGCATAATTTTGCCAGCGTTTTACTATATAAAAACTTATTCCGCCAACCAATAAAGATGCAATTATACCTATAGCAACGGATGGACGCAGAATAGACTTAGGGAACGTTCTGTACCCTAGCTTTGAGTTTCGCACCATAGATTACCTCTTAACTAGTGGCGCAGAAAAAAGAACAGATTAGGCTTTTCTCCGTACTTGTTTGCTAATTCCTACTTCTTGAGTCAGTTATTGTTTATTTATCACTTCCAAGTCCATAACAAGATTGTAAATCGTTGACATTTTACTTAGATAAGGTCATTTAGATGGATAGGAAAATAACAAATCCTTCTAGTGATTGAGAAGTTGATTTTCCTAGTAACCTACCTTAGGTTTATGAAAGCACTCAGGTATAGTAAAGGGTTTCAAAAATACGGGTTGTAACAGCGCCAACAATCAGAATCAAATTAAGTAAATAAAATAAGTCTTTTTTTTCAAAATTATGAATAATTTTAATCAATGTCAACCTTTTATGATTAAGTTTATGTAACAAGTAGATCCGATCTATAATAGTAAATCTAAAAAAATAATTCTACTTATCTAAAAGTTAGAATTATTTCCACTTAGAAAGGATGATATTTTTATCGGATACTTTTAAAAATTAAAGAATATTTAAAATTTATCGTTTTTATACAATGCGGAGTAGTAAACTTAATCTTAAATCGGCGGTTATAAACTTATTAGGCATTTCCCAAAAATAATGTATAGACGTAGCATTGCTACGTCTATACAAGGATTATGAATAACGTATATTTAATTTCATTAGATATCTATTGGAAGACCTAACAGCTTAACTGACTGCAACAACAGCACGGTCATTTACTAACTTGCCATCTTCCATATAGACAATGCGATCGGCAATATCTAGAATGCGGTTGTCATGAGTAACCAAGAGAATAGTACAATCCTGCTCTTTAGCTAGTTTTTGCATCAGGTTGACCACATCTCGTCCCGATTTACTGTCAAGGGCGGCAGTAGGTTCATCTGCTAAGACTATTTTAGGACGACCAACCAATGCACGAGCGATCGCTACCCGTTGTTTTTGTCCCCCAGATAAATCATCAGGATAATAATTCAGGCGATCTCCTAATCCTACCTCCTCTAATATTTGGGCTGACCGAGTTTTCATTTCTGGCGGTGAAATATTATTATGTACTTCCAAGCCCATTCTGACGTTCTGGAGTGCTGTCAGGCTACCGTGCAAATTGTGCGCTTGGAAAATATAACCGTTACTGCGTCGCGCTTGGGTAAGTTGGGCTTTGTTAGCGCCACACAGTTCTTGTTCCAATATCTGCAAACTGCCAGATTGGGCAGAACGCAAGCCGCCGACTAAGGTGAGAAGTGTAGTTTTACCAGAACCAGAAGGCCCAGTCATGATAATAATTTCGCCAGCGTTAATATCCAAGTTGATATCAAAGAGAACTTGCTTGCGGAGTCCACCATGACCGAAGTAGTGGTCGAGATTTTTAACAGAGATGACAGAAGGCATACCAATTTTAAATTTTAGATTGTAAATTGTTAATTATCCCTATGCCCCATTTTCGATGCTCCATTTTCTAAAACATATCTGCGGGGTCGGCGGACTGTAATTTACGGGTGGCGATCGCACCAGAAATTATGCACATAATCATAGTCAGTGTTAATACCGTCAAGGCCCGTGCTACGGTCATGTAAACTGGCAAATTGGTGGCATTACGAGTTAAATGATAAAGTCCTAAAGGTGCGATCGCTCCTGGAATAAAACCTAAAATTGCCAAAATTATCGCCTCTTCAAACACCACACCTAATAAATAGAGATTGTTATACCCCATTGCTTTGAAAGTGGCGTATTCTTTGATATGGGAATTCACATCTGTAGAAAGAACTTGATAGACGATAATCACGCCCACCAAAAACCCCATTGTGACACCCAGGCTGAAGATAAATCCAATCGCTGTATTTGTTTGCCAGTAATTTATTTCAAATTCGAGAAATTCTGCTTTGGTTAAAACTTTAACATCATTATCTAAATGAGATTGTAAAGCTGTTTTCATCTGTTTTGGGTCATAGCCTGGTTGCAGCTGCACCAAACCGAGACTGACACTGCTGGCTTCTTGTCTGGGAAATAGTCGCAGAAAGTTCTGGTCGCTGGTAATTAAAGTACCATCGGCTATGAAGGAAGCCCCGACTGAAAATAAGCCGCTAACAGTAATTGTCCGCCGTTCTATTTCGGTTGTAACAGGTTTACCTTGGTCAATTTTGGCGAGTACTTCGTTGTAATCTCCTCTAGAGGCGCGATCGAACAGAACAGTATCTGGTAACTTAATAGCATCTATCTGGCGATTCACATCCGCTAAGTTCAACACTTGTTGATCGGGATTGAACCCCATAACTAATATTGTCGTTTTCTGATGTGTTTGGGGATTTTTCCAATCAACAATGTTGACATACATTCCTTCTGCCGACTTTACACCTGGTACATCCATTGCTTGATACAACCGCCGCCGCGTAAAACTAGACATATATGCTAGGTTACGTGCTTGGGGGCTGATCACAAACATATCAGCCTGCATACTGCGATGCAGCATTGTGTTACTTTCAAACAGGGCATTCTGAAACCCTAGCTGCATGAACATCAAAACATCGGCAAAGGCAATACCTGACAATGCCACCAAAAGACGACCTTTTTCATGACTCAGTTGCAGCCATCCTAAAGGCGTTCGCCGCCGCAGTTGCTGGATAAATCCAATCACAGTTCAATTACCGCCTTGACTTGTAAATTAGTTAAGTTAGAAGCATTTTGGCTGGATAGTTTATTTAGTTGCACATGCACTTCCACTACTCTGGCATCAATATTGCTAGAGGGGTCAGCATTGATCAGATTTTGCCGCTTTACCTGCATACCAATCCAATCCACTCTTCCCCCTAATTGATTGTGGAGGGAATCACTGCTTACCAGCACCGGTTGTCCCGGACGCACTCTCTTGATATCACTTTGGTAGACTTCTACTACTGCATACATCTGGTCGGTTTGACCTAGAGCCACAATTCCTTCATTGCCAACAGTTTCTCCGGCTCGTGTATTAATCTCCAAAATTCGACCGGCTTTAGGAGCCACAACGTATGCCTCTGCCAGTTCTGCTCTAATTTTCTCCACGGTGGCTTGAGCACTGTCTATCTCTGCCTGTGCATTTGCTATATCTGTGGGACGAACTTCAGTGGTTTGATTTAGGTTAGCTTTTGCTTCGTTAATCTGCTGTTGCAAGCTGGCGAGGGTTTGATCCTGGTTGGCTTTTGCTTCATTAAGCTGCTGTTGTAGGGTCGCTACAGTTCTTGTCTGGGTGGCTTGACTTTCAATTAAGGCTTGAGTAGAAGTTTCGGCGCTTAGGCGTCTTTTATCAACTTCTTCGCTAGAAATTGCTCCTGCTTTATATAAAGTCTCGTAGCGCTGTACGTCAGCTTGGGCATTACCTTTCTCGGCTGCTACGCGAGCCACTGTTGCTTGCAAGCTGCGTTGTTGCCCAAGGAGTTCTGCTTCTAGACGATTTATAGTGGCTTGCTGAGTTTTAATGTTTCCTTCTAGTTCTACTTGTACACGATTCACCGTAGCTTGACGCGCTCCAATTTCTCCCTGTTTAGCTCCAGCTTTTACCTGGTTAAGGCGGGATTTGGCAACTTGAACTTGTTTTTGTGCTTCACTTAAAGTAGCTTGTAGGCGAGCGCGGTTGTCCATAATCGCAACTACTTGCCCAGCTTTGACGCGATCGCCTTCTTTCACCAATAGTTGCTCCACCCGATTTCCTTCACCATTTGAAGAAGGCGCTGACAGTTTTATTACCTCTCCCTTTGGTTCCAACCGCCCTAATGCTGTTACTGTTTTTACCACAGGCTGAACTGCTACTGGTGCTTTTTGCTTTTCATTAGTAGTTGCAGCTTGAAGCTTCATCACTGTATAAACACTGATTCCACCTATTGCTAGAGATGCAATTATTGCAAGTAAAAGAGGCGATCGCAAAAGATTCTGAGAAGACCTTAAACCCTCTGAATTCCTGTTTTGCTCCATACTATTTTCCCCTGACCACCAGTAGCAACTTGTACTAAACTGTACAGTTAAATTTATGCTAAACTAAACGGACTAGTTTAGTCAACATGATATAACTAAACTTGTCAATCATGTTTGCTCGGCATTATGCAGCTGAATGCTATTCCCTATTGGGATTGATTGTCTACTACAAGAAAGTAGAACAGAGGAAAGCTGACAATAGAGGCTTTTGAGCTTTATCGAAGGGTAAGTAAGTTGGCACAATTAAACCAAACTATGTGAAGAAAGATAAACTACACTAAAACCCTCTTTCCTCCTGCCTCCTACCTTATTCCAACGACAAATTTTTCCGCCGACCTACTTATGTTTATTTTCGCCATTTTGTACTGGGTATTTTGCAGCATCTATTAATATTGTTTATAAGAAAGGATGATTAATAAATGGTACGCATCAAAGCTGACGAAGTTGATCGAGACAATTCCGTTGATAAAGTGGAGCAAATTCTGCAAGGGGCAATGCAAGAATTCCTTCAACATGGCTATGCTGGTACAAGTATGGATCGGGTAGCACTAGCAGCAGGTGTTTCTAAAGCGACAGTCTACAGCCACTTTCAAGATAAAGAAGGACTTTTTAAAGTACTGTTAGAGCAACTGACAAGTAAAAAGAATAGCTCCATTTTTGGCACAGAACCGATTCAGGGAGAACCAGCCACCATACTGCGCCAGGTAGCAACCAAAGCATTAGATCAGATGCTTAACGACAAAGAACATAGTGCATTTATGCGAGTACTAATTGGGGAATCTGGGCGTTTTCCTGAGTTAGCTCAAATTTGTATTCAGGCAATGATTAAGCCAGTAGCAGAAACTCTCACTCACTACTTGGCGGCTCCAGAATTAAAGATACCTGACCCAGAGGCGACAGCAAGAATTCTCTTAGGAGCATTGGTGCATTTTCATATTACTCAAAATGTGATGCATGGACAGGACATTGTACCAATGGAAAGCGATCGCCTGATTGATGCCTTGACACACCTAATTACTAAATGCGCCGATTGATTGGTTATATCCCGGCGCGTGGCGCTTGTTTGGTCGGAAAGTCAAATTCACCTTGAGCAACAGTTGACTGTTTTTTCCATAGAAGCTACAGTACTATCTCCGGCTTTTTTCGTTCCTTACAAGCTGCCACAAATACATCTTCGAGCGATCGCCAGATAACTAGGCAGGAATGACTTGAACAACTAGGGCGCGTTTATCCAGCGACTGGATTTTACCTACTTGACTGAGATCGTTTGCAATTCGGTCTAGCAGTTCTCCCGCTTTGTCACGATATTGATGTTCTCGGCCTCGTAAACGAATGGCAAACTTGACAGAATCGCCTTTACTTAACCACTCACCTGCTTGTTCGATGCGTAAATTGTAATCAGCCACACCCACGTTTAGACCGAATCGAACTTCCTTTACCGTGGGCCTAGCACTTTGGCTCTGACGTTTTTTCTTTTGATACTGAAGCTTGCCATAGTTGAGAATCTTCGCGATTGGAGCGTCTTTACCTTGAGAGACTACAACTAAGTCAAGCTCTAAGCTTTCGGCTAGCTGTAACGCCTCATTGGTGTCGATCAGGCCACGATTGTTATTCTCATGGTCAATCAAGAAGACGCTAGGTGACTTGATTTGTGAATTAATCAGTTGCTTTTGGATTGCGATAATGAATTTCTCCTATTTGTTCAATACTTTGCTTTACAAGCAGGTAATGCCAATTTAACACAACACTGAATCAGAGCAACTTTAACAACACAAAGGATAGCAATCTGTTAGAATGAACTACTGCGGCACTCGCTCTTCAGTCTTTGCGCTACTGCCCATCCAGCTTTTCAATGATTTTTTATCCGTCCGCCTAAGACTGACGCCTTCATTGGCGACAGGCCGATGTTATTTTTGGAGTCTTATGTCTTTTTCCGATCTCGGCTTGTCCAATGAAATTATCCGTGCTGTTACCGAACGAGGGTACACGGAACCCACGCCAATCCAGATGCAGTCCATTCCTGCTGTCTTGTCGGGTAGAGATTTATTAGCTGGAGCACAAACTGGCACTGGAAAGACCGCTAGTTTTACACTGCCGCTCTTGCATCGATTGTCGTCCAACAAGAGCAAAAGTACGCTTAATGGATACCCACCAATCCGGGCGTTGATTCTCACTCCGACTCGCGAACTCGCTGCACAAGTGGAAGAAAGCGTGCGCGAGTACGGCAAGTACTTAAATCTCAACTCGATGATGATGTTTGGCGGAGTCAGTATTAATCTACAAAAACAGCGTTTGAGGGGTCGAGTGGATATTTTGGTCGCTACTCCAGGGCGACTGTTAGACCACGTACAGCAGGGTACGCTGAACCTATCGCAGATTGAGGTTTTGGTGCTGGATGAAGCCGATCGGATGCTGGACATGGGTTTTATTAATGATATCCGCCGCATCCTCTCACTCTTGCCCAAACAGCGGCAGAATTTGCTATTTTTCGCTACTTTCTCAGACAAAATTAAGGCACTGGCCGCTGGACTGCTCAATAACCCAACGATGATTGAAGTGGCACGCCGCAACATTACTGCGGACACGATCGCACAGAAAGTTTACCAGGTTGACCGTGACAAGAAACGCCAATTACTGGCTCATCTGATTCGGCGAGATAATTGGTATCAAGTGCTAGTGTTCACTCGCACTAAGTATGGTGCTGACCGTTTGGTGAAGCAGTTGGGCGAAGACCGCATTCAAGCATTGGCAATCCACGGTAATAAGAGCCAGCCGGTGCGTACCAACGCTCTGGCAAAGTTCAAAAATGGCAGCTTACAGGTATTGGTGGCGACAGATATTGCTGCTAGAGGTCTTGACATCAGCGAACTGCCCCATGTTGTTAACTTTGATTTGCCCAATGTACCAGAAGATTATGTTCATCGCATTGGTCGCACCGGTCGCGCTGGCGCATCAGGTGAAGCCATATCGCTGGTATGCGTCGATGAATACCCTCTATTGAAAGATATCGAAAAATTGATCGAGCAGCGTTTGCCGAGGGAAGTAATCGCTGGCTTTGGGCCTAATCTCGACATTGAGCCAGAAGCGATCCCAAATGGACGGCAACACAGAGCCAAGCCTGGAGGTGATAAGCGTCCGACTCGTACTCCTAAACCGTTACCACAGACATCGGCTAAACGTAAAGCAGCGCCACCTGCCACCAATGGTGAGAAACCTGGCGCTCGTTCATCTGGATCGCGCCGTTCTGCTAAACGCGATCGCTGATATTCGTTAGCTGTTCAATAGATTGATTTTTCACGGGTTCTGGAAAACCTCACTTCCATTCCTCTGGCCTACAAATTTTCGCTATATACACAAGTCTTTATAGAGTTGTGCCAGAGACTTTTCATCCTCCCAACCCCTTCTGATATTAAGTCCGGTTAATTACTTATGATTACCGAATCTGTGCAAAAATCCCAAAAGCCTCTTTCCCCCAGCAAGAACTGCGGTCTAAATGATAAGTCTTTAGCCAGACACGATATGAACTGAAACTCTAGCAAAATTGCCTCATTCAATGTAATATCTGTCACATACAATTGTCAGAATGCAGTTAACAGTGTCATAAAGAAAAGGTGAAGGTTAACCTGTAGGGTATAACTTACCTTAGAGTTGCTTGACCTCTAGCTTCGATGGATCTATCACACTCATGACTGAACTCACGCTACGCCTACAAGAGGGAGATACCGAGACAACGATCGCAGTTGACCAAGATATATTTACAATTGGTCGTTTGCCGGAATGTAACCTGTACTTACCTTTTGGTGGAGTATCTCGCAACCATGCTCGCCTAGTAAAAACGGCTGATGGTGTGTGGACTATTGAGGATCTGGGCAGCAAAAACGGGACGCAAGTCAATAAATATCTGGTTAACTATCCTCAAGAGTTACATCACGGCGATATCGTTTGGCTGGGCAATATTAGCCTGGTTGTACTGCTCACAACCCCTGTTTCTCAACCGACACCTGAGTATCCTGGAATTTCGGACATTAATGAGCAAAGAACAATCCTTCATAATGTTGAACAATTACAACAGCAATGGATTGCAGCTGATAGCAAAGATGGCAACATCAATAATAAGGACAAAACTATTGCCCGTCTCAAAGACTTAGTGGACATAGCGAAAAATCTTTGTGCAGCCGCGTCTATAGAAGAGATTTTTTCTCAGGTGCAGCAAGTAGTTTTTCGTTACCTTGATAGTATCGATCGCTTGGCATTATTAATTGATGTCAATGGTTGCGGCCAGTTGGAATTAATGAATGCTGCCACTAGAAACGTTTCCCAACACAAACATCTCCCCTCTGATGGTAGTTGGATTAGTCGTAGTATCTGTCAAAAGGTATTTGAGGAAAAAGTCGTCATTCAAACCGGTGATACTCATCAGGATGAACGGTTTGCTAGCGAACAGAGTATTTTAGTCAAAGGCATTCGTAGCGCGATGGCAGTGCCTTTATGGGATGAAAATAAAGTTGTGGGCGTACTGTATGCCGATGCCAATTTTTCTTCTTACCATTGGGCAAATGAAGGTGAAGAAGAATTGAGCTTTTTTTCAGCTTTAGCAAACCTTGTAGCTTCTAGTGTGCAGCGTTGGCTATTAGTAGAGAAACTCAAAACTGAAGAGATGATTCGTCACCGACTAGAACGTTATCATTCTCCAGCAGTTGTACAGCAGTTGATATCTGTAGGCGGATTACCGGGTGGTCGTTTAGCTCCCGCCGAGAGCGAAATCAGTATTTTGTTTGCTGATTTAGTTGGCTTTACGGCAATTTCTGAAAGGTTAACACCAACTGCGATCGCTCAACTATTAAATAATTTATTTGAAGAAATGCTAAAAGAAGTGTTTGGTTGCGGCGGCACTTTAGATAAATATATTGGCGATTGCATTATGGCATTTTTTGGCGCTCCAGAACCGCAAGCAGATCATGCCGATCGCGCTGTTACTGCTGCCAAGGGAATGCTCACTCGTCTCGAACATCTTAATGCCAATGGTTTTTGGCACGAACCCCTGCAATTACGTATTGCGATTAATAGCGGTAAAGCAGTGGTGGGAGATGTCGGTAGTTCCCAAAGGGTAGATTATACGGCATTAGGCGCGACGATTAATCTTGCTGCTCGGATGGAAGGAGTTTGTCCCCCTAGCGAATGCGTGATTAGTGAAGCCACCCATACAATGCTTTCACAACCCTCAGACTTCCAAGAAATGGGAGATTATCGTTTCAAAGGTATTGAGCGATTAGTTAAAATTTATCAGACGAAATTGCAACCAGTGCCAACAATCATTGCTCCAATCATTAATCTTTAGGGATTGGGCATTGAGCATAATGAAGAATGGGAATAATCACCAATTATGAATTACGAATTATAGTTTTAGATATCGATGATAATTGTGCAGGTGCTAGTGGATACCTACAAATTCAAAATATCTATCTAAATAACATCATTATTCTCATTCAGGAATATTGTATTTATTTTTATGGACATGTTGTTGAAAAGCAATGTAAAAACTTTTTTGCAAAATGTACTTGCCTCTCAGGAGCTTTTTCGTTAATCAAATATTCTGCATTTCAAGAATGTTTAGCGGCTTTTTCTCAAATACCAAAAAATGACGATGTGAATGCTATTAGTTGCCTTGAAATTGGAGAAGACCGTTACTTAACTACACTTTTAATTAGTAGGGTATACAACATTAGATATGTTCCAAATGCAATTGCTAAAACATTTTTACCAGAGACAATTAGTTCTTATATCACACAACAAAAACGATGGTTTCAGTCAACATTATATAATCAAATGGAGTTGCTATTTTTTCATAGCCCTTCTTTTGTAAAACCATTAAAACGGGGGTTTATTCAGTGGATAATTACATTTTTCCAATTTATTTATTGTTTACTAAACATTGCTACAATCTCTGTAATTATATCACAAGCTCAGTTTTTTAATAATTTTTTCCGCCGATTTGTATTGCTCTCGGAGTTTTGTTATATTCAGTAATTTTCAGTTTTTAAGTTATGAATAGTTCCATGAAACGAACTTATTTATGGATAATGTTTAATTTTTTAGTTTTGACTTTCGCTTTATACTATGGAATACTTGGTGGGATTATAAAATTTATACAGGAAGAGATTGACAAAAACTTAATTAGTTATATGACGTTATTGTTAATTATTTTTAGAACTCTCTTTGAAGTATATATTATATTAAAATTTTCTCATCCGAGGGAGTGGCTGAAACTATTTTCCGGATTTATCCTCTATCGCTTTTTTTGTGGGCTTTCTCCACTAATTATCTTGTATACTTTTGCAAATGTAGATAATCGTTCTTGGGGAACTCGTGGAATTAGTGATGAGAATCAAGGAATAAATCAAAAAGATGGATCTTTTTGGCAAGATTTGCCTTTTTTTAAAGGAAATTCTCAATGGAAAGCGGCTCAAACATCAGTTTTGATCGGTGGATTTTCTAAAAAGTTAATATTTATGTCCGCGTTCTTTTTTGTTAATTTACTTTTTATCCTTTTCATGTCAAATCCAGAAACGCAAGATATTGGATTTTTTATTTGTATTCTAATTCTTTCATTTGCCTTACTACCTCAGTGTTTTGTATCTTCTCTTTATTATGCTGGTCTTTGCTTTGTTCCCTTACCAAAGAAGAAGTAGCGATACACAAACAGCTGAAAATATTTCTGTACCAATTTCAAATTATGATTTCTCTATCTGATATATTAGATAAGTTAAGGACTGTATTACTAATAACAAAATTATTCACACAAACAACTAGTAAATATTTTGCAATTGTAGTAATAGTAGTTTTTTTAGATACATTCTTTTTCTCACATGAATACGGTTACACTTCCAGGATTTTAAAAAACAGCGATTATGTTTTAAAAACAAACCAAAATTCTCAGCTAAAATATAGTTATAAAGATTTTTTATTAGCACTTTGCCGAAGAGAAATAGGACAAGAAAATCCACCTAATAATATTGAGAACCGATTGGGTTTTATAGGTAAATACCAATTTGGAGAAGCTTTACTCAAAGACCTTGGTTATTACGATACTCCTAATCCTTATCTTGGTGGAGAAAATGGTGTAGATAAGAATTATTGGCGTGGTACATGGAAAGGAAAAAATGCAATTAATAGTAAGCAAGATTTCCTAAATAATAAAAACAATGTACAAGAAAAAGCTATTCAAGAGGCTTTTCGATATAAGTGGAGACTGATCGAAAATCAACTAAATGGACGTTCTATGAAAGAATTTATCGGACAACGACGAGAAAATGTAGTCATCACCACATCTGGAATTCTTGCAACTGCACATCTGTGTGGTGAAGGAGGAGTTATCAAGTTGCTGCTTAATAACCAAGTTTCTCAAGATGAAAATGGTACTTCTATTCTTGCTTACTTGAGAGAATTTGGCGGATTCCAAACACCTTTTGACTAGATAAATACGCAAGTAATTGCAAACGGCTTGACTCATAAGCATTTTTGCTTAGTTTAGTGCTATTTGGTCATTAGTCAATAGCAACTAACCACTGCCAAAAGACTGGTTTATAAATATAAATACTTAATTATTTTGTATATATTAGTTCAATTTTAATTGCAAATCTGTAATATCTAGCAACCATTTATTGAGTAAAAGACTAGAATTTGGGTGGTAGCTTCCAGAATTGATCTGTGTAACACTAGGAAGCCTAACGAAGCTATTTTTTAACGGGAGGTCAGGTAATGGCGATCGCTACCATTAATCCCGCCACTGGGGAGACGCTCAAAACCTTTGAGGCGCTCAATGATGAAGAGATTGTCGCTAAACTCGATTTAGCTAATCAGACTTTTGAACACTATCGTCAGACTAGTTTCTCTGAACGATCACACTGGCTGCAAAAAGCTGCTGATATTTTAGAGCAAGACAAAGCAGAATTTGCTAAGTTGATGACTCTAGAAATGGGTAAACCATTTAAAGCAGCGATCGCGGAAGTCGAAAAATGCGCCGTTGTCTGTCGCTACTATGCCGAACACGCCCCTGGTTTTCTAGCTGATGTCAGTATAAAAACTGATGCCAACCAGAGTTTTGTACGTTATCAACCAATGGGTGCGATTCTCGCAGTGATGCCGTGGAATTTCCCTTTCTGGCAAGTTTTCCGCTTTGCTGCACCAGCGCTAATGGCGGGAAATGTCGGCTTACTCAAACACGCTTCCAACGTGCCCCAGTGCGCCTTAGCAATTGAAGATATTATCCGACGGGCAGGTTTTCCTGAAGGTGCGTTTCAAACTCTATTAATAGGCGCTGCCAAAGTTGCTGATTTAATGGCTGATGACCGCGTAAAAGCTGCTACCTTGACCGGAAGCGAACCAGCCGGCGCATCCCTCGCTGTTGCTGCTGCTAAACAAATCAAAAAAACAGTTTTGGAATTAGGAGGAAGTGACCCATTTATTGTGTTAGAAAGTGCTGACTTAGAGACAGCAGTTGTCACAGCTACTACAGCGCGGATGTTAAATAACGGGCAATCATGTATTGCAGCAAAACGTTTTATTGTGGCAAATGCGATCGCAGACAAATTTGAAAAATTGCTTTTAGAAAAATTTGAGGCGCTGAAAATAGGCGATCCCATGCAACCAGATACCGATTTAGGCCCCCTGGCAACACCTGGTATTCTCCAGGATTTAGATCAACAAGTGCAAGCTGCTACAAAAAGTGGTGGTAAAGTCCTCATCGGTGGACATCCTTTATCAGATCGTCCTGGAAACTTTTATCCGCCAACGATTATCATAGATATCCCGCCTGAAGCAGCAATTGCCAAAGAAGAATTCTTTGGCCCGGTAGCCTTGTTATTTCGGGTTCCAGATATCGATGCTGCCATTAAACTCGCTAATGACAGCCCCTTTGGCTTAGGTGCAAGTGCTTGGACAACCAATAAACAAGAGAGCGATCGCTTAGTTGAGGAAATCGAAGCTGGTGCCGTGTTTATCAACAGTATGGTCAAATCCGATCCTCGGTTGCCCTTTGGTGGCATCAAGCGTTCTGGATATGGCAGAGAATTGAGTATCCAAGGTATACATGAGTTTGTCAATGTTAAAACTGTGTGGGTTAAATGATTAGTCATTAGTCATTAGTCATTGGTCATTGGTCATTAGCCAAAAAAATGACAAATGATTAATGACGAAGGACAAATGACAAAGGACAAATGACTAAAGAAATAGTTAGGAAATAAAATGAATACAGCAGAGTTATTGGTGCAGTGCCTAGAAAATGAAGGAGTGCAATACATTTTTGGACTTCCTGGTGAAGAAAACCTTCACGTTTTGGAAGCGTTAAAACATTCTTCGATTAAATTTATTACGACTCGTCATGAACAGGGTGCAGCATTCATGGCCGATGTCTATGGGCGCTTAACAGGAAAAGCCGGAGTGTGTCTTTCTACTCTTGGCCCTGGGGCAACAAACTTGATGACTGGAGTAGCAGATGCTAACCTTGATGGTGCGCCTTTAGTGGCGATTACCGGTCAAGTGGGAACAGATAGAATGCATATTGAATCCCATCAATATTTAGATTTGGTGGCAATGTTTGCACCTGTTACCAAGTGGAATAAGCAGATTGTGCGACCGAGTATTACACCAGAAGTAGTACGGAAAGCATTTAAGCGATCGCAATCCGAAAAACCTGGTGCAGTTCACATCGATTTGCCAGAAAATATTGCTGCCATGCCCGTCGAAGGCAAACCTTTGCGTAAGGATAATAGCGAAAAAACTTATGCATCTTTTGCTAGCATTCGGGCAGCAGCAGCCGCAATTTGCCAAGCAGTTAACCCATTAATTTTAGTCGGAAATGGGGCAATTCGCGCTCATGCAAGTGATGCCGTAACGCAATTTGCCACCCTGATGAATATACCTGTTGTCAATACTTTCATGGGTAAAGGCGTGATTCCCTACACCCATCACTTAGCTTTGTGGGCAGTGGGATTACAGCAAAGAGATTTCATTACCTGTGGGTTTGATAACACAGATTTAGTAATTGCGATCGGCTATGATTTGATTGAGTTTTCTCCCAAGAAATGGAATCGCAATGGTGAAATTCCCATTGTGCATATTGGGGTAAGTCCGGCAGAAATTGATAGTAGTTATATTCCTAACGCCGAAGTCGTGGGAGATATTTCAGATTCCCTCTATGAAATCTTAAAATTAGCAGACAGACAAGGTAAACCCGATCCCTTTGGCATCAGCTTAAGGTCAGATATTCGGGCTGATTACGAACAGTATGCCCATGATGACGGATTTCCGATTAAGCCGCAAAAGTTAATTTATGACTTACGCCAAGTCATGGGACCAGATGATATCGTCATCTCTGATGTTGGCGCACATAAAATGTGGATGGCTCGTCATTATCATTGCCATAGTCCCAATACTTGCATAATTTCCAACGGCTTTGCAGCTATGGGTATTGCCATTCCTGGCGCTTTAGCAGCAAAACTGGTTCATCCCAAGCGCAAAGTCGTTGCTGTCACAGGCGATGGCGGCTTTATGATGAATTCTCAAGAATTAGAAACAGCCTTGCGTGTTGGTACGCCTTTTGTCACCATAATTTTCAATGATGGTGGCTATGGCTTAATTGAGTGGAAGCAAGAAAATCAATTTGGCAAAGGAAACTCAGCCTTTGTGCATTTTAGCAATCCTGATTTTGTCAAATTAGCGGAAAGTATGGGTTTAAAAGGCTACCGAGTTGAATCAGCTTTAGATTTGATTCCCACTTTGAAAGAAGCCCTCGCTCAAGATGTGCCCGCCGTGATAGATTGTCCCGTAGATTATCGGGAGAATCACCGCTTCAGTCAAAAAGCTGGCGAGTTGACTTGTGCGTTGTAAAAATTACAGACGCGATTAATCGCGTCTGTACAAGAGTTAGGAGTAATTTATTCTTAACTCCTTATTAATTTCCACTCCTTTAACGTTTTGGTAGGGTGCGTTACGCCAAAGGCTAACGCACTGCTTTACTTCATTTCATTTATAGAGATATTTCTTCTCCTTCTTTGCGTCCTTTGCGTCCTTTGCGGTTCGTTAAAAAAACTACGAGTATCAAAGACTCATCCACGAGTATCAAAGACTCGTTCACGAGTATCAAAGACTCATTCACGAGTATCAAAGACTCGTCCGCGAGTATTAAAGACTCATTCACGAGTATCAAAGACTCGTCAGCGAGTATTAAAGACTCGTCAGCGAGTATTAAAGACTCGTCCACGAGTATCAAAGACTCGTCCACGAGTATCAAAGACTCGTCCGCGAGTATTAAAGACTCATTTACAATAAATTAGAAGTTATTGATTCTAACTCATCACTGATTTTTACTCTTACTTAATCGTCTTCTGGTTGGAATTTGTGCTTTCCTGCTTTTGGGCAATATTTTTTACTGCTTCGCATTGCCTTTTGTCAATATCTGACTTAATGATGAGTCCCTTAGTATTGAGCGCTATTTCAACTTGGTATTGACCATTCACCATATTAATCGCAGCGTAAGTTACTGTACCAAACATCATCACTCCGCAAAGTGATAAGGTAATTTGCAGAATTCCCAATTCTCGTTTCATTTTTAAAGCCTTTAATTCCTTACATTCCCATTACAACTTGGTGCTGGCTGAGAACGGAGTTGAGAAATAGTCATCCATTAGACGAGTTATTAGTTGATTATCGTTAAGTTCAGGATGACTCTAATTTAGTAGAGTGCAAGAGGCGATCGCTCAACAGCAAGGCTATTTAGCTAGTATAAAAACCTGATATACTCACAGCAGATTCTCCATGAGGAATGATGGCGCGCTCGCTCCGAGTAGCCCCAGAGCATATTGAAAAAGTCAAGTCAGCACCTCAGCGTAACGGCTATCCCAGCCAACAGTCCTTGGCTACTGATATAGGATTTTCTCTATCCACAGTCAAAAACTTTCTCACTGGTAAACCTGTTGACTATCTAAATTTTGTAGAACTTAGCAAAAAACTGGGGTTAGAGTGGCAAGACATTGCATACAAAGAACCAGAAACTCAACCGCCAAAACCTCAGCCAACTAACGGGGAAGCATCACCCTTCATCACTGGCGCACCCATCACCCAGCCGCGTTACTTTTTTGGGCGCGACAAAGAATTAAAACGTCTCTTCAACTTGCTCAAACGCCATCCCCTGCAAAACTCCGCCATTATCGGCAAAAAGCGTAGCGGTAAAACATCCCTGCTGCACTACCTCAAAAATATCACCACCACCCCAGCAGAACAGCTGCGTCCTGAGCAAAAATCTGACTGGCTACCGCATCCAGAAAATTACTGTTGGATTTTTGTAGACTTGCAAGACGCACGAATGCAAAGCCGAGAAGGTTTACTAAAGTACATCCTAGAATCTCTCAAGATACAAGTGCCTACACCTTGCGATTTAGATCGTTTCATGGAGATAGTCAGTGATAATTTGCATTTTCCCACAGTCATCTTATTGGATGAAATTAGTGTTGGCTTGCAACGCTGTCCAGAATTAGATGATGGCTTTTGGGAAAGTTTGCGGTCTTTGGCGACTAACCATACAGGGGGGAATCTAGCATTTGTCTTGGCTACCCCCGAATCACCGATTGACATGGCGCACAACACAGGACACAGTTCACCCTTTTTCAATATTTTCGGCTACACCGCACATCTGGGAGCATTGACTGAGATAGAAGCACGGGAATTGATAGCGAGTTCGCCCATTCCCTTCACTGACGAAGATGTAGAGTGGATTTTGACAGAAAGTCGCTGCTGGTCATTGTTGTTGCAAATCCTGTGTAGAGAAAGATTATTTAACTTAGAAGAAGGAGAAAATAATGATAATTGGCGTGAGGAAGGATTACGACAAATGAAACCATTTGCTGATTTATTAGTAGATTCAGAAGTAGCAGAGTAACTATGAAAGCACACCGAATTGAAACAAAGTTAACTAAAAACGAAACCTTGATTCTTGAGGATTTACTGTTTCAGGCAGGCGAAGCAGTAGAAATTCTAATCTTAGAACGTTTTTCCCAACCTTCAGAGTCTAACCCTTATCCTTTACAAGGAAAGGTTATTCATTATGATGAACCAATAGAGCCTGTTCCATAGAGGATTGGGAAGTGCTGTAATAACTGCGTTTGCAATGACAAGAATATCTTCAATATCTCTACTATTAACCTAAGCAGGCAAATTATGCCTTCTCAAAACCCACCCACTAATTACGCTGAAATCTACACCTATGCACCTAAACCACACTCAAATTTGATCGTAGGTGGTTTGCAACTATTGTTTTGGCTATTTTTTCGTCCTGTAGCTTGGGATCACTACAGAGAACATATTAGAGATGAGATTAATTCTTTAGCAGACTTAAACAAACCATCTGTATGGCAGCCAGTGCTACAAGGGTATTTAATTGTACCTCTCTGGGCTAATTTTATCCTTGGTTTAATATTTTGGGCATTAGGTCAGCCATTACCAAATATTTTGTCTATTGTGGCCTCAAGCTTAGGATGTTGTATAGCGTTAAGCGTGGCGTTAGGCGTGGTGTTAGGCGTGGCGTTAGGCGTGGCGTTTGGCGTGGCGTTTGGCGTGGCGTTAGGCGTGGCGTTTGGCGTGGCGTTTGGCGTGGCGTTTGGCGTGGCGTTTGGCGTGGCGTTTGGCGTGGCGTTTGGCGTGGCGTTTGGCGGCGTGGCGTCAGGCGTGGCGTTTGGCGTGGCGTTTGGCGTGGCGTTTGGCGTGGCGTTTGGCGTGGCGTTTGGCGTGGCGTTTGGCGGCGTGGCGTCAGGCGTGGCGTTTGGCGTGGCGTTTGGCGTGGCGTTTGGCGTGGCGTTTGGCGTGGCGTTTGGCGTGGCGTTTGGCGTGGCGTTTGGCGTGGCGTTTGGCGTGGCGTCAGGCGTGGTGTCAGGCGTGGCGTTAGGCGTGGCGTCAGGCGTGGCGTTAGGCGTGGCGTTTGGCGTGGTGTTAGGCGTGACAGAAAAAATTGATGATGAATATTTTAATGGACTGATGGCAGTAGGCTTGTTCTTCGTTATACCAGGAGGTCTAGGCTTTGGTGTAGCTAGTGGTCTGGTACATGGTGTAGGGTTAGGCGTTGCGTATGGTGTTACTTTTACTGTGCTGTTCTTTCTAGGTATCACTATCAACTTATGGCGACCAATAGTTTTATACCCATCACTCCAATTATGGAATTTAGCACTTTATCGGTTAGAAAAAAACCGCATCAACCAGCCTTCTATTTTTTTAAGATTGTCTAATATATTTCCTTATCGAATTAATCAAAGGCACAACAATGAAACATTTCTAGAGTCCATATTACCTTTGCCTTCTCAACAAATTGAGAGAAGTACCGATGAGTATTCAAGTTCATTACGCTATCATTCAGCCTTTTGGGATCAATTTCAACGCATACCTTTATATAACTTAGATAAATACTTACTTTTAGTCATAGAACATAACCCAAGCGAGGATGAAGCTGCCATTGATTATCTCAATGAAAGTCCCCAAAAGTGGGTTGTTCAAATTTGCAAAAATGCACTGAGTCTAAGAAAATGTGGTGATGTAGAAGTTATACGTCAGCTTTATCGCACCATAGAACTTAATGAATTAGGGAACTCAATTGATTCTGTCCTACGCATCTTTACTCGCATCAGTCAGGATGTAGACGCAGCATTAGAACAAAAAAGTAATTACAACCAACGTCTAGTTCTCAATGCTGTAGCAGAGCGTTTAGATCAACAATTAGAAAACTTTAATCACAGTAACAACAAATACGCTTCGTTCTTTTATCCCTTTGCAAAAAGATGGCTTGAAATAATAAACAACAAAACAGAAGAACTGGCTAAGATTACTGAACTAAGTCAAGAGATTGACTCACCTTACATCATCGGCGTACCCCTCACATTAGAGCAAGAAATTTTCACGGGGCGTGATGACATCGGCTTACGCATTGAGCAACTACTTTTAGATCGCCGTCGCCCACCTCTGCTACTATATGGTCAGCGACGCATGGGTAAAACTTCCCTCCTCAACAACATCGGAAAATTACTACCCAATTCCATCATCCCGATGTTTGTAGATTTGCAAGGCGCACCTTCATCAGCCAGTGACCATGCAGGTTTTCTCTACAACCTGGCTAGAGAGATGGAGAAGTCAGCAAAAAAGCAAGGTTTAACTTTACCGTCCCTAGCCCGCGAAGTGCTAAAATCTGACCCCTTCACCTATTTCGATGAATGGCTAGATAAAGTAGAACAGGCTCTAGAACAAAATACCGCCTTACTAGCGCTAGATGAATTCGAGGTGCTAGACAACGCCATATCCAAAGGTCGCTTTGATGAACAAGATGTTTTGGGTATGCTGCGTCACCTCATCCAACACCGTCCCCGCTTCAAGGTGTTACTGGCTGGCTCTCATACTATCGAAGAATATCAGCGCTGGGCTAGTTATCTCATTAATGTCCAAGTAGTGCATATCTCCTACCTCAAAGAAGCGGAAGCACGACAATTAATTGAACGTCCCGTCAAAGATTTTACCCTCCGCTATGAACCCAACGCTGTTGAGCGAGTGCTAAAACTCACCCGTTGTCACCCGTTCTTAGTACAACTACTCTGCGCGGAAATTATTGTCCTTAAGAATGAACAAGACCCTTCTATCCGGCGATTGGCAACTTTCGCGGATGTGGAAACCGCGATACCAGAAGCTTTGCAAAGTGGTGGTTTTTTCTTTGCTGATATTCAAAACAATCAAGTAGACGCTACTGGACAAGCTATTCTACGTTTTATCGCCGCTCAAGGGGAAGGGTCTATAGTTAGCCGCCAAACTTTATTGCAACAGTTTCCTAATGCTGATATTACTCTCAAATTGCTGTTGCAACGTGAGTTAATTGAGGAAGTTGACGACGGCTATAGCTTCCAGGTGGAGTTGATTCGCCGCTGGTTTATTTAAATCATGTCTAATAAGTTAACTTCTGACAAATACTATTTGTGCTGACGTAATTGCTCTACTATATAGTCTTCTAGTTCTTGTTTTTCTCTGTTACTAGCATTTCGTTGATAAGTTCTTCCAGTTTCTTGAATAAACCTACGTTTCTCGCTGGGTGAAGATTTGAGTTTACCTCCAGTTCCTTGCAGCTTTTGCTGTAATTCTTCCCAAGTCTTTTCACCCACACTTTCACCTAGTTTGACCAGTGCCTTTGGGAGTAACATTTTTGCCTCTCGTTGAAAATCTTCTTCTGTCTCAAGGGAAGCTAAATCTATATTGCTGAAGTCGATATCGATTTGAAACTTACTCATAAAATTGTATTTATTCTGTTCAAAATTATTACCACAATTGGGGGAAGATGGATTTTCAATTTTCAGCTACGATCCCAATATAGTATGATTGTACTGTTTGAAGTTGATAACTGAGTTGAAAACATTAGACCTCTTGCATAAGTTGAATAAACCCCCCTTTATCCCCCCGATATATTGGGGGGAAACTTGAAATCTTGCCCCCTCCCCTTGACAAGGGGAGGGTTGGGGAGGGGTGATTCAAGGATTTTTGCAAGAGGTCTATTAATTCCGAAAGTTGATTGAATACTTCCGGTAGTATAGCCCTACTTAATCATTCACAACAAGATTCCCGACTTCTTAAAAGTTAGTAGGGAATCTGAGCCTTTTGATTTTCACTTATACAATAAGATTGCTATATCTTCAGAAAGAAGACATATCACTAATCTCTGTACAACCAAGTTAGCAATATTAGAAATGCTATCTTAAAGGCAAGGTCATTTGCTCAAACTTTGAGGATAATACTATGACTACAACGCTAAAAGAGGCTAATTCTATTGAGTCATTGCTAGGTAAAGAGGCAGAAGACCTACTTACCCACAAAGCAAAAGTTTCTCGTGATTTAATACATTTGCCGGGCCCTGACTTTGTAGATCGAATCTGGCTTAACAGCGATCGCAATCCTCAAGTATTGCGTAATCTCCAGTTACTTTATTCTACTGGTCGTCTGGCAAACACAGGTTATCTCTCGATTTTACCGGTAGACCAAGGGATTGAACACTCAGCTGGCGCGTCTTTTGCGCCCAACCCGATTTACTTCGATCCAGAAAATCTTATCAAATTAGCGATCGCCGCAGGTTGCAATGCTGTTGCTACCACTTTGGGAACGTTAGGTATAGTTTCGCGCAAATATGCCCACAAAATTCCCTTTATTGCCAAAATCAATCACAACGAATTGCTGACTTTCCCTAATCAATTTGACCAGGTATTGTTTGCTGATGTCGAACAAGCTTGGAATTTAGGGGCCGCGGCGGTAGGTGCGACAATTTACTTTGGTTCAGAGCAGTCTACCAGACAAATCCAAGAAATCAGCAAAGCTTTTAAACGCGCCCATGAACTCGGTTTAGTGACAATTCTCTGGTGTTATCTGCGGAATAACGCTTTTAAACAAGATAAAGATTACCACGTTGCGGCTGACCTCACCGGACAGGCGAATCATTTGGGTGTAACCATTGAAGCCGACATTATTAAACAAAAGTTACCCGAAAATAACAATGGTTACGGAGGAGTTGCTAAAGCCACTGGTAAGAGTTACGGCAAAACTGATGAGCGCGTTTACACGGAATTAACAACTGATCACCCAATTGATTTAACTCGTTACCAAGTACTAAATTGCTATTCTGGGCGTGTGGGGTTGATTAATTCTGGTGGCGCGACTGGTAAAAATGATTTCGCCGAAGCAATACGCACCGCCGTAATCAACAAACGCGCTGGTGGTTCAGGATTAATTTCTGGGCGAAAGACCTTCCAACGTCCCTTTGAGGAAGGTGTAAAACTGTTTCACACCATTCAGGATGTTTACTTGTCGCCAGATGTGACGATAGCTTAGGGATTGGGGAAGGTGGGGCCCCCTCTGGGGATAAGGGGTAATGGGGACTGGGGAGGTAGGAGTTAGCAGTTATAACAATTATTTCCCCAATGCCCAATGCCCCATGCCCAATGCCCAATGCCCCATTACTATCTAACGTTTCTCAATAAGAAATCAGGCTGACCACAACTTTTTTGCGATCGCTTCAAAATTTCGGCGCTACAAATACCAGGTTCACCGTTTTTGGAATAACAAAAGAAGACTTCTTGTAAAAATCTTCCTGAACCAGAACAAAAAGGTGCTACACCATCAGCAGTAATTTGATTATTCGCACTCACAAATGAATTTTTAAAATTTGTAATTGTGGTACGCACGGGTTGATTAGGGCGATTATAAGCTGCGGGAATAGCGATCGCATCTTTTAACTTTTTACTCAATGCCAAGTATTCCGCAGGAGTTTTCCCCGAACAAGTACCATGTTTTTCCCATTCATGATCGGGAAGTTTCGCGCTAGGAAACAAATTAGGAAACCGTCGTTTTACTTCCGACGGTAACTTTTGTGTGGAACAATTAGCAGGATAACCAGTTTGGTACTGCGGCCACAAACCATGTAGTACAAAACCAAGTTTCCTTCCAGAACCGCACTGCTGTGGGTCACTGGTACCATTTTTTGCACAATAATCTGGCGACCAAGAGAGTGTCAGTACATAAAAATCAAATTTACCCGGAGTACCGCGATTTTGAGCAATGGCAGCATTAGGTATAAAAATACCAGTAATTAGTAGAGAAGATGCAATTAAAAGTTTCTTAATCTGCATAAAAACAGTTAGTTTCCACTAAAAATAAAGTTATATACGATACATTCTTAAGAGTCAATAATCAAACTGCTTCGCAGAGTCATTAGTCATTAGTTACTCTCCCCTGCTCCCTAGACCTCTTGCATAAATCAAAAATAAAGAACCGCACCCCGCATTTGCTGACGTAAACGCTCCCCTCCCCGATGCTTTGGGGAGGGGTGTTAGGGACTTTTGCAAGAGGTTTCCTCATCTCCTCATTCCCCAGTTCCCGATCCCCAATCCCCAATGAATTCAGAAAAAGCAAATCTTGGTAGGGATTCTGGGATATCCTTAGATAAGTGAAAGATTTGCCAAAAATAGTAAGAATGAAGCTGGCAGCAAGAGTAAGTCAGGTAACACCTTCATTAACCTTAGCGATCGCAGCCAAGGCTAAGGCACTGAAGGTGGAAGGAATAGATGTTTGTAGTTTTAGCGCTGGAGAACCAGATTTTGATACCCCGGCGCATATTAAAGCCGCAGCAGTAAAAGCTTTGGATGAAGGCAAAACCAAGTATGGTGCAGCAGCCGGAGAACCAAAGTTAAGGGAAGCGATCGCCCACAAGCTTAAAATTGACAACAGTCTTGATTACAAGTCAGAGAATGTGATTGTCACCAATGGCGGAAAGCATTCTCTGTACAACTTAATCGTGGCATTGATCGATGCAGGTGATGAGGTAATTATCCCTGCACCCTACTGGCTAAGTTATCCCGAAATGGTGACTTTGGTCGGCGGGGTTCCAGTAATTGTCCCTACAGATGCAACGACGGGTTATAAAATTACTCCCGAACAACTCCGTAAAGCAATCACGCCGAAGACGAAGTTATTTATCCTCAACTCCCCATCTAATCCCACAGGGATGGTTTACACGCCAGATGAAATCAAAGCACTGGCGCAGGTAGTAGTTGATGCAGATATCTTTGTTGTCTCTGATGAGATTTACGAAAAAATTCTCTACGACGGTGCAGAACATATCAGCATCGGTTCTCTAGGGAAGGAAATTTTTGACCGCACTTTGATTAGTAATGGGTTTGCGAAGGCTTATTCCATGACTGGGTGGCGTATCGGTTATTTAGCGGGGCCCGTGGAAATCATTAAAGCAGCGAGTACCATCCAAGGGCATAGTACATCTAACGTGTGTACCTTTGCCCAATATGGTGCGATCGCGGCACTACAAAGTCCTCAAGATTGTGTCGAAGAAATGCGCCAAGCCTTCGCCAAACGCCGACAGGTAATGCTAGACAGACTCAACGCCATTCCCGGATTGAGTACCGCAAAACCAGATGGCGCTTTTTATCTGTTCCCTGATATCAGCAAAACCGGTCTAAAATCTCTAGAATTTTGTGACGCTTTACTGGAAGAACATCAAGTTGCAGTCATTCCCGGAATTGCTTTTGGCGCTGATGACAACATTCGCCTTTCCTACGCCACAGATATGGCGACTATTGAAAAGGGAATGGATAGATTAGAGAAATTTGTTAAGTCGCGTATTTAGTCAGTTGTCACTTGTACTGAGCGACTTGTGCCGAGCGTTCGCGTAGCGTCTCGTAGAGAAGCCGAGGTAAGCCGAAGTATTTGTCATTTGTGAGGAGAATTTACCAACTCTCCAACTTTTTAACTCCACCTTTTCGACTCAGAAGGGGTGGAGTTCATTTTTAAACCTGAAGTTCCGAGTTCCGAAGCTGAAGTTTCGTGTTCCGAAGCTGAAGTTTCGTGTTCTGAAGCTGAAGTTTCGTGTTCTGAAGCTCAAATTTCATGTTCCGAAGCTCAAATTTCGTGTTCTGAAGCTGAAGTTTCGTGTTCTGAACTTGAAATTCCGTGTTCTGAAGCTCAAGTTCCGCGTATTCACACAAACAACCACGCTACAGTGCAAACAAAATTTGGTAACAGAGGTGAAGAGAGGTCATCTGTTGCGAATAATGTTGCCACTAATTTCAGAACTGCTTTTTCTCGGCGATACACCTCAACCTGTTGTAATTGCCAGTTCAAAATCCAATATTCTTGAACTCCTCTAGAAGCATATAATTTTAGCTTGATTTGGCGATCGCGTCGCTCATTTTGGACTCCAGGGGAAAGTACTTCTACAACCAGTTCTGGCGCTCCCGTTAAATGTCCTTCTTGGTCAAGTAAAATGGCGAGGCGTTCTTTACTTACCCAAACCACATCGGGAATAACGTTATCTGCATCACTAAAAATAATTCCTGGTGTTGGGACAGCCTCACCAAGACTTGTTGAGAGTGACCAAGTTCTTAATTCTCCACAAATATTTGCTATAGCTTTTTGATGTCCCCAATGCGGTGCCCTAGTCACAAACAATTCCCCATCAATAATTTCGTAGCGATTACCGTTATCTGGCAATAACTCTAAGTCTGCACTTGTCCAACGTATCCGTTCATCAATGGTTTGGCTCATCGAAACCTCTAAAATATTGATACTAATATCCTAATGTCATTTGTCATTTGTCATTTGTTATTATCCTCCATGCCCAATGCCCTACATCAACTCCATCTCCTCCAACCCTTGGCGTAGTCTCTTCGCCTCTTGGGGATTATACCTTTCGTGAAGGGCGATCGCTTTTTTAAAAGCTGCTAAACTATCTTGATGATTGCCAATTTTCAGCAACACTACCCCTAAATTTTGATATGCTTCGGCATAGTTGGGATTTAAGGTGATTGCATGTTGATAATATACGATCGCATCTGTAAATAAACCCAAAGCCTTAAATGTCATCGCCAAATTATAATGTCCAAAAACAAAAGTAGGGTCAATTTTCAAAGCTGTGGCATAAGCAGTTTTCGCACCGTTGAAATCTCCTGCTGCTTTGAGTAAGTTACCCAAGTTGTTGTATGCTCCTAGTTTAAGCATGGGATAAATTGGCAATTTGATGGCAGCTTGATAGTGAGAAATCGCCTGTGGGGATTTTTGCAACCGACTGTAAGCTATTCCTAAATGATAGTGGAGTTCATATAAAATATCGTAGTTATCTTCAGCAACCGTGATTCCTCGTCTTAGTAAATCCATACCTTGAGAAATTTTCCCAGTTTGTACATACAATGCCCCTAATTTACTGCAAACATAGGGGTCATCAGGATGAGTTGCGAGAAACCCTTCCATCGCCGTAGCGGCTTTGGCATATTTGTTATTTTGAGCGATCGCACTTTTTTGATATCCTGTGTGTACAAGTGCCACCCCTGGTAAATAACCTACTTGCCAGTGGGGTTCTCTGGCTAAAATTTCTGACACACTATCATCTACCAAGGCATGGTAAGGACGGTCAAAACGAATGTCTGGATGATTGCGAAATAGCCTGGAAACCAGAGAATATGGGGATTGTTCTGCACCAACTTCCTGGCGGACGAGGTTGATGAGCAGGTATTCATCTCTAGCGATCGCCTCTCGTAACTGCGGTACAATTGCAGGAGTCAGAGTTTCATCAGCATCTAATACCAAAATCCAATCACCAGTGACATATTTTAGAGCTGCATTGCGGGCAGCACTGAAATCATTACACCATTTAAAATGATGGACTTTTGCACCGAGTTGTTGGGCAATATTGGGAGTGCGATCAATTGAGCCTGTATCCAAGACTATCATTTCATCCACTACTTTTCTCACACTGCTCAGGCATTTAGGCAGTGTTGCTGCTTCGTTTTTCACAATCATGCATAGACTCAAACTCATAATTTAAAACTTGGGAGTGGGGAGTAGTGAATAGAGGGATAAGGGAGATGAGAAAGCAACATCTTTACTTCCTATTCTCTTTAACAGTGATAGACTTTGCATAGTGGAAGATTTGCCTCGATTATGAAATGTTACAATCAAGGCTTTTCTATAGAGCAGAAATACTAACAAATGGTATTAATTATGACAGTGTAATCGAGAAACTGGCAATATAAATAACCAGTGTAAATTTATGCTGATCCATCTGAGTTTACAGGTAATATAAAATTGCTAGCGTAGGCGTAGCCCGTCGTAGACATCGCATTAGGGAATATTACCTGAATCTCGATTGGACTAACTATTTAGCTGTTATTACCCATTTTTTATGATTATATAACTATAATACACATTATCTAAAAGTCATATATGTAATGAAAAACTCACTTACCAGAACAGCAGAATTACTCCGCCAAAATTTCCAAAAATATTTGCGATCGCTTAACCGTTGGTTTTCAGATACACCAGAAAGGGCACTTTTAGAAGCTTACCAAGCAGCTCAGAGAATTAAAAACATTGAGAACGAACATTTTGATCAGAAAAAAATATCTTTACAATCAGTAAAATATACTGAAAATGTCATGTCTTATTGGCAAGTATATCTTAATAAGAACCTAACTATTATTAAGATTAGGCTTGCGGAATTCCAGCTTAGTCGGGGAATTGTCAATATCTCTAATTCTGTTTTATTAGAAAAATTGAAGGTTATTGATGAAGTAGTAGAGAAGTATGCTATCAAAGATGAACTAATTAACAATACTCCATTAGTGTCAACTTATCAGCCTTTAAACATTAATAATAAGGAAATCAAAAAACAGCTAAATTCATCTAACATAAATGATCCTCAACTTAAGGCTCCTCAAAAAACTGGACTGCCTAAGAGTTCTCTTGGCAGAAGAATTAATAGAATTCAAGTAGATTTTGCACCGCAGACAGAAGAAGAGTTTGTCAGAAATTATCGCATTTCTAAAGGTAGAACAATAATTGCCCTGCGATTTTTAATAGTTATCATTATTGTACCGCTTTTAACTCAATATTTATCTAAAGAATTTTTAGTAACTCCAATACTAGAAAGAGTTAGAGGAGATAATACAACTAAAATATTCATCAATTCTGACATGGAAAAAGAAGCTCTCCATGAATTACATAATTTTCAAGAAGAACTGAGATTTGAATATTTTATTAATCAAGCACCACCACTTTCTTCAGAGTTAACACAAGAAAAAATCAAAAGTAAAGCAATTGAAATCTCTGAAGAATTTAGCAGAAAAAGTAATAGTAGTATTAGTAATGCTTTAGCTGATTTAATATCACTCTTTTCTTTTGGTATAGTTATCGCCATGAGCAAAAGAGAAATTATGATTCTTAAGTCTTTTATGGATACGATTGTCTCTGGTCTCAGCGATAGTGCCAAGGCTTTTTTAATTATTCTGTTTACAGATATATTTGTCGGATTTCACTCACCAGATGGGTGGGAAGTCCTTCTGGCGGGATTGGCAGAACATTTAGGTCTACCAACCAGTAGAAATGTAATCTTTTTATTTATTGCTACATTTCCTGTGATTTTAAACACTATCTTTAAATACTGGATATTCCGCTATCTCAGTCGTTTATCTCCATCAGCATTAGCTACATTAAAAGAGATGGACGAGTAATTTGTAATTATCCAACGCCCAAATTCACTTACTTTGAGTAAAGAATATATTTTTTACCATAAATCAATTAATTACAAATTACGAATTATTTTCACGCATTTGTCTTTTAATTCGCTAGGCTATGTATATCCTGGTTTTTGCGAAGTATACTATGGATTTTGAAAGCAAAACTAATGCCTCAACTCCTACAGACAACATAGAGTTTGCTCAACCAACTACTACCCGTAAGCCGTTGGAACTGCTGCGAGATACTGAGGCTTTGCTTCGTCGCCCAACTGTAGCGAAACTGTCGCCGATTTTGCCACCAAAACTGAGCAATAGATTCCAAGCAACCTCATCTTTGGCAGATGACTCCTTTAAGGAACTGGCAGAAATTGACCTAAATACTATTAGTGATTTTGAACTGCGTCCTGCACGAATTCTTGTTGGCTTGAGCCTAGTTGGTTTTGGCGCACTAATGATATTGCTGCTGCTGCTATACTTAAATACATTGCATCCAAAAACCAGTACAGTTGAGCAGATTCGGCAATACTGGTATCAATATATTTGGTTTGTCAGTTTAGGTGTCACAGGAATGTTTATCTTGGGTCGTGAAGCAATGCGTCCTATGCCAAAACGACGGAAGTAAGTAGGTGAGAATAAATCGAAGTAGATTAAGTAATGTAATAAATCTTGAGATTAGTTCGTAGTGAGGGCTTTAGCCCTGATTTGAGGACTATAGTCCTCTCTACGTTCACGCAGAGTGTCGCAGACAGACGCTACACGTAGCTTGCTTCCCCGAAGGGGTACACTACAAACTTTTAATTATTTACGCCGCTCTACTTAACTTAACTTTCAGGAATTAACACTTCAAAATATGCTTATCTATTAATTAGGTGCTAGGAGATTTTATACATGAATCATGATGCTTTCATTGTTCCACCAGGTTCAAAGATTTCTCTGAAAAAAAACTATGACCCAGCTTATAAAACTGATTTTCATCAGAAAACTGATGCTGCAACAAAATTACAGGTAGATATTGAACGACTAGCTAATTACCAAAATATTCTCTATGCTCAAAACACCTATGCTCTGTTAATTATTTTTCAAGCAATGGATGCTGCTGGCAAAGACAGCACTATTAAACATGTGACTTCTGGTGTTAATCCGCAGGGGTTTCAGGTGTTTAGTTTTAAGGGCCCCAGTGCGGAAGAATTAGACCATGACTACTTGTGGCGCTCAATGAAAGCTCTGCCAGAAAGAGGAAGAATTGGCATATTCAACCGTTCATACTATGAAGAAGCGCTAGTGGTGCGTGTCCATCCAGAAATGCTTCAGAAACAACAACTTCCTCACTTCCCTAATGGAAAAAAGATATGGAAACAGCGTTTTGAAGAAATCAATAACTTTGAAAAATATTTGGTTGATAATGGTGTAATCATTTTGAAGTTTTTTCTAAATGTCTCTAAGTCAGAGCAGAAAAAGCGCTTTTTAGCACGGATTAACTCTCCTGAAAAAAATTGGAAGTTTTCAGATAATGATGTCCGAGAACGAGCTTTTTGGGATAATTATATGAATGCCTATGAAGAGGTTTTTAATAATACTAGTACTAAATGGGCGCCGTGGTATATTATTCCTGCCGATCGCAAATGGTTTACCCGCCTGACCGTTGCCAATATCATCTGCACAAAATTAGAAGAACTAAATCTGCAATACCCAACAGTTAGTGAGGAACATAAGCAGCAACTTTTACAGGCGAAACGTATTCTAGAGCAGGAAGATTAACCTGTGAATTTGATAGGTAAAGGCAAAAAAATACTGAAGTAGTTCAGATAGACTGTATAATCTATGTAAATAAGGATAAAAAATTGTAACTTTATTAATGCTATTTGTAACTAAAGAAGTTACGTAGGCGTCAACATAGTTTAATGAGTCTTTGATACTCATTAATGAAGCTCAGAACTCCGTTAATGAGGCTTTGATACTCGTGAATGAGTCTTTGATACTCGTGAATGAGGCTTTGATACTCGTGGACGCAAATCAGAACTCCATTCCTTTGCCCATTAGTCAGCCGCAATACATTAATGTATTTTATTCTGAAACTCAAGGGCGAATTCTGCCCCGGTTTCATTTTGCACTAAATAATAATGGAAGCTGCCTTACTAAACATCACAACAGACACAATTATTGTAGAGGATTTGCATAACAGACATAGCGCCAGATATCGAGATGGTTTTTGGAGACAGCACTGAACTGCATCAGGTGTTAATTAACCTAGTAGTCAATGCTCGTGATGCTATGCCCAATGGTGGTAAAATCGCCAAAACCACACTGGAAATCTATAACTACAAGGTATTGACTGCCCAAAATGGGATTGAGGCCATTGCCCTGTACACTGAGTATAAAGATGAAATTAGGCTAGTGCTGATAGATATAATGATGCCGTTAATGGATGGGGAAACAGTCATCAGCACCTTGCAAATCATCAACCCAAAAGTGCAAATTAGTGCCATGAGTGGATTAGTTAGGGCTGAGGCATTACTAGAAACTACGGGTATTGGTATCCAAGGCTTTTTAGCGAAACCCTTCACCGCCGAGTAGTTATTGAACTTTGTCCAAACAATATTCCGTTAAAATCAATTTGCTACGATACTCAGTCAAATTTAAATTCTGGAGTTTTGTGACTCTGTGCTTACTCAGTTATCGACTATCAACGCCCTGAAACAGCCCACTAGTTCTGCTTGGGTTGAACAAGCGATCGCTAATTTAGACATTATCTTACTCGACCACTCCCACTGTGAGCGCAAAGCAGCAGGCGTGGCCTTGAATATGATGTTTCGCTACCCTTCTAATACTAAAATGGTTCGGGAGTTAACTGCGATCGCCCGCGAAGAACTAGAACACTTTGAGCTAGTTAACCAATGGTTAGAACGCCGGAATATTCCCCTAGCTCCCCTACCACCGCCTCCATACGGCGCTCTTTTAAAAGCTCAAGTACGCCCCAAAGAACCTGAGCGATTTCTGGATTCCTTACTAGTCACTGGTTTAATCGAAGCTCGCTCTCACGAACGCTTGGGACTATTAGCTGCTCACTGTCCAGAGCCAGAGTTAGCAAAATTTTATCGTGGGCTAATGGCATCCGAAGCGCGTCACTACGGTATATATTGGGTTTTAGCTGCTACTTATTTCGACAAAGAAATTGTCATGCAACGGCTTGATGAATTAGCAATTGTCGAAAGCCAGTTGCTGGCTACTTTGCACCCAGAACCTAGAATTCACAGTTAGTAGACTAACCCAACAGATATGAAGCTTCAGCTAACACACCTGAGACTGCTTGTCTCCAACTACAAAGATTCTTTTCTGTTCTACCGGGATCTGCTGAAATTTGATGTCGATTGGGGCGATGAAGATAGCGGATATGCTGAGTTTAATACCGGATATCTCAAGCTGGGTTTGTTCAAAAAAGAATTAATGGCTGAAGTAGTCCCAAGAATTGAACAGCCTTCGTACGTTGTCAATCGAGATAAAATTGTCTTGATTTTCGCAGTTGATAACGTAGATGAAGTCTATGAGCAAGTAAAGGCTCAGAATGCGATCGTTGTGACTCAACCACAAGATCGCCCAAGCTGGGGAATCCGCACAGCTCATTTGCGCGATCCTGATGGCAATCTGATCGAAATCTACAACAATCTAGGAATTGTGAGTTAAAAGTTCCTGCCAACAACGTTATGAAGTAATTAATCATGAAATGGCTTTCTATTGTTGGCATTGGGGAAGATGGATTACAGGGGTTAAGTGCGATCGCTCTTTCTTTACTCGCTCGAGCGAAAGTAATTGTGGGAGGCGATCGCCATTTATCGATGCTCCCTACAGATGACCAACGTGAGAAACTAGTCTGGACATCTCCCATTAGTGCTTCAGTAGAGGAAATCATTCAGCGTCGGGGTCAGTCAATCTGCGTACTCGCAAGCGGCGATCCGATGTGTTATGGCATTGGTGTCACCTTGATGCGGCGAATTCCTGTCTCTGAAATGATGATTATCCCCGCACCTTCAGCCTTCAGCCTCGCCTGTGCTAGGGTGGGATGGTCTTTAACTGAGGTGGAAACTTTGAGTTTGAATGGTCGTCCATCCTCCCTACTCCAGTCTTACATTTATCCGGGAGCGCGGCTGTTGATTTTGAGTGAGGGGAAAGATACACCAGCGCTCGTTGCTCAAATTTTGACAAATCGCGGCTATAGTGGCAGTAAAATCACTGTATTGGAGCGTATGGGCGGCGCTCATGAAACAATTGTGGAAGGTACGGCTGCATCCTGGAGTGAAACTGAAGTTGCAGTGTTGAATGCGATCGCAGTTGATTGTATTGCTGATGCTGGGGTTATCCCATTACCAAGATTACCAGGATTACCAGATAACGCCTACCACCACGATGGACAATTAACAAAGCGTGAAGTTAGGGCAATCACCCTTACAGCTTTGGCTCCCACACCGGGAGAATTATTGTGGGATATTGGCGCGGGTTGCGGCTCAATTTCAATTGAATGGATGCGGAGTAATGCTCGATGTCGAGCGATCGCGATCGAACAAAACTCCTCTAGACTACTGTATATTGCTGACAACGCCGCCACTCTTGGTACTCCAAATCTGCAAATCATTGAAGGTAAAGCGCCCCATGCCCTGAAAGATTTGCCAGCACCAGATGCTATTTTTATTGGTGGTGGGGTGACAGCAACGGGACTTTTTGATATTTGCTGGGAAGCATTGCGGCCGGGTGGGCGTTTAGTAGCGAATGTTGTCACGGTAGAGGGTGAGCAAACTTTATTTCAATGGCATGAACGAGTTGGTGGCAATTTAACTCGTATTGCCATTCAGCGGGCGGAACCTATTGGTAAATTTTTAGGTTGGCGAGCAATGGCGGCTGTGACGCAATGGGTAGTAGTGAAGTCTTAAAAATTGAATAGTTAAAGTTCTAAGTGCGTAGACGCTTCTCCTGTCGGAGACGCTACGCGAACGTCTTGTCGCAGACATCGCTTTTGTAATTTTGTATAACTTACGTAAATTCTTGCCTTGTTATACGCGGTATAGTTTGTAAAATGTATTTTGCTAAGACCATGAAGCATTATAAGTATATTCTCTACCTGTACATACAGCAAAATGAATATCTGCTATACCTACGATCTGCTGTAAATTGGTGATGAATACACTTAATTTTTAGCACATCACAAAATCGCCCTGCTCACTGATAGTAGTAACTCTCTTCTGGGTATACTAAACCAGAGAAAGAAAATTATCATAACTAGATGCAATGTTAATAGAATCAAACGAACTATTCCTAATACTTGGCTATCGCCTTGTTAAGCAATTATATTCAGGTAAAAAAACCTTAGTTTATCAAGCTATAAGAGAAAAAGATCAGCAATCAGTTATTTTAAAATTGATGCGTAATGAAGATCCTAGCTTTGCTGAAATTAATCAGTTTCATAATCAATACACCATTACCAAAAATCTTGATATCCTAGGCATAGTCAAACCAATTAGCCTAGAAAAATACGACAATAGATATATTATGGTAATGGAAGATTTTGGCAGTATTGCCCTTAATATCTGGCAGCAAGAAGAGCAGAAAAAAGGAAATAATTCTGTTTCCTTGAGTGAGTTTTTTGATATTGCCATTGAAATTAGTGCAACTTTGGAACAGCTACATCACCATCGCATCATTCACAAAGATATTAAACCTGCTAATATTTTAATTCATCCGATAACAGGTAAAACTAGGATCATCGATTTTAGTATTGCTACTCTATTACCAAAAGAAATTCAATTTCTCACAAATCCCAACGTCTTAGAAGGAACTCTAGCTTATATTTCCCCTGAACAAACAGGACGCATGAATCGAGGTATAGACTACCGTACCGACTTTTATTCCTTGGGTATCACCTTCTTTGAACTCCTGACAGGCCAGTTGCCCTTTAGTACCACTGAACCGATGGAGTTAGTCTACTCTCACATTGCCAAAGAACCGCCAAAAGCCAGCTATATTAACTCCAATATTCCCACAATTTTATCTGATATTATCAGCAAGCTGATGGCAAAAAATGCCGAAGACCGATATCAGAGTGCTCATGGACTCAGGTATGACTTGGAGAAATGTCAAAACCAATGGCAAGCGAAACAAAATATTACAGTCTTTGAATTAGGAAGTCGAGATATCTCAAATCATTTTGCCATTCCTGAAAAACTTTATGGTCGTCAAAGAGAGATTGAAATTCTACTCACTACTTTTGACCGGGTGACAAAGGGAAACACGGAAATGATTTTAGTCTCTGGTTACTCAGGTATTGGTAAAACTGCTGTGGTGAACGAAGTCCACAAACCCATTGCTAAACAGCGTAGTTACTTCATCAAAGGAAAATTTGACCAATTCCAACGTGATATCCCGTTGTCAGGATTGGTACAAGCTTTGCGGGATTTAATTGAGCAAATACTCTCCGAAACAGATGCCCAAATTCAACAGTGGAAAACCAAAATCTTATCGGCATTGAGTACACAATCTCAGGTAATCATTAATGTAATTCCTGAACTTGAAATAATTATTGGCAAACAACCTGTATCTGCTGAACTTACTGGTAGCGCAGCTCAAAATCGCTTCAATTTATTGTTCCAGAGATTTATCCAAGTGTTTTCTACTAAAGATCATCCTCTGGTCATCTTTTTAGATGATTTGCAATGGGCTGATACGGCTTCCTTGAAGTTTATTCAATTATTGATAGATGGAACTTCTTCTCGCTTTGCTAAAGATGCAGAGAATATATCTGAAAATAAAGGTAGTTTACTAATCATTAGTGCCTATAGGGATAATGAAGTTTCAAATCTACATCCGCTACATTTAACACTACAAGAAATTGCTAAGACAGGAGGAGTAATTAATACAATTAAACTCTTACCTTTAAGTCAGATTGATTTAAATCATCTAATTGCTGATACGCTGCGTTGCCCAGAATTCATTGCTGTGCCTCTGACTCAAATGGTGTTTTTCAAAACTAAAGGGAACCCCTTCTTTGCATCTCAATTTCTCAAGCTATTATACGATGACGGACTAATTGAATTAAATTTTGATGCTGGTCATTGGAAGTACGATATTACCAAAATTAAAACTTTATCTCTTACAGATGATGTAGTAGATTTTATGGGCATACAAATAGAAAAGTTGCCCCAAAATGTACAAAATGTATTAAAAATATCTGCTTGTATTGGTAATGAGTTTGACTTAAAAACATTGTCACTTGTTAATGAAAAATCTGTAATAGATACTGCATCTGACTTATGGCAAGCATTACTTGAAGGATTGATTATCCCTCATAAAGATGGTTATAATTTTGCGCCAGAAAATGATAGACAACTATTAAGCTTTTCAACTAGAGAATCAGAAAATTTATCAACGACTAATTCCCAACTACCCAGATATAAATTCGTACATGACAGAGTTCAGCAAGCAGCTTATTCTCTAATTCCCAAAGACCAAATCAAGCAAATGCACTTAAAAATTGGGCTGCTTCTCTTGAAGAATACTCCAGTTGCTGAACGGGAAGAAAATATTTTTGAACTTGTCAATCATTTCAATATTGCAGCTGAATTTATCACCCATCAAGCTAAACGTAATGAGTTAGCTGAAATGAGTCTAATTGCTGGACGTAAAGCTTTAGTATCAACAGCTTATTCTTCGGCACTTAAGTATTTAACTACTGGAATTGAGCTACTAGCAGATGATAGTTGGGATACTAAATATAATATCACCTTAGCTTTGTATAATACAGCAGCAGAAGCGGCATATCTCAGTGGTGACTTTGAATATACAGAAAAATGTGTCCAGGTTGTGTTAGTAAAAGCGAAAACTCCACTAGATCGAGTGAAAGCTTATGAAGTTGAAATACAGTCTTATGGTGCACAAGGGAAAGAACTAGAAGCTGTCCATATTGCAAAAACCTTTTTGAAAACTTTGGGAGTAGAGTTTCCTACAAATCCCAGCCAATCAGATATTCAGTTAGCAATAAAGACAACATCTGCAAAAATGGCTAATAGATCCATTCAAGACTTAATTGAACTGCCGGAAATTACAGAAGCGCAACCACTGATAATCATGCGTATTCTATCTAGTGTAATTGCTCTTGCTTATACAGTTGCGCCGGAATTATTAGTCTTTATTATTCTGAAACAGATCAATTTATCAATCAAATTTGGTAATTCTCCTTTGTCTGCTTTTGCGTATGTGATGTATGGAGTAATGTTGTGTGGAGTAATAGGAGACATTGATTCTGGATATAAATTTGGGAAACTAGCTGATAGTTTGTTGCCTAATTTCCAAACAAGAGAAATAACCGGCAAGGTTATGGAAACATTTAATCATCTTGTCAGACATTGGAAAGAGCATTTAAAGGAAACATTGAAACCTTTACTTGAGGCTTATACTACTAATCTTGAAGTAGGAGATATGGAATTTGCAGCTTATGCTCTTTATGGTTACTCTCAACATGCATACTTTACAGGACAAGAACTAAGAAAACTTAAACAAGATATAGAAATATATAGCAATACTATTAAGCAAATAAAGCAAGAAAGAGTATTTTATTGGAATGAAATATTTCGGCAGACAATCTTGAATCTTCTAGGAGATGTTGAAAAACCGCAGAGTTTAATTGGTGAAGTTTATGATGAGGATAACATGCTACCACTTCATCTGAAAGCTAAAGATGGAGGGGCACTTTTTTTCTTATATTTCTGCAAACTTCACCTATCTTATCTGCTGGCTGATTACTCTCAAGCTCTTAAAAACACAGTCATGGCAGAAAAGTACTTATCTGCTGTTATAGGTATGTTTGTGACTGCTCAATTTTATTTCTACGATTCATTGACCCATCTATCAGTATATTCTGATTTCAAGGAAGTTGAACAAAAAGAAGTCCTTTATAGAGTGACAGAAAATCAGAAAAAAATGCAAACTTGGGCAGATCAGGCTCCCATGAATCACTTGCATAAATTTTATTTAGTAGAGGCGGAACGGCATCGAGTTCTTGGTCAATATCTTGAAGCGATAGATAATTATGAATATGCTATTTCCCTTAGCAAAGAAAATGAGTACATTAACGAAGAAGCTCTTGCTTGTGAATTAGCTGCTAAATTTTATCTCGAATGGGGTAAACAAAGAATCGCCCAATTATACCTCACTGATGCCTACTATTGCTATGTTCGCTGGGGAGCATTAGCCAAAGTTTATGACTTGCAAAAACGCTATCCTCAATTACTTCTCCCCATGATTCAGCAAGAAGAACTTAGCTATTCTTACAGTGAAAAAAATCTATCTGAACTGAGCCTACACTTATCTACACTTAGCAATAAATCTACTCTGGTGACGAATGAAACTGTGATTGGCTCTAATAGTATTTCAGATATGTTAGATTTGGGAACTGTCATTAAAGCTTCTCAAGCAGTGTCTGGAGAGATTCAACTAGAGGCACTCATTTCTACTTTAATGGAAGTTCTTATGGAGAATGCAGGAGCTTCTAAATGTGTGCTGATATTGAGTGAAGCTAATAACTTAGACTTAACTGTTGCTGCAATTAGTTCTGGTTCAACTTTTAGAGATACTCACATAGATTTTTTATCTATTCCTTTAGAATCTAGCGATTGTGTTCCTATTTCTTTGATTAATTATGTCAAACGAACTCAAGAAATATTAGTAATTGATGATATTAAAGCAAAAGCTTATTTTACAGTAGATAGTTATATTAACCGTGAGGAACCAAAAAGCATATTATGTATTCCAATGCTTAATCAAGGCAAATTGCTAGGGCTGATTTATCTAGAAAATAATTTAACAACAGGAGCATTTACAAGCGCTCGCTTAGAAGTTCTCAAGCTCTTAACTATCCAAGCTGCAATTTCTTTAGAAAATGCCATTCTCTACAATAATTTGGCTGAAGCGAATGACCAATTGGAGGAATACAGTCATATACTAGAGGAAAGGGTGATAGTAAGAACAGCAGAACTTAACGAAAAAAATCAGCATCTGCAAGAAGCTCTAGAAGAATTACAAAGTACCCAAAGTCAATTAATTCAAAGTGAGAAAATGTCTTCATTAGGGCAAATGGTGGCGGGAATTGCCCATGAAATTAATAACCCCATCAATTTTATTCATGGTAATATTACTCACGCAAGTGACTATGTTCAACAATTGCTAGATTTGATTAATATTTATCAGCAACAATATCCCCATCTCTCAGCAATAGTGGAGCAAAAAAGTGAGGAAATAGATGTAGAATTCCTGACAGAAGACCTTCCAAAGGTGCTCGACTCTATGAAGGTGGGAAGTTCCCGTATCCGAAATATTATTCTGAGTTTACGTAATTTCTCTCGTCTAGATGAATCAGAAATGAAGCCTGTAAATATTCATGAAGGCATCGACAGTACCTTAATGATTTTGCAGCACCGACTCAAGGAAAAGAGCGAGCGCCCAGAAATTGAGGTCTTTAAAGAATACGCACAATTGCCGAATGTTATTTGCTATGCCGGTCAACTCAACCAAGTGTTTATGAATATTTTAAGTAATGCGATCGATGCTTTAGAGGACTACAACTATGGAGAAGATTCTCCCAGGAAAAATCCTCAGATTTGTATTCGTACTGAACTAGGACAAGTAAACACGTTGAAGATTCGGATTGCTGATAACGGTTATGGCATGACTGCACAGGTGCAGCAGAAAATATTTGATCCATTTTTTACCACTAAGGCAGTAGGAAGTGGTACGGGGTTGGGGTTGTCAATTAGCTATCAAGTGGTAGTGGACAAACACAAGGGTCAGTTAAGCTGCAAATCAACTCTGGGAGAGGGAACTGAGTTTGTGATTGAGATTCCAATGCAACAGTAAGACAAGCTACCGTTACTGAAAAATTTGGCGTTATTGAGTACAAATCTCTTTTTCGGGCAGATGCTCTAGTACAATAGGGGTATAGATGGCTTACAGCGATCGCTTCTTCATCATTCTCTAGAAGTAAAGATTGTTTTGCATTTTTGAGCCTTAATAAGCGGATAATGAAGGTTTAAGAGTTCTCGCCGTCGGGGAGGATTGAGAAACTTGTCAGGACATAAAGGAAAAATCCTGGTAGTAGACGATGAAGCCAGCATCCGCCGAATTTTGCAGACACGTCTTGAGATGATTGGCTACGATGTAGTAAAAGCAAAGGATGGCGAAGAAGCTTTGTTAGCTTTTCGTCGAGAAGCTCCAGACTTAATAGTTTTGGATGTGATGATGCCAAAACTGGATGGTTATGGTGTCTGTCAAGAAATACGGAAACAATCGGATGTACCAATTATCATGCTTACAGCTTTGGCAGATGTTGCAGAGCGAATCGCTGGACTGAATATAGGCGCTGATGACTATATGACGAAACCTTTCTCACCTAAAGAACTAGAAGCCCGAATTGCCTGTATACTTAGGCGACTTTTACAAAAAACCAGTGTCAATGTCATTGATAATTCTAGGCTAATCCATCTGGGCAATCTCAAAATCGATACAAGTAAGCGGCAAGTCTATAAAAATGAGCAGCACATTCGCCTGACAGGTGTGGAATTTAGCTTGCTAGAGTTATTGGTCAGTCATTCTGGAAAAGTTTTTTCCCGATTAGAAATCTTGCAGCAAATATGGGGCTTTGTACCAGAGATTCATGCAGATACTCGTGTAGTAGATGTGCATATCTCCCGATTGCGGACAAAAATAGAATCCGACCCAAACTTGCCAGAGTTGATTGTCACAGCAAGAGGTAGTGGTTATTTTTTCCCACGAATTATTTCTAAGAAAGCAGGAATAGCAGAAAAATATGACTAAGCTCATCTTAATTACAGGTATCAGCAAAGGTCTAGGTTATGCGATGACCGAGGGTTTTATTCAAGAGGGACATACTGTTATTGGTTGCGCTCGTTCATCAGATGCTATTGATAAAATACGCCAGAAGTTTAGTGCGCCCAACGATTTCACATCTGTAGATGTGGCAAATGAACAGCTTGTAAAAAAATGGGCACTAGACGTACTTCAACAATATGAACCGCCAGATATAGTGATTAATAATGCAGCAATTACTAATTACCCAGCACCTTTGTGGGAAATACCATCCGAAGAATTTTCCGATCTAATAGATATCAATATCAAAGGAGTAGTGAATATAATTCGCCATTTCGTACCAGCAATGGTAAAAAAGAAACGGGGTATTATTGTTAACTTTAGTTCTGGCTGGGGACGTTCGACTTCAGCCCAAGTTGCACCATACTGTGCTTCCAAGTGGGCAATAGAAGGATTAACTCGTTCTTTAGCACAAGAATTGCCGACTGGTATGGCAGCTATACCTCTCAATCCAGGGATTATTCATACAGATATGCTCTCTATTAGCTTTGGAGAAGAAGCTGCTAATTATACACCCGTGTCCGATTGGGTATTGAAAGCTGTGCCATTTATTCTCAAGTTAAAACCCAAAGATAACGGGATTCCCTTGACTATACATTAACCTTTTCTCAATTGCGATCGTTGCGATTAGGTGCCGACAGTTGAATCATCTCAGAAAAACGTGAATACTTAACCGCATCGGTAGGGGGATAATCCGCCGACACTGCAAGTAACCCAATTTTTATATCCCCAAAATAAATCACACCCCCAATACGTCCTTCAACTTGGAAAGCTCCATGAAATAAATTATACTTTGCAATGTAGATCAGGAAAAAGTCAGTAATCTTTATTGCTCTGCCAAACATCTGCTGACAAGTTTTTTGGAGGACAGCATCTACATATTCATTATAGGCAGGCTCACCCAAGTCAGTGAATTCCGGCTGATCCGCAAAATGATCCATATAAAATAACCAGATGCGGGACAAGTCTGCGTCATTCGTCAGTTTTTGCTTAAGTTCCTGCAATCGGTCGATTTTCATAGTGTGGATATTGAAGAGATGGGGCGAACAGACAGCACTGTTAAAAATCTACCACAGCGATCGCTCCAATACCTCATTTAGGATTGCTATATCTGCATCAAGTATCCAATCCAATTTGCTTTGCCAGTTTTGAGAAAAATCGGTGGCATCTTCTAGAGGAAAGAACTGCTTATTTTAATCTGATTGCATAAAAGGCTGGGGTGTGGAAGTAGTCCCACTTGGAGGGGCTGTGTTCAATCACACTCCCCTTTTTTTTCTTGGTCATTCACCATTTAGTCCTCAATTCATACCGCCATTATGCAACACCAAAAATTTAAAATACGGTTCGGTTGAGAACTTCACCAAACCGTATTAAGGAGATATCAACGAACGCTTGTTAACTCTACACTTGCCGCGATCGCAAAATCATTGAGAGATGGATGTTGTTTTTGTTTTGCTTGTAATTCCTCGCCCAAATGCTTGTAGGCAGATGGATCTATTGGCATGAGAAACTCCTCAAGCAAGTTCCCTGGTTGACGACGGCTACTCAGACCCATATCCTGAAGCAATTCATCAATGTAGTGGAATGTAAAAGGAATTAAACATGCTCCACTGACGAAAGCATAGGGTCTATCTTTCTTCCTCCATTCCAACTCTGCTTTTACATCCTCTAGCATCTGTTGCGGGGATGGTAAAGGTATACTTCCTTTGAAATACTCTGATAACCACCTAGCACCAATTTCTGCTGATAACTGGGCACAGAAAGTATAGTTATAACCAACAAAACCCATCTGTGGAACATGAGGGTGAATGAGATGGCGGTAAAGATGGATAGTGCCTTGCTCATCAAATACGTGCCTGTGGTACTTCTTTTCTAAAAAAGGGATATCCTGAAGAAAACCTGTGCCAAAGACAACAACATCTGTCTGTATTTTCTCGCCGTTATCCAATTCGACGCCACTAGCAAAAAACTTGTTGATCTTTGTCTTCACAGCACGAATTTTACCTGCGCGTACATATTCAAAAAAGCCTTTAGGTACCAAGCCGATACTACAACCAATCAATTTGTTCATCGGTTGTTTGGGTACCATTCCACAAGCATCAAGGGGAAACTGTAAGCGCAAGATAGTCTCATTTAGCCGCCAGAATGCCCACACCAATGGCTTCCCAAAACTATGCAGCCACTTTTCCCATCCTTGAAGTTTATGATAGGGCATCCAAATTTCTGCAAACCGAGTCAGAAAAATATACTTGATGTTCAACAGACCCAGAAAGAAGTTGGGAACTTTCCACAGGGCTTGACGGAAGACAAGGGTACATTCCTTGGCCTTGCTAGCTGCGAGATTCGCCAAATCGGTGGCTGATTTGCCAAAACCGACAACAACCACTCGCTTACCCTCAATTACAGAGCCGTCATTAAAGTCGTTAGTATGTATTACTTGACCTCCGGCGGCAATGAACTCTTCCATTCCCGGCAAGTTAGGAATGTAGGGAATATCACAAAGACCATTGCACACAATCACAAAGTCGAACTCGTAATTTTGTTTTCCGATCTCCTTACCATCTTCTTGAAAGCTAACACTAACTATCCATCCAGGAATATTTCCTGATTTGCGCTCCACTTTAGTTACTTTTGCACCGAACTGAATTTTTTCTGTGACACCAAAGTATTGGGCATAGGATTCAAGGTAAGCGCATATTTGCTCTCCTGAAGGCCATTCTGGATAAGAGGCAGGCATAGGAAAGTCTGAGAAAGCATAGGTGTCTCTGGGATTTTGAATCGACAGTCCTGGGTAAGTTCTCGACTTTTCCCAGACACCACCAAGTCCCTGCCGTTTCTCAAAAAATGTCACTTCGTAACCTTCCTCAAGAAACGTCTTTGCTGAGACTAATCCGCTGACTCCAGCCCCAATCACGCATATTTGTTTCACCGTCATCTTGGATTCTCCTAAATTATGAAATTAGTGTAGGAATCTGATATGAGCGATCGCTAACCCCACTCACATACTCCGACTGTTCTTGTGACTTGATTACATGAGTTAAGTATTCATATTGAGACGGTAAAGTTGAAGTTAGGTAATTGGCTCTTTCCCTAATTTCCACAAATGCAGCCTCGGCATTGTGATTTCCGATATGTTCTAAAATGGGAAGACTGTTTTCAGGCATGTAATTTAGCCCCAGCAACATTACCGAATAAGAGTAAGACTCGAAGCCGTGGTATTTCGGGTTGATAGTCTTATTGCTTGGCAGTCTATTTTTCCATAACCTTAATTTTTCCTGTAGTTCTTCTGGAACTTTGATATTGTTCTTAGTTGCTTTCCAAAACTCTGTGTCGGTGCGATCGCTAGCATAATAATGAAGTGTCAAAAATTCTCGCACACCATCTATGCAGTCAGCGACAACTTTGTTATAGCTGTGAATTAGCTCTTGATTGAAAGATTTGCTGGGAAAGTGGTTAACTAACTCTTCAATTCCATGTTGAATGAAGAAGATGCCAGTAGATTCTAGTGGTTCGACAAATCCACTGGAAAGGCCAATTGCTACACAGTTTTTCACCCATGAGTTTCTGTTACGTCCAATCCGCATCTTGATATGAGAGGCCTGACGATTATCAGCAGCGGCTCCCAAATGCTGGCGAAATTCCTGTTCTGCGTCCTCAGCAGAAATGAATGCACTAGAATAAACATACCCAGTACCATTTCTGCCATACAAAGGTATATTCCAGACCCAACCAGACGAAAGTGCAGTTGAGGTGGTGTAAGGGTTGATGCCATCCTTTTTGATATCAGTTGGTATCTGCATTGCAATCGCGCGATCGCACAACAGTGAATCTGAATAAGAAATGAATGGCTCACCAAGCGCTTTGTTGATCAAAAGACCACGGAAACCAGTACAGTCAATGAAAAGGTCGCCACTGAGAATGCCATGCTCTTTGGTTGTGAGACTATCTATGCTCCCATCCTCAGTTAACTTAATATCCACCACATCATCAACAATTTGCTTCACTCCCCTTTCCATTGCATAATCTTTCATGAATCTTGCGAGTAGATTCGCATCAAAATGATAGGCATAGGGGTACTGAATCTTTAACTTATCCAAGATATTTTTCTTGACGATATGCTCTTGGGAAAATTCATTTTGAACTTTGTGGTCGAAGACTTTACCATCTAAATATCTCGGCGATTGTTGACGATCGCACAGCCAGGGAATTAGAAAGCAAGCATAATCAAATGCTTCTTGGTCTTTCTTCATTTTTAGCCACCATTCAGAGATATCAAAGCCGTCAATTACCTCATATCTCTGGAAAGGATGGTAGAAGTGTTGCCCTTTTGCATTCCAGTTGACAAACTTAATTGCCATCTTATATGTGGCATTACACTTTGGCATCCATTCATATTCTTGTAACCCAAGAAAATCAAAGAATACCTTGATGGTACTAAAAGTTGCTTCTCCAACTCCAACTTTTGTGATGTTAGATGATTCCACCAGAGTGATTTTAATATTTCTATCTAGTGCTTTACTTAAATAAGCTGCCGTCATCCAACCGGCTGAACCACCACCAACAATTACAACATTTTGGATGTTCTGTGACATAGTTAAAGTTCCTCTTTCAGTATGTAAGTCAATTTCAAAAAGCTTGCTTAATAACTTATGCAGTTTTCAATTGCTGCTCAATTTGGTGGGTCTCAGCATATACCAAAAGCTCATTTGTAAATTGTGTGAAAACTGTAAATAAGTTCTCAACTAATTCAAAAGCTTCTTGTCGAGTTGCTTCTGATAGTTGAATATCTTGTAAAAATTGCTCTATTCCAGATGTACCCGTGATGTGACCAGTTTCAACATTTAGATGAAAATCTGCAAAATATCGGCATGGTTTTTGGGTAATGGCTTTAATTTCTTTACAAACCTCTGCCGTAGTTGAAAACATTATGTTACCCGTCGCTTCGAGAACTTCAATAACTATGATTTTCTGAATAGGAGTAGCGTTTGAAGTATATCGATATAGCTGATAGTTTAGCCAGCGAGCATTCTTAGTTTCTTCATTCCAAAGGAATTTTAATGCATCACTAAATTTTAATGATTTGTCAAGTTCTAGGTTTTTCAAATCTTCCAAAAACCACAACCAATGATGGTCATCTTCATAAGTATGCTTGTTAATTAATGCCTGAATTGGATCGGTTGTTGGTTCTACTCGCAAAAAATACTTATTAAGTTCTCCAAAATTCATAATAAAATGAGCAGCAGATGGTGCCCAAGCTAACCTTTGTCTAGGATTTATACTTTTGTTTTGCATAAAATTAAACAAGGGTAGTTGAGCATATTCTTGTTTTTTTTGTTCAATTAATGTTAGTACTTGTTGCATTTTAAATCGTACCAATTTTCAATGTTTAATATGAAAGCAAAATTAATTTTTTTGCTTTGTTGTAGCCAGGATAATCTGTCCCAGTTTTGGTTGTTAAATCCCCAAACTTTGGTTGATAGTCATTAGAGCAAAACCCAGTATTTTAATAACAAATTAGATATTATTTGTTAGATTACAGGGTTGGTAGATAATTAGTCTTTTAAGAGGTGATAAGTCGCATCTCTACATCAGGGTTTTAGGCTTATCTGAACTGTATTTTGTTATATCGTATTAAGGCTAGTGCTAAATTGTAACCAGCTAATTTACTGTTATTTGTTTTTACTTTAACTTCAATATCTCTATGTAATAAACGCAGCTTTTACTTAAGTAGACTTGTTAAGAAATGGTCTTACATGAGCGTTTCCTTTGCCCAGAAAAACCAAATCAGTTAGTTAAGCGTTCTACCGTAGCTAAGATTTGAAAGCAGACTCGTATATACTTGGAAAGATTTTTAGATTTGTTACAAATAAATATAGTATCAATAATTACTTTCAATACTTCAGTGTTACTGTAGACTCAATAGTATGCCCAAATTCTTCTGGTGCATATTGCAAATGTACTTGAGTACCAGACCAAGAAAATGTACCAAGAATCACAGAACGGACTAAGTAATCGAGGCTATAAACTCCTGGTTCTAGGTGGTCGGCATAGGCGATAATGCGATCGCCTACTCTTCTCTCAGTAGTAGTAGTGCGTAGGCGTAGCCCGTTGTAGACAATCGTAGATATTCTCCCGGAGCAAAGCCTCATCAGGCAAGCCTGGACTGTTAGCTGAATGACTTGCAGCCCACCTCCTCCACTTTGCTGCTTTCTCTTCTGGAGACAATATGCGTGAACGTTCAGGACGCAAAATCAGTACATCTCCCTGAACTTCTAAGCTGTAGAATGTCCCAGGTTGTAGTTTTCCCAACACCTCAGATGGTAAATACAAATCGCCATGTTCGTTGACTTTGAGAATATGTGTCACTGCCTCGATCTCCCATAGGCTTTGAACATTTATAGACTCCCTTTCTTACATCTTAAGTTGTCACGACTTATCTTCAACCACCAATGTAGATTCAGCAGTACGCCCAAATTCTTCTGGTGCATATTGCAAGTGAACTTGGGCACCAGGCCAAGAAAATGTACCAGGAGTAACAGAACGGACTAAGTAATGGAGGCTATAAACTCCTGGTTCTAGGTGGTCGGCGTAGGCGATAATGCGATCGCGGTAGATATTTCTAAAGCCAAGTTCCCAGCTATCGGCTTTTGCTTGTAATGCAGCGGTAGCAGTTTGAAAACTCGCATCCACCGCCTCAAAACCTGATGGTAAGGGATCTTTAATCACCAGATGATCCACAGGATGATCGGCGATGATTTCTAAACCAATATCAAACACCTGTCCAGAGGCTAAAGTCAAGGGTTTATCGAAAGCATAAAGACCTGTTTTTTGCAAAACTTTCTCTTTATTTACTTGACTAATTTCTCGTGTTATGCGTAGTCCGTTAAACCTGCCTGGTTGATTACCTTGCAAGCGATAATTATAAGCAACTAGATAGTGCAAAGTGCCATTACCTGATTTTTGCAGCGTTAAATCATTACGACCACGAGGTAATTTATTCATCGGTAGATTTAGCTGTAAGCTAGGATTTTGGTAGCCATTAAACTGATTTTCTCCTAACTTATTACCAGGTAATTCCACTGTGGCAACAAAATTAGGCAGTGTGGATTGCAGTTGGCTATATTCTAGTAAAGCTATTAAAGCTTGGGCATTATTATAGTTAGTTTGCCATGTACCATCGCGTCGCAGTGCCAAAAGACTCTGGAATAACTTATCTAGAACTTCTGGTTTACTTTGTTTGGCAATAAATAAGCGTAAAGCTTGCGCTTGCGTCGTGGTAGATGAACTCATCCATCCCCAACTGCTGGGTAAACTTACAACTGCTGTGCGGCCAGTTTCATAGATATTCTGTTGCAGCTTATTCACTAATTGTTGAGATTCATCTTGCCATTCTGGGAATTGAGATAAGTATCGTGCTAGTTTAATTTGAGTTACTACATCAAAGTTATTGTACTGTTCATAAATATCTGCGAGGAAAGTATTGCGTTTATCTCCCAATTCTGCTAAAGAGATTAAAGCATTAAGTTGCAGTTGTCTTTTACATAATAGTTGTTTGCAAAAATCGTATTCTCCAGGATTCGCCAGAACTTTTTGCAAATAAGTTTTCAGGCGAGACAGCATTCCAGAATCGACTAAACTAGGGAATACCTGACTGGCTTTAGCCAAAGATTCTCCTGTATAGGAAGAAACCCAAGGGTCAGATTTTTCTTGTCCGGGGAAAGCAGCAAAACCACCATCGGCTATTTGGAGTTTTTGTAATTTTTCAATTGCTTGATTAGCTTGTTGGCTAGGATTAAATTCTGCAAATGTCTGACCATATTTTTGGGCAATAGTTTGCAGATTTCCAGCAATTATTAACTGACTCGCCGCCGGTTCTGTAAATGGTAAATCATCATCTTCTAAAACTTGTTTTGCTGGTGCTTTAATTTCTGGAATCAAAGTACTCGCCAACTGAATATCTAAACCTCCCGCATCAGGGAAGGTATTTTTATCAACATTCAGGGGAATCTTCACCTGTTTGTCAGTGACACCAGATTCAACGACTTGTTCTGTAATTTCAATTGGCTTAATTTCCAAAGGTAATTCAAAAGCATCTGCGGCTGTACCATTTAGCTGAGTGGTAAAGCGAACTTTACCAACTCCCACACTATCCGCCACCATTGGAAAGCGATAAGCATGAGTCGCGGATTCAGCTTTGGTTTGCAAAAAAGTTGCTGTGGGGTTTTTATCAGCAAACTTCACCGTACCGCTAAGTTCGCCATTAATTGAGAGATTTCCTGTATTCCCAGTGTTGTTAGTTACAGATAAACCAGCGAGAATGCGATCGCCTGGACGGGCAAATTGTGGCAAGATGGCATTAGTGAGCAGTGGTTTGGTGGTGATAAACGTTGTATCCCCATTCCCGAAACGCAGATTTCCATCGGTAGCGACAGCCATCACTCGCCATGTAGTTAAGTCATCCGGGAGTTTAAAGGTTATCTGTGCATTCCCATTTGCATCAGTAAGGATAGAACCGTTGTAGTAAGCTAAGGCTTGAAAATCGGTGCGAGTGCGAGTATTGGCTGCACCAGTTGAGAAACCACCGCCATAACCCCAACCTTTGGGTTTCGCTACATTTTGTGGTTGTAATATAACATCTGGGCGATTATCACTAAAGCGGGTAGATATTGGCTGTTCTGCATAAACTGTATCTACCAAATCTGGCGGACGATAACCAGATAGTTGTAACACCGCCTCGTTTACCACCATGACTGTAAACTGTCCTTTGGTGGGGTTTCCTTGATTGTCCTTCAATTCTAGTTGTACTGTTTCCTCTGCACCAGGTTCTAATGATGCTTGTGCTGGTTTAACTTGCAGTTTTAAATACTTATCTTCTAAATTAACTTTAAAAGGTGTAAAACCAATCTTCACCAAGTTTTCTAAACTTCCCGCTTCCACTTGATTTATGGGTTTACCTTGTCTTACTAACACAGCTTCAATGGCTGCATTTGGTAGCATTTCTGGAGTGACTTGAAACTGAATTTGTGGTGCGCCTCCCTGAACTTTGATAATTTGCTGATAAAGGGGTTTATCTTTAATCACAGCAAAGTACAATTCTGCATCTGGATAGGGAGATTGAATTAAGGCAGTAGCAGTTTCACCAGGTTTGAATTCTTTTTTATCTAATTTAACTTCTAAAACATCTTCTTCTCTAGAACCCCAAAATACTGGATTTTCTCCAGTTGCCCAAATTTGTAAATCTGTGACACTTAATTCGCTTTTGGCATCGCTAAAATTAACTCTAATTCGATATGAAGCGGATTCCGGTGCTGTTAAATTTACCGATTGCGGATTACTCGCAGATATAATTTCTGCTTGTCCCACTGTTTTATATTCAACTTGATTTTTTGGTGTTCGGCTACCTTCTACCAATTGAGTGACGCTGCTATATTTAATCTGTTGTAATTCCAGACGCACCCCTTGACCTGTGATTGGTTTTCCTGTAGGGTCAGTAACAATCACTTCAATGGGAAAAGGTTTACCAGCATCAGCGATGAAATTACTTTTTAAGCCGATGAGGCGATTACTCGGTAAGGCGGTAAATGTTTGGGAATTAGCTACAGAAAGATTGGAAACATCTGCAACTTGCACATCCACCTGGTAAGTCATCGGATATGGTAAATCATTAGCCACATTCACAGTTTGACTACTTTTACCATTAGCATCTAGTTGGGCATTAGTTTGCAATACATCACTAAATATAGTAGGCGTTTCCTCTGGCCATAACCATTGCCTACCAAAAGTAAATCCTTCCCAACCTTTAGGAACGAAATCAGCCTGCTGACGAGTGATAAAATATTTTGCTTCTCCACCTTCCACAGGCGCACCAAATAAATAATTGCTTGCAGCATTAATATTCACTTTCTCGTCAATGTATGCAAATTCTTTATCTAAGTTGAGTTCGACTTTAAAATTGGGTGGCTTAAACTCAGCTACTCGAAATTCTCCAGAAATTTCTTGTCCATTTTTACCTTTCGCCTGGATTGTATAGTAGCCTAAGCGCTGAGTAGTTTTGATTGGTAGTTCCAGAGAAAAACTCCCAAATTCATTTGTGGTTTGTGTACCTAAGGTGGTTTTTTGTCCATCGGGATTTACCAAAGTTAATTGGTAAGCAGCATTTTTATCTTGCTGAATTACACCATTTTGCAAAAAGTCCGCGAAACCAGTTAACCAAGCTTTTTCGCCTGGTTGATATAACTGTCTATCTGAGAAAATTACCCCACGTGATTCTGGCTTACTATCTTGCCAACCTGCGTCAATACCATATCCATAAACACCACTATACTCTTCAGTTCTAGCGAAGGCCCAATCTTGATTTTCACGGGCAATTACTAATAACTGTGGTGATTTACTAGAGCTTTCATTCCCAGAATAACATTGCTGTAATCCTTGATGAACAATTCTAAAAATTCCATTGTCATCAGTTTTACCCGTTGCACAAGGTAAAGGTTGTGGACGAGATTTTACTTGTAATTTTGATTGATAAATTTCAACAGCAGCCGCTTTAACTGGCGAACCATCTGTAAGATGATTGACGCGAATTAACCCTGACTCAGGAAACCACTGAGTAAATACGCCCAAATTTGTCAATTCAACTAAGCCATAAGTCGTAGGTTCGCGCCACAGTTCCTTCCCATTCTCTTGATATTTATTAGTGCGGGCTTGGACTCCATAAGCTAACATTCCCGTAGTTGCACTTATTTTTTCTCGGAGAGGAACAGCAATATCAACTGATTGATTTTTTTTACCTGATACTTTAAAGCTTTGCCATTCAGAAGGTTGTGGTAATAAATCACTACTATTATTAAAATAAACTAAATCTGTCGGGTTAACTACTCGATAAGCTGCTTTATATTTAGATTCTGGCAGATTTCCTGTACTAATATTTAGCTGTAAATCTTTATCTGTGGGAAAAATATTCAAATCTGATGGTACCCAGATATCTCCAGCTAAATCTCCAGTATCATATTTAAGCGTGACGGGTTTACCCAAAGTCTGCCCAAATTTATCTTTGAGATTTCCGCCGATAGTAATTGTATAAGTCTTGGCAGGTTCTAGTGCATAAGGATTGATACCGATAATTTTATCTTCATCATTAACTTGCAGAATTCTCGAAATCTCTTTTTGTGCTGGATTAATGGTAATATTTTCTTTAGCTGAATCTGCTAACAAGATATTATTAAATTCTAGCTGTGGACTACCTTTAATAAATCTTCCAAAAGTTCCCCCTGCATCTGGCTGTCCGTAAAAGTTAATTTTCTGAAATGCCAAAGGCGAATAAGTTGCTAACTTAGTGGCAAATTCTTTCTCTGTAGGTAGATTGCCATAAGCAGGACGTATTCCTGGAGAAAATACCAAGCGATAACTAGTTGCTTTTTCAAGATTTTGCTGTGGGATGAGATTATAAATCCAATTGCGTGCTGAAGGGTCAAATTTTTCTAAAGTATCTTCTGCATTTTTTAATGGTTTTTCTTCTTTGTTTAACTCAACTTTAAAACCTATACCTTTATTTTTACCTACGGGAATTAACTGTAAATGTTCTTGTACAGAAGCTAAGTCCAATTCGACATTAGAAGTAAACTGTAACTTTTGTTGTAAATCAATTGGTTCAATATCAGCCTTCTCAATGGGATTGACACCGGGTAAATTAGTTAATTTAATAGATTCGGTGTTGATAGTCCAAGGTAAATCTTTGTCTAGGCGATGATTTTTTAAATCGGCTAAACCTGCTTTGAGAGTGACTTGAAATCTTGTCGCTATTGGTAATGCTTTATCAGCTTGAAATCCCACCATACGCGGTGTTAAAAAGCGAAATTGACCGGGTAAAGGCGGCCAAAGAGCAAATTTTTGTAATATTTTTTGCTGTTCTGGGCTATCAAGACTTTCAACTGGGATTAAAGCTTCTTTAAAACGGATGCGGATTTGGTTGAGGGGTTTTGCATCTCCAATGGGACTTATTTGTTCAATCCAATCTGGTAATTTTGGTGGTGTAAGTGGGGATACTGTTGGAAGTTGTTCTTTACTAGAATTGATGCCAAAAAAGTTACACCCTGCTATCCCTAATATAAATGTAAAAAGAAGGAGAAACTGTATTGTTCTCTTCCGACTTGAAGAACGCCTAATTTTTTTTAAGGAACTACCAAGAACGCTAATAACGCGATAGGTTATTTTATGCTGGAAGCGCAGTAAAACTCTGATAATCATCTTTATAGTAATTAAAAATAAAAAATTTACGAACTATAGCAAATAAAAATTTGCATTCTTTTATAGAGTGGGCAATCCCAAGACTAATAAAGGACGCAATACAACTAGTTATTTATACTTAAACAGTGGATGAAAAGTATGTTTATTTACATAGATAACTAATCTAGTGTTATTGTTCCAAAAATGACTACAATTCTTAACTATAAAGAAGTATTTAAATTTCGCAGAGTTAGTAAAAATTAATTATTAAGGATTTGAAATATTTACTGATGTAGATGTAATCGCTGCGTCAAGATTAAGGTAGGTTTTCTTGGACAGGGAATTCCCTGATGAAACTAATTTTACGATCGCTAACTCAACTTAAGCACATTAGTAAGGTTATCCTAGCTGTACTGCTAATCTGTCTGGTGATAGGCTTACTCCCTTATTTTGCGCCTATTCGGGCCGCAGAGATTGCCCAAAATCAGTTGGCAATGCAATTTAGCGATCGCAATGGTTTACCATTAGGAACACTACTCACCCGCGATCAAGAGCATACATCAGTAGTACCACTCAATCAGGTTTCGCCCCATTTTATCCATGCGATTTTAGCCGCCGAAGATGCCAGCTTTTACCATCACGGGGCGTTGGATATGAAAGCTATTATCCGCGCCAGCAAAGAAGCCATCCATGCCAAAAGAATTGTTTCCGGTGCTTCCACAATTACTATGCAGTTGGCGCGGATGTTAGATCCAGTGCCGCGCAGCTTCTCTGGTAAACTGAGTGAGATTTGGCTATCTTGGCGGTTAGCAGCAGGGATGAACAAAGATGAAATTCTTTCTGCATATATCAATCGGCTGCCAATGGGAGGGAATATATATGGTGTGGAAGCCGCCGCGCGGACTTATTTTTCCATCCCAGCTAATGAATTGAATCTTGCTCAAGCCAGTTTGTTGGCTGCTATTCCTAATAATCCCACATACTTTAATCCTTATGAGCATTGGGAACGGTTGAAGCAGCGACAAAAATACGTCCTTAATCGGATGGTACAGGAAAAGTATATTAGTGGAGCGATGGCTGCGCCAACGTCTGCGACGAACGCAGCCCGAACACATACTGAAAAGGTTGTGTTTCAGTCTCGCCAAGGGGGAATTATCGCTGCACCACACTTTTTATTTTGGTTAGCCAATCAGTTTGATAAGACGCAAACAGAAAAAAATTCCCCTATTCTCACGACTATAAATCGCCCTTTGCAGCAGTTTGTCGAAGCACAGGTACAGCAGGTAATTTCTTCCCTAGCCGCTAACAATGTCCATGATGCAGCTGCGTTGGTGATTGATAACCACACTGGTGAAGTTTTAGCTTATGTCGGTTCACCTGATTACTTTAATGAAGCCAAACTGGGACGCAATGATGGAGTGCAAGCACTACGTCAACCAGGTTCTACCCTTAAGCCTTTTGTCTATGAACTAGCTTTAGAAAAAAGTGTCATTCGCCCAAATACCATTTTGGCAGATGTACCCACCCATTATGCAATTCCCGGCGCGAAACTTTACAGCCCCACAGATTACACCGAAAGGTTTCTTGGCCCTGTGCGGGTGCGAATCGCTTTAGCAAATTCTTTAAATGTACCTGCAATAAAGGTGTTAGAAAAAGTCGGTGTGGAAACTTTCTTAGAACGACTGCATCAACTGGGATTTGAACACCTCAATCAAACTCCAGAACATTATGGTTTGGGTTTGACTCTAGGTAGTGGCGAAGTCAGCCTCTGGGAATTAGCCCGTGCTTACCTGACCATAGCACGACAAGGAAATGCTACGCCTTTAGTAAGCACATTTTCCAATTCCCCAATCCAAAATCCCAAATCTCAAATCCAAAAGCCGACAATATGGCAATTAATCACCAACATACTCAGTGACAGCTATGCTCGTGCAACAGCATTTGGTGTAGACTCGGTGTTAAATTTACCCTTTCCTGTTGCTGTTAAAACTGGCACTTCTTCCAATTTTCGTGATACTTGGACTGTTGGCTTCACGACAAATTACACCGTCGCTACTTGGGTAGGCAATTTTACCGGCGAACCAATGCGACAAGTTTCAGGTGTGACAGGTGCAGCACCCTTATGGAATCGAATTATGTTACATCTGCACGAACATCAAGAACCAGCAGGTTTTCCATCTCCAGAAGGTTTAGTGCAATTACCTGTTTGTGCAATTTCTGGATTACGACCCACCCCAGATTGTACCTCAGTCGTGCAGGAATATTTCTATCCTGAAGATAAAAGTAATTACGAACGTGAGAATCAATTCAATTTGCCACCAGAGTATGATGAATGGTTGGCAAAACAACAACAGTCAAATTTTACTTCTACCAATTTGAGAATTTTATCTCCGCATCATGGCGATTTATTCTTACTTTATCCTGGTGAAGAAACGAAGCAAAAACTCGAATTTAAGTTAGCGGGAAATAAATCTGTACTAGTCGAGTGGTGGTTAAATGGCGAAAAGTTAGATACAAACTCAGCTAATTCTTTATTTTGGAATTTGCGTCCTGGGAAGTGGACTTTGGAAGCGAGAAGCGGAGAAATGAGCGACAAAGTAAGTTTTCAGGTGGAGTTAGCTAATATTAAACCTACGCGTCGAGGATTTTCTATTAATACTAAGTAGAACCGTGTAAATATTTGTAGTTGGGATGAGGCAGGAGGCAGAAGGCAGGAGGGAAAAGGGTTTTAGCCTGATTTATTCTTCTTAACATCGTTGTGTTTTTTTTCACCTACTTAGTTACAACATCCAAGTAAAAAGTTTGAAACTTCCCCTTGTGAACTCCAAGCTTCACTCTTAAGGCAAACTTTCGCCACAGTGTACTAGTCCAATCGTAGACTCTCGTAGGTGAGTTCCGCGTTTGCCCAGTTGGTTTCTGCCAGAAATTCCCTAAATGTGGTCAGAAGTCCAGGAAATTCCTGTTCTCGTAAATACTGGACATCGGCTTGATAACCTTGTTTGCGATACCACTGAATCAAATCGAATAGTTCCTTTTGCAGCAGGAGTAAGAAAATCCAGGCGGGTGTCTCTTTGTGGATAACTTTCATCCCCTGCGCTTGGGAAAATGCCTCTGCCATCTCAAGAGGAGTCAACATATCGCCAGCTAACTCAATTTCTTGACCGATGTACTTGGTGGGATGTTTAATTACGTAGGCAGCAACGCGGCCCATGTCCTTGGTTGTAATTAGATGAAGGGGCTTGTTTGGCTGAATGGAAAATGGGAAACTACCTTTGAGGATGGAAGGTCGCGTGTACTTCTTCCAAAACTCCTCCATAAACAAGCAAGCTCGCAACATAGTAGTCGGTAAGCCAGCTGCTTTGAGAATTTTCTCTACTTGGTACTTTTGCTCAATGCGGGGGATTCCTGAATTCCTGTCTACCCCACCTGCGGAATTGTAGACAAAGTGTTTGATGTCAGCAAGTTTTGCAACTTGTGCAACTCGCTTTGCCCTCTCCACCTCTAGGGGGTCAATTTTAGGAGAGTCCGCAGAAGTAGCATGGCAATAAACAGCCGAAATCCCTGCAAAGGCTGCTATGAGAGAGGCTTCATCGTCGAGGTTAGCTTTTACCAGTTCAACTTTGGCATCGTTGAGCTTTGCAAGAGTTGGACGATTAAGGTTAATTTCTCTAGTAATGACTCGCAGGTTGGTAACTCCCTGTTCGAGAAATCCCTTGACGACATTTCCACCTGTGCCGCCAGTAACTCCGATGAGTAAGACTTTATCGGTGTTTGACTCTGTGCGAGCGGGGAAATTTGACATTCTCTGTTCTACCTGGAGTTCTTTATTTAAATTAAGTTTATCCAAAGACGGCAGAAGCAAACAATAATTGAAAAAGAATTCAGAATTCAGCAGCAAAGCCAAAGACGCTCTGCCTCCGGTCAGAATCAATGAGTGAGGGATTCAGACGCGCTACTCAATTGAGGCTTTAGACCCAAGTTTTCGGTAAGTTAACCTCAGAAAAACTCTGACAGAAGCTAGATGCTTGTGTTTTGTTTTGTTTTGACATTATGCTTTGTTTGTATTCGTTATCTCAAAAGGGTACATACAAACAGTGCTTGAGCAGCAACCTAATGTAGGCAGTACAACCTTATTTGAACAGTTATGGGGTTTGACAAACGAACTTTGCCAAAAACTAGAAGCTCGTTTTCAGTTACATCCAGACCCTTCTGTAGAAAATTTACAGCAATACAGCAGTCTTGATGGCAATATGAAGGGTTCACTCACCGCTTTTTCTGGGAAAGAAATTGACTGGCTAGTGCATTCGTGGCTAGGAAACCCTGAAAAATCAAACTTTAGCACTATGCGTCTCACCACTTGGTTGAAGTCGCATATTCAAGTTCCTCATTTGGCCTTTGAGTTTGGCACACTTCCAAATGGAAATATTTTATTTTATATAGATTACATTGCCCGAACTGAACTTTTAACCGATTTGGCATATCTCGATCGCTACTATGAACCAGTTAATCAAACATTCTTAAAGTTACAGTCAGATTCGCGGCTTAAGGTATTTACTAGCAAAAGTCTGTATATTCGCCTATTTCAATCGCCCGTTAGTCTTTGCTACACAGGCGCACCTACTTTTGAAACCCTGGAACTAACTCGCACACTTGCACACGAAACACTCGATCGCTGGTTAACTTGGGTAGATGCAGCTGAACCTGTGCCAGAAGATGCACGCGAGGCTTTAGCTAGTCGTGATTTAGCTCTCCGCCGCATCAGTGCTGAACGCGATCCAGGTAATAAATTTGCCGCACAGATGTTTGGCTCGGAATTGACAGATAGACTTGTGCGATCGCTCTGGGGTGGCGATCGCATTCTCTAAATTAGTCATTTGTCATTGGTCATTGGTCATTGGTTATGACTCTCAATTTTCCATGTCCACTAATTTAGAATCGGACTGCGCTTAAGCATCGCAAGTTACCTGTTATGTAATCAAACAAGCGATCGCCGCCGACCGTGGTTAAATAATTTACTTGCCCGCCAGCGGTTTGAACTATACACCGAAAGTTACTACCAATCACACTTTTACCCCGCTAATACTATGCTGGAAAGAGAAGTAGACTGCAAACACAGCAAATCACCATTGAGCGTTTAACCAACCTGGGGATAATTTAAATCGGGGAATGGGGATTGGGGATTAGGAATTGGAGATTAGGAAGTAATGACAAATGACAAATGACAAATGACAAATGACAAAACCAATAGAAGTCCGCAATCCCCGAACTGGCAAATTTGACTACGTAATTATCCCGCCACCTCCAAGGCTACTGGTACAACAATGTAAGCGCACGCGCAGGGCACAAGTTCGCTGGCAGCAGTTGGGCTTAGAGGGGAGAATTGAAGCCTTACAACAGTGGAAGAATGCGATATTATCTGGACGCGATCGCCTCACGGAAGCTTTGGTAAATGATACAGGAAGATTGTCAGCCTCGGTATTAGAAATAGATTCCTTCCTCTCCAGTATCAATCGCTGGTGTCGGTTAGCACCGGACTTGCTGCAAGAATCTGGAAAAAATACAGCCATTCCCTTTATTGCCTTGCAACAAACATCCGTTCCTTATCCCCTCGTTGGGGTAATTAGCCCGTGGAATTTTCCCCTGTCACTGTCTACTATTGATACCATTCCGGCATTGTTAGCAGGTTGTGCTGTCATTGTTAAACCCAGTGAAATCACTCCCCGTTTTGTAGCACCACTGATTACAGCACTCAATACCGTTCCTAAACTGCACGAGGTATTAACTTTTGTGGAAGGAGCAGGCGCAACCGGATCTGTTTTGATTGAAAATGTAGATTTGGTATGCTTTACAGGCAGTGTAGCGACGGGGAGAAAAGTTGCACAAGCGGCTGCAAAACAGTTTATTCCAGCTTTTTTGGAATTAGGAGGAAAAGATCCTGCGATCGTTTTAGAATCAGCCAACCTAGAATTAGCAACCTCAGCAATCTTGTGGGCTTCCGTTGCCAACACCGGACAGTCATACTTCTCAATTGAGCGAATTTACGTTGCAGACTCCATATTTGAAAAGTTTTACCATCAACTAGTAGCCAAAGCACATCGCCTTGAGCTAGCCTATCCCACAGTAGAAAGTGGAGAAATTGGCCCGATCATCGCCGAAAAACAAGCAGCCATTATTAGCGATCATCTTCTAGATGCAGTTGAAAAAGGAGCAGTAATTCACTGCGGCGGTGTAATAGAAGATTTTGGAGGGGGTTGGTGGTGTCGTCCAACAGTACTTACCCAAGTTAATCATTCCATGAAAGTCATGACTGAAGCGACTTTTGGCCCGATTATGCCAGTCATGCCTTTTTCCACAGTAGGTGAAGCAGTCTCTTTAGCCAATGACTCAATCTATGGATTAAGTGCTGCTATATTTGCCTCGGAAACAGAAGCTTTAGAAGTTGCTTACCAGATAGATGCAGGTGCTATTAGTCTCAACGATGCTGGACTCACCGCCATCATGCATGAGGGAGAGAAAAACCCCTTCAAATTCTCCGGTTTGGGAGGATCGCGCATGGGTGCGGCGGCGCTGAAACGGTTCATGCGAAAAAAAGCTATTTTGATTAAAACTAACGCTACTAATGACCCTTGGTGGTTTGAGAATGGGGAGTGACCAATGCCATCTGTTTTATGGCAAGGGACTGGGGACTGGGGACTGGGGACTGGGGACTGGGTGAAAAGCCTTTTTGTGTCTAAATTTTATCATCTGTTAATGTCCTAACCACCAAGGCTTTTGCTATACCAGAGGCGATCGCCTCTGCCACAGTTTCGCCCACAATAACCAAAGCACCTGGAAGAATTTTGATAGTTTTGGTTCAGAACACAAGTCTTTTGGTTCAAAACACGAGTCCATTCGTTCAAAACACGAGTCCATTTGTTCAGAACACAAGTCTTTTGGTTCAAAACACGAGTCCATTCGTTCAAAACACGAGTCCATTCGTTCAAAACACGAGTCCATTCGTTCAAAACACGAGTCCATTCGTTCAGAACACAAGTCCATTCGTTCAGAACACAAGTCCATTCGTTCAGAACACAAGTCTATTCTCAACAATTTGTTGTCTAGTATTAAGAAAACCTATAGGTCGGTTTCTACAATAGCGTTACACTCTATAACGGACTAAGCCTTTATGTAGATTCTGTAGCGCCTGATGAACCTAGCCGATATCCTCAAAGACTCAAACTACAAACTATCTCAGTTTACTGCGGCGGAAATTGAGCAGTTAGAGCAGAGCATTACTCTTAAAGCAACCAAAAGTGGCGAAGTGCCTTATATCGTTTGTTTGGTGCGTCAGAAGGCAATTAAGCTGACGCCAGAGGAAGCAATTCGGCAGCTATATTTACAGGTTTTAAATCAACGCCTGCACTATCCTCTCAGTCGCATTGAAGTCGAGTATGGGGTGAACTTTGGGCGGGAGGTGAAACGGGCAGACATTGTGGTGATGGACAAAGATCGTCCGAACACAGTCTACATGATTGTAGAGCTAAAGAAGCCAAAGCTAAAGGATGGGAAAGATCAGCTTCGCTCTTACTGCAATGCCACGGGTGCGCCGATCGCAGTTTGGACAAATGGCGATCAAATCTCCTACTACCAGCGCAAAGATCCCAATTATTTTGAAGATATCCCTGGTTTGCCCAATGCTAATCAAACCCTGGCAGATATTCTTCAGATCAAATTCACGCTGGAAGACTTGATCGCTAATGACAAGTTGATAAAGGAGAATAAATCTCTCAAAACCCTGATCGAAGAAATGGAAGACGAGGTGCTGGCGAATGCTGGGGTAGATGTGTTTGAGGAACTGTTTAAGCTGATTTTTACGAAACTCTATGATGAGTGGTATTCTGGGCAGGGCAACCGCCGTAAAACCCGTTCTCTAGAGTTTCGCAATACCGGACAGACAGAAGCAGCACTCAAAACCAAGATTCAGGATTTGTTTGATGGGGCAAAGAAAAAGTGGGAAGGGGTGTTTAGTGAGGATGCTAAAATTAGCCTCACGCCTTCGCACCTGTCGGTTTGTGTGTCGTCGTTGGAGAATGTGAAGCTGTTTAACTCCAATTTGGATGTGATCGATGAAGCCTTTGAGTATTTGATCAACCAGAGCAGTAAAGGTGAGAAAGGACAGTTTTTTACGCCCCGCTATGTGATTGATATGTGCGTAAAAATGCTCAATCCGCAAGAAGATGAGTATATGATCGACACGGCGGCGGGGTCATCTGGGTTTCCGGTGCATACGATTTTTCATGTGTGGCGGCAGATTTTGGTGGATGAGGGGTTGCAGGCGAGTCATTTGTTTTCGCTAGAAGACAAACCGCCCCGTTGCAAAGAATATGTGGAAGAGAAGGTGTTTGCGATCGACTTTGATGAGAAGGCGGTGCGGGTGGCGCGGACGCTGAACTTGATAGCGGGGGATGGACAGACAAATGTATTGCACCTGAACACGCTGGACTATGAACTGTGGAATGAAGTAACCGAACAAGAGGAATGGGATAACATTTATAATGCTGGGTTCAAACGGCTGAAACGGTTGCGACCGAAAGGGAATAAAGATTTTCGAGAGTTTCAGTTTGATGTGTTGATGGCGAATCCGCCCTTTGCCGGAGATATCAAGGAACCGCGCATGATTGCCCGCTATGATTTGGCAAAGAAACCGGATGGTAAGTGGCAAAGCAAGGTTGGGCGCGATATTTTGTTTATTGAGCGCAATTTGGACTTTTTGAAACCGGGGGGTAGAATGGCGATCGTGCTGCCCCAAGGACGGTTTAATAATTCATCGGATAAGAATATTCGAGATTTCATTGCGGAACGCTGCCGGATTTTGGCAGTCGTGGGGCTGCATGGCAATACGTTTAAGCCGCACACAGGTACAAAGACTTCGGTGCTGTTTGTGCAGAAGTGGAATGACGACCCGAAGGCGGGCGCACTCTGCCCTCGCCGGGATGACTACAACATCTTTTTTGCGACGATGCGGAAATCGGGGAAGGATAATTCTGGGGAGAAGATGTGGCGCAAAATTTCATCGTCTACTTCACCGCCTGATGACGAACTCAGCGAATTGATGCCACCTTCTCCGATGCAGCGAGTGGTGGGGGTGGAGGGCGATTTTTTACAAGATGTTCACGGTCATTTAGTGGTAGATCATGACTTGTATAACCACGAAGGACTGACGGAAGACGGCATTGCGGAAGCGTTTATTGAGTTTGCCAAAAAGGAGAAGCTCAGTTTTTTTGAATCTAGCCCATCTGTTACGCCGTTTGATGCTGTGAGGTATCAGCAGTTAATGGATGGGCTTGAAGCAGCAGCAGTCAACTTCCACCGTGTATGCTACGAAAATGAAGAATTCCGCATAGATTCAGAGTATTACCATCCATTACATCTAGTTTATGAGTCATTAGTTACAGCTAAGGAGCATGACAGGCTAGGAAAGTTATGCAATTTAATCGCTGGGCCTTTCGGCTCAACTGTCACAACAGATAACTATGTTGAAGACGAAGAATTCCGGTATATCAGAGGTAAAGATGTTCAAGATTTCTTCCTGGATGATAGCGATCCAGTTTATGTAGAAAGAAATTTATTTGACTCACTATCACAGTTTCATCTTAAAGCACTTGATATTCTCGTTACTGTTGTTGGAATGAACTTTGGTAAAACAGCTTTAGTTCTTCCTAAAGACTGTCCCGCTATTTTTAGCTGCAAAAGCACATTATTGAAAAATTCAGAGATCAATCCATATTTTCTGGTGACATATCTCTCTTGCAAACACGGTTATAGATTAATTAGAAGAGGTAGAAGAGGGGCTGCACAACCAGGTATAAATCTTTTTGATTTGAGGACGGTTACTGTTCCTATCTTTAGTCGCTCTTTTCAATATCAAGTAGAGATGATTGTAAATAATTATTGTCAATCACTAAAGGAAGAATCAAAAGAACTCTATCAACAAGCTGAGGATTTGCTGTTGTCGGAGCTTGGCTTGAAGGACTGGCAACCCACAGAAGAAACCGTTGCTGTCAAGAGTTTTGCTGAGTCGTTCCTGTCTTCCGGTCGCTTAGACGCTGAGTATTACCAGCAGAGATTTTATGAGGTTGAAAGTAAAATCAAAGCAAATGGATTTGTTCTAACTAAAGATATTTGCTCTCATATTAACTATGGCTCAGTACCAACAAGTTCTTACACAGAGAATGGTGAAGGTATTCCATACATCAAAGGGCTAAATCTTAAAAATGCAGAAATTGTTACCGTTCAACTGGATAGAATAATTAATACTGAAAGTTTACCCTCAAAGGTTTATACAAAAAAAGGAGATATTGTTATATCCCAAATGGGGACAGTAGGTAATTGCGGAGTAGTTGAAGATGAACAAGCAGGATGGATATTTGCTTCCTTCACCATCAGAATCAGGCTCAAAAACCAAGCTGATTTTAATCCGCATTTCGTTGCCTTTTATATTGATAAAGTCGCTAGACCCTATTACTTAATGCGTAATATTGCTCAAGCTAGCGTTAGGCAAAATACAGACTTACCAACCATCAAAAATATGTATATTCCACTTGTTACCAAAGATGTACAGCTTTTAATAGCTGAGAAAATGCAAAATGGGAAAGATGCAAAATCAAAATCCAAGCAACTGCTAGAAATTGCTAAGACAGGAGTAGAAAAAGCGATCGAAACTGATGAAGCGATAGCAACGGCTTGGATCAATCAGCAACTTGAAGTCTTGGACATTAACCTAACCACTACCACTTAAGATATTGGAGTAGCAATGAAAGCAGTTAAAGTCATGGCAACGATTAATGAGCAAGGACAAATAACTTTAGATTACCCTCTCATAACGGATAAAAATAGCCGTGTAGAAGTTATTATTTTAATTCCAGAAGAGGAAGTTCTGGATGATCAATCTCAAGCAGGAGTCTTAGCAGATTTCCGGCAAGCTTGGCACGAAGCCATGACCGGGCAAACTATCCCGGTGGCTCAACTTTGGGAAGGGCTAGAAAATGACTGATCGGCCTTTCATTCAAGTTGAAGCTTCGCCAACGTTCAACCAAAATTTACGCGCTCTTGCCAAGAAGTATCGCAGTATTCGGAATGATATACAACCCATCATCGAACAACTTGAGCAGGGAGAGTTGCCAGGAGATAAAATACCTGGGGTTGGTTATGCGGTCTTCAAGTTAAGAGTCCGAAATAGCGACACTCAAAAAGGTAAAAGCGGTGGCTATCGTCTGATTTACTATGTCAAGACAGCAACGGGAATTATTTTGCTGACTATTTATGCAAAATCTGAACAAGTCGATATTGCCGCAGATGACATTCAGAGCATCATTACAGAATATGAGCAACGGGCGATCAAAGATAAAGAGGATATCTAAACAAAGGATACTAGCGGCCGCTTAACTTAGCTCGACGAGAAACGCGATCGCTTGGAAGAAAAACAGAATTTTACATTGCAGAATTTTCAGTCAGGATTTCGGCACTAATTAGTGTGAGTTCGATGGATAGGAAAGGCCAAAAAGGTTGCTAGATATGAATTTGCTCAACTGGGTAGACCATAAGGCGATCGCATAGAAGGGAAAGCCCGAGAAGCCGATGATTCAATGGTTTAGTTATAAAACAAACCCAGAAATGAGCTTATATGAAATGATCTACATTAGTCCTGATAATAACAATCGTGCCCGTACTTGGCATTGGTTTAAGAACAATCAAATCTTTCAACGCACCTTAATTCAAGAAGAACGGCTAAGATAGTAATTTATCCTTTCAGAGATAACCACTCTTTATTCTCCTGTCCGCGCAGGCGGACTTTGTTTGTGTAGCTACGACTTCCAGTCGTTAGGCTTTCATCTCAAATTTCAACTTAGTAAGGTACACGCATGGCCAAAGGTGACAAAATAAACTTTTCTACTCCTAGCGGATTTCCAGAATTTCTTCCTAGCGAAAAGCGTCTAGAATTATATTTGTTAGATATCATCCGTAGAGTTTTTGAAAGCTATGGATTTACGCCCATCGAAACACCTGCTGTAGAACGTTTAGAAGTGCTGCAAGCTAAAGGTAATCAAGGTGACAATATCATTTATGGAATTGAACCCATACTGCCACCAAATCGCCAAGCCGAGAGAGATAAATCGGGCGAAACTGGTTCGGAAGCAAGAGCTTTGAAGTTCGATCAAACAGTTCCTTTAGCGGCGTATATTGCCCGTCACCTGAATGAATTAACCTTTCCCTTTGCTCGTTATCAAACCGATGTAGTTTTTCGGGGGGAACGGGCTAAAGATGGGCGTTTTCGTCAGTTTCGTCAGTGCGATATTGATGTAGTTGCTCGTCGTGAACTCAGCTTGCTCTATGATGCTCAGATGCCTGCAATTATCACGGAGATATTTGAAGCAATTAATATTGGTGATTTTCTGATTCGCATCAATAACCGAAAAGTTCTTACTGGTCTCTTTAAATCATTGGGAATTGCCGAAAATCAAATTAAATCGTGTATTGGTATTGTTGATACTCTAGAAAAGATTGGTGAAACTAAAGTAAAACAAGATTTAGAGAAAGAAGGAATTTCAGCCGAACAGGCGCAAAAAATTATTGAGTTTATTAAAATTGGCGGTTCGGTTGATGAAGTATTAGATAAGCTCAAGCACCTCGCCCAAAATCTGCCAGAAACCGAGCAATTGAGTTTAGGAGTTACCGAATTAGAAACGGTAATTGCTGGGGTGCGTAATCTCGGAGTTGCCGAAAACCGTTTCTGTATTGATTTATCCATTGCCCGTGGTCTTGATTACTATACTGGCACAGTTTACGAAACAACTCTATTAGGACATGAAGCTTTAGGTAGTATTTGTTCTGGCGGTAGATATGAGGAATTAGTCGGGGTATTTTTAGGTGAGAAAATGCCTGGTGTCGGCATTTCTATTGGCTTAACTCGTTTAATTAGTCGCTTGTTAAAAGCTGGGATTCTTAGTACCTTAGCTGCTACACCAGCCCAAGTGATGGTAGTGAATATGCAAGAAGATTTAATGCCCACTTATTTAAAAGTTTCTCAACATCTGCGTCAGGCGGGAATTAATGTGATAACTAACTTTGATAAGCGTCCTTTGGGTAAACAATTTCAATTAGCAGACAAGCAAGGAATTCAATTTTGCATAATTATTGGTTCTGAAGAAGCAGCAGCGCAAAAGTCATCGCTCAAAGATTTGAAAACAGGCGAACAAGTAGAAGTACTACTGGAAAATTTGGCTGAGGAAGTAAAAAAAAGGCTTACTTAATAGTTGACTTATAAAGTAGCAACTGTCTATTGCAATCTGCCTCATACACTCTACTTATTTGGAAGTCCTTTATGAGTTTGTCGGATGTCCCTAATCTCTGGGTTCCTCTAGCACTTTTAGGTTTAATTGTTATAGCTGCTGTATTTTTCAGCCGCAGCAGTTGATATTTAAAGTATTACAGTTGAGGTGGAGGTATCAGTTCTATGTTTGCTGTTGTCACACCCGATACAATCCATTTGCCCCCAGGCGCAGTAGTACGCCTACTCGGAAGTTGGCAAGATTATCAAGCATTGAATGAACAACTAGGCGATCGCTCCTCTCCTCGTATTAAGTATCGAGATGGAGAAATTCTCTTGATGGCACCGCTACCAGAACATGGGCCGAAAGTAAGTGTAATTGCAGATGTAGTAAAAGTTTTGCTCGATCATCTGGGACAAGAATACGAGGCATTTACCCCAATCACAATGGAACTTCCACAGGAAAGTGGTATAGAACCAGACTACTGTTTTTATATTGAAAACTGGGAGGCAATTGCAGGTAAAAACCGCATCAATTGGGGCGTTGATCCATCACCTGATTTAGTAGTGGAGATAGACATCACCAGCTACACTGATGTGAATGACTACCTACCTTATCGAATACCAGAAGTTTGGTTGTTCAGGAAGAACCAGCTTGTGATTTACAGATTGCAAGGCGATCGCTACACTATTGAAACCAGGAGCCGTTATTTCCCCAACATCAATGTGTCAGAAGTAGTCACAGAGTCTCTAAAAATTAGACCTCTTGCATAAATCCAAAATAAGAACCCCACCCCGCCAAAGCTACGCTTTGTCTCCCCTCCCCGCAAGCGGCGAGGGGTTGGGGGTGGGGTGTTAGGGACTTTTGCAAGAGGTCTATTGCCTACGAGCGCAATACTAGCACTGCTATTCGGGAATTACGGCGAAAATTGGCAAGTGAGAATTAAGTCTTTTGCGTTGGCGTAGCCAATGCAGACAATCTTTATCAATGACGACTACTTGGTACGATAAACTACAGAGTGTCACAACTTACTTTCAAGTAAATAAAAAAGGAATGCGTACATGGGAAAAGGGAGATTAGAAGCATTCAGCGATGGGGTGATTGCCATCATCATCACCATTATGGTGCTGGAAATCAAAGTACCGCATGGATTCGATTTAGCTGCCCTACGTCCACTAATCCCGGTATTTCTGAGCTATGTGTTGAGTTTTATTTATATCGGCATCTACTGGAACAATCACCATCACCTACTACAAGCAGTCCGACACGTTAATGGCCGTATCCTTTGGGCTAATCTGCATCTGCTGTTTTGGTTGTCCCTAATCCCCTTCGTTACTGGCTGGATGGGCGAGAATCACTTTGCCGCCATGCCAGTTGCCCTTTATGGTACGGTGTTGTTGTTGGCTGCGATCGCTTACTTCATCCTTACCCGCACCCTGATTTCTTACCACGGCAAGGATTCGACTCTAGCGATCGCAGTCACTGGAAACTTTAAGGAAAAGATATCGCTGGTATTCTATGCTGTGGCAATTCCACTTGCCTTTGTTAACTCATGGTTTGCTTGTGCATTATACGCTTTAGTCGCAGTCATCTGGCTGATTCCTGACCGTCGAATTGAGAAGACTCTCACTTTTTAAACGAATTACGAATCACCTACAAGTGCAATACCTAAACACAAAAAATATCAAAACGGCAAAACCAGTCGCGGCATAAAACACACTACTAATTCCGCCAAAACCAAAAGCATAACCCATCAACAATGGGCCTAATGTTTGTCCTAATCCATAGAATGTCCCATTTACCGATATAATCGTCGCCAAATATTCTCTTGGTGCTAAATCTGCTAACAGCGTTTGGATGCTAGGAAAACCAATACCAAGTCCAATCCCAAAAATTGTACTCGGAATTAATAGTAACCAGATATTTGATACAAAGGGAACTATTAACATCGCTAAAGCATAAAAAACATAAGATGCACTAATTAAACTTGTGGCAGGAAATCTTCTCACTAATCTACCTAACTGGGAAGCTGTGATGGTAATTGCTACGGAAACACTAGAAAGTAGCAATCCAATAATGGTGGGCGGCGCTTTGAAGGTATCGTTAATTAACTGTGGTAAATATGTGACATAAGCACCATAAAGGAAAACAAAGTTAGCAGCACTGGCAATAAAAAGTCCAAATAGCTGACGATTTTTCAGAACTTTTACGGCATTGCTCAAATACTCTTTGAGGTTGCGATCGCCTTTTGGTTCTGGATTCTTAAGTCCAAACAACACCAGTAACCCAAGAGGAATCGCTAATATGGGCAGCATAAAGGGATAATACCAGCCCATTGTAGCTAATGCACCACCGATTATTGGATAACTTGATGTGCCGACGCTGCTAATACTGGCATTGTAACCCATTGCTGTAGTCCGTCTGTCTCCGGTGTATAAATCGCCAATTAAGGTGATACTCAGAGAAAGTAAAGAAGCAGCACCAATTCCTTGCAGCAAACGCAACCATAGTAATAAATTAAAATCGCGGGCAAAGGCGCAAGCAGTACCAGCTATGCCAAATATAAATAGTGAAGGAACGATAATTCTCTTTCTGCCCAATCTATCGGCAAGAATACCAATAATTGGCCCTAAAATAAGAGATGGTAATGTAAATGCTGTAATCAATAAACCCAAGTTTTTCGGGTTAATATTTAAATCTTTAGCTAACTTGGGAAAAGCCGGAGTCACGCTAGAAACTCCAATAACAGCAATTAGTACAACTGCACAAATAATTTGAAAATTTAGCTCTCGATAAACTGGTCTTTGTCGTTCAAATTGGCTGTTATCTTCTGGTGAATGCATGATCCTACCCTGTGTATAAATAATCAAGAACGCGAAGTATCTCTTAAGATGCTTCGCGTTTATGTGCTAAAAAAGAGTGCCTAATTGATTCTCGTCTTAAGCTGCAACTTTTTCCTCAAATGGTTTAAAAGTTTTTTTGCTAGCACCGCAAATCAGATATTCCCAGTCTTCAGGAATTTCTTCAAAAGGTGTACCATGTGCAATCCCAGAATCAGGATCGCCAGTAACGGGATCGTAAATCATGCTGCATTGTCTACAAATCCATTTACGAGTTTTAGGATCTTCACCTGCAACTCTAGTTGCTGTTTATCCACCATTTAATACTTCTAAGGCTTCAGCGTAGCGATCGCCTCTACTCCCAACTGTTTCAATTTCTGCAACAACTTCTTGTGCTTTGCCTGCATTACCTGCATAGTTGACGACAAGAGATGCACCGTCACCAGCTAATTTTAGTGCGTAGGCGTAGCCCGTCGAAGACATCGCTCGTCCAATTCCCCGCGATGCACCAGTGATAATTGCAACCTTCCCTGCTAAAGATGCCATAGATTAATCGAGTTTTATTTTGGTTCACTAAAGTGATTATCTGCTCTTACAGTACTGTTCTAAGGTTAAATTTAGCGATCGCTGCTAAAACTGTCGACTTCATTCCAGCCAAAATCCCGCCAGCGAATTCAAGTAACTCTCAGGCGGGAGAAATGAAAATACTTTGCAAAAGGTGAAGATACGTGCCCTCTTGTCAGCATCTTCACAGCAGATTAAGATTTGCTACGGCTTGGCGAATATTGTTGAATATGTTGAGCTAAATCGAATTTCTGAGTCTTCATTGAGCTAAACACAATGCCTACGGCAGTAAACTACGCCCTACCGAACTTGACAGAATTTAAGTGCTGATGACACAGGTATTGTCTTGACCATAGTCTACAAACATCTTTTATAAATTGTCTGTCTTCGTTAACCAAAAGCTCATCTGGTTTATCATATCTGCGTAGATTAAATTATTTTAAGAAGGGATTTTCTGGACCTATCTCGGATTCAATCTCAATCGGACATGTTGGCTCAGATAAGAGTGTTCCATTAAATGTATAAGTAGTGCCGTTGGAATTGATAGCATTACCACTTATCCTCCGATCTGGAACAAAGTCTCCTCTTACTTGACCGCTAAGTGCGATACTTACTTCTGAAGTTGGATTTGTGACTGCTTGCCAATTTCTCTGATCCTGACCTAGATTTGTACGGCTATAAGTAGCATCTAGTCCAACAAAGCGAAGCCTGTTACCATTGGCGTTAAATTCAAAACAAGCAGTAAAATTATCTCCCTGACTCGAATTAACATTGACATTATAACTTTTGCCCTCCACTCCAGCTTGTACTGGCGCAGCTAACAACATTATCTGTCCAAGTAAACAAGTTAAAACTAAACCACATTTAGATTGGATGATTTTCCCTGACATAATTGTTTACCTCTGTTACGTAATCAAGTAATTGCTTACTTTTACTCATTGGTGACAGGTTAAGGTCATTAACCATTTGCCAATAAGTAGTGGTGATTAAATTTAGTCAAAATCGAGGTTACAAACGTAAATTTCCAGCCTGTGATGCCTTAGCATAGCGTCGTCATAGACAAGACTAGCTACGCCTACACATATTTAAAAGTATCGTTCATCCTTGCCTTAAAATTTAGTATAAAGCTTAATTAGAGACTCGATAGCATAGATAATTTACAGCGTAATCACTATTGACAAAACGAGTTATATCTTAAAATGTCACGAATGCTTTCTTTTTAGGAGAAAAGAATGGAAGTGAATTCAGCGTGTATTGCTATAGATATATACGTAGAGACTACTTTACAAGTTCTCCAACAAAGAGCGATCGCTATAGTTAACGCTCTTGGGTGAAGATTGGTAGGAGACAAGATTGAGACTTCTCCCTTGCTCCTCCTCTCTACTCCCCTTAATTAAAATTCTGGAACGATCGCAACACCATCCCTGAGATTGAGCAACCCTGAAATAATAACTTTATCTTCTGGCTGTAATCCTTCAATAACTTGGTAATTATTACCTTTAATCTCGCCTAGCTTCACTCGCCTTTGCCGAGCTACTTGTTGGGATACACCTTGGGGAGATGTTTCTGTTTCAACTACATAAACAAAAGTGTCCCCGCCTACACGAGTCATTGCTGTTGTGGGAATTAAAACTCCGGGGCGCTGATTCCAGAACACTCTAGTCCTGACCAATTGATCTGCACGTAGCTGACCGTTAGTGTTATCAAAAAGTGCTTTAATCAGTATCGTTTGTGTTTCATTGCTGGCATCAGGTGCAATAAAAAATATCCTACTTCTACCAAGCTTTTGACCTTGTGTGTTCATCACCTCTACTGGCATACCCTTACGCAATTGGGGCCCTTGCTGTAGTGGTACAGAGATATTCACTTCTAAAGGTCGATTTTGCTTGATATTAACTAATGGTGTAGAATTATTAACTAAATCACCGACTTTTACAGGGATGTTGCCAACTGTGCCACTAAAAGGAGCGGTAATTTTGTCAGACTGGGGCTGTTGTGTTTGAGTATTTACATTAGATTGCTGCAAAGATTTTTCAGCCTGCAAAATGGTGGCTCGTTGTGTTTGAATCCTGGAATCTATTGCATCCAGACTAGTCTTAGCATTGGTAAGCCGATTAGCAAACTGATTGCTAGTCTGTCGAGACACGGCTCCTTGTTCAGCTAGGCTGACAAACTTATCGTAGTTCTGCTGGTACAATTGCACATTCGCAACGTAGGATGGTCGTTCTGTTTCTAAAGATTTGAGTGTGGCGCGGGAATTTGCCAGTTGCACTAAAAATGCTTGAGGCACAGTATTATTCCTCGCGATCGCTGCCTGTGGTGTAGGATCTACTTGGAGAATTGCCGCTCCTTCGACGATTGGATCTCCCGATTTGACAAGTATCTGGGTAACTTGACCCTGAATCCTCGGCTGGAGCGTGACTGAGCGTAGGGATTTTAAACTAGCAATAAAATCTGAACTTTCCTCAATTATGCCGCTTTGTACTGTTGATATTTTGACTCTTACCCCTTGAGGTTGAGCGTTAGCAGTTGAAGGTGCTGAATTTTGTGGAGTGAGTAAACGCCAAACTAGAGTTGCTCCGCCCCCTAACAATAGGAGTGCGGCTAAACTCAACCAAAGCCACCGCCGTTTTCTAGAAGGTGGCTCAAATGAGGTTTGTGGAGCTTTTTCTCCAAAATCAGTTTGAGGCTCAGGGGATGTCATGGCTTTTGAGGAACTTAAGGAACAAATTAACTAGAATTCAATCAAAATTTCATCTGTTGATCTGGAAATTACTGATTTAGCATGAGGTTTTGTGGCAAATTATGTGTTACACCATTCAAATATACAGTTTTGATGATTCTGTCTAAATCTACCGAAAGGTGAATCCACTCTTTAAATTTCTGACTTCAACTGTATCCTTCAAAAAGTCAGGGATCATTTTGTTCATAACTCCTGCACAGATTTCTATAGATACATTGACATAATTTTATCGGAATCACTTTTATCTACAGCAGATTTCAAGTTGGTGAGGTACACAAGTTAAGTCTGTTACCCACGTATAAAGCGTATTTTACTCCTGAATTCTGCTGTAAGTATAAATCAATACTAACAGGTTGCTTGTTTCAGACATTGAAATTCAAACTACCTACCACAATCAGCTCACCGCGTTGAACTCATATTGTATTAAGTAGTAAGAATAACTGTTAAATATTGATGCAAAATCGGGTAATTTGTTGAATTTGCTTCGGAAAGTTTCAGATTATGTTTTCAACCATTAATAAATTTCAGGAGCAAATCAGGTGTTGACTTCAACCTTACTCGCTGCTGCAACCACACCTCTGCAATGGAGTCCTACAGTTGGACTGATTATGATTATTGCTAATATCGTTGCCATTGCCTTTGGCAAATCTACCATCAAGTATCCCAACGCAGAACCAAAACTACCCTCAGTCAATTTCCTTGGTAATTTTGGTGTACCAGCCCTTTTAGCAACTACCGCCTTTGGTCATATCTTAGGAGTGGGCGCTATCTTAGGGCTGCATAACCTGGGAAGAATTTAGGTTCTTACCCAAGTTAGCCTTTATTTGATGATTCTTTTGTCTCCAGCTTTGAGCCAGAGAACTAACAACACTCTCTGGCTCTTTTTTAACTAAATAGATGCTTTAGTCCAATAACTCAACACAAAACTACGTCAATGACAACCTGACATTGCTCAATAAGTGCAAAGGTGCTGTTAAAGGCGATGTCTACGGTGGTCACTGAGCTTTGTCGAAGTGCTGGCTACGTCTACGCATTCCTATAAGTGCCTGTAGAAGCCAAGCAAAAAGGCAAACCTATCTGGGTTGCAGATGATAACCAAAATCTTGAAACTGAAATTATTGGTATCTAAACAGCATGACAGATATAACAGACTCATCAAAAATAATTGCCAGCAAAGGCGATAATCCGCTAATTTTGTCACCGATAAACTTGCAGTCACAAGAAGACATAGAACTTGAGCGAAAACTGCGAGAACTCAAGTTTAAACAAGAACTAAGAAAAGATTGGATTTTATTTATTGTCAGGGATGTAGTAATTTTTCCTGCCGCCATCCTTTTTATTTTTGCTGTCAGTGGTTATTCCCTATTTATTCAGATTCATGGGTGACATACAGCAGGATTCAGAATTCAGGAGTTAAAAACGCTTTATATCTGGGTAACAGACTTAGCTGTGGTGTTTCAAAACAGAAACAATCTTCTCCAAAACGAAGTTAATATAACTAATGGGATGCAATACAAACAATCACTTAATTAATCATATATAGCAATTATATTTTATTTGTGATAATTCCAAACTGCAGATCCACGACTTATTTAAGAAGTCGGGTATCTTGCTTATGAAAAATGATTAATGATTGCTATAAATATCTAAATATTAAGGACATTGAGACTTTTCTGCTGCTTTCAACTCGGAATTATTTTTTTGCTTTTCGGCAGTAGAAGAAGCTGTTTTGTCTGTCTTGACAAATCAGGCAGGTTGCTTGCAGATGTATTACTACCAGAATTATTTGTATTGGAAGGGCTTGAAACAGAAGAATTATTTTTTGGATTAATATAATTTAAATAATCATATATAGCCTTACTATCTATTGCTATTGGTATTGCAAAAATTGCTAATAAATTTAGGGTAATCGTAAGATGAGATGTAGTTGTTTTTATTCGCTTATTGAGGTCTTGATTAGTATCCTCAAGATTTTGGCATTTCTTTCTCAGTTCTTCTAATTTATTTCGCATATTTTTAGGAGATGGATCGCTGCTAATGATACCCGTTCCTAAATTATCAGGATTTGACTGTATTTCTCCTTCTGCTTGAGGGTGACTATTAGACATAGTTCTTCGATTTGGCAGCTTTTCAGAATCTTTACATTTAGATTCTTCATCAAATTTATTTAAATTTTTCTCCTTGTCGGTATCCCAAAGGGTGAAAGTGAATTGCCTTTCTCCCACACCTTTTTGAGAAAAATTGGTGAGGATTTCTAAATAATTTTCAAAAAAGTCAATCGCATTTTCAATCTTCGGTTTATTAAGTATTTCTTGGCATCCATCAGCTTTAGTTAGTTCAACTAATGACTCTAAAGTACCCGTAACAGCAAGTTGTGGTTTGTTCTTTGCCCAATTGACTGTGAGTTTTTCACTCAACTTTACTTTTGGATCATCGTTTGCATAGTTGAGTAAATCCTCTAGTAAGCGCCTTGCCCGCTCTTGTTGTGAATCCCCGTAACTCCTCTTTGTCATTTTTAATAAACCTCTATGTGTAAATTTTTCATAAACAAATTCAGGATACCTGAAGTTCTTTGACTACCCCGAAGTTACAAAACGCTGATATTATTGGTGTTTTCAGAACATTTAACTGGTTTTTTTGCGGTCTTGCTTCTGGGTATAGCGTGGGTTGTAAATTTTAAATCGAACAACTCGTTGCAGGTTATACCAATGAAATCAGTTATCTTAAAAACAATTTTTGCGATTGCAGCGCTATCTACTCTAGGTTTAGTAGCATCTAAAGATAAAATAACCTCGTCATTTTTGACGACTCAATCTTCTGTAACTCCAAATTTATTAATGGCTGAAACAAAACCATTTTATTCAGTAGAGCGGATTACTGATGGTGATTCAATTTGGATTAACAAAAATGGCAAAAAAACCGAAGTGCGGTTAGCATGTATTGACGCGCCGGAAGGAAAACAGTTTTGGGGACAACAAGCAACCAATAGATTGGCAGAACTTTCACCTCCTGGTCAAAAAATCGAATTGCGAGAAACAGGACGCGACCGCTATAACCGGACTGTAGCCGAAATTTTTGTTGCTGGTCAATCAGTGAATCTACAGATGGTTCAAGAGGGAAATGCTGTCGTTTATCTGCAATATCTAAATAATTGCGCTTCTAACAAAAATCAGTATCTTCAAGCTGAAGAGTATGCCAAGATACAAAAATTTGGTTTCTGGAACCAGCAAAATCCAGTAATGCCTTGGGATTTCCGACGAGGTAAGCGCAGCAATCAACCCACATATTCACCTTTTCCGGTTAATCCAAGTAACTTGCCCAAAAACTATAACTGCCCTGACTTCACAACCCAAGCAGAGGCTCAAAAAATCTTCAATAAGTATCCGAATGATCTATTTGACCTAGACCGTGATAGCGACGGCATAGCCTGCGAAAACCTACCCTAAAAGCTAATTAGCGAATAAAACAGAATAGGTGGGCAATGCTCACCTTTCTTGTTTTTAGTATCTCCAAGTAGCTATTTATAAAGTATCATATTGTACAAAAATTCTGGACATTGCCTATAAGTATTAGCTTGCCTGAAAAAGTTTAGACAAAATACCAGCATTCTAGAAATTTGATTGCTATATTAGATTAAATAACTATTCTGGCAAGGGTTGAAAAGCTGTGCGGGATGATTTACAGGGCTTGGAAATTAGTCAGAACGATCTGCAAAAGCTGATTAATTTACCTGTCAATGGGGAACTTTTAATCATTACAAATCCTCTCAAGAGATTAGCAAATATATATATACAAAAAATTAAAAGCTCTGAAGGAGCGACTGTAGTTTTTATTGGATTTTCTACATTTGTTTTTGTCTATATTTTATTTGATATAATTATTAAAATGTTTGTTACATGGATAACAATTCCATCATGGATATTATTAATTTTCTTAGGGCTTTGGGTTGCTGGTCTGACGCAAAGCGTCTTATATTTTATCTGGAGAAGTAGAAGTAAGATTGTTAAAGCAAATATGACAAAATGTCTGCAAATCCTGTTAAATGAGGTTAATAGATATAATACTGTTATGAAAGTTATAGATATCAATGACCAAATAGAAGAAGCTGGGAATTCAGAAGTGATTATAAAGGAAAGAGAGGATGTAATCGAAGCACTTAAACTCACCAAAGCTGATTTAGTTCGCGCTTTGAAGACAGAAAGGATTTTGAGAGAGAATAAGAATTTTATCTTGAGTAATACAGAACTATTTGTCAACAATTTAGCAACTTTAACAGCTATGCAAGTAAATGAACAGGCTACTGAGCATGGAAGGTTACTTAATGAAGCATTACAAATTGCATTAGATGTGCAATACGAGATGAAAAGATTACAGACTCAACGTTAAGATAATTCGTAATTCGTAATTCGTGATTAAGTTTTGTAATGGAAATTTAGAAAGCACTCGTGAATTCACTCGGTACTCACTAAGAGTTAGACAAAACGTAGATGCTGCTGATAAATCCATAGAGGTTGCTGGGTGAGTTGGCTTCCAATCTACTAGTCAGATATTCTCAATGGCTTTTTTCCATAATCTTTCCCACGGTTGCAATCCCCGGTCTAACATAAAGAATATTCATAAAGGGATCGTTTATCCGCATGGACTGGAAAGAAATTAGAGGGAACTGGGTAATCATTCCCCAAAATCCCATAGGTATCGTTCATTTTTTAGGAGGTGCATTTGTCGCCACTGCACCGCACATCACTTATCGCTGGTTACTCGAACAACTGGCAGGTAAAGGCTATGTTGTAATTGCTACGCCTTTCGTCAATACATTGGATCATACTGCGATCGCAAAATCCGTGCTGTTAAACTTTGACCGCACCCTCGAACGATTGCATGATTCTGGGGCATTACGCAAGCTTTACTTTCCCATCTATGGCGTTGGACACAGTATGGGCTGTAAACTCCACTTGCTGATTGGTAGCCTTTTTAAAGTAGAACGTGCAGGCAATATTTTAATATCCTTCAACAACTACGCTGCTAAAGAAGCTATCCCTCTAGTAGAGCAGTTCAATTCTACTTTTGCGATCGAATTTACCCCCTCGCCGTTGGAAACTAACAAGCTTGTCCAAGAACGTTACAATATCCGGCGCAATTTATTAATAAAATTTAGTAATGACACCATCGACCAATCAGCAGCTTTAACCAAAATCTTACAAGAACGTTTTGATGAGATGGTGACAGCGCAAACGTTACCAGGAAATCATACAACACCTTTAGGTCAAGATATTAAATGGCAAACGGGAACATCTTTCACCCCCTTTGACGCTTTAGGGCAATGGTTCAAGCAAGAAGCATACCGCGACTTAAACCAGTTAAAAAGCAACATTCTTTTATGGCTAAATCCTTTGGGAGCGCCATAATATTTTATGACTGTTAAACAGTTGTAAATTCTACGAGTAAATAGAAATGAGTTATAGTGCTTCTCATTTGAGTCTAATAAAGACCAAACCCTCAACTCCTTACGCCTGTTGCTACAACGTAGGGTACTCTCTGTTTTTAGGAGAGAGGAGTCAAAGTCTATTGCATACATAGACGCGTAACGGCTACTCTACGAGTTCTCCGTTCGCGCTAGCGTCTCCCCCTCTCCCAAAGGGAGAGGCTAACGCTAAGGGAGAAGCAGTACGCGCAGGGTACGATAAGCGCTATAGCAGCATCTCTATTCTCTATATCGATACTACTAGCTTATTAGCTCATATCATATTTTTATTTTCTATTTTGACAAACAATTATTAATGAGTGTTTTCAACAAATTTATATGTTTCAAATACTAATAATTGATGACGACTATTCAATAAAAATACTCCTGAAAAGGATGTTGGAAAAACAGGGTTATGAAGTAGTTACTGCCAGTAGCGGCGAGGAAGGAATAGAAAAGGCACTAGCTTATCGTCCAGCACTAATTATTTGTGATTGGATCATGCCGGGTTTGACTGGACTGGAAGTTTGCCACCGCATTAAGACAGACCCCAAATTTTTTACCACATTCTTTATTTTATTAACATCCTTAGATTCCGTTGCCGATTGCGTCAAAGGTCTAGATGCTGGTGCTGATGATTTTATCTCTAAACCTATTGAGCATAATGAATTACAAGCACGGGTAAGAGCAGGATTACGTCTGCATCAGTTGAGTAGAGATTTGCAGGCTCAAAAGTTGCTTCTAGAATCAGAAATGTCAGAAGCAGCAGAATATGTGCGATCGCTGCTACCTCTTTCTATGACTGAACCCTTCAATATAAATTTCCGATTCATTCCCTCAAGACAACTCGGCGGTGACTGTTTTGATTACTATTGGCTTGATAATGACTATCTGGCAATTTACTTACTCGATACTGCCGGACATGGACTCAAAGCTACTCTTCCTTCTGTTTCAGTGCTGAATCTGCTGCGTTCTCGTGCCCTCAAAAGTCTCGATTACTATCAACCTAGTGATGTATTGAAGGCTTTAAATGATACTTTTCAGATGAATTATCAAAATGATAAATACTTTACGATTTGGTATGGAGTTTACAACCGAATCAACCGCCAGTTAATTTATGCTAGTGCAGGTCATCCACCAGCAGTTTTAGTAACTGGCACATCTCCAAGAAAGTCTGAAGTTAAACTATTGAAAACCCCTGGTATGCCAGTTGGCATGTTTCCAGAGGCAAAATATGTTGATGGGTTTTGCGATATTGAAAAGTTCAGTACCCTTTATATTTTTAGTGATGGCGCTTATGAAATAACTAAATCAGACGGTACATTTTGGAGTTTGGATGCTTTTATTCAGCTACTAATTAGCTTACAAGATCCTGTTGATAGCCAACTCGATCGCGTACTTAGTTATTTAATAGCTCTGAACTCCAAAGATGCTTTTGATGATGATTTATCTATTTTGCAAATGAAGTTTGATTAATTACGTATTAGAGACTAAAACCTGATTAAATGCATCTTGACTGGGAAAGATTTCAAATACTTTATCCATATTAGTCAGTTCAAATAATATCCTGACTTGCTCATTAATTGAGCAGAGAACAAGCTTAGTATCCGCTGCTCGCAAGGTTTTGAAAGCTAATACTAAAGCTCCCAAACCGGAACTATCCATAAACGTAACATCTTTAAAATCAACTAATACAATTTTCGCACCAATTTCTAGAATATCAGTGATATTTTGTCGAAAGTCTTGTGAAGTTGTAGCGTTCAAATTACCACTGAGCTTAATAACTTTTACTTGTTCTCTCATAATTATGTCACTCTGACTTATGTAAATAATACTCTGATTTCGCTATTATAGAACATTTAAAAATGCTTGTAAAATAAAATTTAAGATTAAATATTGAGTAATCATTAATAATTAATCACGATAGATAAAGATTAATTATAAAAGTTTGAATCTATTTTTTGTATTAAAAAAAATTATTAGCTTAATTAAGTATAGTTTTTTTACTAAAAATAGACCAATTAAAAATCAACCAGCTAAGTAAGTCGGCATGATAAATAACTAGTATATTTAGTTTTGTAAAAGTCTTAGAATAACCAATTTATAAGCCGTTCGTTGATTTGATGTTTGATTATGTATGTTAATTTTTAACGCCGACTTACTTGCATCTTATGGATTTAGATATATACTTACATACAAGCTGAAGTTACTGCTTTTCAGATTATTTACCAAAAATTTTTGCAAAACTGAGATTCTCCAATAAATTTCATGATAATAGCTGTCATTAAGCAATTCCAAATTCAACTAGTCGCAGCGATGCCTACGGCGGGCTACCCCTACGCATAGCTAAACCGAGTCTAGCAGTAGCTTTTCCTCCCTGAGTACTTAATGATAGTAACTAGGATCTACATTTATTTATGTCCAATTACTTACATAATTGAAATAATTTACCTCTGGACTACCGCTCTAGAGCCAAAAATTTAGGTTTCAACAGCGCCAAGCAAGCTAGAACCGACACCTAGGCTTTAAAAGAAGTTTTCTGAAGGCGATCGCCTGTGCTATTTTAGTATTCCCAATATCTGTCATTTCTCGACAGAGAATACGAAAAGTAAAGAGTTATGAATTTGTAACTCTAACTCCTCACTCCCTCAAACAGGACTCACTTTGGCTCTGTAAAGCAGTTTCTCCCCTTGAAGGTAGCCAGTGTAACGTACTTTGACTGTTTCTCCAGGTTGTGCAGTTCCCTCCAGCAATTGGTGCAGTTGGGGATCGTAAGGTAATTCTGCTCCCACAGGTGCGATCGCTTCCACTCCCCACGCCTGTAAAAGCTTTTCCAGGGGTTTCTGCACCAACGGTACTATTTTGACTGCTGCTAGCTGGGGATTCTCCTGCGCTTTCTGTGCTGCTGTTGGCCATTGCAATAATAAAGACTCCAGCAGTTGCAAACTTGACTGCTGGAGTTCTTGTAGCAATAATTCTCGCTGTTGTTCTAATTGAAGTTGCGAGCGATCGTACTCTCTTCTTAAATCTGTAATTTCTTGTAACAATTCCTCAGTAGGCGCTGTTTTCTCTTGTAACAACTCTACGGTTGAAAAAGTTGCGATTAATTCATTCAATGGCATCTGTAGCACTGGCGAAAGCCTAAGCAGCACATCTACCCGCATCTGCTCTAACTTTCCTTGGCGTAAGCGCAAAAGTTGACGCTCTGAGACACCAGCAGCGCGACTCAGCCCTTTAAAACTAGAAATATTTACCTGTTGCATTAAATCTTGCAACTTTTGGGTATGGGGCATTGGGTATGGGGCATGGGGCATGGGGCATTGGGAATTGGGCATTGGCGATTAAGTTTTTCTTTGTTCCCTATTCCCTATGCCCTATTCCTTATTCTTTATTCTTCCAGTAAACTTCTCAACATCCAAGCTGTTTTTTCGTGTACTTGCATCCGCTGAGTCAATAAATCGGCGGTAGGTTCGTCGTTAACTTCGTCTATCACGGGGAAAATAGACCGTGCAGTTCTGACTACGGCTTCTTGTCCTTCCACAAGTTCGCGAATCATCTCCACAGCTTTTGGAACTCCCGGAGTTTCTGGAATCGAACTTAGTTTGGCATATTCGCTGTAGGTTCCTGGTGCAGGATAGCCAAGCGCTCTAATTCTCTCGGCTATTAAATCAACTGCTAAGGCTAATTCTGTATACTGGGTCTCAAACATTAAATGTAACGTTTGGAACATCGGCCCCGTTACATTCCAATGGAAGTTATGAGTTTTCAGATACAGTGTATAAGTGTCAGCCAACAGGTGAGATAAACCGTCGGCAATTTTAGCCCTACTCGCCTCGTCAATGCCGATATTTACATTTTTGACTGTTACTTTCGATGACATAATTTTCTCCTAATTAGGTTATATGTAATTGGGGATTGGAAATTAGGCATTGGCCAAACAGGGCATTAGGAATACTCTAAGTCCCCATTCCCCATGCCCCATTCCCATTCTCTATGCCAAGTGCATCTTCAAAACGCTACGGGGTGCTTTACGGACTCTGGCTAAAACGGTTTCTTTGCCTAAACGCTGGCAAGCTTCATACCGATGGCAACCAGAAAAGCCATAATATTGTCCATCTACTTCTAGGACATCAATAGGTTCTTGCTGCCCAATCTCCGCAATCGATTCCATTAAGGCTTGTACTTTATTTGGATCGTTTGTACGGGGCAATGGCCGTTTTATCTGATTTAATGGAATTTCTTGGACTCTAACCATAAAGAGTTTATCCAACTAGTTCTGTTTTTTGTCTCTAAATAAATCATAGTCATTATGACTTCGTTTTGCAACTAGTATTAGGGCAAAATTGGTAATGGTATCATTGGAGCATTCATGCGACAAAAAAACCGCGCTACAAAGCAATTGGAAAATCAGCTCCAACGACGCATTAAGGGGCAGAAGACGCTTAAGTACTCGCTATCGCTTCCCTATCAGGTAGCCATGAAATTTTCGTTTTGGCGTTTTCCCCACACTGTGCTGACAACATTTTGTCTATTGGGACTGACTGCTGCATCAGGGCCTGAGAGCAATATCCAGGATATAGAACTGAAAATTGGGATTGTGCAGCGATTTGGCGCCGAAGCCACAGCCAAGCTGCAACTGGAACCCATAAAAGGCGATCGCTTAAAGCTAAAATTTCAAGCGGGCAATAAGCAGCAAATCCTGTTTACTAAGAATCCTGTAAAGCTGGAAACAGTCATGCAAGCTTTACCCCAGTCAGCAGTCGAAGAAGTAGTCGTTTTGGGCACATACCGCACTTTTGAAACTGCGGAAGACAGTGCTAATAAATGGCGCTCTCAGGGAATGGAAGTGGAAATAGCCCAGCCAGAACGCTGGCAGGTTTGGGCAAAACGAGATGTTTACAGCACTCCTTTACTGCGACGCTTGTTATTACAAAACATCCAAGCCTCTACCCAAGAAAAAGTATATCTTGATACTAGAGTTTTAAAGCAAGTGCCGCGAGTGAGTTGGGTGGTGGATGGTAATCGCTATAGCCCGAATAATTTGGAAATTAGCACTGATAAAAATTTGATTCGGGTAAATAAAACCGAAAAACAAGAGTTTGCTCGTCTTTATGCCGGTCGAATGAATTTGCAGCCAAATTCTTATGGCACATACACTTTAGTTAACCAAGTACCTTTAGAAACTTATTTGCGTGGGGTTGTACCTTACGAAATAGGCACAGAAGCACCAACAGCGGCGCTAGAAGCCCAGGCAATTCTCGCCCGGACTTATGTCTTAAGAAATTTACGTAGGTTTGCCGCAGATAACTATCAGTTGTGTGCTGATACTCACTGCCAAGTTTATTATGGGCTGAAGGGAGCAGCTGCCAAAACAGATCAAGCGATCGCCTCAACTAGAGGTAAAATACTAACTTATAAAAATGAACTTGTAGACGCCCTCTATTCTTCTACCACTGGTGGCGTCACCGCTTCCTTTAGCGATGTTTGGAATGGCGACGATCGTCCCTATCTGCGCCCTGTACTAGATGCTCCGACTAATTTTTGGGACTTGTCTAAGCAGAGTTTAGCAGATGAAAAAAACTTCCAAAAATTTATTAATAAGCAACAAGGATTTAATGAAAGCAAATGGGATATGTTTCGTTGGCATAAGGAAACCCCTTTAAAAGATATTATCAAGGACTTGCAGAAATTTTTACAGGTGAAAAACAGTCCTCATGCCAAATTTAAGACAATTCAGGCTATGGCAGTAGTGGAGCGAAGCCAGAGTGGACGTATCCTCAAACTCGCAGTTAAAACCGATCGCAGTACCTTTATTCTGTACAAAGACGAAGTTCGTAGTGCTTTTGCAGCCCCTACAAGTACGCTTTTTTACATAGAACCGCTGAACAAAGGCAAACCGGAATTCTGGGGATACGCTTTTATTGGTGGTGGATTAGGACATGGAGTCGGCTTGAGTCAAACTGGCGCTCAAAATTTAGCGAAACTAGGTTGGTCAAGTCCAAAAATTCTCCAATTTTACTATCCTGGTACTCAGATTCAAATTCTCAAAAAAGAGACTAAGCTTTAAGCTAATTGCCATTGAAGTTGCATCTTGAGCTAGGAATCGGGAGTTAAGAAGAGGCAAAAAATAGAGAGGAAACTCCATACTTAAAAAATTAAGCAGGAACACAAGATTTACTGTGTTCTTGCTCAACATAAAATTAGACTTTTTGTCAAAGTCGCTTTCAGAGGTATACACGGCATTGCATTGCAAGGGTGTTAACTCTAAATATCCTGCTTCTATTTTGTCAACATTAGTAACTCTTGCAAGAGGTTTATGTTTGACTCGCTTAACTGTTAGTAAAGGTCTTCTTCTTTGTGAGTTTCGATTGTTACGTCAGAGGTTGGGTAAGCGACACAAGTCAGTACATATCCCTTTTCTATTTGTTCATCATCTAAGAATGACTGATCGCCCTGATCGACAGTACCCTTGGTGATTTTACCTGCACAGGTCGAGCAAGCACCAGCGCGGCAAGAGTAGGGCAGGTCAAGACCAGCTTCTTCGGCAGCGTCTAGAATATAGACATCATCATCAACGTCAAGTGTTTGGTTCAGCCCTTCAGCTTCGTTGATTAGTGTCACTTTATAAGTTGGCATTGAGTAATCCTCTCTTTTGCAAACGGCAGTATAAGTTATCTTAAGGCAAAGGTCACGGCTGTTCTGTGGAATTAGCCGCTGGTTTAAATTTGCTTCAATTCTGATACTACGAGAAAAATTAAACGATGTAACTGGAAATTGAACCCGATTAGTAATGAAATTTAGTTACTTAATCCCGATAAGTTTTCTTTATATTATTTTCTACCCTAGTCAGGTTGTGATTAGAAAAAGTTATATGCCCGGAAAGTAAATATGAGTAAGGTTAATGTTACCTATATTTTGTAGGACTTACGTAGAAGAGGTTCTCCAATTCCTTTAAAAAGCAGTAGGACTGTTTCATTTTCTAATCTGATTAAACGCGCCCGTTATATATAAATGAAAGAAACAGAACAGTACAGTAGAGATGTAATTTTTCTTTTGCCAATTTTTTTGTTCATTATATTGACAAATTTCTGACATTATGAGTAAAAAAGGGACTTTATTTTGAAGTCTTCCTTTTTGAGTACACGTAATTCTATCTAGCTTCAAATAAAGTCTGATTTGTCCTTGAGGGGGTAGGACGAATGTTGTAGAGTCTAGACTGGTGAACCCCATGAAGAGAGAATCTCACCACTAGAAGCGTGGGAAGATCAAAAACAGAACTAATGAGGATCATGTATAATTCAGAAGCAGCTTTGGAAAAAGCAAGAGTGCGTGTAGGTTTGGTAGGTACTGGGTATGCAGCAAAGTTTAGGGCTGAGGCATTGCTTCATGATGAGCGATCGCACATAGTCGCGGTTGTTGGTCATACAAGAGAAAAAACCGAAACCTTTGCCAAAGAGTACCAGATTGAAGTCTTGAGTACTTGGCAAGAGCTAGTAGAGCGTGAAGATATAGACCTAGTAGCGATCTGCACTATTAATCGAGATCATGGTGCGATCGCTCGTGCAGCACTTGCCAATGGCAAACACGTAATTATAGAGTATCCCCTTTCGTTGGATGTAATCGAAGCAGAGGAACTGATTGCTTTAGCCAAAGCACAAAAAAAACTGTTGCATGTGGAACATTTAGAACTTTTGGGTGGTTTGCATCAAGCCTTGAAGCAAAACTTAGCCAAAATTGGTGAAGTGTTTTATGCTCGCTACAGCACGATCAATCCCCAAAATCCCGCACCTCGGAAATGGACTTATAACCATAAGTTGTTCGGCTTTCCTTTAATTGGTGCCCTGTCTCGCCTACATCGCCTCATCGATTTATTTGGTACAGTATTTACTGTTAACTGTCACCAGCGATATTGGGAAATAGAACCGGAATACTACCAAACCTGTTTATGCACTAGTCAACTCTGCTTTAACAGTGGACTTTTAGCCCAAGTAGTCTATGGCAAAGGCGAAAGTATTTGGCAATCAGAACGCAAGTTTGAAGTTCACGGTGAAAAAGGTGGTTTAATTTTTGATGGCGACACCGGAATATTCGTCCAACCAGGGGAAACAACACCCATAGAGGTTGGCCCTCGCCGGGGTTTGTTTGCCAAAGATACGAGTATGGTGTTAGACCATCTTTTTGACGGGACTCCTTTGTACGTTACCCCAGAAGAGAGCTTGTATACCCTCAAGGTTGCTGATGCTGCACAAAGAGCTGCACAGACAGGGTTAACTATGTTTATGAAAGATACTTTAGATAAAAGTTAATGAAAACCGAACTAATTGTTATTTTATCCCAACGAGAATTAGACAAAATGCGTCAAGCTGGGCGTTTAGCTGCTAAACTCCTTCAGCATCTAGAACCGTTTGTGAAGCCAGGGGTTAGCACTCTCGAACTAAATGATGAAGCCGAACGTTGGACGCAAGCGCATGGAGCAAAAAGCGCACCCCTTGGCTATAAGGGTTATCCTAAGTCGATTTGCACTAGTGTAAATGAAGTCATCTGTCACGGCATTCCCAATGCCAAGCAAATTCTTAAGGAAGGTGACATCATTAATATTGATGTCACGCCGATTGTTGAAGGTTATCACGGCGATACATCCAAGACATTCTTTGTTGGTACTCCTTCTCCAAAAACGAAAAAGCTGGTAGAGGTGACAGAAGAATGTTTGCGCCTGGGTATTGCTGAAGTTAAACCTGGGGCACGAATTGGCGATATTGGTGCAGCCATTCAAGAGTATGCTGAAGGACAAGGCTTTTCTGTAGTGCGAGATTTCGTTGGACACGGCATCAGTAACATTTTCCATACTGCGCCGGATGTTCCCCACTATGGCACACGCGGTAAGGGCAAGCGCCTCAGACCAGGGATGGTTTTTACCATTGAGCCAATGATTAACGAAGGTACTTACGAAGTCGAAGTTCTCAGCGATAAATGGACTGCTGTAACGCGCGATCGCAAGCTTTCTGCTCAATGTGAGCATACCTTAGCTGTAACTGAAGATGGGGTTGAAATTCTTACCCTACTTGAAAGTGAGAATTACTGGGCTGTATGACAACATTAGAATGAAAAAAAATTCCTTTCATTTAGAAGGAACCAAAGCCACTAGTACTGCAAAGCGGAATTCAAAATGACGCTCTCTACGAGACGCTAAAAGCGAACGCGGACTCGCTAACGCTGCGCTAACAAAATTCAAAATTCAAAATGAATACAGCGTAAGCGTTTCGTTGATTTGGAATGGGTGGTTTATTTACGCCGTGGTGTACTAGTTCAAATTCCTGAAAGACTTATATTTCGTTCGCTCAAGGATGTCGTAAAATCTCTTATTTTTTTCTCATAGCTCTCTGTTATGGAGGTAGGATTATGACCCAAGCGTTGCCCAAATTACTCACCTTCAATGAATTTATTGAGTGGTATCCCAACGATGGGAAACGCTATGAATTACACAAAGGAGTAATTATTGAAATCTTCGCTCCAACCGGAGAACATGAGAAAGTTATTGCATTTTTGTCGCGGAAATTAACCGTGGAGTTTGATCGTCTTAATTTACCTTACGGAATTCTTAAAACCGCATTGGTGAAAACTCCTTCCGCCGAATCCGCTTATTCACCTGATGTGTTGCTGCTAAATCTTGATAATCTTGACAATAAACCGCTTTTTCAAAAATAGTCAACAGTGAGCCAAGCAGCATCGGTTCCAATAGTTATTGAAGTTGTTTCAAGCAACTGGCGAGATGATTACTACAATAAACTTAGAGATTATGCTCGCGTAGCGTCTCGTTGGCGCAGCCTCTCGTAGAGAAGAGAAGAAATCGGAATTTCCGAATATTGGATTGCTGATTATGCTGCATTGGGTGCAAGAAAGTTTATCGGCAATCCCAAGCAACCCACTATTTTTGTATGCGAATTAGTTGATGGCGAATATAAAATGACACCTTTTCAAGGCAACACAGCGATTTTATCACCTACCTTTCCCCAATTAAATTTAACTGCACAACAGATTTTTAATGCGGCTAACTAATTTTTTATCTAGTCTTATAACTATCTTCCCAACTTATTAGGAATACCTTCACAACCACCAGGAATAGTACCTCTAGTTTTTTCGCCACCCCAAGTGCAACAGTAGTTACGTGTAGACTCAGACATCCGTTGTACGTTGCTGAAATCGGCATTTTCCACCACAGCGCCAGTTTGTTCGCCGGTTTGATAATCTGGTGGTTCAGTGCGACTACGGGGTGATGCTTTATCTGCTACACCATAGAATAGGCGAATCCCGTTGATGTCAGCACCATTGAGATTAGCACCATATAAAATTGTGCGGGAGAGGTTGGCTTTTACTAAATCACAACCGCTCAGATTGGCGCGGACAAGATTAGCTTCGCTGAGGTCAGTCCAACGCAAATCAGTACCAGAAAGGTCTGCTGCGGCTAGCGTTACGCCTAAATCGATGACACGCACACCTTCTAGGCGGTCTTCTGCATATCCGCCACTGCCGTCAAGAATGGCTCGACCTAATAGGCGATCGCGTTGTAAGGGTGAGAGCAACTTGGAACGTGAGAGAAAGCGGAGAATTTTCGCTTTACCACTGCCATCTACACTACTTAAAATTGCCGCAGTGCGTCCTTCGGCGATCGCTCTCTCTTGGGGCCAATCTTCTAATAATCCTTCTTGATCTAATACCAAGTCTGAAACGCCTTGAAAATAGGAATCAATTGTCTGTTGCTGGGTAATAATGTTTTGCTGAACTGTTAGCAGGTTTTGCTGAATTGTCAAGTCTTTGGAAATAACATATTGTCGCCACGCCACGTAAACGGCGATGACGGCGATCAGAATTTGCCCCAAAGCACCAAACCAATCTGCTAGGGTTCCAGCAATGTCCCAGTTAATCTGGCGTCCCCAAACAAGTAAGCGATCGCCCACACCTGTAAACTTAATCAAGCCGATGATCGCTACTATTAGTCCCAAAACAGCAACAAACAGGGTGCGTTCTTGGGGTGAAAACCACTCGTATAAGGCTTTTTGCAACCAAGGCAATAATATCGCTAGGGATAACAGCAAAGTTATCAGCGTTCCGATAATGCCAACGATCCAGTTATTGAGGATAACTCCAATGAAGGTGATGGCGATCGTTAGGAGAATGAGCAGCAATGCCCTCGGCTTAACTATGAATTGGTTGGTAGTGGGTTGCTTGAAGTCAGAACGGGCTTGTTTGAGAGCAGTTGTATGTTGCGGAGATTGCAAAGATGCGATCGCTGCTAGTGCTTGTTGTGTCGCTAGTACTTCTGAGCTTAGGTTTTTCTCAGTTGCACCACCGTCAAAGTCATCTGGTTGCGAATCGTTTTCGGGGCCTGGTTCTGGGGTTGGTAGATTAGAGGAATTGGATTCAATCGTCATGTTTTCTATTTTGCCCCAGTAGATTAAGAACAACATCTGTTTTATCAGAAATTGCACTAAACGAAAGACCTGTATTCTCTAAGACTGAGAACGCAAAGCTGTACATAGTACAGCATTTCATTAATTCGTAGCGAATTAAATTTGGCAATACCCGACAATGTGAATGCGTCAGCTTGCATTGTGAATGCATCGGCTTGCATGGTTAATGCATCGGCTTGCATGGTGAATGCATCGGCTTGCATGGTGAATGCATCGGCTTGCATGGTGAATGCGTCAGCTTGCATGGTGAATGCATCGGCTTGCATGGTGAATGCATCGGCTTGCATGGTGAATGCATCGGCTTGCATTGTGAATGCGTCGGCTTGCATTAAAAACGCTACGCTTTTACGCAAAGCTTTACTAAGTTCAGATATAGCCCTGGTCCTAACTGGTTCCCAAAGGGCTGTCGCCTCCGCTCAGTTTCAGTCGGAGTTTAAATCCCCTTATGTAATGTCTTTAATGCAAGAATTTTGTTAGCACAGCACTAGCGAGTCCATGTACTCCTACGTCGAAGCAAGCTACGCGCAGTGTCTCTTAGAGAGCATCATTTTGAATTTTAAATCGTTAAGTTTGGTCTACAGTTTGAATTGTCAACATTTGAGGGGGCGTAGCATCAGGTGGGTAGAGAAAATCGACTTCTACCAGTCGCCGCTGTCCAGGAGATATTTTTAATTGAGCCAGCGGTTCTCCCATCTGTCCCCGTTGTTGAACTAAATGCCAATATTGGGTTCTGGGTAAGCCATTATCGTCATTGTAACGAATACGAACTGTGCCTCGGAAAAAGACGGATGGTTGGGGTGGTGAAAAAAAGCGAAGCCCTGGTTGACTTAACTCATCTTCTTTGATAGGCGTTTGGAAAAGTACATTTATAGTTTGCGGCTTATCCGTATTGTTGAATAATGGTAGAGAGATGTTGTATTCAATGCCGTAGTTGCCGTGAGCTTCGTAAGCAGTACCAGGATAACGCGCTATTAGTTTAGCAGTTTGGTTTTGTCCAGTACCCATTTTGCCTGCTAAAAGAGTACTTAAACCGTAGGAAAAAGCTTGTCCTGATTCGGGAATTGTCAGGTATGAACTATTCGAGTCGGTAACTTGTGCTTGCCAACGAGAGCCAACAGCTACACCCGCTACCCGTCCGTAAATTTCTTTTGCCCCTGTAAGCTTATCTGGAGGACTGGGAGTCGGTTCACGCGGCCCAGCAAAATCACCATTTTCTAATAAATTCTCCCATTCTTCTAAAGTGGGCGCTCGTTCGCTACCATCGGGATTGGGTTTGGCAAATATGGCCAGGTTTGCCAGATAAACAGGACGATCGCTATACAAACGTAACAAAGTAGAACGTCCATTCAATGGCGGTGTTAAAGTCCGCACTGGAATTGGATGATTCATTAACATCCGGCTTTGTTTTGGTGGAATTACCAATTGGGCTGGCCATCCTTGTCGTCTGACTCGCAGCAGATCATTCATCACGCGATCGCCTGGTCCAGCATAAATATTTCCCGAATTATTTGACTGCATGGGGAGAAGTTTGATAAAAGGTGCATCAGGTTGACTGAGATAACTAGCTGCTTGCAATATATTGACAGTTGCAGGGCGATCGCTTGGATTGTAAACAATCACTCCCAAATAAAGAGTCCGCAAATCATTTGGCGTCTCAATCGCTCTAGCAATATGGTGAGAAAATAAATCAAACCGTCCCTGAAATGGAAAGTTCAGGTGTGCGCTGGGCACTTTTTTGCCTTGAGGAGGAAATGTAGAGAGCAGAATTCCTTCACTCTTAACTACTTCTGGGTTATTACTGTTAAATACTGGTACTGCATCAAGATGTCCTGTTAAAGGTCTTGTTTGTTGGGGAATGAAGATTTCCTGCGGTGCAGGTGGAGGAGAAGGCGATGCTTGAGCCAAAAACAAATAGGAAATAAAATTAAGCATTTATTCAAAAAGCAATTTATCGCTGAAGTTAAGAATACAGCATCCTAATCTATACCTCCTGCGCTCCGTGACAAGTTAGAGGAAGTTTGCCAAAACTCTTACTAATGCTTGGTCAAAGGCTGGTTGAGCAAGTGGTTAGGGTGAAATTAAAATCCCCGTGTCTTTAGATACGGGGATTTTAATTGTTGCAAATTCCAATATTCCGCACTCAATTAAGGTGCAAGAGCATTACCCCGAATTAGACTACCAATGGTTTTGGCAGTAATTTTCAGTTGGGTGATGGGATTAGCTGGGACAACGGTCTTATACAGATAGCTATCGAATGTTAGCCGCTGAACATCGAGGTCATCACACATTTCCACAAATGCCTCGCGGGTAGCGTCGGAACGATAGAACACGGTTTGCAGGATGTCCAGCACCTTGTAAGTGAGTCCGTATCTTTTATCCCAACGTTTCAGGTAAACCTTGAGGTCGCCTTCTGTAGGAATACGGCTACCACTGTTAGATGCTTCGACAATGGTTTCGGCACACATCCGCCCAGATTTAGCGGCAAAATAAATACCTTCGCCAGAAGACTTGGTAACGTAACCAGCAGCATCTCCCACCAAAGCGATGCGACCGACAACACGACGGGGACGGGGATGTTCAGGAATGGGGTGAGCTTCTACTTTGATGATTTTACCGCCTGCTAGCTTTTCGGAAGCACGGGCGCGGATGCCAGCTTGTAACTGTTTGATGCTGGCTTTATTGATGTGCATTGTACCAGTACCGACAGCTACGTGATCGTATTTGGGGAAAACCCAAGCGTAGAAATCGGTAGAAACGTCATCACCGACATACATTTCGGCGAGGTCGTTGTAATAGGCCATTTTGTCTTCGGGTAAGCGAATTCGCTCTTGGAAGGCGATCGCATAATTGTAATCCCCAGCGTCCATTTCTTTGGCAACGCGGGAATTAGCCCCATCTGCCCCAATAATTAGATCCACTTTCAGAGTTTTGGCAATACCCTGTGATATACCGTCTGTATGGTCAATGTAATGAATGGTATAGGGATCAGTATTGTTTCCTGGTATATCGAGTTTATGAACAGTGGCATTAATTAAATTTGCGCCTACTTTTGCCGCGCGATCGCGCAAAAAGCCATCCAGCACTTCCCGGCGGCACATTCCTATATATTCATCTTCATTTATCAGATTGATATCAACCTCGCGATTGGAAGGCGAAATCATTTTCATCTTCCGTACCCGGCGATCGATAATCTCTGGTGGTAGGTCAAATTCACTCACCATACATAGGGGAATTGCACCCCCACAAGGCTTTGCATTGTCTAGCTTCCGCTCAAACAGGTAGGTTTCAATCCCAGAGGCTGCCAGTGTTTCTGCGGCAGATGAACCAGCAGGGCCTGACCCAATAACAGCAACCCGTAGTGTCAAAGGTCTTTCTCCCAATCTTCACATTTACCGAGAGCATACTACCACGGTCTTTTGGGTGATTTGACGCTTTTCCTCCAGGTTTCTGCACAAATGCAATATTCCTTAATGTTTCGATACGAAAAGCGAGATGGAGAATTTGGTTAATGGAAAATTTATTCCCGAAATCAATAAAGCTATCCTCATCGTCACCACCGGCACAGCGCACACTCTCTCTAAAACTATCTCTGCTCTCAATAGTGCGCAAGGGAGATGTCTCTCTCCTTCCCCTGAAGCAAGAAACACTCAATCAACTCTATGCGATCACCCTTAGCCTTGAACTGGACTCCGTTGAATCTTTTCTAACTGCGATCGCTAGTGGTGACGTAAAACTTACAGGTATAATTTTTTTAACCCCAAGGCTCCTCACGCTTTGCTCCTCATTGTAGCTTTCTTGATCGCGGCAACTGCGGTAGCTAAATCTTGTCATTCAAAAATAACTATGTATGGTATATATAAGACACGGTAATCCTAGCAGGGAACTGTAGATTTAGTTGCAGAGGTACAGCAGCAGTGGGTATAGTAGTTGAGAACGTCTCTAAACAATTCGGGAGTTTCAAGGCAGTCGATCAGGTCAGCTTAGAAATTAAGAGTGGTTCGCTAGTTGCGTTGCTCGGGCCATCGGGATCGGGTAAATCTACGCTATTACGGTTAATTTCAGGTTTAGAAATGCCAGATAGCGGTAAAATCCTACTTACCGGTAAAGACGCTACATACCAAAGTGTGCAACAGCGAAATATTGGCTTTGTGTTTCAACACTATGCCTTATTCAAGCACTTGACTGTTAAGCAAAATATTGCTTTTGGCTTAGAAATTCGTAAGGCACAGCCAAAGAAGATTAAGGGGCGGGTAGAACAGTTACTCGAATTGGTGCAATTGAGTGGATTAGGCGATCGCTATCCATCACAACTTTCGGGTGGTCAAAGACAACGGGTAGCTTTAGCCAGGGCATTGGCAGTAGAACCGGAAGTTTTATTGCTAGATGAACCCTTTGGCGCACTTGATGCTAAAGTCCGCAAAGATTTACGGGCATGGTTACGCCGCCTCCATGATGAGGTTCATGTTACCACGGTTTTTGTCACCCACGACCAAGAGGAAGCAATGGAAGTCTCCGATGAGGTTGTGGTCATGAATAAAGGACGTGTGGAACAGGTGGGGACACCAGCTGAAATTTACGATAATCCTGCCACCGCATTTGTAATGAGCTTCATCGGCCCGGTGAATGTATTACCCAGCACCTCAAAGATTTTTCAAAGTAGCGGATTTGATGCAGCACACCCACAAGTATTTTTGCGCCCGCAAGATGTGATTTTGGAAAAGGTTGCCAACGGTACTACTACTGCTGCGACAGTGAGCCGATTGATACATTTGGGTTGGGAAATTCAGGTAGAATTAACTTTCGATGACGGGCAAGTGGTGATGGCACATTTAACACGCGATCGCTTTAATGACTTAGAGTTAGAACCTCTACAGCGAGTGTATGTGAAGCCAAAGGATGCAAAGTCTTTCCCAGTGTCTTATTCAATTTGAATGAGGCAGGAGGCAGGAGGTGATATTAGCTATCCTAAATCATTCGTGAACAATGAGATCCCCGACTTCTTAGAGAAGTTGGGGATCTTGTTATTGCGATTTTTACTAATCAGATAGGATTGTTATGTATCTGAAATAATTAGCTACCCTTGGTTACACTATCTCCAGGCCCGGTGGTGACAATCACCAGATTTTCTGGCTTAATTAAATCTTCAATTGCCTGTTGCATATTAGCCATAGTAACTGCTTGAATCCGCTGGGGAAACTCTCGGATCTCTAACCGTGAAAGCCCTAAAACAGCATTATCCAAAATGATACTTGATACACTACTAGGATTAGCTAAATCTACAGGGTAGCTATTGGTAATTGAACGTTTTGCTGTGTTGAATTCAGCCTCAGTTACTCCTTGCTCACGCAACTGTTTTAGTAAAGCGAGAGTACTGGCGATCGCTTTTTGGGCATCTCCTGGAGCAGTCTGCATTTGAATCAAGAAGGGCCCCGGATTGATTCCGGCGGCAAAACCACTATATATACCATAAGTTAGACCTTGGCGATCGCGCACTTCCGTACCGAGGCGGCTGGCTAAGGTATCACCACCCAAAATTTGATTTAGCACTAGTGCCGCATAATAACGCGGATCTTTCCGAGAGATGCCGTTGTAGCCGATGTATGTCACAGCCTCAGTTTTACCGGGAATTACTTTGTTTAGTTGTGTCAAAGTTTGCGGAAATGGTACGGTTTGGATTTTGAGAACAGGTGGCTTACCTGTGGCTTGCCATTTACCAAACACCTCATTTAGCAAAGCTTTTACCTTAACTTGATCGAAGTCTCCAACTATTGCGATCGTTGTGGTATCCGGTCGGTAGTGTGTTTGATAGAAACCAAGCAAATCATCACGAGTAATAGTCTTTAAACTCTCGGCTGTGGGAAAGCTGTGGAATGGATGATTTTCAGGATAAATTGCCTGTTGAAATACTTGTCTTCCCAAACCTCTAGGGTCATCTAGCTGGACTTTCAGGCTTGTCAGTGCCCTTTGGCGACTCAGTTCTAACTGATCGACGGGGAAAGTGGCGTTTTCTAACACATCTGCTAGAGTTTGAATCAATATTGGCAGATTTGCTGAAAGTCCCTCACCACTAACGTTAGTTCCCTCGCGGCTAGCACTGAAGCTCAAACCGGCTCCCAGGTCTTCTAAGGTTTTTGCTAGGGTCAGAGCATTTTTAGTCTGCGTCCCATTCATTAAGTTATTTGCAGTTAGATTCGCTAACCCAGCTTTTTGATTGCCATCAAATTCAGCACCAGCGTCAATTTGTCCGCTTAGGTTAATGGTGGGAAGGTTGCGATCGCTCAACAACAAAACCTTCAAACCATTCTTTAAGGTAAACTCTTCTGGTAGTGATTGTTTATTAGAATCTGTCTCTGATGTAGCAGGTGGCAAATATTTTGCTAGTTCTGCTGGATCTACAGGCTTACCAGGGCTGAAATTTTCCACCGTGCGTCCAGAGCCAGCGTTAGAAGTCCCTGGTTTACCATCTGGTTGAGTCGGTTCAAAGAAGCCGATAGTTTGTTGAGCCGGATTGAGGTAAGTTTTCGCTGCTTTCTGGACTTGAGCAGGGGTAACTTTAGCGATCGCAGCCAGATACTTTTCAATAAAATGATAATCCCCTGCGATCGTTTGGTTATATCCCAGTTGATTAGCCTGACTAGTGATATCTTGGTTCCCCAAAATATAAGAAGCTTGCAGTTGCGTCTTCGCTCGGTTCAATTCTTCTGATGTGACAGGCTGCTGTTGCAATTTTGCTAAAGATTCCTGGAGTACCTGGGCGATTTTACCCAACTCTTGACCAGGAGCCGCCGTAGCATTAATTTCATACCAACCCGGTTCGATCAGTTCAGCAGCACCGCCACTCACTGAACTCGCTAGTCCAGATTCCACCAAAGCCTGATAAAGCCTAGAGCTACGCCCACCTGTGAGAATAGCATCCATCAAATCAATTGCCGGAACATCAGGATGTTTGATATCTGGCAGAGGATACACTGCTTGCAGTAATGCTGCACTTCCAGGTTGCTTGAGGACAATCGGCGCTTTTTTCGCAACAGGGGTAGACGGGGAAGCGTCGCCAATGGAAGAAGATGCTGAGGAATTATCAATTGCTCTGCTGGCATTATGGAGTGGCGTATTCTTTTTTGCTCGTTGCGATAACTTACCAAAAGTTTCTTTCACAACTTTGAGTGCAGGTTTTGTAGCAAAATCTCCGGTAATCACCAACGTGGCATTTTCTGGGCTGTAGTAGGTTTGGTAATAATTCCGTACCTGCTCCAGCGTGAATTTTTCTACATCGGCTTTTGTGCCTCCCACTGATAAGCCATAGGCTCGATTGGGGAAAGCAGCTCGCATCACTGCCCGACTCAGGCGATAGCCTGGTGAATTTTCGTACCCCTGTAATTCGGAGATCACCACCCGCTTTTCACTTGTGAGTTGTTCAGTCCCAATTAAGGAGTTTTCCATGCGATCGGCTTCCAGTGTCAGCAGTGCTTCTAATTTGTCTCGCTGCACTGTGCCAAAGTAAGCTGTTTCGTCATAACTAGTAAAAGCATTGAACTGGCTACCCAAAGCACTAAACAACCGTCCAAACTGTACTGGACGGTCATTTGTGCCTTTGAACATCAAATGTTCTAGCTGGTGAGAAATACCATTCTCTCCCTTCACCTCGTTGCGCGAACCAACTTTATACCAAACTTGCACACTCACCACTGGAGCGGTATGGACTTCTTTGGTTAGTACCGTTAAACCGTTGTCTAATACCGTTTTTTGCACTCCTTGGGTGAATGAGAGAGCAGAGACAGGTGTGACTGCTGTTGGTATTGCAGCATTAGTGAAATTGCCTGAGGGGGGCACAATAGTTAAAAGCAGGCTGAGGAAAAATCCTAGAAGCATGTACGAGCGCCGTTTCATAAGCAATATAAAATTTCCAATTTTAAAATAAAACCCCAAAGGGTATTTCAAAATCTAAATCTAACTCAAGTTGCTAGTACACTGTGGCGGAAGTTTGCCTACGATTAACAAGTTTCTCAAGCAATTTGTTTAGTTAATTGAGATGGTAGCTGGATTTACGCCGTTAAATCTACTGAGGGTAATGAGGTTTGTAGATCAAATTTTTACGGAATATCAGAAATCATTGCAAGTATATTAACAACCTTTACAATGTGTTCCATTTTACACGATTTTCGGAATATGATTTTTTAAAATTGGTTTTAGACGTATTGTCATCCCATATAAAGCAGTTATCTCTGTCAAACTAGCAATAACTTTTTGAGATATGCAAACAAGAAACTTAATTGGATCGTTTACATTAGGTATGCTGTTAACAGGAATACCTGTATTATCAGCTAATGCCTCAGAATTAGTACCAAACTTATACCAGTTTCAAGGTAAGAATGTTAGCATTAGTTACTCAACGACAAGCTTTATTGGCAAACCCCTTTTTACCTATAAAGATAAGCAACAGACATTAAATTTTCAAGGTAGTGAGCAGATCCGTAGTGTAGAAACAGAGATTGGTACACTAGTAACTGTAACTATCCGTAAAACAGTAGATACTGGCAATACCGTGTTTCCCTTGATCTTACCCCGTGTAAACCTTGGAAAAAGCAACTCAGCGCCAGTTGAAACTAAGGGAATCACAACAACAAACCTCTTTTCTGTGATTCCTAAATTTAACCAGGGGCAAAGACAAACTTATACCACAATACATTTGACTGGTACAGCCCAAGCTGTCGCGTTTTAACTACACAAGAAGGATAAAAATATTAAACTTTTTGCTTAGATGAAGCAAAGCATTAAGGGTGAAAGTAAATAATTGTTTACCTTCACCCTTTGCCAAGATTAATATCGTGTCATTTATGAAATAGATAATAATTTAAATCAAGTAACGATTATTTTAATTCAGCATCAAAGTAGAATTTATGAATAATTTTAAGATATATTTTAAAAACAGGTAATTTAGGCGATGCCTACGGCGGTAAACTACGCTCTCTCCCCTCTTCTCTAAAATTACCGTTTAATTTGTTTAGGAAACTTAGAAAATAACAAAGATTGTTCTAATTCACCTTGCTGATTATAGAATTTAATTTGACCTTGTTCATTACATAACCATACTTTAATAGCTTGAGCTTCTAAATATAAATTTTTTTTAAATTCAATTTATTCCAAAGTGTTACCAGTTAATTTGACTTCTACACAAATTTCTAGTGCAATAGACGCTGATACTTCATCTTCAATTTGAGAAAATCGTTCTTCTGAACACCAGACAACATCAGCAACTTTCACCGCGTCTAATGTGTTGATAGCACATTCTGGCATTACTTCTCCTATATTCAATAAAGATTCCAATAAACGTTGGATTCTTCCTTGATAAAAAGAATGTTTAATTTTGACTGGACTCATGACGATTTGACCCCATTTATTTAATTCAATTTTGAAGGGTAAATCTTGTAATTGTTTGTGTTCACAAACTTCTTCCCATCTCATAGTTAATATCTGCCTAGAGTGATTGATTGAATTTTAACTCATCTATAGGACTCCGATTTGATTTTTCAAAACATACTGAGGCTGAAAAGCCCGTTTTACCAGGATTTTATCTGAAATCCTGTTCAGAAATCAGACAGGAGTCCTATATCAATATTAAAGACTCACCCTCTGATTCGCAGTCTTAGAGAGAATACAGGACGACGTGACTAAAGTATTGTGTATAGACTATGACTTATGCATTGTACAAAAGAATCATGTTGTATATCAATGTAAATACGTCGTTTCAGGTTTTTATTAATCATGATTATTGAACAAAATCAGCATCGGCTCCTTTGGCGTTTCCAAAAATCACTTTGGGGTGTATTACTCATTAGCATAACTTTGATTCCATTTAGTCTTTTCCTTTGTTTGCTTGGGTTAGTACTCCAACGTGCTGATTATCCTGGAATCATCGCTGTAGTAAGTGGATGTGTAATACTTGGAATTGTTCTATATACAATAATTAATGATACAGAGATTACTACTTACACTTTTGATAAAGTAAAAAATTCTCTTCTCTGGGAAAGACGAAATCGATTCAAAATTGTACACACAAAATCTGTTGAGTTTCCCTGTCATCTTCTTTCAGGTATTGAAATAGAAGATGTCAGTGGTTCTGAAGGGGGAATAGCTTTCTATGCGAGATTAATTTTGGCATCAATCTCCTGGCGCTTTATTCTAAAGTCTGATGGTAGCCATGAGAGTGCTGTAAGTCTTGCCAAAACAATTGCACAGTTTTTAGATATCCCCTATTTTGCTAGCAAATCGGAAGCACCTACTTCAACGCTTGATATGAAAATTATGGCAAACCGAGAACCAGGGCAATCTTCTTGGCAATACCTAGAGAATGAAGTTGAGCTTTTGCGGCAACAGTTAGACGATCATCCTCACGATCCAGACATTCATCAAGACTTGGGGATTTCGTTGTACTATCTGAATAGATGGATACATCGAAAGGAAGCAATTACGCATCTGCAACAAGCGGAAAGATTATTTGAGTCTACAGAGGATAGCGATCGCGCCGCTATTGCAAGGATAATGGCAGCACTTGTAAGTTGGAACTACTGAATATTGGGAAAAATTTTTTGTGGGAATTTATTATTGATTTAGTTAGTTTAGCCTCGTAAGGTAGGCAATACCCACCTTACAAAGTTGCTAAACTTCTACATTCAAAGTCCGCACCAAAAAAGCCCATTTGTCTGCGGCTTCTTCGATAATTTTAGCCGTGGGTTTACCTGCGCCATGTCCTGCTTTAGTCTCAATTCTAATTAGCGTTGGCGCATTACCTGCGTGAGCCTCTTGTAAAGCTGCGGCAAATTTGAAACTATGAGCAGGGACAACGCGATCGTCATGATCGGCTGTGGTAATTAAGGTTGCTGGGTAAGCTGTATCTGGTGTGATGTTGTGTAATGGTGAATAAGCATACAGCGCTGGAAACTCTTCTGGATTATCTGCTGAACCATATTCGGAAGTCCAAGCCCAACCGATGGTAAATTTGTGGAAGCGCAACATATCCATGACGCCGACTGCTGGTAAAGCTGCACCAAACAAATCGGGACGTTGCGTTATACAAGCACCTACTAATAAACCGCCGTTACTACCACCTGCGATCGCTAGCTTCTCAGTCTTAGTATACTTGTTAGCAATCAACCACTCAGCAGCGCCAATAAAGTCATCAAAGACATTCTGCTTTTTATCTTTTATTCCTGCTTGATGCCATTCTTCGCCGTATTCTCCACCGCCGCGGATATTAGGCATAGCATAGACACCACCCATCTCCATCCACACCAACAGACTCACAGAAAAGCCAGGCGTCATTGAGGCATTAAAACCGCCATAAGCATAGAGATAAGTAGGGTTATTTCCATCTAATTTAATGCCCTTTTTGTGCGTAATAAACATTGGTACTTTCGTACCATCTTTGCTGTGATAAAAGACTTGTTTTATCTCGTAATCATCAGGATTAAAATCTACCTGTGGTTGACGGAAAAGCTCACTTTTTCCTGTCACCATGTCGTAGCGATAAATAGTGCCTGGTATGGTAAAGCTGGTAAAGCTATAAAAAGTTTCAGTATCATAACGCTTACCCCCAAAGCCACCTGCTGAACCGAGTCCGGGTAATTCTATCTCTCGAATAAACGCACCTTTGAGGTCAAAAATTTTGATTTGACTGTGAGCATCTTTGAGGTAATCAGCAACGAACTGATTATTAAGTATACCGACACTTTCCAAGGTTTCCGCAGATTGGGGAATAATTTCTTGCCAATTTTCGGGTGCAGGGTTTTTCGTGTCAATCGCAATCACTCTTCCCCTTGGTGCATTTAAATCTGTGCGAAAATAAAAGACACTATCATCATTGTCTATAAAGCTATAATCTGCCTCAAATTGGTTAATTACTTCTACAACTTCCGCATTAGGGTTAGTTAAATCTTTGAAGAAAACCAAATTTTTAGAGTCAGTACCTAGCCAAATTGAAATTATTAGATAGCGTCCATCTTCAGTAACGCCACCACTAAAACCCCATTCCTTTTGGTCAGGACGATGGTAAATTAAAACGTCTTCTGATTGAGGTTTACCTAGTTGATGATAGTAGAGCTTTTGATAATAGTTGACATCTTCTAATCGAGTTTTTTCATTTGGTTCATCGTAGCGACTATAGAAAAAACCTTGATGATCGTGTGTCCAAGATGCACCAGAAAATTTAATCCACTTCAGGTGGTCTTGGAGGTCTTCACCAGTTTCAACATCACGTACTTTCCACTCTTGCCAATCAGAACCAGAAGAGGATAGACCATAAGCTAAAAGTTTACCATCCTCGCTAATCGATAATCCCGAAAGAGCAACAGTGCCATCTTCTGAGAGTTTGTTGGGATCGAGTAAAACTTTGGGTTGGTCGTCGAGAGTTTTCAAGGTGTAAAAGACACTTTGATTTTGCAGTCCGTCATTTTTGAAATAAAAGTAGCGGTCGCCTTCTTTAAAAGGGATACCATATTTTTCATAATCCCAAAGTTTGGTAAGGCGCTGTTTAATTTTTTCCCTAGCAGGAATTTCACTCAGGTAGCCAAACGTAACTTGATTTTGTGCCTCAATCCAAGTTCTTGTTTCTTCAGAGTCAGGATCTTCTAACCAACGGTAAGGGTCTGCAACTAAAGTACCGTGGTAATTATCAGCTTGATTGCTCTTATGGCTGGTTGGGTAAGTGAGATTTTCAGAAGAAGGCATAGTCTTAGGTCAAAGTGCTTCTTTACATACTACAAAGATAGACCCAAGACTTGGGGTATACACTCTAATTGTTCTCAAAGAGAAAGCCCCGGCTTCTGGCGGGGCCCATACGTGCTATTGATGTCTATAGAACAATTGTACTACAAGAACTAGTATCAGCTTTAACGAAATTAGAAGCGTGTAAAGTTTTCCCTAAAATCTAAGTCTTTTGGTTGGTTTAGCTAACGAGTTTCTCTCCTTTGAGCATCCGCGCTGCGGCTTCAAGTAGAGCTTCTTCGAGATAAGGCTTGGTAAAGTAGCCACTAGCACCGAGTTGAGCTGCAATTTGTCTGTGCTTGTCTGCACCCCGCGAGGTGAGCATAGCGATCGGTAAGTGGTTGAGGTTAGAGTCTTTCTGGATGCGAGAGAGTAATTCCAGTCCATCGCAACGGGGCATTTCGATGTCGCAAAATACGATATCGCAAGGCAGACCGGAGCGGAGTTTATCCCAAGCTTCCTGACCGTCACGCGCCTGTTCTACGCGATAACCTGCTTTATTAAACGTTAGGGAGAGCAGTTCTCGGACTGTAATCGAGTCATCAACAATCAGCACTGTCGGGTCAATCTTTGTAGGAGAGGTATCTGGGGGAGTAGTTTTCTGTTGCCAAGAACTGCCACCAATTTGTGTAGAAATTCGTCCCTGGAAGATGTCAATTATTTCTAGTACGTCAGCAATGGGCATAATCCGACCATCGCCCAAGACTGTAGCACCAGCTACACCAATGGGTTTAGGTGCTGGCCCTTCAAATTGCTTAATTACAATTTCTTGTTCGCTTAACACCAGATCAATCTGTAGAGCAATCAGGGTATTTGCCGATCGCACCACAACCACAGAAACCATATCATCATCTCTGGTACCGCCATAGACATTACCGCGACTGATTTGACGATTGAAGGTTAAAAGTTCCTTCAGAGGTCGGAATGGTAGCACTGTATCGCGCCAGGAAATAAATGATTGCCCATTGGCATCGTGCTGAATATTTTTGACTGGTATATCTAGCGTATCTTCTACACCATCCATCGGGAAGGCAATTCTGGCGCGATCGGAGACGCAGCAAAGAGCTTTACAAATACTCAGAGTCAGTGGTAAACGAATAGTAAAGGTGGTTCCTTTACTGATCGCAGAATCAGTGTTCACTGTTCCCCGAATTTCGCTAATCTCAGAACGCACTACGTCCATACCTACACCACGACCGGAAATTTCATCTGCCTGGTCTTTGATCGTAAAACCAGACTGGAACAGCAGATCGTAGACTTCCAGACGAGACATCGCTTTTGCCTGCGCTTCTGTAATCATGCCAATCTTCACCGCCTTAGCCTTAACTCTTGCGGAATCGATACCTGCGCCATCATCGCCTACGGAAATGATCGTTTGGTTGCCTTGGTGGAAAGCACGGATAGTAATGATTCCTACAGGTGGTTTACCAGCAGCTTGCCTCTCTTCTGGCGTTTCAATACCGTGAGCGATCGCATTATTCAGCATGTGAGTCAGCGGATCGGTAAGATGATCCAAAATCATCTTGTCAATTAAGGTATCGCCACCTTCGATCACCAACTCTACTTGTTTGCCACACTTGATAGCGTTGTCGCGCACTCCTCGCCGCCAGCGATCAATAGTTTGAGCAAAAGGCACCATTCGCGCTCTAGTTAATCCCTCTTGTAGCTGGGTGGTTACTTGGCGGAACTGCCTGGCGACTCGTTCGGTTTCTTCGGTAACAAAATCAATGTCACTAGCTGACTCACGCACTCGTACAATGCGCTCAATCATCTGCTGTGAGAGTGTGTGGAAGGGAGTAAAACGATCCATTTCTAGCTCGCTAAAACCCCGATCGGCATTGGAATCAGGGGCTTGTAAGCCGGGGTCTTTCTTTTTGCGTCCAGCTAACAGAGACGCTTCCAGTAGCGATCGCTCATACAACTCCTGCATCCTTGCACCCACATCTGAGAGTTGTTGTACCTGAATCAGCAAGTTATCTAATGACTGTCGTAGTCGTTCATGATCCTGCTCTAAGGTATTGCGGTTTACCACCAACTCCCCAACTAAATTACTCATATCGTCCAGTTGCTTAACTGGAACCTTCATCGTTTCTTCAAATCTCGCAGCCCGACGAGTTGAGGGGCCAGTAGTTTTGTTGGTGTTCGATTTGACTACAGTAGAATGGGATATTGTTTGATTCGCTTCTGCCAGCAACTTCTCTAAGTCACCAAATTCATCTTTTATGGCTGGTGATGGAATAGCATTTTTAGGTAAGACTGGTTGAGTGTTGAAGGGCTGGCGTTGGCGTAGCCCGTCGTAGACATCGCTATTGTTATCTGTACTTAGCAAGTCTTCCAGGGCAGCAAAATCTACTTCTGGTATCTTCTTAGCTTTGGGGATGGGTGCTACGTCCTCTCCTAATAATGCTGCCAAGTCTGCAAATTCATCTTCTTGAGTAACTATTTCAGTGGTTTCTGTAAACAATAAATGATTTTCAACAGCTGTGTTTTCTCTAAAATAAAAGGTAGTTTCTAAATTATTATTTTCCTCAGTCTCTAAAACTTCTGGGCTTGTCTGGACTGAATCTGAAGTTTCTCCAAAACTGATAGTTTCTGATAGCTCATTCACAGTCTTCTCTGTGGTGTCCATCTGAATATATGTCAATTCATTTGTCACTAGATCTTCAAACAGCACTTGTGGATTTTCATTGAAAGAGCCAAACAAATCACCTGGCTGTGCTTCGGGTGAAGCTGAATCTAAATTTTCTCCAAAACTGATAGTTTCTGATAGTTCATCCACAGTATTCTCTGTGGTGTCCATCTGAATATAGGTTAATTCATTTGTCGCGACATCTTCAGAGTCGAACAAATCACCTAGCTGTGCTTGGGATGATTCTGAATCTGAAGTTTCCCCAAAACTGATAGTTTCTGATAGCTCATCCACAGTATTCTCTGTGGTGTCCATCTGAATATAGGTTAATTCATTTGTCGCGACATCTTCAAACAGCAGTTGTGGATTTTCATCGAAAGAGCCGAACAAATCACCTGGCTGTGCTTCGGGTGATGCTGAATCTAAATTTTCCTCAAAACTGATAGTTTCTGATAGCTCATCCACAGTATTCTCTGTGGTGTCCATCTGAATATAGGTTAATTCATTTGTCGCGACATCTTCAGAGTCGAACAAATCACCTAGCTGTGCTTGAGATGATTCTAAATCTGAAGTTCCCCCAAAACTGATAGTTTCTGATAGCTCACCCACAGTATTCTCTGTGGTGTCCATCTGAATATAAGTGGAATCATTTGTCGCGACATCTTCAAACAGCAGTTGTGGATTTTTCTCGAAAGAGCCGAACAAATCACCTAGCTGTTCTTCAGGTAATACTGAATCTGAACTTTTCCTAAAACTGACAGTTTCTGATATTTCATCCACAGTATTCTCTGTGGTGTTCATCTGAATATAGGTCAATTCATTTGTAGTGACATCTTCAGAGTCGAACAAATCACCTAGCTGTGCTTGGGATGATTCTGAATCTGAAGTTTCCCCAAAGCTGACGGTTTCTGATAGTTCATCCACAGTATTCTCTGTGGTGTCCATCTGAATATAAGTGGAATGATTTGTCGCGACATCTTCAAACAGCAGTTGTGGATTTTCATTGAAAGAGCCGAACAAATCACCTGGCTGTTCTTCGGATGATACTGAATCTGAACTTTCCCTAAAATTGACGGTTTCTGATATTTCATCCACAGTATTCTCTGTGGTTTCCATCTGAATATAGGTCAATTCATTTATAGCAACATCTTCAAACAGAAGTTGCGGATTCTCATCAAAAGAGCCTAATGAATTAACTTCCAGATCAACAGCAGATATATCTGGGGTCTGATTAGTAAATTCTGGAACAAAATCTAAAGATTCTGGTTGTTGCGGTCTGAGAATTTCTTCCCCCGGATGCTGTGATAACAAAGGCGTTTCAGGCGTGGAGGTATCGTTGATTATAGGAGAAATAGTTAAGCTACTTGATGTAAATTCATCAAATAAATTATCTCCAGAATCTGATGATAATATCAAATCTAGCTGTTCTTGATGCTGGAAATTGATATCAAAATCTTCTTCTATATCAAAACTGGCTATAGGAGAAGGTATGGACTGCTGATTATCAGCAAAAATGTCATCAGCCGCCGCAGTAAACAAACTTTCATCTAACGCCCTTCCCAAATTCTGCTCAATTAAGGAATCGAAGTTGTCCTTTTCCTCTGTGGTTTCCTGGTTCCAGAAGTTGCTCAGATCATTTTCTGATTGAGAAAACTCAGGTTCTGTTACTGGAAATGTATCAAATAAATCACTGATTTCTGGTTCACTTGTCGATAATTGTGGCTGTTCTTCCATTTCAGCAAACAAGTTGTCCAAAGACAAGTCTGTTGGCTGAGGTAATTCTATGTAGTCACTAGGGGTAATTTCTTCTACCCAATTTGCATTTTTAGTTTCTAAGAATAAGTTATCAAAATTATTTTGTTGGTTGGTAGATAGTTCCACACTGGTGAATGGCTCAGTTTCTGGTTGAGTGACTTCGCCTGTTGGCAATAGTTCATCATCATCTAACTCCAGTGTCAAGAAATCTTCGACTACACTATTTTGGACAATCTCGCTAATAGTCTGGTTTGCATCACTAGGAATATCAATAAATTCTTGTAAAATTTCGGAAGAAGATGAGTCTAAATTTATCTCAAATTCGTTAATATCGCTCAACTCTAAAGGCGTAGCAGCTGTTTGTTGATTTTGCGGTTCTGAATTATCTTTTTCTAGGAAATGGTCGCCAAATAACAGGGATAAATCTTCTGTTGTAGCTGTGGTTGTTGGGTGCAGCGCGTTGCTTATATCTTCATTAAAGGAGAGTAAGTCAGATAAATCGTTATGAGCGTCTTCAGCCTCAGTGCTGCTCAAATCAATTCCAAAGTCATCGATAGCAACAATATCTAAGGTTTCTTCTTGATGCCAACTTTCATCTAATTCGGGAGTCTCACCGTCAAATAAATCAGCAAGGGTATTTAACTCAGCTATTCCTACCTCTGGCCCATTGGGGTCAAGATTGTTACTGATTGGATGTGCTTCGTCATGTGTAATGAAAGTAAGACTAGTGTTTCTACTTTCGTTTAGTGGTGTTCCTTGTAACTGAAGGGAGGGGCGTTCGTCGGAGACGTTGGCGTAGCTATCGCTACTATCTTTGTCTAAATTCAGTTCTTCAGTTGTCTGGGCTAACGCCTTGGTGTTGCCAGATAGAATTGGCTCTGATTCTGTGAAAGCCACAGATTGTTCATCAAACAAATCAGGGGTAATTTCTAATAACTCAATTTCTGCAAAGCTCAAAAGTGCTTCTAGTTGCTGACTAATTGCAATTTCGGCTTCTCTACCTTGCAGGACTAATTCTTGAGCTTGTTTGATTTCGGTAATGACAATTTTAGCTAAAGTCAGATAAGTATTTTCAGGATTGCCGATCGCACTGGCTGCTGCTTGACATAAACCACACCATTTGAGCAAATTCCAAGTTTCACCAAGTTTGACTAACTGGTGACAGCATTGCTGGAGGTTTTGCCGAGTTGAAGGTGTTGTAGTTTGCTTAAATAATTGCAACATTTCCCGCAGTGTTTGCAGCACTTGGGCTTGAAACTCGCTCCAGTTATTATTTTCTTTACCGGTGACTGGCGATAGCGCAGCGTTAGCGAGTCCGCGAGCGTCTCGCACCTCGTGGGGTGCTACCGAGTCTGGAGATTCCTGATGGGTGTATTCTGCCAGATCGGGAATATCTCGCCGCATGAAAATTTCTGTAAGTGTGGAGACATTCTCTACAGAGGTTGTAAGTTCTGTTGCGTCAGAACTGCTGGCTACTCCACTCTTTGCTTGTTCTACAAGTAGTTCCAGATGCTGATACAGCCATTGAAAGACTGGCTCAGTTTCTGACATCAAAGTATTAGCTGCATCTTCAGAAAGACCATAAGGCCCACTCAAATGCTCTAACAGCGATTTTAGGGTATCAGAGACACCAAGAAATAAAGACTCTAACTTTTGGTCAATCTGAACCGGATTATCTTTGAGAATTTTGAAACAATCTTCCAGACGGTGGGAGGTATGCTGGATGCTAGTCAATCCAAGCATCGCCGCTCCTCCTTTGATGGAGTGAGCCGCCCGGAAGACCTCACTGATCATTTCCGGGTCGTTCAGAGTACCCTCTAAATTCAGCAAGCCCTGCTCAATGGTATTCAGGTGATCCCTGGCTTCTTCGATAAAGTAACCCAAAATCCGCTGTTGTTGTTCCGGCAGCATAGTTTTTTAGTCAAGAGTCATTAGTTATTAGTCATTGGTCATTGGTCATTGGTCATTAGCAAATAACAAAGACAAAGGACAAATGACTATTTATCTGGTTTCCATAGTTTCCACTCGGAAACGTTCAACGGAGGCGATCAAGTCACGGGATACACCTACTAGGTGTTGTAAAGCACCTGAAACCCGCTGTGCTTCTTGGGAAGTTTCTTGCGCGGTCAGTTCTACTGATTGCATTACATGAGCGACGGCGCGGGAGGTTTCCGTTTGTTCCACAGTGTCGCTAGTAATAGATCGCACAAGAATATCGATACGATTCGCCACTTGAATAATGTTTTCGAGCGATCGCTTGGCATCTTCTGCCAATTTTGTACCTTTAATTACTTGTTGTGTGCCTTCTTCCATCGCGGTCATTACAGAGCCTGTTTCGCTTTGGATTTGCATCACAATTTGTTCAATTTCCTTCAGGGATTTAGCAGATTTATCTGCTAACTGGCGCACTTCATCTGCGACGATCGCAAACCCGCGCCCCGCTTCTCCTGCCCTTGCTGCCTCAATACTAGCATTGAGTGCTAACAAGTTTGTTCTCGAAGCAATTTGAGAAATCAACGCCACAATTTTAGAAATTTCTTGAGAAGATTCCGCCAATCGCTTCACTTTCCGGGTGGTTTCGGCAACGGTTTCTCGAATTTCTAAAATCCCTGCTACGGTATTTTCTACTGCTTCGCCACCTTTGAGAGCGATCGTACTAGCATCACGAGCAACGGTTTCGGCTTCCCGCGCCGCCTCTGCTACCCGCTGAATCGAGTCGGTCATTACCTGTACAGAATTCAGTGTTACTGCCAACTCTTCTGCTTGCCGCAAAGCATCACTAGATAAAGCTCTCGCAAAGGTTTCAGAGTTAGTTGCACCTTTTGTCACATCCTTCGCCGCCACTTTTACCTGTTGAACGATATCCCGCAGGTTTTGAATTGTCAGGTTAAAGGCATCAGCTACGGCTCCCAGTACGTCGGCTGTCACTTCCGCTTGGACTGTTAAATCGCCTCTAGCAGCTCCTTCCACATCATCCAACAAACGAATCACCTGACGTTGCAGGTTTTCTTTGGCTTCCTCTTGTTCATCGGCTTTCCGTTGGGCTTCACTTGTGGTTGTAAAAATTACCCGCGCCATTTCATTAAAGCCAGTGGATAAATGCCCCAATTCATCTTCGGAAAACACTGTGGCTTGAGCATTCAGATTTCCTTGACGTACAGCCTCAAACTGAGCTTGCAGATCATCAGTTGTGCGCCGAATTTGTTTAAGTGCCAGATTTCCCATAAAACCTGCGGTAGCAAAACCTGCAATCCCAGCAGCTAGTGACATTGCCCAACCTGTGTTTCGTACTGATTCTCGTTGTTGGGCTGGCGAAAATGTGGTGGCGACAAAGCTAACTGTGGCTACAACCAGCGCTGAGACAATGCCCACACTTCCAGCAATTAGCCATTGTTTCCGTTCGATGGAGGCATTTTCTAATGGTGCTAACCATCCTTGCTCGATGCTGACGTTGGGTTCTAGTTTTGAGACATCTGTTTGGCTAAAGACTGGAACGGCTTCATGGGAACCAGTCATTGAGAACAGTTCCTCTTCGCGATCGCTAGCAGCTGCATTACTTAAAAAAGCCTCCGCGCTTTGAAGGCGTCCAGTATCACTAGTTTCTACTGGAGCAGAATGGATTGCTGCATTACCGAAGTTAGAATCTCCTTCGATCAGGTCAAACCCTGGAATATTGCCTAAATCGTCAAATTCCTCAAAGTCATCTAAAAACTCGATATTGCTCTTAGAATTTTCTCCATTCAGTATATTGCTTGAGTCTTCATAAGAGTTTAAACTCTCTGAGCCGAAGGCAGACTCAAATGCTTCCATATCAAAATTTTCATCGTCATCGAAGCTATTTTTACTGATGAATTCACCTGATTTAAACTGCTTTTCCTTCTGAGGTAAATTACTATTAAAAGATGATTCATTATCAGGTAAATTCGGCTGAAAAGCTGATTCTGCGTCAGCTTCTTTTGGTGTTAACCAGCTATGGGATTCGGTTTCAGACAAGTTATGTTGACTGTTGTCTTCCAATTTATTTGTTATTGGCGAATCATTTCTCAGTTCTTCTGCAACAATCAGTAAAGTTTCTTCTCCAAAACTAGATTTTTTATATTCTAAATTTCCCATACTCTGCTCTGGAGACTTTGGCTCACTCAACAAATCAGGGAAATTATTCTTGTTATTACCAGTTTGTAAGTTAGAAGATGAAGAGTTATTATTGTCAATAGTTGAATTTCCGTAAGGAGAACTTATCCCATTATCTGAGAATTGACTATTTGCTAATGATTCTTCGGAAATATCTTCTGAGATACTTTCCTGCCAAAAAGCAGGTAACTCCAATTCTGTGTTCTCTTCCCAGTTTTTATTTGACTCTTGTTCCTGTGATTCTTCATTTATGGCAAAAGGATCATCACCAAAAGCTATAGAAGAATCTGAGATTTTTTCTGTTCCAATACTATCTTCTGTGGGCAGATCAAATGGACTTTTTGAAGATGTATCTTCAACGCCATTCATATTTTCTTGATGCTCTACAAAAAAGTTTAAATCAAGGTTATCGCTGTCAAACTCTTCACCAGCACTCAAATCTTCTAATTCTGGTTCGCTATATGCCAGTACATCAGATATCTCTGAGGAATCTATTTCCTCTTGATTTTTTGATGGATCGATCTGCCCACCGAATGACTGTAAATATTGATTGATATTGTCAATTCCATTCTTGGCAAAACCAATAATTTCTTGATCATTAGTCAAGCCTAATACTTGTTGATATTCTTCTTTTGCTACATCGTACTGCTGTAAAACATAGTAGATATGACCCCGCAACAAATGGGTATTGGGGTCATCTGGTAAATTTTGCACCACTTGGTCAACTAAAGTGGCCGCTACCTCATAATTTCTTTGAACATAGGCGGTCATCGCCTGTTGATATGTTGGCTCGTAATTATCAATACTTGCTGCCATTTCCTCCTCCAATTTCATCCTGCCCACCTAGCACTTCGTACAATTGCCATTTGATCGAGCAGTCGTAGACACTGGTTATTTCTAGCACTTAATGACCACTCTCCACGTAAAAAGGGAGCCATCGTATCTGGAACACTAGTTGGTGGCATAAGATTCTGGATATCCAACCAGTCCATACCACCGATTTCCTCTACTGCTAAACCCACTATTGTGTCTTGTTCTTCAATGGCAATGACCGAAATTTCAGCTCTATCCGTGTTTAATGCACTTGCTTCCCCCAGAAATTGACCCAAATCGGCCACCCAAATAACTCGACCTCGTAAATTTAGAGTACCCAAAAGTAAAGGAGAAGCATTAGGAATCGGGGTGATTCTATCAGGACTTAGTTCAATTACCTCTCGGATGCCAGTTGCTTGTAGTGCAAACTCCTGATGCGAGGGAATGTAAAACCTCAAATGTAACTCACCTTCAGGACTTTCTACTTGTAATTCTGGTCGAAAGTGGTCTTGACCGCTGCCACTTAAAAAGTCCGGTTTGCTGACCATGTTGTTTTTATCCTTATCCTCGCAGCAGTTGTTTGACTGTTCCTACCAACTCGGTTGGTTGAAACGGTTTGGCTATGTAAGCGTCTGCACCCTGCTTCATGCCCCAATAGCGATCAAATTCTTCACCTTTGGAAGAACACATAACCACTGGGACATTTTGGGTTTTTGGATCGGATTTTAACCGCCGACAAACTTCGTAGCCGTTCATTCGGGGCATGACAATATCTAATACCACTAAATCTGGAGGTGCTATTTGAATTGCCTCTAATGCTTCTAATCCATCACTAGCATGGGTAACTGTTAGGCCAGTTGCTTTCAGGAGGTCTGTAATCATCTCCCTTTGCGCTATACTGTCTTCCACAATCAGAACTGTGCTCATAAGTGTCTATTTACCTCCTGATTTAGACGTTCCTAATTGGAACATTCCTTGATCCTCCGCAAGTATTAACTGTATAAATTAATTTTATGTCTTCACTATTTTCCCGGAGATTGACGTTTCACTCAGTTAACTGACTCTGTGATAACATCTTTTAACTCATCTTTTAGTAGATCAACAAATCTTTGATCTCTTTATATGTCCCATAGACGAGGGAGATAAGGGAGATGAGGGAGAAATAATTAATGCCCAATGACGCCAGTTGCTTCTCCCAAGGGGAGACGCTACGCGAACAAGTCGGGCATTGCCCGCCCAGCGCACTGGCTCCCCAATGCGCAATGCCCAGTTTTCATTGGTTGTTGATATATTTCTCTACGAGCATGAGTAACTCAGTGTCTGTAAACGGTTTTGTTAAATAATCTGTTGCCCCGACCATCCTAGCTTTGACTCGATCCATAAACCCATCTTTCCCAGTAAGCATGATAATCGGTGTGAGCCGAAATGCTGTTGAATGTCGCAGCATGGCGCAAACCTCATATCCTTCCAATTCCGACATGGCAATGTCGCATAAAATTAAATCCGGTTTGAGTTGAAAAACCAGACTCAGTGCCTCTAAAGGATTGGTAAGAGCGATCGCTTCATAACCTTGTGGTTGTAAGATGGAATTTATAGTCTCACCGATGGCAATCGCATCGTCAATACATACTATCCGCCCCGTCGGTTTTCCCTGCAATTCCCAGCTATCCGTGTGTGTATCTGGTTGATTAATTTCTGAATATACTAGTTGTAGCCAACTTTGTTGTACATAAGGATATATTGCCTTAGCGACTGTCAAAATGTCTCGGTTGAGATGGCGAGCCAGTTGTCGCAAGGATGTTTTACCATCAGCCCAATGTTGTAGCTTATTCACGGTTGCTTCTGGTAAAGAAGATTGTAGCTGAACTTTGTCAGATAGCGCTGGCAATTGTTCTGGAGACTGAATGTGTGGATAGAGTTGCTTCCACTCTTGCAGCTGCTTGGTAATTTTTGTCACAAATGGAGCAATCTCAAAAGTGTTTAATTGCGGGGCAAGTGCCGCACCCTGATGGAAAATGAAGTTACCTTGGCGTAAACTCAGCAGATCAAAGAGAGTTTCATGCACCAAACCGTAAATGATCCTACCAGCTATTTTTGGGTTAATGATATTCCGCTCCAAGAGTGCCCAAAGATAGGCATACTCTGGCGCGTCGGTTGGTGGTAAAGAGACAATTTGTTTGTCGGTGAGTCGCATCTCAACTCGATAATGACGTAAATAATCGCTAATTCTGGATAAACTACTCTCACCTTCTTGGCAATAGATAATTTGACCATTAAGGAAAAAGACGAACCAAGACTGTTGTTTAGGACGATAAATAGTTGTTCCCTCTCCACCCAGTTTATTGTTCTGGTGAGAGCTATAAGCTTCCACCCATAGTTGCCCAGTTCGCTGTCCCAATTCAATCAATTGCAGAATACTGCAAATATCAATTTCATTTAAATTTCCCTGCATTTAGCTAAAAAGTACTCCTTAGTATTGCTGAATTCTGAATCGTGAATTATGACTTATTCTTTAAGTATTGATTATGGAGTATTGAAAAGATTTTTATTCTGTTCTGATTGTCATTAGGGAATACATTAAACTATAAACCTTCATCTTTCGTAATACACTTTGACAAAGCTAGTGTTAACACGGAAGTCATCATCACTGTCATCAGTACAAAATATAAGGGCGCGACCAGATCGCTTCTATAAGTATCAAGACGTAACATTTTGCGTCTATAGTTTTGTCTGTCTTGTTTTTCTAAACCCTGGTTTAGTAAGACAAGTTAACAGAATTATTTAAGGTATATCTCAAAACACGAACTTTAAGTGCATCAATAAAGGACTAAGGGTGTGCTGTATTTAGCAGAAGTACAAAAACAGAAAGGTGGTTTACTCAGTGGCGGTGGCAAAACCGAACTAAAACTGCTAGCTTGTCAGCGAACCGACCAGAATTGGAGTACTGTGTCGGAAGAGGTGATTGCCGCTGAGGAGGCAAGCAAATTAAACGATGGTGCTTTGGTATTGGTTGAACTGAATCCGAATCGTCAAGTGCAGCGAATTCAAGAAGCAGGGCGTCCACTCGTTAACATTTTGCAGAATTTTTCTCGCCAATTGGAGAAATTTAAGCTTAAGGAAGATGAGATCGATCAGTGGAAACAATCACTAACGTTTCAGGCGCAAGAGTTGAACCGCCGTGAAATGGACATGGAGGTACGGTTAGAACAGCTGCAACAATTGGAGGATGAGGTACAACACTTAGAGGAGCAAAAACAGGAAGTTGACACCTCCCGCCAGGAAATTGAACGATTACAAGGAGAAATTGAGCGCAACCGCCAAGAGTTGGAAGGCGCTTGGGAGCATTTACGGGGTGAGCAGCGTCGCCTGGAAGAACGCCAAGCGGATTTTCAACAAGGGACGGTTTTGGATGAGGAACAAAGTCGAGTAATGAGTGAGTTACTCGATCGCTTGTCTAGTCGTGTTACTCCTACGGGAACAGTTAGAGAACACCTGCATCTAGCCTTTGAATTGGTCGAAAAGCAGCAAGCTACTCTTACCCCACACTGGCAAAAATTAGAGGAGCATAAAAATGCGATCGCACAACAGCAAGAAGAAGTTGAGCGCTTATCACAAACCCTTAGCGATCGCCAAAATGCATTGCAACAAGCACAAAATTCTCTAGTTCAGCAAACAGCCCAATTGCAGATAAATACAGCAGACCTTAGCAGCAAGCAAGAGTATGCTCGGCTCGTCAAAGAGCAGTTACGAAACGCTGAAGAGTTATATCAACAGATGCACTCTTTAGCTGCAACATCTAGTGATGTAGTTCTCGGTAAGCAAGCTGATGTGGAGGCTTTGGATAAAATGCCTTTAGAAGAACTACAAAAGATAGTGCAAGACTTGCAGCATAAGTTAGAAATCGACGCTAGCTTTGTTCACGATCAAGAACAAGAACTGCAATATAAACAAGAAGCTATAGAAGAACTCCAAACTAAATTAAATCATGCATCTGACCATGACCATATCAATTTAGAACTGGAACTAACGGATGAAAAAGACCTTTATCAGATGCTAAATTCCAGTTTGGTGGGACAACGCCGCAATATGCTACAGCACCAGAAGTTTCTCAAGCAACATCAAGCTGTACTGCTACGGCGGCAGGGACGTACTGTTACTGAAGAAGAAAGTAACAACAAAATTAATTTAGAACCGATTCTGTTACAAATTGAAACCCAGCGACAACAATATTCACAGGAAATTCAAAAGCTGGAACGTGAAATTGAGCAGATTCGTTCTGGTGTTGAGCTAAATCAGGGAATGATTGACAATCAAACTCACGAGCTAGATGAAAAGCACCAAGAATTGAAAGCGATCGAGGAAAATTTGCTATCCTTACGAAGAACAAATGGTGAATACTATGGTCGAGTGAATCTTTATCAAGAAGCACTACAACCAATTCAGGATTCTCTAGATGGATTACGGCAAAAGCTGCAAGGAATTAGAGAATCTTTGGATCAATTCCAGGAAACTGGTGATTATCAAGTCCAAGCGATCGCTCAGTTGCGTCATACTCTCCAAAGTTTAATGCCTCAGCCAGAATTACTAGCATCTTAACAAGTACTTGGGCTTTAGCCTAGCTAAAGTTCAAGTACGAACTATGAGCTTAGTTATTACTCTATAAATAAACTAGAGTCTACATGAAAAAACTCTCCCAGCTTCCGAGCTTGTTCTATATTTATCTTTTCTTGTCCATTTAAAATATTATCAACCAAATTTTCTGTTCCTAAAACTGATACTAAATAATCTCTACTTCTCTCAGATTCTTCTAAAAGAAATAACAACATAGACGTAGGATTCTTTTGCTGGCTTGGCTGATAATATTCTTGTTCAAACTTTTCAATTAAAGTAATTAATAACTGATAAAGTTCGTCTTCTTCTGGGGTGCGTTCCCGGTGGATTAAATCTTCTACTATCTCTAAAGCTTGCTCATTTTCTGCTTCAATTTTTATCAGCTTGGGAAGATAAGCTGTTAATAATTCTTTGTATTTCTCTGGATTAAAAGTAAGGGTCATTTTTCCAGTTCTCTTTATCATATTCTGCATGGTTGAGGATATATTTTATATAAATTAACTGCGCTTCATAATCTATACTAACAATCAAGAGATATTTATTTCCTTTAATATTGAAAACTGTAAAATTACCAACAGCTTCAGCCTAAAAGGGTGACAAAGGATCTGAAGCCAAAGAAATGGAAGAGTGTGACCATTTTCAGGTAAAAAAAGATAGGTCAGATATTCTCAACAAGACCTATTAAATGATAATTTGACCTAAATTATACCAAACCTGCTTCCAAATCTACGTTTATTAATTAGTATTAATTTCATTGTTAATATGTGCAAGTATGTTGTCTCAGTTTTTATTCAATTTCATTAATCCAGGTTTGAATAGCATTGAGTAAATTTGCTTGGTTCCGTGGAAAACCTCTCAATGGTGCGTTTAATGGTTGGTCAGTGATAAAGGCAATGTGCAAAACATCTGTTAATTTACGGCAGAAGGTGATAACTGCCTGATTGGTTTCGCAGCTATTGATAATTAACGCTATATTTTCTTTTTGCAGATACTTTTTAATTGGTAGAATAATACGTTCTAGTTGGAATGCATTATTAACTTCTGGTATGATTTCTAAGTTTGAAAATGTTTGTTGATAGATACGGGTGCAAATTCCTTGAGCAATAGCACTAATATCTGTTTCGTCTTGAAGTGTTTTTAGATTGAGGGTAAGCGAATGTGTTTTATCTGTAGTTTGCAGATGATTAAGGATTGAAGAAATATCTGTAAGTTGAGTTTCTAAGTTTTGAATTAGAGATGATTGACTATGCCAAACGCGATAGAATTCAGAATAACTCATATTTTTGGCACAGTACCAGACATCTTCTTTAGATTCTGTCATATATATGGATTCTGAGTTCAAATTTTCATTGAAAATTTTTGTGGGTAGTTTATCAAAGTGTAAATTTTTCCACAAGTCCTTAGCAAAGCCTGACTGCATATTAGGTGGAAACCATTGACTGAGAACTTCAGTAGCTCTGGAATTTCCTGGGTCAATTAATAATAGAATATCGGCTGCTGTATACGAAATATCTTCATATTGGCTATAACCTAACAACATAGTTAGCACATTAATTGCGTTCATGTTGTGAGTATTAATAGCAATTTTTTCCAAAGTCTCTAACGCTTGTTGCCAAGTTTTATAATCTTCAGAGTTTTGTAGTAAGTTAGCTACAGTTGCTATAGCTTTATCATTCCCTACACTAATTTTTTTTAAACTCCACATCACATTTTTGCAAGTGGATTCATCCTCACTATTAATAAGTAAGTGAATTAATGCGTCAGTAGCTTCTGTATTTCCAGGGTCAGCTATACCCAAATTTTCTGCCATTTGTTGGTGAATTCGTTCATCATAGTCATTTTTTAGCAGATCACTAAGAGCATAAATAACCTTTAAATTTCCAGTACCTATTTTCGCTAAAATATTAGAAACTTTTAGACTAGTTTCCGTTTCTTGGCTGGAGTATAGTAAATTAATTAATTTGTTAATAATTATTAAATTATCAACCCCAACTGCTATCAAAGCTTGTTCTGCATGATTACGATAATCTTCTCCAATTTCAGTAGTTTTATCACCAGTGAAAAAATCTTCGCTTTCGTACATTATTTGACTACCTTTGCAAAGTAGTTCAATTAAAATGTCAATTGCTTCTTGATTATTAGGCTCTACTTTAGCAAAAATTTCAGCGGCTGCTCCCCGAACTGATTGATTATCGCATTGTAGTTTTTTCCTCAACTCTGAAATTGCCTCTGATTCATGGAGACCAATCTGTTGGAGTAATGAAATAGCGTTGTCGTAAGTACACCATGCACTAATAGACCAACAGGATAGATTTATTAGAGCTTTTATAGCTTCAGGGTTGCCTGGGTCAATTTTATATAGACTCTCGGATGCTCTGAAATTGAGTTCAGGCTTATTATTCAGTATTTTTGAACGAGTTAATAGTTGATCCAATTCGGAAATAGAATTTGACTCCGACTCAGCTTTTAAATCTGGTGAAGCTGCAAGTTCATCATGAACAGTAGTACGAAGTACTTGAAGTAAAGCATTGATGACTTCCGAATTACCAAAAGAAATTTCTCCTAAAATCCTTGCTGCTTCTTGACGAACTGACCAATCTTGACTTGTTTTTAATAGATGAATCAGGATAGTAATAGCATAATTATTTTCAGGGTCAATTAAGCCTAAACACTCAATATCTAGTAATTTTATCTTTCCTTCTTGCCGCAGTTTATCTTCTATTAAAGATTCCAAACATTCAACTGCTAAGATACTGTTAGTTCTTCGTAGAGCTTTCCTAGCAAAATTTTGAATATACAGGGGTAAATCCTGCCATTGTTGTTCCTGCTCATTGAAACAACCAACTACCCAAAAAGAAATTGACCATACAATATTTTCGGCAATACTACAGTCTTTATACTCTATAATTACAGTCGATGCAAGTGCAATTGCTTGATACCGATAAAAACTATTACAAGCATCTTTAAACACAAATAAGCCATTGATAAACTCTTCTTTTTGGTCTTGATCTGCCTTACATACAACTTTTTTACCAAACCATAACAAAATCACTTCTTGCCATTGAGGTTCAAAAATGTGATAAATACCATCTTCTGGATTTTGGGGGACATGATTAAGAAAATAATGCCAGTTATCAATCACTAACGCAGCAAAATATTCTTGAAAGTTGGGATGAAATAAAGCATATACAGGTTCATCATTACCTGCATCTCTATCTACCAAATTTAACCAACCTACATCACAAGCTAATTTGAATAGCTTTTCCCCTATTTCCTGAACAGCTAGACTTGCTTTCAAACGAAACCTACAATTGCTGTTAATTCCTGCTAAAGCTAATTTGCCTAATGCTTGATGTAATTCTTGTTGCAGTTCATAAGAGTCAATCAACTCTTGAGCTACTACATCAGATTTCCACTCATAAAAATACCGAGTGAATATCTCGTAAAGTTGAGCTTTTGTTTCTGGTAACTCTCCTTGCCCATTTTTGTAAAAAATCTGACACAATAGGGCTAATCTAAGAGGATTTTTCACTAATTCACGAATACGCTCTTGTCTTAGTTCCTTTAATTTCGCCTGTAGTTCTTTACCACGCTGTATATTCTCAGCACAGGTAAACCATTTTTCAATAAATTCTTCAACTTCTTCTGACTGAAATTCCTGAGTTTTATACGTCTGAAAATCTATCAATATATTATTGTTGGTATTTGCATCCCAAACATTTAAGCGACAAGTCAGTACTACCCGCGCCTGTCCTGGCCAGCCCCTTAGTTCTCTAGAAATTTTGGCTAATGCTTGTACTGGTGAAGATGCACCCATCTCATCTACACCATCTAAAAGTAACCAAATACCACCTTTGCGAAAACGTGTAATTAGCTGATTCTCTATTTCTGGAGTGGAGATAAATTCAGTATTAACTAATCCCATTGCTTCTGGGAGCCATTTTTTAAGTAGATAATCTTCTAAAGTCATCCCTTGCAAACTGGCGAGAGATATACAGATGATTAAGTCTTGATTTTCGTTTTTGATGTATGAAGCGATCGCACTTAGTAAAGTAGTCTTCCCTGCTCCCGGTTCCCCAACTATAGCAATATGCTTATTTTTACCTGCGTTCCGTTGAGTAATTACCTGTTCTAGAAATTCCTTATGGGCGTAAATTTTAGTGATAGCTTCTTTCTGTAGCTGATACACTTGCTCTCGTTCAACATTTTCATTTCGACGTTGTTGCTGTTTGCGTTCTACCAATCCTAGTGGGACATGAATATTTACTTCAAATCCCATTGCTGTTGCTTTGCGCCTAATTTGCTGAGATTCTTGCTGCTTTTCTAGTATGGTGTGGCAAACTTGCTTCCAATCAATATTATTTGTATTAACTGACGACTGATTATAATTTATAACAGGTCCAGGCTGAGAGCTAATAGCTACTTCGGATGTTTTTTTAATCTGTACCGTTGATGGTAGTGAACCCAACTTTTGCTTTAACTGCTTCACTTCTTGGGCTGCTTTTTTGTCATCAATAGCAGTTAGAAGACGCTCCATGCTGTCTAATGCGCGAAAAGTATAGTCATAATCGAACTGATTTAGATCATTATGCTTAACTTTATTGCGTACATCCAGCAATTCACTCACTAGGCAGCGCTGAGAATGATCAAACCTTTGTGGCTTACGAAAAACATCGTTCCAATGGTTTAAAATTAGTTTGAGTACCACTTGAGGATCGTTCCAGTTGAGATCATTTCCTTCAATATGGTATTCCTGTAAACCCAATCTTGCATTCTGCAACCAATTGTTGCCGTATTTCTCCTTCATTTTGCGCTCAATAAAAGGTTTAAGTGCTGGTGTTAAAATTTCTTCTAAAGCTTTATCGACTATATCTTTATTAATCTTGTTTCGGCTCTGCATACTTTAAAAGTAGACTTTGTAGTTAATTGTGTTATGTAAGCCAAATTTCTTGGCATAACAGAGGCACTTACCCTTGTATATTTAATAAGCCCAAAACCCAAGGTGAAATATCAAAAATATTCAATAAAATGATTGTTTTTGATCCAATTGCGCTCGCAAGCATAAAATGAGAGTGAGCGACACTGCCATTCAAAACGCTTGTACTAAAGCAATTTGAACTTTGACACAACAAATTTTTCCTGCTTTTTATATAAAGGCTATACTCAAAACTATTTCAAACAGATCCAGTCGCCTTCTACTTGAGCGATCGCACCACCAGGAAATGGATCGGTTTGCGATCGGTTGGGCGCTATAATTAAAGCCGTTAATTTTTCGATGTGTTCAAAACTGGGCGCATCAGTCAGTATTTGCTGCAATACCTGACGCATCACCCGACGTTGCAACGCCAATGGTGCTTTCTGCAATACCCGACGATTTAACCTCAAGGGAAGAAAAGAAGTAAGAGAATCTTCTTCATGCCCGATGCCCAATTCCCCATGCCCAATGCCCGTTTCCATAGCCTTTTCCCGCAACTGCTGGGCAGCTTTTTCCAAATATTCCACTTCCGCTTGGAGAAGTTCTGCTGTTTGGGCTAAGGCTGATTCTACTTGGGGGTTGAAATTATCTCGCAAATATGGTATTAATTCTTGGCGAATGCGGTTACGGGCATATTGCAAATCTTGATTGGTGGAATCTTCCCAAATTGGTAATTTAAATTCTTGACAAAATTGCTCTGTTTGTATTCGAGTAATTTCTAAAAGTGGACGTACTAATATAATGCCTGTAATTAGAGAGCGTTGCCAAGTTAGGGCTTGTAAGCCATCAGCACCAGTACCGCGGATTAAGTTGTAAAGGAGAGTTTCGGCGCGATCGCTGGCGGTATGTCCTGTAACTATATATTGATAATTATTTGCCTGAGCGATCGCACTTAAAGCTTGATATCGCCAATCACGTGCAGCAGCTTCACTATTTATCGCTTTATTCGTTGTTTCTAAATAAAAAGATATACCCCAAGTTTTAGCTAAGTTTTCGACGTGGTTAGCATTAGCTTCGGAGTCAGAACGCCAGCGATGATCGCAGTGAGCGATACCTAAATACCATCCCCATTTGGATTGTAAATCTAAAAGTAATTTTATTAAACATAGAGAATCTTGTCCGCCGGAAACAGCGACTAATAGCCGCTGGTTGCGCTCAAATAAGTGGCGCGATCGAATTGTGCGATGGATTTTTGCATGTAGGGGAGTCCATACCATTTTGTTTTTTTTAGCGCACACGGATACAGATAATTTTCTATTATATTGGTGTCTACCAACGTGCATCGACGGTTACAATTTTGGTATTAATTTTCACTTTCCTTGAGTTGCTGCCGAAGGTCGTCGAGCGGAGAGCTTTCCTGTTTGATTTCTAATCCATTCTCTTCTGGTTTGTCTTCGATTTCAGTTTCATCAGGGCAAAATTCTAGGCGTACTCTAATTTTGCCTGTTCGCCATTGTTGACCAGGTATTAAAACATAACATTCAAATCCTTCCCCAAATATTCTTGATCCTGACGATGTACAGTATTTTGCCCAAATTTTCTTGACTTCCTTTAATAACTGAAACACTATTTGAGTTCGGGGTAAATTTTCAAATGCTTCTTGATGAAAATGCACAACATCATCATCAGGATTTAGAGGTTCCCATTCATCATTCATAATCAATTTCCTGTAACTCAATTTATAGTTCCCAAGAGTTCGGAATTAATTGTTAGATTGAACTTGCAGCCACAACTTGTTTAAATGTCACCACTGAGTTGGGGAAAAGTAATGAAGAGTCCTGAGTACTGTTAGCGGATAGCTAAGGTTGAGCCTGTACTGAGTAGTGATAATCAACCTGAAGATGAGGCGATAGAGATAATTAACTTAAAAACAATGGTGCTAATTAAAACTTGGTATATACTTCCTACCCAAGGGTCAGGGACATTATACATCATAAATTTCTGTTGTAATTAGTGCAGAGTAGAGCTAGCGTAAAGTGGACAATTTGACAATCTTTAATACTCAAACTACTTGGCGTATAGTCATAATCTGTCCGCACACAAGACACTTAATATATGGTTCAGAATCTCGAAAGAACACGCCAGAGTGCAAGGTTTCCAGAAACTGCACCGGCTGCTAATCCCGTATTTTTTAGAACTTATAGCCGCCGTACAAAGGCGGGACTAAGGGAAACATGGGATGAGGTATGCGATCGCACTCTACTCGGCTTAGTCGAGTTGGGAAAGCTAACTCAAGAAGAAGCTGTCATCTTGGATAAGATGCAGCGCAACTTGAAAGCTATGCCTAGTGGGCGCTGGCTCTGGGTTGGTGGTACAGACTGGATAACCAAGCCAAAAAATTTTTCCGGGGCTTATAATTGCACCTCTACCAATCTCGAAGACTGGAGTGCCTTCGGGTTAATGATGGATCTGGCAATGATGGGCTGTGGTACTGGAGCCGTCTTAGAACCACAATTTATTAACCAGTTGCCCCTCATTCGTAATCAACTGAATGTCACTGTACAAGGTGAAATTGGCAGCACTCCTGTCCAAAAGCGACGTGAATATACTGAAACTCATATAGAAGGCAATAACGTCACTATTCACGTTGGAGATAGCCGTGAAGGTTGGGTTGAATCATATCAAGCCTTATTAGAACTCTCTACTGATGAACAATTTTCAGCAGAAGTTGAAGTATTAGTTGATATCAGCGATGTCCGCAAAGCAGGAGAAACTCTCAACGGCTTTGGAGGAGTTGCAAATCCGGTGAAATTGCCCGGACTTTATCAGCGTTGTGCTTCCATCCTGAATAAAGCTGTGGGAAGACAATTAAATTCAGTTGAATGCTGTCTGTTAATCGATCAAGGGGCTGTCACAATTGTTGCCGGTAACATTAGGCGATCAGCTGGTATGAGGCAAGGTTCTAGTCAAGATAGTTTGTTTGCCGATGCCAAAGATAACTTATGGCAGCAAGATGAAAATGGCAACTGGCGAATCGATCCAGAGCGTGATGCACTCAGGATGGCAAACCATACCAGAGTTTTTCACAGTAAGCCGACCTTAGAAGAATGTGTTGATGCTGTCCGCAAACAATATTACAGCGGCGAGGGAGCAATTCAATGGGCTGGTGAAGCCGTAGCGCGATCGAACATTGATTTACTGCCAACACAGGCTGTGAAAGTAAATTTTTTGCAAGCTTATGAACAAGGAACAGCAAAACAATGGTTAAAAGAACGTTATCCAAATCTGGATGCTAATGAGTTAGAACATCGTTTAGCTCGTTATGGTTTAAATCCGTGTGGTAATTGATTTTGCCTCACGTTAAAAACCTCGCAAAAACGGGGAAAGCTGAGATGCTAATCCCGTGGTAATCAAAGGAAGTAAAAAGCCTTTGACACCGTACAGCGTAGAGAGTGAAACTAGATTACATCAAAAATTTGTGTCTAGAATATAATCTCTCCAAGAGTGCGGGGGCGGATGTGAAAAACACTTTTATTATCTGAAGTCACATCTGCAAAATGTACGCGGAACTACTGCGAATAATCAAGCAGTAGAACTAGGGGATAAAAAGCCTCTAGGGTAACAAATATGGAAATCATCGGTAGTAACTTCCACTGCAATTTGTCTGAGGTTCATCTCAATCAAATCGACCCACATAATTACAAAGAACAGGAAGAAGCTTTCACTGCCGGAGCGCTATCTGTAGCAGCACTTTTAAATCACAAATTCCTGGAACCACGCTATCAATACAGCCGTGAATTAGACCCGATTGTGGGAGTTTCTTTTACAGGTTTATTTGATTTCTTTGTCCATGCTTTTGGTGTTGATTGGCTGCGCTGGTGGGAAGAAGGAAGACCTGCAACTTCACAAGGATTAGCTTTCAAGCGTGAGGAAGAGAAATACCTCAATTCTTGGAGAGATATTGTACATCGGGTGGTTTGGGATTACTGCGATTGCCACAATCTCAAGCGTCCAAATCGTTGCACTACAGTCCAACCCAGTGGCACTAAAGCTTTATTAACTAATGCTAGTTCAGGGTGGCATCCTCCCAAAGCCCAAAGATTCATTCGTCGAATCACCTTCGGCAAAAATGACCCAGTAGCCTTAGCTTGTATTGACTATGGTTACAACGTCATTCCCTCTCAATCAGACAAAGATGAACAGGGCAATTTGCTTAACGATCCCTTTGATTCACGGGTGAGTGAATGGCTAGTGGAAATACCTGTTTCTGTGACTTGGGCTGATTTACCAGGGGCTGATGAAATTGATGTTTCTAAATTTTCAGTCTTAGCCCAATTTGATTTTGTCCTCCAGGTTCAACGTTGGTACGTGACTCACAACACATCAGCTACTTTGGAACTTCGCTCTGATGAAATCGAGCCTTTGGGACAGCGCATTTACGAAACCATCCAGAATGATGAAGGATATATTTCAGCGGCTCTTTTAGCGCGTTTTGACGATTTGCAATCATTCCCACGTTTGCCATTTGAACCAATAAATAAATCAACCTACGATCGCTTGACTCAAGAGGTGAAAGCGCGGCGCAAAACAGATGATTTCTGTGCAGTACTAAGCCGCTACGATTTAGGCGAAATGACAGAGGCTGGCCCTAGTGGTTGTGATTCTGATAAGTGTATGTTTCCCGATCAGCAACCAAGCTCATAAGGCGAAATGACTGTGGATTGGGGACTAGGGGCTAGGGACTGTAAAAAAGAGGAGAATAATCAATGCCCAATGCCCAATGCCCCATACCCAATCCCCAATGCCCCATACCCAATCCTTTAACACGTTACGATTAATTAAGAAGTAATAATTTTTTACGGCAGTGCCAGGAGCCTTTTTATGTTCATTGATGAATTGTCGCCTATATTCAGAGAATTTACTCGGCATCCAGTCTCATTTGTGGGTGGGTTTTTCTCTGGTGTGCTTCGACTCAATCTTGCAGATGATCCAGTTAAAAGCTGGCTAGATAAACAGATTCGCTCAAATAGTTACACTAGCAACACCATAACGGATGCACATAACGGCAAAGCCACTGGCCCTCAGCAGATTTCGATTGACTAAAGACTTCAACCATAGATAGTTGAATTTACTACAAAATAGAGAGTCAGTGCTGCTGTCGGTAGCACTGACTCCCTATTTTCTACAATAATTATTTTTACTTTGATTTTTACTTCGGGGATTGAGATGCTAACGAGTAAACATATCATTAATTTGGAATGGTGAGGCAGTCCGGTCTTGGGGGTTCCCCCCATGAGGAACTGCCGAACCCGAAGGGGTGGTTTATTTCCGCCGTACTGTACTAGTTGGTTGTTCCCCTATTAAGAGATACTAAAGGCAGGTACATAGGCAAGGAAATATGGAATCCCTAACCTCTCGTATGCAGGCGGTACAGTCGCCAATTATTCCTGTGGTTGGGGAACTGATTAAAAACTCTCCTGGAACAATCTCTCTAGGACAAGGTGTTGTTTCTTACAACCCACCACATGAAGCCATAGAATTTTTAGCCAAATTCTTAGCCGAACCAGCTAATAATTTATACAAATCAGTTGAGGGAATTCCCCCTTTGCTGACAGCACTTGCCGGAAAATTGCAAGCCTTCAACGGGATTGAAATCAACGAGGAAAACTGCATCGTTGTGACAGCAGGGAGCAATATGGGATTTATGAATGCCATTCTTGCTATCACTAACCCAGACGACGAAATTATTCTGAATACGCCCTACTATTTCAACCACGAAATGGCGATCGCAATGGCTGGTTGTCATCCAGTATTAGTTGCGACAGATGAAAATTACCAACTGCGAAAAGAAGCGATCGCTCAAGCAATTACTCCCAAAACCAGGGCTGTGGTAACGATTTCACCAAATAATCCGACTGGAGTTGTCTATTCTGAAGCCGCATTGCGCCAAGTAAATCAAATTTGTGGCGATCGCGGCATTTACCACATCAGCGATGAAGCCTATGAATACTTTACCTATAACGGGGTAAAACACGTTTCCCCTGGTGCATTTGGGAGTAGTAGCGAGTATACTATTTCTCTTTTTAGCCTTTCCAAAGCATACGGTTTTGCCAGTTGGCGGATTGGCTACATGGTGATTCCCATACACTTGCTTGTCGCCGTCAAAAAAATCCAGGATACAATTTTGATTTGTCCGCCAGTAATTTCTCAATATGCAGCTTTAGGGGCATTGCAAGCAAAAGAGGAGTATTTGAAGAGTAATATAGGTGCGATCGCTCAAGTACGCCAACTAGTATTAGACTCCCTTAACCGTCTACAAAGCTTATGTAGCATTATTCCTGCCAATGGCGCTTTCTATTTTTTCCTCAAAGTTCATACCCAGATGGATGCTTTTGAGTTAGTCAAAAGACTGATCAAAGAACATAAAGTAGCAGTTATTCCAGGTACAACCTTTGGTATGGATGACGGATGCTACCTACGCGTTGCTTATGGGGCGCTGCAAAAAGAGACGGTAAAAGAAGGTATAGAGAGATTAGTGCAGGGGTTGGAAACTATAGTTAGGAGTTAGGAGTCATTCAATTTTGGATTTTAGATTTTTCCTTAAATTTATCAGGGCGTTAAGCTGTGTTAGCGTACCTCGTTTGTAATCCCAAATATAAAATTCAACAGATGCCAATTATTAATAAGTTAATTGAAATTCAAACTAAGCCACAAATTAATATTCATAATATCACCCCACAAATTCAAGATTTTATTACCTCAACATCAATTAAAAATGGACAAGCTTTAGTCTTTTCTCGACACACTACAACAGCATTAGCTATCAACGAAAATGAAGTCAGATTATTAGAAGATATAAAAGTGTTCTTGCAAAAATTAGCACCAGAATCAAACAGCTATTTGCATAACGATTTGCATTTAAGAGATGTTCCGGAAGATGAGCCGATTAATGCTCATTCTCATTTAATGGCAATGATGCTGACCACGAGTGAGATAATTCCCATTGTGGATGGTAAATTAGCTCTGGGAACCTGGCAATCTGTGTTGTTTTTTGAGTTGGATGGCCCGCGTAAAAGAACGGTATTTGTACAAATTTCTGGCGAATAATGCAACTTCACACTCGTAGTTATCCCAGAACAACCTAAATCTGAGAAAATTACGAACACGACCAACAACTCTATCAGTTGAATTTACCTACAGCAATTTAAAACCTGAAAGAATGTTTTCCAACATAACCTTCCTTTCCACAAACCAGGACTTTCATTGTGTCAAAGGCAGACACCATTAAGTTATGAAAAATAACGATAATTTTGTATTACGTAATACTTGGTACTATGCTCTGCCTAGCAATCAAATCAAGCCAGGTATGATGATCAGCCGCATTTTCTTAGAAGAACCGGTGCTGTTAGTTCGCAGTCAGGATGGCAAAGTGTCTGCAATGACGGACATTTGTCCCCATCGTGGTGTGCCCTTAAGTTGTGGGAGATTCAATGGGCAGGAAGTTGAATGCTGTTATCACGGTTGGCGCTTTAACTCCGCTGGGCGCTGCACTGCGATACCTTCTCTTGTAGAGGAGCAGCAAATGGATTTGAGTCGCTTTGATGTGCAGTCATATAGTGTTCGCGAAGCCCAAGGAAATATCTGGATATATATGCCCGATCCCGATAAACCTCAACCGGCTTCTGAGATGGAAATTCCGGTAATTCCAGGGTTTGACGATCGCTCTCACCAGTTCGTAGAGGTGGTAAAATTCCCTTGTTTTATAGATCATGCAGTCGTAGGTCTGATGGACCCTGCTCATTCACCTTATGTTCATCGCGCTTGGTGGTGGCGAAATGAGCAACTGCACGAGGAAGTGAAGCAATTCGATGCTTCACCCTACGGCTTCACGATGCGACGACACCGATTGCCAGCGAATGGCGGTCGATTATACTGGCTGATTGGCGGTGGTGTGCCGGAAACGGAGATTTCTTTTCGTTTACCTGGCGTGAGAATAGAAGAAACCACAATAGGCAACCATCGAGTCGTTAATTTAACCGCAGTTACACCTATTTCAGACACAGAAACAGAGGTAACTTTTGCTCTTTACTGGACACTTCCTTGGGTGGGGTTTTTCAAACCATTACTACATTTGCTGGCGCGGACTTTCATTGGTCAAGACCGCACGGTTGTGGAAAAGCAGCAAATTGGTTTGCAATATAATCCTGTGCTGCGACTGATTAAGGACTCAGATATGCAGGCGCAGTGGTACTACCAGTTAAAGCGAGAGTATGCTCGGTCTGTCGCTGAAGGACGAGAATTTGTGAATCCTGTCAAGGGTCAAATACTCCGGTGGCGTGCTTAAAATTCAGATTTACGGCGTTGCATTTGGGATGATTTAGCAGCAACTAAGTACGGTTTTGCATAAAATCGTATCGTTTATTAAATGCAGAGGGATGCTATGCCATTGCAGAGGGATGCTATGCCATTGCAGAGGGACGCTATGCCATTGCAGAGGGATGCTATGCCATTGCAGAGGGATGCTATGCCATTGCAGAGGGACGTATTGCCATTGCAGAGGGACGCTATGCCATTGCAGAGGGATGCTATGCCATTGCAGAGGGACGTATTGCCATTGCAGAGGGACGCTATGCCATTGCCAAATTTAATTCGCTACGAATTAATGAAATGCTGTACTAAGGCTGATTTCTCCTGCTTGCCCAAATTCATCGCAGTGTTCTACAACGCCAGATTTACTTCTCTTACCACGTCAATAATACTGATGAATGACGCTCCACTACTGGATACTACGTATTGAGAATATATTTTTCTAAAGAGGCAGTCCAGCAGAAGTGGTTGACGCAAAAAACAAAGGTATTGTTTTAATCAAGCTTTTAGACTGAACTTCTAATGCGTAGGCGTAGCCCGCACTTCGGCTGCGCTCAGTGACCGTCGTAGACATCGCCTAAAAACCAAAACTGAGAATTTAGCCTCAAACAGCAATATCATGCTAAATCCACGGCTGAGAAGATGATCCGGCTCTTTGGGTAAGCGTACTTTGTCTGATTTTTTCCTTATTTCTCCAGACTCTTACCTGCACTCGACCTTAATTATGTACACAATATTAAATAGCTATGCATATCCCTAAGTTCTCAGAATTACCGCATTATTCAATTTAGAAGTACGAATTATGGAACACAAAAAAAGGGCAGAAATAACATCCCAACCCGGTTTTTTGGGACAGGCACTGACTGCTGCCGGAACAGCTATAGCCGCTCCCTCATTACTCAATCAGGCAACTATACCAAAGGAAGCTAGCCAAAGTAACCCAGGTGAGATAAACGTGAAACTTACTGTTAATGGTGAGCAGCAAACCCTCGACCTTGAGCCGCGTGTCACACTCTTAGATGCCCTGCGCGATCGCTTGGGGCTAGTGGGCAGCAAAAAGGGATGCGATCACGGACAGTGTGGGGCTTGTACTGTTCTAATCGATGGTGAGCGAGTTTATTCCTGCCTGACTCTGGCAGTGATGCAGGAAGACAAGGCGATCGTCACCATTGAAGGGCTGGCGAAGGGCGATACTCTCCATCCAGTGCAGGCAGCATTCATTGATAACGATGGCTTCCAGTGCGGCTATTGTACCCCAGGACAGATTTGTGCTTCTGTTGCCTTACTTGATGAAGTCAAACGTGGCTGTGCTAGCGTTGTCACCCCAGATTTGGCTAGTCCCCCACAGTTGGCTGAACTCTCTGAAGCTGAAATTCAGGAACGACTGAGTGGTAATCTCTGTCGATGTAGCGCTTACAACGGCATTGTGGCAGCAGTCCAGCAGGTAATGGGACAAAAACCGCCCTCTCCTGCCGCAGTTGTGATGGTCAATGAACCCCAGGAGATGCTCAGATGAATAACTTCACTTACACCCGTGCCACTTCTGTGAAAGATGCGGTTGAACGGGCAACAAATGACCAAAATGCGATATTGATTGCAGGCGGTACGAATTTGGTTGACCGTCTCAAAGTCTTCTTAGATGAGCCATCGCAACTTATCGACATTTCTCGATTAGAGATGAAGCGCATTGAACGGACAAGTGAGGGTGGTCTGAGCCTTGGAGCGCTGGTAACTAACACAGCAGTGGCAGACCATCCTGATATTCGCCGCGATTATCCAATCCTGTCCCGGGCGATTCTTTCTGGTGCGTCTCAGCAAATCCGCAATATGGCAACCGTAGGGGGCAACCTACTACAACGCACTCGCTGTCCCTACTACTACGATACCGCCTTCCCTTGCAACAAACGGCAACCGGGAAGCGGCTGTCCAGCAGCAACGGGGATCAACCGGATGCACGCTATCCTTGGGGCCAGTGACCAATGCGTGGCAGTTCAACCCTCGGATATGTGTGTCCCTCTTGCGGCTCTGGATGCTGTTGTTGTTGTGGAAGGCCCCAACGGGAAGCGGCAAATACCATTGACAGACTTTCACCGACTACCAGGGAACACACCCCAGCGAGATACCAACTTAGAGCCAGGTGAGTTGATTACCTCTGTGGTTCTGCCCCCAGTGCCGTTTGCCAAATCAGGGGTTTACCTAAAGTTACGCGATCGCACTTCCTATGCCTTTGCGTTAGTCTCTGTGGCAGCTGCGGTTGAGTTGGCGGGTGAGCAGATTCAGAATGTGCGCTTGGCAATGGGTGGTGTAGCCCATAAACCTTGGCGCTCAAAGGAAGCAGAAAAGTTTTTGATCGGCAAGAGTGCCAATACTGCAACGTTTCAACAGGCGGCAGAAATTGCACTTCAAGAAGCTAAACCATTAACTCATAATAGTTTCAAAGTTGACTTAGCAAAGCGGGCAATTCGTCGCGCACTCACAGTGTCAGCTAAAGGAGGAGGCGTAGTATGAACAAAGTAATTGGGACTGCCGTGAATCGCAAGGACGGACGGGCAAAGGTTACGGGCACGGCAACCTACGCCGCAGAACATCAAATTTCAGGTCTGGTTCACGGTTATCTTGTCACCGCCAGCATTGCCAATGGGCAAATTAAAAACATCGACACCAGTGTGGCAGAAAAGGCAATAGGTGTCATAGATGTTTTCACGCATAAAAACTCGCCGAAAGTGTTTATGCCAGCCAACGACTTGATGACCTCGAAAATCTACGAGGCTCGTCTGCCGTTGTCGGATGACAAAATTCACTATGCAGGGCAAATTATCGGTTTGGTAGTAGCAGACACCTTCGAGCGGGCGCGTGATGCAGCGCATTTGGTCAAGGTGGAATACACAAGCCAAAAGCCAGTCGTGGAAGCTGCACTCGCCACCTTCAAGGAGGCACCACCGCAGTTGGGTCAAGAGCTAAAGTTTGAAAAGGGGAATTTTGCGGCAGGGGTGGCGAGTGCAACAACGAAACTTACAGCCACTTACAAGACAGCCATCGAACTGCACGCGGCGATGGAACCCCATGCGATCATTGCCCACTGGCAAGATGCAAACTCACTCACTGTTTACGAACCGTCCCAGTGGGTGTTGGGAAGCCAGCGCACCTATGCACAACTCTTTGGACTGCCAACTGAACAGGTTCATGTCGTCACACCTTTTTTGGGTGGAGGTTTCGGCTCTAAAGCCTTTCCCTGGCCCCACGGTATTCTCTGTGCTGCGGCTGCCCGTGAACTTCAGCGTCCTCTCAGAGTCGTCCTCAGCCGACGGCAAATGACAGCGAACGCCGGACACCGCTCCGAAACCGAGCAAACTATGCGCTTGGGAGCAACTGCTGATGGTAGTTTAACTGCGATCGCCCATGAGGTTAAATCCTGTACCTCACCAGTGGATGTCTTTACAGAACCCTGTACCTCGGTCACGCCAGTTATGTACACAGCGCCGAATTTGCAACTGAAGCAGGAACTAGGAGTGCTGAACATCGGTACACCAACATTCATGCGCGGGCCAGGAGAGAATCCTGGGATGTGGGCGATGGAGTCAGCGATGGACGAGTTGGCCTGGATGCTAAAGATTGACCCGGTAGAACTGCGCCTGAAAAATGAAACTAAAGAACACCAACGCGAAGGTCAGCCATTCTCAGCCAAACATTTTGCTGACTGTTTGCTCTTGGGTGCGGAGCAATTTGGCTGGAAAGACAGACCAAAACAGCCCCGTTCTTTGACACGCGATGGTAAACTCGTTGGTTGGGGGATGGCGGCAGCAACCTACCCTGGCAGGCGAGGTGCAGCATCAGTCAAGGTACGGCTGCTACCAGATGGTACTGCCCATGTTCTCACCGCCGGGAATGATATGGGCACTGGCGCATATACCGTTGTTGCGGCCACAGCAGCAGATGAATTGGGGCTACCCGTCGAACAGATACAAGTAGAGTTGGGCGACTCCTTACTACCAGATGGAGGCATGGCGGCTGGTTCCATGATGACAGCATCTCTCCTCCCGGCGGTCATGTCAGCTTGTGAGCAAGTTCTGAAAACTGCTAATGCTAAGACTGTACAAGAGGCGTTTGCAAATCTGAGTCAGTCCGGCCAGGCAGCAATTGAGGCCACAGCATCCTCTGCTCCTGGCGATGAAACCAAGGAATGGTCCTTCCAATCTTGGGGCGCACATTTTTGCGAAGTCAGCGTGGATGAAGAAATCGGACGTTTGCGGGTGACGCGCTGGGTGTCAGTGATGGATATCGGGCGAATCATCAACTCTAAAACAGCAGCCAGTCAAGTCCGTGGTGGCGTGATCATGGGTATTGGGCAAGCCTTAATGGAGGAGTGCCAAGTTGATCCAAACATCGGCTACCCCGTGGTTTATGACCTTGCTACCTATCACTTCCCAGCCCATGCAGATATTCCTCGCATTCAGGTGACCTTCGTCGGCGAACCTGACTTCAACTTCAACCCAGCAGGTGTAAGAGGTGTAGGCGAAATTGCGATCACAGGTGTTTCAGCTGCGATCGCCAATGCAGTTTACCATGCCACAGGTAAGCGCATCCGTGATTTACCCATTACACCTGACAAGTTGATCTAAAAGGCATTGGGCATTGAAAAAAAGCTTTAGGGGCACTAACCCAAACTAAATTCTGCAAATTCTCTTTGCCCAAACAGCATATTTCGGTCTACGGCTGACAAAATTTTATGATTGGCGTGTTGGCTATTTAAACAGCGAACAACTAACTGGGCGACATCTGCACGATTGATGCTACCAATAATCTGCGGATCTTCGGTTAAAACGCCATTACCCGTTGCTGGTTCTGACTTGAGTCCACCAGGACGGATGATTGTATAGGTGAGTCCACTGGCAATTAAGTGTTGTTCAGCTTTGTCTTTCTCAGCTAAAACTTTTCCCAGAACCTGTAAAACTTGGGGTGACGCAGCAACAACACTATTGCCAGTACCAATGGAAGATACAAGAATAAACTTTTGCACTCCAGCTTTAACTGCTGCATCGATCAGATTTCTATTACCAGGGTAATCGGGCCTTTCTACATCTGATGGTAAACCGCCAATTGTACTGATAACAGTGTGAATAGGTTCATCTGTCTGGATGGCACGTTCTACATCGCCAACATTCAAGGCATCTCCCTGAACTACTTCAATACCCATTGTTTCTAGTTCACTAGCAACTGTTGCTGTTCTCAGGAGTGCTTTGACCTTTAGCTGTTGCGCTGTGAGATATTGAGCAATTTCTCGACCAACACCGCGACTTGCCCCAGCCAGAAAAATATAAGATGCACTTGTCATAATAAACTTAACTATTTACGCTCAAAGGATTTTATCAGAGGATTGGCAGTATTCAATAATTGCTCAAGCAACTGGGATGCTTCGGGTTGGTGGCGAACATGAGTGTCAATAAACAAACTAATGATTTCACCCATCAGCAAACGGAAGCTTTCTTGGGGTTGGGTGGCGGGAAAGTCCAACAAGGGTGTATCTAAGGTGGAGTCTGGCTGATCAACGATCGAAAAGTGATTTGCCCCATCCAAAAGTACTAGATAGCTGTCATTTCGTCCTCCAGTAATTGCTTCTTGGAATGTACGGATGACTGGGGTGGTAGTATTTCCAGGACTTACACCATAGCGATCGCTGCTGTAAGCAATCACTCCATCGCAGGTTCCTCCCATCAGTAGAAGTGGTAGGGAGTCTGGTAAGGGTAAGATAGTACCTGCTTCATACCCTAATAATAACGATCCCATAGTGTGTGAGCCATAACCAAAAGATGCTGCAACTTGAGGGAAAAAATGGGAATCAGCATTTTCGATTGCTACTCTACCACCTGCGGAGTGTCCACCTAAAATTATTCGTTGCAGATCAAGCATTCCAGCTAAAATACCCTCAGACTGTAACTGCTCCACTTTCGCTAGCAGTGTTGGCAAAGCCAAAGCAGTGGGAACACTACGATAAATTGTTGGTTTCATCTTTTCAAAATCAACCCCTGGATTCAGACTAATTATTCCTGGTATAATTTCCGCAATCCAGTTAAAGAGAATCACTACTAGTCCACGTTCAGCGAGTTTAACTGCCAACCATTGATATTGTTGAGCATCACAGTTAAAGCCGTTGAAGAAAATCACTACTGGAAAAGGTGCCTTTTCTAAATCAACTGGCAAAATTCCCCTATTTTTTTCTACCTTACCCTTCGACATCTGTACTGGATAGAGAATTTTCAGGTGAATGGTATCGTAAGGAGACTGGAAACCCTCGATTTTAGCAGCTTGGAAAAAAGCACGAACTGTCATCTGGTTCTTCCTAATATCATTTTCAGAAAATTTTTCTATTCCCCAGGTGCAAATGCTCCTAACAATCCCAATCTAGCGATCGCAAATAACTGAGTAACTATAATTACAAAAATATTAGGATAGCAATTATACTTAATCCAATTGTAGGAAGTCTTTCAGTAAACATTTGTGCAAATGTAGAAAATAACTTTTCAATGGATTGACTTATGGCTAAAAAATCTCAACCCAATCTAGAACAATACCAAGATGTCAGATTATCTGCTACCACAAGAATTTGGGTAATTACAGTAGCCATTCTGGGAGTTTGCGTCCCATTGTCAGCCGTTACTAGAAGCGGTGCTATTCTTCCTTTAGTTGCTATTGGTGGCGCAGCTGTTGGTACAGTTGCTGTTTGGCGTTCTGATGAGCAAAAATCCAAAACTAACTATTTGCACCAACAGCAAATAGAACTGCTAGAGCAAAGATTAGCGAATTTAGAAACAATTGTTAGCAGTGATGACTTGAACTTGCAAATGAAAATTAAACAGATTGAAGCAAGGGATACTTTTGGTAACTCTTCTGATGTAAGTACTACACCCAGACAACCAAAACGCAAAGGTTAAAATAATTCGTAATTCGTAATTCGTAATTACTATACTGCAAGGGTTTCATTGATTTGGAATGGGTGATTTACTTCTGCCGTGCTGTACTACGTTATTTTTGTGTATGTATTTGTTAACTTAAGGTTACTGCAATCTTTGAAATCCGTCTCAAATTCAACTTTCTTTTACAGCTAGAAGTGTTTCTAGCAAAACAGTATCTCGTTATCCATCTCCGTTAGAATTGACTGATATCATCTAATTCTATATACTTCAACCGCATCAGTTCATGAAATGTCTAAGTGCTATCCATCTATCTCTTTCACGGAAACATTTGTTAATGGCTGTGTTTTATTAGACTGTTAATATTACTGAATTTTTAATTAACTAAGGTTATAAACTTGAGTAATTGCATTTGTATAGCTTACCGTAGGTATGCAATAGTTTGCCGCAAGAATGCAGATGGATTGGATTAGCTTACTTAAAGCTCAACAAACTGACTTCCTTCAACGTGTGAAAAAACCTAAAACTTATGACTTATCTTTGCTGGAAAGTCAAGTTAAAGGTTGTCACACTGAAGTTATGGCCTTTTGGGGCGAGCCATTGGCTAGACTCCAAGAACTTTCTCGCCAACAAGCAGAAGTTCTCGCCAAAAATCCGCCGCCGACACCGCCGGAATATCCTGAGCCTCCTGACTGGACGATACCTTTTCCCAAATACTTCCAACAACAAGCCCAAGATTATCTTTTACGAGAGCATATTGTTGACAGGGTAATAACTGAACGCTTGGGCAAGTTAGTAAAAAAGGTGTCACAAGATACTTTGCAAAACATGATTTTAGATGATGAGGGGAATTTGGGTGGCGAAAGTAAATTTCCTTATATACTCAAGGATCGTCCTCAGCTAAGTGTTCAAGTTTACGTTGCTGATGGAGAAAGTTTTAATGGTATTAAGAAAGACAAAATTAGGTGGTCGGTTACTCAAGAAGATTTAAAAAATCACCAAGTATTAATTTTTCTGTGTTTGTTTTATCCATCTACAGGTAATTTAGGTTACGAGAAGCAAAGCATAATAACGGGATTTTTACCTACAAATCAACTTGAATTTAGCGAACCAAAATTGTATGTCACTCCGAGTAATTTGTTATATGCAGGGGGGTTGAGTTGGTATTTAGAATCACTTATGGGTAAAAAAGACACGTCGCCAGTAATTAACTCAAGAGCGATCGCACATACAATACAGACTCTACCATCAGAACATTGTCTCAAGGATATAGTCGGTGACTGGGAATGCTGGCAGACTTTGCAAGGACACACCAGAGGTATTAATTGCCTAGCTTTCAGTTCTGGGTGTAACAATGGCAAAGCCTTACCCATATTGGCAAGTGGTAGTCGTGGAGAGACAAAACTCTGGGATTTAAGCAAGGGTGAATTAATAGAGACATTATCAGAGTATCCTTGGGTAATATCTGGGCTGGTGGATGAAGTGAATTCCCTAGCTTTTAGTGCAGATGGACAGACTTTAGTGAGTTGCGGTGCAGATTCGACAATTAAGCTTTGGCACGTAGGCGCTTTAGACTTGATAGATATTTTGCACAAACATAATGGGGTAGTGCGGTGTGCTGCTTTCACCCCAGATGGCAGAATGTTAGCGACAGGCGGAGATGACAGAAAAATTCTCTTTTGGGATTTGATGCAACGTCAGGTAGCGATCGCACTTTCTTTAGATGATACAGCTGCTCATTCCCTGGTTTTAAGTCGAGACGGAGAAACTCTGGTTACAGGTAGCTACCGCAAAATCAAAGTTTGGCGCACCTTACCCCAAACGGGGATCAAAAGTTTAAAGGATGCACAACCACTGCATACCCTCATGGGTCATTCTCACATCGTTTGTTCTTTAGCAATCAGTGCAGATGGTAAAATCCTCGTGAGTGGTAGCTGGGATCAAACGATTAAAGTTTGGCAATTGGAGACTGGGGAATTACTTCATACCCTTAAAGGGCATAGAGATAGAGTATATGCGATCGCTTTAAGTCCCGATGGACAAATTATTGCTAGCGGTAGTGCTGATAAAACTATCAAATTATGGCATTTACAAACCGGAGAATTGCTGGGTACGTTTACAGGTCATGGCAATATAGTCACAGCATTAGCTTTCACAGCATCCGGTGAGATGTTAGTTAGCGGGAGTTTGGATAAGACGATTAAAATTTGGCAAAGAAGTTAAAAGTAATTCGTAATTCGTAATTATCCAGTCTTTGAATTCTGTTGATGAGTCTTTAATACTCGCGGGAGAGTCTTTGATACTCGCGGGAGAGTCTTTGATACTCGCGGGAGAGTCTTTGATACTCGTGCGAGAGTCTTTGATACTCGCGAGAGAGTCTTTGATACTCGCGGGAGAGTCTTTGATACTCGTGCGAGAGTCTTTGATACTCGCCGGAGAGTCTTTGATACTCGTGGGAGAGTCTTTGATACTCGCCGGAGAGTCTTTGATACTCGTGGGAGAGTCTTTGATACTCGTGAACAACAAAATTTAAAAACTCTCTGCGCCTCTGCGCCTCTGTGTGAAACTTAAAACTCTGCTAACAGCGTTTCCAGGCAGCAAGTGAAATTATATACAATAACTTATCAGTTGCCTACATTCACAGATACCGAATTAGAACTGACAGTTAAACAAGTTTTTAGCTGGTTGACTATGAGTTAAGTAATATAGCAGTTCTCAGTTAAGTGCAATATACACCTAACCCCCAACCCCTTCCCTACTAGCGTTGGGGAGTAAAATTCAAAGCCTCTCTCCTTTTAGGAGAGAGGAATGGAAGTGAGGTCAAAATCTATTGCATACAAACGAGAAGCTTTATACAACTACCTTTTTACCAAATTAATGCTGTTGGAGAATAGTCTATGGCGATGACGAAACTCTGGAAGTTTTTGCGAAACATTCAGGATTTGAACTGGGGACAAAGCGTAGAGGTAACAAAGACTGGAGCCGAAGCAGCTAAAGCCGTGCTTGATTTGGCAAAAGCAATTAAAGAGCAAAAACCCAATATTCAAAACTTCAAACCTTATGTAGAGCAGATTTCGTCGCTATTAGATGTATTTAATTCTCCTCTCGGTCAAATTACCAAGGAAGTGATTCCCTTTGCACCCGTCGCCATTACCATCCTCAAGTTCATTATTGATGCAACCAACAAAGAGCCAAGTTTAGAAAACTGTGTGCTACTAGTTAGTCAAGCTGCCTACATAGATAGCTTTCAGGATATTCTCAAACAAGATTCGGAATTACTTCAGAAAATTGATCAAAACCGTGAAGCTTCTAAGACTTTAGCTTTGCAGATTCAGAAATTAGGTGAGCAAGAATTTGATGAGCGGGAAGTGAAAAAAGCTATTCTCTATTTTCACGAATCTCAACTAGCAGAATCATTTAATCAGATTTTACAGCAACGCTTGCAAGAAGCCGGATTATTCGAGGCAGAAGCAAAAACCTTCACTGAAAGGGTGGCGCGTCACACCGATGAAAATATGCAAGAGGCATTGGTAGAAGTCGGAGAGAAAGCGGACAAACTTTGGAAATGGTATAGCGCCGGAGGAAAAGAAAAGCTAGAGAAAAATCTGAATATTGAAGATTATTTAGAACAGGTAATTAAACCAAAGCCAGAAGAAAACATTTTTGATGAAACCCATATTACATTTCGGGATTTGTATGTATCTTTGCAAGTCAAAGAACTGGATGCCAAAGACAATGCAAATGTTGAATTGGAAGAATGGGTTAAGGGAATACTGAATGACCCAGATACAAGACACAAACAAGTTTTGTTTATTCAGGGCGAAGCCGGACGTGGTAAGAGTGTCTTTTGTCGGATGTTTGCCGATTGGGTACAACGCGAATTACATCCTAGCTTTACCCCAATTTTGATTCGGTTGCGAGATTTGCGCGTACTAAAAGATAACTTAACTGATACTTTAGAGAACTATTTACAACACCTTGATTTTGTCACCAGTGATTCAGGCTGGCTGACAGATAAAAATACTCAGTTTTTGTTTTTACTAGATGGGTTTGACGAGTTATTACTAGAAGGACGAGCCAGTGGCGGCTTGAAAGAATTTCTGGAACAAGTGGAACAGTTTCAAAAAGACCGCCTTTGCCATCATCAGTTTTTGATTACTGGTCGTCCCCTAGCGCTGCAAGGAATTGAGCGGCTACTTTCACAAACCAAAAGCTTGAAGCGCGTCGAACTTCAGCCAATGGATGACTCACTTCAGCAAAAATGGCTGGAAAAATGGGCAATTGCGGCTCAAGTTAACAAGGGTGAGTTTAAAGAATTTTTGCTGGCCTGCCCTAATGAAGTCAAAGATAACCTAGCACGAGAACCTTTACTGCTTTATTTACTGGCACGGATGCACCGAGAGAACCGTCTCAATGTCCAAATGTTTGCAGACGCAGAGGGTATTAAGGCAAAAATCCGCATTTATGACGAATCGGTGAAGTGGGTACTAGAAAAACAGCGTGACAGTGAAAATCAGAATGATAACTCCCGCTTGACTGGATTAGAGAGTGAGGATTTACGGCAGTTTCTCACGGAAGCCGCTTTGTGTGTGGTGCAGTCTGGGAATGAATCTGCGAGAGTGACGATGTTAGAAGCACGGCTCAAAGACAGCAACAACCCAGCTGCAAAGTTAATTCAGGATGCCAGACAGGAGAATGCCTCCCAAAAAAATCAACAAGATAAGCTACTCAATAACCTGTTGACGGCATTTTATATTAAACCAGCCTCCGGTGATAAAGGCGGCTCAGTTGAGTTTGTTCACAAGAGTTTTAGCGAGTTTTTATTCGCGGAACGGTTACTCAAAAGCTTTGTAGATTGGATAACCAAGGTAAGCAAACGTGACTTTATTACCACGGAGGTAATGGATAAGCAGATTTACGATTTATTCGGGTATGGGAATTTAACGCCTGAGATTGTGGAATATTTGATGGGGTTGTTGGCTGAGAGTTCAGAATTTCACGATGTAGAACGCTTGTGTCAACTTTTTCAAAGATTAGTGCAATTCTACTTCCGTTGGTGCGATGGGGAATTTATTGATGCAGAAGATGCAAACCTGCCTCTAATAAAGAAAAAACAATTGCGGGAGCAATTACCAGAGCGAGAAATTGAGTTGGGATTGCGTCAGGTGGATGTGTATACAGGGCTGAATGTGATGATTTTGCTTCTAGAGTTACATCGCTATGCCCAAACAAAAGACGACCTCAAAGACAAAATTACCTTTCACCCCTGCGGTGAACCTAATAACGATCAATTTGACTCAGAACGCTTACTCGGTATTATCGGCTATAGCCATTGCCTTAGTGTCTCTGCCTTTAGCGACAACTTAGGACTATTTCTCAGCGATGCCAACCTCAGCGGTACCGACCTCAGCGGTACCGACCTCAGCCGTGCCAACCTTAGCCGTGCCAACCTCAGCGATGCCAACCTCAGCGGTACCGACCTCAGCGATGCCAACCTCAGCGGTACCGACCTCAGCGATGCCAACCTCAGCCGTGCCAACCTTAGCGGTGCCGACCCGGTGCCAACCTCAGCCGTGCCTACCTCATCGGCGCCAACCTCAGCCGTGCCTACCTTATCGGTGCCAACCTTAGCCGTGCCGACCTCAGCCGTGCCGACCTCAGCGGTGCCAACCTCAGCGGTGCCAACCTCAGCGGTGCCGACCTCATCGGTGCCAACCTCAGCCGTGCCAACCTCAGCCGTGCCAACCTCAGCCGTGCCAACCTTAGCCGTGCCGACCTCATCGGTGCCAACCTCAGCCGTGCCTACCTCAGCCGTGCCAACCTCAGCCGTGCCAACCTTGAAGCACTTGTATGGAACAGTGACACAAAATGGCTCAATGCAATAGGGCTGCATGAAGCAGTAAACGTATCTCCAGAGTTAGCCCAAGACAAAGCTTTTGGGGCTGTGGTTGCCTTGAGTCAGGGCATCAGTTGGGTGAGAGAAGGCAAAATTAAAGAAGCACAGGAAGCTTTCAAGCAAGCCCAAATATTTGACCCTGGTTTGAGAAACTCTGCTGAATTTCAAAATAGGATTTGCTGGGTTGGCTGTTTACACGGTTATGCTCAAGGTGTTTTCAAAATCTGTGAAAAAGCTGTTACCTTAGACCCTGACAATAAAAACTATCAAGACAGTCGAGGGCTGGCTAGAGTTTTAACTGGCGACTTGGCAGGGGCATTAGAAGACTTTCAGGCTGCTGTAGACAGTGGCGCACTTGATTACTCAAATGATGTGAAGCAGCGACGGTTACGCTGGATAGAAGCACTGAAGTCAGGAAATAATCCCCTCACGCCAGAGGAATTGGAGGAGTTGCGGGAAACTGAGGATTCGGCTAATTCGTAATTCGGGGGTAGTCTCATGCAAAGACGTAAAGATAAGATGCTATGCCGATGATCGCACTTTCTGCCAAAATCTCTGTCACTTGGCGATGCCTGCGGTGAGCTTGGCTAACGCGCATAATAAAACCATCCCCTTTATTTCACTCACTTATGGCGATCGCAACTCAACCCCAACTAACTTTAGAAGAGTTCCTCAAACTGCCAGAAACTGAGCCAGCATCAGATTTTATCAACGGGGAAATCATTCAAAAACCCATGCCCCAAGGTGAACATAGCCTACTGCGGGGAGAATCTTGTCATGTCATCAATCAGATAACCGAAAGGCAAAAAATTGCTTTGGCTTTACCCGAACTACGCTGTACTTTTGGTGGCGCTGCGATCGTCCCTGATGTGTCTGTGTTTCGCTGGGATAGAATTCCTAAAACTCCATCTGGCAGAATTGTTAATCGCTTTGAAATTCATCCCGACTGGGCAATTGAAATTCTTTCCCCAGACCAAAGGTTAAAAAAAGTGTTGAGTAAGTTATTGCATTGTTCGCGCAATGGTACTGAACTCGGCTGGTTAATCAACCCAGAAGACGAAAGTGTGCTGGGGATTTTTCCTGGACAGCGAGTGGAATTATACGAAGGTGCTGATAAATTACCCATTCTTGAGGGTATCGAATTGGAACTGACTGTTGAACAAGTTTTTGGCTGGTTGAGTTTGACGTAAAAAAGCGTTCCGTAAAGTTGCTGGATTCTGACTTTTCAGGTCATCTGGAAAGATCCACGAAAAACCTAACCCCCTTCCCGTTGCAGTCAGGGAAAAATTCAAAGTCTCTAACGATGGATGAAGCTTGGCAATGCAAATCCATACAGTGGTGAGTCAAGGAGGTAGTAATCTCTCTGGCGGACAACGACAACGGCTGTTGATTGCGAGGGCGTTGGCGTTCAAACCCAGGATTTTGCTATTTGATGAAGCGACTAGTGCCTTAGATAATAGAACCCAGGCAATTGTCAGTCAAAGCTTAGAGCAGTTAGTGAGGAGAATTGCGATCGCTCATCGCCTTAGTACCATCCAAAACGCTGACCGAATTTACGTACTTCAAGCTGGCAAGATAGTACAGCAAGGTAGTTTCACTGATTTGGCAAATCAGCCAGGGTTGTTTGCCCAACTCATGTTCAGACAGATTCTTTAGCGATTTCTAGTCGCCGGGTGCTTACAACTGTGGAAGTTTCAAAATATATATGTAAACTTTAATCACAAAGTTATTTATTATGCCAAAAGCAATTTAAAACCGCACAGTTTTAGCCCAGAACGATAATACCGTAGTTGTTGAAAACAACCATTATTTCCCTACTGACACAATTAGCAAAGAATACTTTCAAGATAGTAACAATTGTCTCAACTAAAGGGTGCATTAGGCTTAACGCTGTAACGCACCCAGCCTACTGCTTTGTGTTTACTAGCAAAGCCAGACTAACAGTAAGTATACTACCAGCGATCGCGCTAGTTTCTGGCAATGATTTCAATATCAAGTTAATAAATGTAATAAAAATCTATTTTCTACATTTAATTTTAGGGTTAGATGAATATAAAATCCGATACCTGTGTTGTTTATTGGTTGTTTATTGCTGTACATATTCATTTTTATAAAGGCAACTAACTAGGTCTGTTTAAACAGATATAAATAAAATTTTGACTAGACTTTACGGACACTTTATAGATAATTTAAGCTTAGTTGATATTATTAGATATCTATCCTTTAGCGTGTAAGTTAGAATGCAGCTAGACAACTAAAGCTTGGATACTGTTAATTAATAAAACATAATGTTTATTTCACAACGTGGCATTATCACCTATGCTTACGGAGCATCTTATTATCTCGAAATGGCAAAGTCATTAGCACGTTCTCTACGTCTTCATTCCCCAAACGTTCTGCGTGCTATTGTTACTGATAATGAGAAAGATCAAGATTTACTAGGACTTTATGATTACGTTATAAATATTAAATATGAATACGGTTCTAACGTAAAACAAAAGCTTCATATATATAATTATTCTCCATTTAAATATACACTTTCTATTGATAGTGATTGCATAGCAGTGAGGGATATTAACTTTATTTTTGATGATTTTAAAGGCAGAAGTTTTAGTGTGGCAGGTAATGTATATCTTCAAGCAGGCGATAAAGATAAGTTCATTGATGTAGATGACACACTCAAACGATTTAATCTCACAAAATTACCTAGATTTAATGGAGGTCTCTATTATTTTGAAAAAAACGATACTGCTAAGGCATTTTTTGAAACAGCACTAGAATTGGCAAGGGACTGGAAAAAGCTAGGTATTAGTGAATTTCGTGGTGATGGCCCTAATGATGAACGTATTTTTGGTCTAGCTATGATGCTACACAATCAAAGTATGTTTGAAGATCATGGTCAGATGATGCGAACACCTATCGGTCTTCGTGGTTCTTTTAATATAGATGCGATTACAGGTCAATCTACTTTTAAAAAATACAATCAGGTAGTGTCTCCTGCTCTTGTACACTTTGCCTGCGTTTGGGGAGAACATCCCGTATATCATCGTGAAGTATCAAAGTTAAAAAATCTAGACAAAGGTTTAGCTAACCAGGTCAAGTCTAATATATTTTCCGCAATTAAATATAAGTTTGGCTATCAGATTGCTTTCTTAAGGTATATAGCTAAACGTGTACCTAAAAATTCTAAATATATTCAAGCTAGAGTGAAAAAATTTTTGATAGAATTGCCTGAGTTGATTAAAGCTAAATATAGAATTGAGCCAGTTCGGAGCAAATAAAGTTTGGTAAAACTCTGCATTCCTTTGTGCTTAATTTAAATTACTCAAAGGCTGCTTTGGTTACTTTCTGTATAGCTTTAATAGTGTATAATCTGCTGTCTGTGGTTCAGACAGCACTAACAAAGTGCAATAGCGATCGCGCCTCACATCCTTCGCTCCTGACAGGTCCTAGAAATTATATTTTTGTGAAAACGACAAGGATTGTATCTGTGGGTTTATTCTAGAAACTACACGGTACAGCGCAAATTTGTATGTACCACAAAAATCTGTATTGCCGTACTTTTATGGAAAATCAACTAGGATTAATTCTGAAACTGCTTATACTCTCGGCTTTGTTATCAGTATTGATTAAGTATGCAGGGCCAAGTCTACCAATTCCGGCGACAGCAACCAACGCGCTGATTATAGTATTGTTACCGATTGCGATCGTAGCGATCGCTCTCCTGTGGCGATTTCAAGCACAAAAACAAAACTAACTCAAACCATTTACGCACAAGTTCCTAAAATCAGCTAATCTAGCTGAATTACAATAAAATTGCATCTCGCCAACCGTTGGGAGTTAGCCTGTGAACCTGGGTCAATGGATCGGCTTAATCGCCATACTTCTTTGTTTATACATCCTGTGGCAAATTCGGGAAGTGCTTTTGCTGATGTTTGCCGCAGTTGTGTTAGCCACCACCTTAAATCGCCTAGCTAAACGCTTTCAAAGATTTGGGATGAGGCGTGGATTCGCCGTCCTCCTAGCAGTAGCTATCTTTTTCGCAGGTGTCGTGGGTTTTTTCTGGCTAATTGTGCCGCCATTTGCCCAGCAGTTTCAAGAACTAACCTATCAAGTTCCTAAAGGGTTTGGACGCTTTAATAGTTGGCTTGATGCCCTGAGAACTCGTATTCCTGACCAGTTAGTTCCTTATATCCCAGATATCAATAGTCTCATCCAACAAGTACAGCCCTTCGCCAATCGGCTATTGGGAAACTCCTTTGCTTTTGTATCTGGTTCTTTAGAAGTCGTCCTCAAGATTTTGCTAGTGTTGGTTTTAACAGGAATGATGTTAGCCGACCCCATAGCTTATCGCAAAGTATTTGTGCGGCTTTTCCCCTCATTTTATCGGCGGCGGGTAGATGGGATTTTAGATAAATGTGAAGTCTCTTTGGAGGGATGGATTACAGGCGCTTTCATTGCCATCTTTGTAGTGGGGGTGATGAGTCTGATTGGCTTATCAATTTTGCATGTCAAGGCAGCACTTGCTTTAGCGGTTTTAGCGGGATTTTTTAACTTGATTCCCAATTTGGGACCAACATTGAGTGTAATCCCAGCAATGGCGATCGCCTTCTTGGATGAACCTTGGAAAGCGATCGCTGTTTTGATTCTCTACTTTATCATTCAACAGGTTGAGAGTAATTTCATCACGCCCGTTGTCATGGCGCATCAAGTATCATTGCTGCCAGCCATAACCTTAATTGCCCAGCTATTTTTCGTGACTTTCTTTGGCTTTTTAGGGTTATTTCTAGCGCTACCTCTAACTGTTGTCGCTAAAATTTGGTTGCAAGAAGTGTTAATTAAAGATGTTTTGGATGAATGGGGGAATAACAATAGAAAAGAGACTGAGTTTGTGATAGTTTCTGAATCTCCTGGAACAGATGATAATTGGACGGCAGAAAATCCAGATATAAATGAGAATCCCTCGATTGATGATGATATCTTGAAAAAATAAGATTAGTCACTCGGAGTTATATGAAGTCTTGCAAATTTTGAAGCGATTGGGATAATGAGTGCTGGAGTGAAAAAACAATAAGATTCCCAACTTATTAAAAAAGTTGGGAATCTCATATTTTTGAGATAAATAAGTATAGAGTTCAGCTTTTTTGGTGAGTTCAGATTTATAAGCGGCCTGCTTATAGTTCTGAGATACTTGTCTATTGATAAGCAACAAAAAAAACAAAAAAGTTAGAGATACTGCACCAGAAATTTCAACTGTTTTATCATCTGAAAAAAAAATAATAAAGAGTCCAGCAGAGACAAAAGCTGCAAGTAATAAATACTCTATAACCTTCAATTTAAACAGCTTTTTTTCATCTGATGGAGAGGATAAATTTTCAATACTATCAGAAATCTTACTTTGGTTTCTTTGATCAAGATTAGTTAATTCAGAAGTAGTCATTGCCTCTTACTCAATTCGTTATCAGGTCAAATGTAGCAATAAAATCAATAGCAATAAGTAGAATTGCTTTCAGGAGGTAGAAGTCAGAATAAGTTCGCCAGAAAGCAGCTTCTTTTTGCTTAGACATCGCTTCTATTACCGCTCTTAAATAATTTCTCCTTTCTCAAAACTTTTTAGCATCTGTTATTAACTCCCACTTTGCGATTGACTAGTTGGCTTAGAATACTTTACAAAAACCAGAAATGTTTCTTTCGGTTGACGTAAAATTATTTAAGTTCAGTAAGTCAACTTAATCATAACCATACATTTAAAGGCTTTGTTTATAGTAATTTTACGTAGAATATTTTTTTTGGATACATGCAGCTTGTTTGCCCCAAAAAATATATCATTTTAATTTTGCAATACTTGAATTGTTTTTTGGAATTTTATCCTTATTCGGGGTGTTAAGCTGTCGCGCAGAGATTGGCGATAAGTATTTCGAGATGAAATTATCCAAAGGTCTGGATCATCTGCGCTTACAAGGAGCAATGAAAATTTCTTTTCCCTACTGCTTAGTACAGATGCGATTAATCGCGTCTTTGCCCATTCCCCACTCACCAGGAAGCGTAAGCACTGATAAGATGCGAACAATTGCCGAAATTAACGAGAAAATTAAGCGCCAACGTGCAGTGGTGTTGACAACTGAAGAATTAAAAGCACGAGTTGTAGAAATCGGTGTTACTAAAGCTACTAAAGAAGTTGACGTAATTACCACTGGTACTTTTGAGCCGATGGAATCAAGTGGTGCAATTATCAATCTGGGACATACTGACCCTCCGATAAAAATTCGCCGTTGTTGGTTAGATGGCGTGCCAGCATACTCTGGTTTTGGGGCAGTAGATTTATATTTGGGTGCAAGTTGTGCTGTAGAGACGACAGATGGGGAAGAAATGCGAGAACGTGGTGGCGGTCATGTAATCGAAGATTTAATCGCTGGTAAATCTATACAAGTAAAAGCGCAAGGACAAGTAACAGATTGTTACCCCAGAGCAAATTTTGAAACTACAATTACCAGTGACACAATTAATCAGTTTTATTTATTCAATCCGCGCAATCTTTATCAAAATTTTATTGTTGGTGTAAATGGTGGCGATCGCCCCCTCTTCACCTATCTCGGCCCTTTACAACCGCGTCTGGGGAATGCTGTTTATTCTAACCCCGGTGCTATTTCCCCCTTACTCAACGACCCCGATTTGCAACTTGTTGGTATAGGTACTCGAATTTTTTTAGGCGGTGGTGTTGGATATGTCGCCTGGGAAGGCACTCAGCACTTCCCCTTACAAAAGCGTTTAGCTAATCGTACACCGATTGGGCCTTCTGCCACTTTAGCTTTAATTGGTGATGCCAAGCAAATGGATGCTCATTGGGTGCGGGGGTGTTACTTCAAAAGTTATGGCCCCTCATTAATGTTAGGGGTTGGTGTACCACTACCTGTATTAAACGAACAAGTAATTGAACACTGTGCCGTCCAAGATCAAGACTTAGTAGCCCCAATAGTAGATTTTTCCATTCCCCGGCGCGTCCGTCCCACCTTTGGTTTGGTGAGTTACGCCCAACTGAAATCTGGGCGGATCAGCATAGAGGGCAAAGCAGTACGCTCTGCCCCCTTAGCGAGTTTGTTTTTTTCTAGGCAAGTCGCTCTAGAGTTGAAAAAGTGGATCGAAGCAGGTACGTTTACCCTCACAGAACCAGTTTCTCCAATTCCGATGGAGCGATCTTTCCTACCCCAAGACCGTCGGACGGATTTTTGATTGGGGGAGCAGAGGGTAGAGGAGAAGAAGTAGCAGTAAGTCTTTCCCCTCTGCCCCTCCGCACCTCTGCCTCTTGTGCCCCATTCCCTACTCTTGAGTCGGCTTCGGTCGCTTGATGGGTTTAGGAGCAGGTGTTCTTGGTATAGGTTTTGACACCACTGAGGTGTCGCCGCCTGTACTTGTTTTCTTGATAGGACGAGGGGTTTCGCCAGTGCGTCTGGGGGGAAATGGTTTTCTACCACCAGCACCACCAATGCCAGCACGAGGCCCACCTTTAAATGGTGGTTTGCGTTTTTTGGGCAAATCAGCGATCGCCTCAGCTTTTTCTACTACTAAAACGTCTGCTTCCCGCTTGGCTTGGAAGTCCCAGAATTTACCCACTGCTTTGGTGGTTAGCACACCCCTCAATTTCAATTTAAAATACTTGGGTTTGTCAGTTGATTTGCGTGGAGCCTGCCTAATTTTAACTACCAAGCTTTTAGCATCAAAAGATTGGTATACTACTTCACCACGAACAGAAAAACCACCATCTGCAACTTCTGATGAAGGTCTGGGGGCAGTTGTATTTAGTTCAGAGTTCTCGGATAAGCCATCATCGAGTGTCTCTAACTCTTGCAACTCAAAATCCGATTCGTCCTCATCTGTTAAGTTTTTAGCCAGATTTTCTGGCTCCCAAACTCCGACGATTTGGATGTGCAAGGTATCATTTTCTTGTCTGGTACGTGGATATACTACCCACAAGTGTTCTTTTTCTAAGTCTAGATGATTCTTGACTAAGCTCATAATCCGGCCTAGGAGGACGGCGTTGAGTTCTACACCATCTGCGGTCAGCAGCGTACCTTGAGTAAATTGTTCGCTGCTAGCATGATAGCGACCCCGGACTAACCCGATCGCTCGATACTGCATCGGTTCACTGGGAGGCGGAATCGGTTGCTGGCGATTAATCAAGTTCCCATTTGAGTCAGTCTCGCTGGGGTTGACAGGCAAATTGTCAACTTCTTTAGAGGACTGGGCTGCTATATGAACATTAGCGGCTGCCTCTACGTTAGTTGGGCCCTGGTTAGAGGCAGGAGAATTGGAAGATTCAGGCAACGGCATCAGGTCGGAATTCATAAAAACTCCTTGCGGCGGAGACACATCCCATTGTGGGATTTTACAAAGGCAGCTGGAAAGAGCATTTGTGCGACTGATGAAAGTATATTGGCTTTTCACAAAATCACACTAGGGTACTCTATACAATCCTAAAGGCGCTAAATTTAATGTATAAACACTAAATGTCTAATTTAGCGGCTTTACACTAGTTTCGGAAGCATATCATAGCTACAATTCTGACGGCTCCTCCTAAAGTCATCACTTACTTTAGCAGTGTGGATAGTTAATTGTTATAAAATTCACAGGCAATTGGCGGTATTCCGCAAAGTTTTGGAAATTTTTAACTTTACGATTTGTGTAAATGATAATGTCATTAAAGTTCAGGAGAAAGACAAAACTGTGTCTCAACCGCGCAATCGTTGGATAGTTCAAGTCGTCTTAGCGGTGGCAATTCTTGCTTTTGTGGGTGTTTCGGTGATTCCCATAATTGGAGCATTTAATAATACGCCACCCTCAAGTCAGAATACTGCTAACACCAGAGGTAGTTTGCCCTCCGCTGACCAAAAATCAAAACTGGAAGACGAAGTACGGGGTTATGAACAGGTTTTGCAAAGGGAACCAGAAAATCAGACTGCGCTTAAGGGTCTGTTACAAGCACGGCTGCAATTACTGAGTCAAAAAGATAAAAGCGAGGTCAAACCAGCTGATATCCAAGTTGTCATTGAACCCCTAGAAAAGCTAGCCAAGCTGAATCCCGAACAGTCAGAATATTCAGTGTTACTAGCTCAAGCCAAACAGCAAATTGGCGATCGCGAAGGAGCCGCTCAAGCTTATCGCTCGATTTTATCTACGAAACCAGGTGATTTGAAGGCTTTGCAAGGAATGGTGGCTCTATTGATCAGTCAGCAACGCCCCGAAGCAGCCATTGGTTTGTTGCAAGAAACCCTCTCTAACGCAGCCCAAGCAAATACAATTCAGCCTGGAAGTGTAGATATAGTAGCCGTGCAGGTGCTGTTAGGTTCTGTTCATGCTTCCCAGAAACGCTACGCTCAAGCTAGCTCTGTTTATGACCAGGCAATTAAGAAAGATCCCAAGGATTTTCGCCCCGTCGTGGCAAAAGCGATGCTCCTGAAACAACAGGGCAAAGACGCAGATGCAAAACCTTTATTTGATAGTGCCGCAGCTTTAGCACCTGCTAAGTACAGAGACGAAATTAAGAAGGCAGGAACGGTTTCCCCCATTCCTAAATCTGCTTCATCTCCCGTGCCTTCATTGGGAAATACTTCTAAGTAATGGGCATTGAGCATTGGGCATTGGGAATGGGGCATTGGGAAAGAGGAGGCAGGAAGCAGTAGGCAGAAGGCAGAAGTTCTTTAATTTTGGATTTTGAATTGATTTCTCCCCTACTTCTTCTCTTCACGCTCCTTCAATGGCAGCAACAATACCAAAGACTAAAAACAGGCATCCGCCAATCAGGGTGAGTTGACGCTCAGAAATGCGTCCGGCAATCATTTTGCCGCCGATAACTGCGATCGCAGCACAAATGGAATGTCCTAAAATTGCACCTATTGTCACTCCAATGGGGTTATTGCCTGCTGCTAGGGCAATAGTGGCAATTTGGGTGCGATCGCCCCACTCGGCCATAAATGTCAACACAAAGGCTTCTATGACAATTGCTAAGGAAGTCTTTTGCTTTGGTAACTGTAAATCTGCTTGTTTCACCGCAGCCTCAGCTTCTTCTACAACTTCTGTATCACAAGCAGCAGCTGACATTTTACTAGCATCATATAACAGCTTGATACCAAAGGCTATAAATAAAGCTATTTCAGCGTAATGAATATAAACTTTTGGCAACAAAGATACTGCTTGTCCAAATATCACCGAAAGGATTGTCATCGCGGCTAGAGCAGCTGTCACACCTATAAATACCAGCCGCCGCGGGTGGTGCATTGCCAAAATTACAGCAATAAAAAATGTTTTATCACCTAGTTCTGAAACTGTAATTAGTAATAAACCTGCGGTAAAAGCTGTTAACACTCTCTCAAGCTCCTGAAGAATCGTTTACCGATGTGAAGCTTGATGAGAGCCAAAAGACCTCACCAAGTTTACACTTTTCGGTGTGAACTTAGTGAAGGTCTCGCTTTCAAATATTGATTACTTGCCACCTGAACCAGGCTCATCGCCAGTATGTTGATTCAGATGTACTGGCTTTTATGTTTTTTGCCAGCAGCTACTCCCCTTCTATGCGATCAGAATTATACATATTTTTCATGTATAAGTCAAGGTAGTAGGGAATGGAGAAGTATAACTTTAGACTGAAACAGCATATACAGAACGATTCAGTGCTTACTGAGGTAAAAACTCATCATCTGTGACTTCTGCTAGCTGGTATGGACAGTTCAGAGGAAAGGATTCCATTGACAAGCCAGTTTCAGCTTTTGCTTGCTTAACTGCTTGTGCATAACACTCAGCAAAAACTATCTCAAGATAGGATTTGAGACTAGGTGAATCATCTAGAGCTTCTTTGACGCATCTACGATGTTCAATGATGCTTCCTTCCCAGCTACCACTTCTTTTGTCAGGCTGAAATTGCCATTTGAGCAAATGCATCAGAATTACAATCAGATTACTCTTGAGACTTCGGCGCTCACTCCTTCCCATATCGGCAATTTCTTCAATTAGGTTCTCCCATTCAACGTTTGCGTAATCCTGACTTTGCAATTTTTCTACAGTCGTTTCTATCCATTGCAAGTAATCAGTCTCATATAGGGTTTGGGAATGCGCCTTTAGGGAAGACATAGCAGTTTCCATCAGAAATCTTTAGATGATATCTCACATATCTTTATAATTAACATTAGTGCGTTAAGATGTAACGCACCCTATGGACTAAAGTAATTGCCAATTGTCTAACTAATCAACTTTAAGCTTTGCTAATATCTCTAGGCGTTTTAGATAATTCTTCATGTGTTCAGCACTGTGTATTGGAACACAACCATTGTTGTATAGATAAATTGTGTCTGTATTTGAATCACCTTTGTAAGAAAGTTTTGCTGCTGTTGCTGAACCTATACCTTTCAATTTCACGCAAATAGGATACTCTTCATACTTAATGTGTTCCCTGGTCTTAAAACCAACTGGCTTGTATTCCCCATTAAGCACTACGTATCTTCCATCAGGTTGTTTTTCACTGCAATAAGGAAGAAATACTGCTCTGAAATCATTAAGCGCCATATCATTTTCTTTGTCTACAACTTTACTAAAGTCAGAGGTGACGTAATAATCACCTCAACCATTACTTACTTACCTGCACATAATACTAATTAATTCAAAAAAATGAATCTATGAATCATGCACAAGGGTAACGCCACCTCCTGTATCATCAGGCAAGTCCAACCAACTTGGCGCTTAGTTCCCACACGCGATCGCCTTTTTCGTCATCACGGGCTTGAGGAGAGACTTTTTGCACAAAAGACTTGCCATCTTTTTTCTGGCGATTTCCCCAACTCCAATAAACACCGGATTGATTATACTCAGGATCGGCAACCACCGCAGCAACCCGTTCTCCCGCCAACTCCTGAGACACATATCCCCCAGTAATATACTTCTGGAATAATGGGAAGATTTTCTGAAACAGGGGATAGTGGTTTCTAAATAGCGGCGTTTCTGCAACACATCCCGGATAAAGAGAATTGAAGACGATACCGGTTGACTCGTGATAGCGCTCATGCAGTTCCCGCATAGTTAGCACGTTGCAAACCTTGCTGTCCTTGTAAGCTTTGACTGGTTCAAATTTCTTACCATCAATCATTGCGATCGGCTCTTTAAACCCTTCTGCAAAGCCTTGCAAATCGCCCAAGTCGGGACGCGGTGGAATCTTTCCGCCCAGTTCGTCTGGATTGTGCGTGACTGTTCCTAAAATTACGAGCCTTGGCTCTAAAAATGACTTCTTCAGATCCTCTAGCATCAGGTTGCACAATAGGAAATGCCCCAGATGATTGGTGGTGACAGTTAACTCGTAACCTTCTGGACTGCGTAAAGGCTCTTTGATTAAGGGCATATAAATTGCAGCGTTGCACACCAAAGCGTCTAAAGACTTTCCAGTGGCTCGGAAGTTCTTCACAAACTGTCGAACACTTTCCAAGGAGCCAAGGTCAATATGTATGCTGGTATAACTGTTGTAGGGGATTTCCACAGCTTGAGCAGCTTTTTGTGCCTTTGCTAAATCCCGACATGCGAGTACCACATACCATCCTTTATCAGCAAGAGCTTTTGCAGCATATAAACCCACCCCCGAAGAGGCACCCGTAATTACAACCGTTGGTTTCTGATGTTGTTCCATTCTGTTCAGCGTGCATTGACTGTCTCTAGGATCTCATACCAGTGAGCCATGATTGTCATCAGCTTTTTCAAGGCTGCATTAGGCTGAACTAACCTCGTACTCCAAATAACAGAGACTAATCGTCAATAAAAAAGTATATATTTATACAAAAAATGCTAAAAAAATATAATTACAATAATATTTGCGATCTACTAATAGAGTTTAAAATTATATCAATACAATCTTAAATTTTTCTGCTTTCAAGTATTTTTTCAGATGTATATTATTATTACTGGGCCAAAAATTATATAGCGTTTCCTAATCATATAAGGTATATCATAGTCACCTTCTCGCTTGGGGGGAGGTGGTTGGAGTGGGGTTATTATACCTCACCCAACCGAGAACCGCTATAAGTAAATTGCCTAGCTGTTTAACAATTTATACACTGTGGATAAGCTTCTACAATCTGTAAAAAAAATTCTCCAAGACAAGCCTCTCGATTCAATTCAGTGGTTTGTGCTTTATCAATCGTGGTTAGGCAAAACTTACAGTGAAATGGCAGAGGTATCAGGCTACGGCAACAATTACATCAAGGAAGTTGGTTCTGAGTTGTGGCAAGACCTTTCTATAGCACTTGGAAAAAGAATAACGAAAAAAAATCTGCATTTAGCCTTGAATAACCACTTGCAAGACGAGATAGGTAATCAGGAAAATCAGATCCAACAAAAGTTCGGTGAAGAATTTAGCTTAGAAATGATTTCTTCAGACTTTTTTTTAGCAAGCAAGATAGAATTTCCTAGCGGCCCTGTAGCACTAGGTTCTCCTCTTTACATCAATCGCCCTTCCTTGGAAGAACTTGTTTGTAATGAGATTTTACACCCTGGTTGCTTAATCAGGCTCAAAGCACCTAGAAAGATGGGAAAAAGTTCCCTGCTCAATCGGATGATTGCTTATGCTAGAGAGCAAGATTATCAAATTGTCTATTTGGACTTTCAAGAAGCTGACCAAGACGTTTTTGCTTCCCTGGATAAATTTTTGCGTTGGTTTTGTGTGAATGTTAGTAGGCAGTTAAATCTCCTTCCTTGTCTAGATGATTTTTGGGATATGGAAATGGGTAGCAAGGTAAGCTGCAAAATCTATTTTGAAGCTTATCTGTTGCAATACATTGATGATAGTCCTGTAGTTTTGGCTTTGAATGAAGTCCATCGGATTTTTGAACATCCCAATATTGCCCAAGACTTTCTGCCAATGCTGCGATTTTGGCATGAACAAGCAAAGCAAGATCAGACTTGGCAAAAATTGCGGATGGTAGTGGTTCACACAACAGAAATTTATATTCCGCTTAAGCTCAACCAATCGCCTTTCAATGTAGGGATAACAATTACACTGCCACCATTTACCCTTAAGGAGGTACAGAATTTAGCATTACGTTACGGACTAGATTGGGCAGGAAACTCGGAAGGGACAAAACGCCTTGTACCCCTACAAGCAATGGTAGGAGGACATCCCTATCTGGTGAGCCTTGCATTTTATCATCTATGTCAGGGAGAAATGACGCTGGAGGTGTTATTAGAAACTGCATCTACACCAGTAGGAATTTATGGTCAGCATTTACGAGAACTGTTGACACTACTGCAAGAAGAACCAGAATTAATGTCAGCTATGCAACAGGTAATTGCAACAGTTCAAAAAGTAGAGTTAGATGCGATCGCTGCTTACAAACTAGAAAGTATGGGTTTAGTTCAACTAAACGGCAATCAAGCTAGTGCCATGTGTGAGTTGTATCGTCTTTATTTTAGTCAACAGTTTGAAAAGCAAAATAGTGCTAATACTTCTAGTAAATTTCCAAGCTAATTTTGAGAGATCATAGTAAGCACTAATGTTTTTACTATAAACCTAATTTCTCATCGAGCTTATAGGAATTTTATCAACTGTAGCAAGACAAATTTCTTGATTGAAATATAGAAAAAATTTAAAATTAAAAATTAATTAAATGAAAAATTATCGATACCAAGTTGGTGGTACTCTTACTAATGATGCTCCTAGCTATGTTGAGCGCAGAGCGGATGTGGAACTTTACGAAGCATTGAAACAGGGTGAATTTTGCTACATCCTAAGCTGTAGGCAAATGGGTAAATCCTCACTTATGGTAAAAACAAAGCACCGCTTGCAAAAAGAGGGCTTTAGATGTGCCACTGTTGATATGACTAATATTGGGTGTGAAAATATAACTCCAGAGCAGTGGTATAAAGGAATTGTTGGTGACTTATGGTTGAGTTTTAAACTATTAGGAAAAGTCAATTTAAAAACCTGGTGGCAAGAACAAAACGATCTTTCCTTGATTCAGAAAGTCAGTCGGTTTATTTCGGAAGTTTTGTTAGCTCAGTTTCCTAATGAAAAGCTATTTATTTTTATTGATGAAGTTGATAGTATACTCGGCCTCGATTTCTCGGTTGATGACTTTTTTAGCTTGATTCGGTTTTGTTATAACCAACGAGCAATTAATCCAGAGTATCATCGGATTACATTTGCAATTTTTGGGGTTGCTACACCTTCAGACTTAATTATATATCGAAATAATATTACCCCCTTTAATCTTGGTAAAACCATACAAGTAAATGGTTTCACTTTTGAAGAAGCTCAACCACTTTCCTTAGGACTAGATATTAAAGACAATCATCCTCAGAAAGTTTTGAAAGAAGTATTAGCTTGGACAGAAGGGCAACCATTTCTTACTCAAAAACTGTGTCGTTTGCTTGTAAATTTATCTCAAGATGATATGGGTAGAAACCTCAAAATTCCTCCTGGTACAGAAGAATTTTGGATAGAAAATGTGGTGCGATCGCAGATGATTGAGAAATGGGAATCACAAGATGAACCGGAGCATCTGCGGACAATTCGCGATCGCATCCTCAGAAACGAAAAATTTGCCGCCAGATTGCTAGGAATTTATCAACAAATTCTCCAAGGAGTGAAAGTACCAGCCGATGATAGTCGAGAACAGGTAGAATTATTGCTGTCTGGCTTGGTAATCAAAAAACAAGGTTTTCTCCAAATAAAAAACCGAATTTATCAAGAAGTTTTCAATTTAGAATGGGTTGGAAAAAAACTAGCTTACTTGCGTCCTTACTACGAAAACTTCAATGCATGGGTAGCCTTAGAAGAAAAAGATAAATCTCGCCTATTGCGTGGACAAGCGTTGATAGATGCCCAAACTTGGGCAAATGGTAAAAGCTTGAGCAACTTAGATTATCGATTTTTAGCTGCTAGTGAAGAATTAGATCGGCGAGAAGCACAACAGGCATTAGAGGCTGAACGCGCTCAAGAAGTCGAAGCACGACTTGCAGAAGAACAAAAAAGGCTGGCTCAACAAAAGAAAAATGCCACAATAGTGACACTTTTGCTTGTGGGCATGACGATTAAGTTGGTGATTTCTATAGTGTGGGGAATGTCGCTTTTACGAAAGATTGATGCTTTAGAATCACAGAGAAAATGTACCCAGATAGGGCATCAGGGCAAAACATTAACTGCAAATTCTCGGTTAGGTGGATGCTGAGGCGAATTTTCGATTTTAATTTTTGCGTAATTAATTAAAAGTTACATTCTGGGAACAGTAATCTCTATCTGAAGAGAGATGAATAGGTTTTTTAGCAAACAAATAATTCGATGCAGTATATGTATTTTTTTGATAAAGATATTAACCAATGTCAGTAGACCGAAAACTGAATGTCAGGTTGACTGCAAATAAAGAACTTGTAAAAACAATGCACAATAAAAGATTGTCAAAGACTCCCTCATCCATTAATAGCAATTCCCAAGCAGCAGAACAAAACCCTAAATTGGCGTACAGACCGTTTGGCAGCCAAATTCAAAAAGCATCGGTTGCACCAGTGACAGAAACGGATATAGAAGATGTTGCCTTTGCAGAACAGAAGTTTGAGGCAACGGGACTGGAATTACAAGCCAAATATGGCAAGATTACGCCAGAGGGGCAGGAACGGCTGACTGTGTTGCAAGCCAAGATGGATGGATTATTGAATTCTCGACTGGAACACGCAACTCGATTTGGTCATACCTTTGCCAATATTCCACTAAGAAGACCAGATATACCAATTCAGGCAAAGCTGACAATTGGAGAGCCTGGAGATAAGTATGAGCAGGAAGCTGACGAAACAGCACGTCAGGTTGTGCAACGGATTCATCAGCCACACAGTGAGAAACTTCAGCGCGAGTCATTGCCTGATGAAGAGGATGAATTGCAAATGAAACCAGAGCGCAACATACAGCGCGAGTCATTGCCTGATCAAGAAGATGAATTGCAAATGAAGCCGATGATGCAGCGTGTGTCAGACGGTGGTATGGCAGCAACACAAGATTTGGAAGCATCCATCAATCAGGCACGGGGTGGGGGACAGCCATTGGCAAAGAATATCCGTGAACCGATGGAGCAAGGATTTGGGGCTGATTTCAGTAGGGTGAAGGTTCACACTGATACTCAGGCTGACCAGTTGAATCGGTCGATACAGGCGAAGGCGTTTACGACGGGGCAGGATGTGTTCTTTCGGCAGAGGGCGTATGAGCCAGGGAGTCGAGGGGGGCAGGAGTTATTGGCGCATGAGTTGACTCATGTGGTGCAGCAGAATGGGGGGCAGTTACAAATGTTTAAACAAAGAAGTGTTTTACAACGAATGAATACAGATCATAAAGATGATTTTGGAGATTTTGCAAGTCCTGAAGATGATTTTGGAGATTTTGCAAGTCCTGAAGATGATTTTGGAGATTTTGCAAGTCCTGAAGATGATAAACCTAGAGAAATTGATAGGCTTGTCAGAGAAAAGAATTTTAATCACGCGCTTAAGTTAGCAGCTGAATTAGCAAATATAGATGTAAATGGTTTCAGCATTTTAGCAACTAGTAATTATAATTCTGTCATTCCAGAAAAAGAGGAAAAACCTCGCGGTATTCCTCATGGAGTTACGGTTCCAGGAGAAAATCAACAAAGCATCATCTATATTCACGAGACATGGATTAAGGAATGGGTAGAGTCTAACACTATTGGCAACTTACTTTCTACAATTAAACATGAGGTAAAACATGTACAGCAAAACAAAGTTAAAGAAGAGAAACTTGACCATGATAAAAGAGAATTTGAAGCTTATGTGGAAGAAATTAAGGAAGCTAATACAGAACTGAAAAATGGTGAGAAGAAAAATTTGCCAGAAAAAAGACATATAGAAGATGCTTTTGAGAAAGTAAATGAGCATTACAACAAAATAAGCACGAATAAGGACAAATACAAAAAAATATTAGAAGAAATCAAACCTATTTATGAGGAATTATATAAAGGTCTGGACAGTAATGACAAAAATTTAAACAGAGATGAGCAAGAAAAAATGGCTCTAGTTAATTTAATCGACCAGGTGTTAAACGAAGAAAAAATTGACGACGATATCTATAAAAAAATCAATCGTTTATACTTTAAATTGCCAAGTGAGGATCAGAAAGCATTAGACAAAAAGATGAATGAAGTAACAGACATAAATAAAAAGGCAAACCAAAGCAAACCCAACAAATAACATCCGTGCGAAAAACAAACTGGTTTGCGATCGCCTGATCTTCCAAGTGTGATCGCCTATGTGATAGCGAGAGTCAAATAATAAAAGCGATCGCTCAATATGTTGGTTGATGAGCGTGCGATCGCACCATTATTTGCTAATTAAACCTGATCTAAAAACGATGCTTATGTGTGATGATTGATGAGCGTGCGACGCCGAATAGCCCGTCGTAGACATCGCCTGATCTTGCAAGTGCGATCGCCTATCTGATAGCGAGAGTCAAATAATAAAAGCGATCACTCATGTATTGTAAGTTGATGAGCGTGCGACGCCGAATAACCCGTCGTAGACATCGCCAACAGAAACGCAGGTCTGACCAAAGCTGCCGATGATGTGAGTTAAAATCCTGATATCTTCATAACTACTCACGCAGACAGCCCCCGAAAAAGCGATCGCTCCTAGCACGAAGGTTGATCAGCGTGCGATCGCCTTATATTCCAAATGCGATCGCCTATCTGATAGCAAAAGTCAAACAATAAAAGCGATCGCTCCTAGCATGAAGGTTGATCAGCGTGCGATCGCCTGATATTTTAAGTGCAATCGCCTATCTGCTCGCGAGAGTCAAACAATAAAAGCGATCGCTGCTAGCATGAAGGTTGATGAGCGTGCGATCGCCGATCTTGTAGGTTGGGTTTAGTACCGACATCAAACAATAAAATTACACCTAATTTATTTTCCCAATAACTCAAAGAAAGTTTCCTTATCAATACCAATATCCTGAATCAGACCCATTAAAGTCCCTTGTTTTAGGTCTTTTCCCGAATGAATAGGAACAACAACCCTTTGTCCATGACTATCCTTGTAAATAGCATGACTCCCCTTTTGACGGTCAAGATAAAAACCTAAATTTTCGATGACTTTGATAAATTCTTTAGCTTTGACACTGGGAAAATTACTCATGCCAAGATGCTTAAAGGCTTAACAATTAAATCATCTCTAGGAATTAACTGATTATCAGCCCTTAAACTTTCAATATATAATTCAATAGCTTCTGTAATATTCTTGATGGCCTCTTCAAAAGAATCTCCTTGAGAATGACAACCTTTTAGAATAGGACAAAAAGCGTGATAACCTCCATCTGATTCTTTTTCGAGAAGAACTGTGTAATTGTAAATTTGTTTATTGTTGTCCATATATTTTCAACTTGTTTGTGATCTACCTACTTTTAACTTAGACTGATTTCATAATAAAGGCTTTTAGGTTATGTTGGTAAAAGCAGTGCGAACGCCGATGATTTTGGGAAGTGCGACCGCCTGATCTTGTAGCGACAGTTTAATCTTCAATTTTATCACTGTCCAAAGTCAAGAGCCGTTAGGGAAAGCCCAGAATAATGGTCATTAAAAAACTTAGCTAGGGACTCAGCTTGAGATTGGCTAACTTTCCGTTGACCATTAACCACTTCCCTAACAATCTCAACAGTGCCAAAAACCCCGACTAAAGAAGTTGGCTGCACATCAAACTCATGCATAAGGGATTCCAAAGTAGCGACAGGTTTTGATTCACCCATCGAATAATGACGTTCTTCGTAATTTTCAATTAGAAGAACCAACAACTCAAAAAGTGCAGTTTCAGCCTCTGTCAACTCGCCAGACATCATCCCCTCTACTGCTGTTAAGGCTCTGTTATACTCCTGTTCTGTTTTGATTGGCTTAGGCTGATACTGAATCAGTAAGTCAGTATAAGTTTGTTGACGCCCAGAAAATCCAATGAATCCTGTTCATCCTCAAATTCCAAACAGAGTGCGATAGCTTCTCGGATACGTTCTATCAACTCATCTAAAGATTTAGCTTGCGTATGACACCCAGCAAGATTAGGAACCGAAGCGACAAAGTAGCCATCTGTATCCCGGTCGATAATCACATTAAATTCTCGCTTCATGATTAGCTGCCCAAGATTATTACTCCATTCTCTCACGATTACCGCCAGTACCAGCTAAGTGAAAGCAGCGCTGTGAAAGCTGAGGTAAGAGAAGTTCTGTTAAGACAATTGCGATCGCCAACAGAAACGCAGGTCTGACCAAAGCTGCCGATGATGTGAGTTAAAATCCTGATATCTTCAATCACTACTCACGCAGACAGCCCCCGAAAAAGCGATCGCTATGCTTCAGTATCCCCATCTCGAACAAGCGCTAAAATATCACTTCGGTTACGACCAATTTCGCCCCGGACAACGGCAAATTATCGAAGATGCGCTGCAAAATCGAGATTTAATGGTTGTGATGCCGACTGGCGGGGGGAAATCTCTATGTTTTCAGCTACCAGCATTGTTAAAAAATGGACTAACGGTGGTGGTGTCGCCGTTGATTGCTTTGATGCAAGACCAAGTAGAAGCACTGCGAAATAATAATATTAATGCGACATTTCTCAATAGCAGTTTGAATGCTTACAAAGTGCGATCGCGGGAAGAAGCCATCCTCAGCGGTAAAGTAAAATTACTCTACGTCGCCCCGGAACGTCTCCTCAGTGAAAGGTTTCTCCCGTTTCTCGATTTAGTTAAAGAAAAAATCGGTATTTCTAGCTTTGCTATTGATGAAGCGCACTGTGTTTCGGAATGGGGACACGATTTTCGTCCAGAATATCGTCAGTTGAAATCTCTGCGGAAACGCTATCCTGATGTCCCTACAGTCGCCCTCACCGCTACAGCAACCGATCGCGTTCGTAGTGATATCATTCAACAACTAGGACTAAAGCAACCTAGCATTCATCTTGCCAGTTTTAACCGTGAAAATCTTTATTACGAAGTATGTCCTAAAACTAAATATGCTTACGCTGAATTGTTAGAACTAATTCGAGAAACTGAAGGTTCGACAATTATTTATTGTTTAACTCGTAAAAAAGTTGATGAACTCACGTTTAAACTCCAAAATGATAAAGTTGTTGCTCTGTCTTATCATGCCGGATTAAGTGATGAGGAACGTAGTAGTAATCAAACGCGATTTATTCGAGATGATGTCCGGGCAATGGTGGCAACAATCGCCTTTGGGATGGGGATTAATAAACCCGATGTGCGGTTGGTAGTTCACTTTGATCTGCCCAGAAATATAGAAAGTTATTATCAAGAATCGGGTAGAGCCGGTAGAGACGGAGAACCATCTCGGTGTACAATATTTTTCAGCTTTGGTGATGTTAAAACAATTGAATGGAGTATTGATCAAAAAACTGACCCTCAAGAACAGTTGATTGCCAAACAACAATTGCGGCAGATGATCGATTACGCTGAAGGCACTGATTGTCGGCGAACGATTCAACTAGGTTATTTTGGAGAAAGGTTTCCTGGAAATTGCGGTAACTGTGACAATTGTCGTCATCCCAAACCAATGCAAGATTGGACAATTGAAGCCATGAAGTTTTTATCTTGTGTGGCGCGTTGCAAAGAAAGGTTTGGGATGCTACACATAATTGATGTGTTGCGGGGGGCAAAAAAAGACAAAATTATCCAGTATGAACATGATAAACTTTCTACCTACGGTATTGGTAAAGATAGAACTCTAGATGAATGGCGAATGTTGGGGCGATCGCTTTTACATCAGGGGTTAATAGAACAAACTAGCGATGGTTACTCAGTTTTAAAACTAAATGCCTTAAGTTGGCAAGTAATGCGAAAACAACGCACAGTTTCGCTAGCTGTAACCACAGTTCAAAAGATTACTTGGGAACAGGGGAGTGAAAAGGCAGAAGTTGCAGAAATATTATTACAGAAGTTGCGATCGCTACGTAAACGATTAGCTGATGAGCAATCTGTACCACCTTACGTTATCTTCCACGATTCCACTTTAAAATTGATGGTACAGGTACAACCCCAAAATTTAGCTGAATTTGCCAAACTTTCTGGTGTAGGTAGTCACAAACTCGCTCAATATGGCGAAAAGTTCATTACAGAAATTCGCGCCTACCGCCAAGAAAAAGGTTTGCAAAATAAATCAGTTACTTCCGTATCATCTCCCAACTCAGCTTCTTATACCGAATTGCACACATTACAATTGCATCAACAAGGTTTAAATATTCCTCAAATTGCCCAAAAACGCAACCTTAGTCCGGCAACAGTTAGCAATCATCTAGAAAAACTAATTGAGAAAAATCAGCCAGTTGATTTAAATCAATTAGTAACTTTAGAACATCAACAAAAAATTTGGCAAGTTTTAGAAGTACTCGGCGATATTTCCCTCACTCCCATCAAAGAACAACTAGGTGAAAGTTACAGTTTTGATGAAATTCGTTTAGTACGGAGTAAGTGGCGGCGCGAAAATCGCAAGTGATAATTTGCTGAGGACAAATAATCCAAAACAAAAAAATTCTTTTTTTGTTATGAATGACAATCAAGAAAATAACGAGACAAATAAATCAAAACTCTCAAATATGCCAAAATCAATACACTGCTTCAACTTTATATATTTGCTTTTTTGTGTTTCGCTTATTGCATTTGGAGTCAAGTTAATATCTGCACCAGAGAAGATTACAACTTTCTGTTGTGAGCGAACACCAAAACACATCAATTGTCAGTTGACTAATCGAGATTGGTGGGAGTCCTCTGTAAAAATCTATTCTGAATTAGATTTGTGGATGGGCGTAGAAGTTAAGGCAATTCATGATGGTGGAGAGAACCGATATTATGTCAACCCTGTTATTAAGAATGGGGAAGACTATCGCATTTCTCAACCTTCCTTCTGGCAACCATCAGCACAAAAACTTGCTGACAAAATTAATGTCTTTCTAAACGATTCTCAACAGAAAGTTCTGACGCTCACTCAAGACAATTCTAACCCACTTATATTAGGTGGTTGGTTTTGCGTTTTATTTGGTGCATTTTGTTTAAGTCTTACTATTTACTCATATATTTATTTTTTGAAAAACTAGATAAGGAAGCTAAACTTAAATCTTATGATTAAAATACAAAAGCTAGATTAAAGGAGTTAGGCAATGAGTCAGATGCTTAATACAGGAGTACGCTGGACAACTCAGGATGTGGAACTCTTCGCAGAAAATGAAGGGACGCGCTACGAGATAGTTGATGGAGAATTATTTATGACCAGGGCACCTCACTTTAAACATCAGCAAACTTGTGGCAAGATTTTTCGACAACTTGATGTTTGGTCAGAGTCTACTGGTTTAGAAGAAGCTGTAATCAATCCCGGCGTTTTGTTTTCAGAATCAGATAATGTGATTCCTGATGTAGTTTGGGCTACTAAAGAAACCTTGGCGCTAACATTGGATGAAGCGGGACATTTAACTGGCGCACCAGATTTAGTAGTCGAAGTTTTGTCTCTTAGCAACGAAGACCAAAGACGAGATAAAGAAGCAAAACTTAAACTTTATTCTACTAGAGGAGTAAAAGAATATTGGATTGTTGATTGGCGATCGCGTAAACTAGAGGTCTGTCGGCGCGAACAAAGTCAACTTAACTTGCTAGCAACCTTATTTAGTAGTGATAATATAAGTTCTCCGCTATTGCCTGGTTTTAGCTGTACTGTAAACCATTTTTTTCCTGTATAAATTTTAGATTTAATGGAAAAACAAATCTCAAGTAACGGATTAACTAAAATCCAGGTAGTGATTATGGCGATCGCAGCTGGTGTCTGTGTTGCTAACGTTTATTATAATCAGCCAATCCTCAAAGATATTGCATCATCTTTTGGAGTCAGTGAAGGCGAAGCAGGTAGCATCTCTGTGCTGACGCAAGTTGGTTACGGTTTGGGGCTTTTCTTTTTAATCCCCTTGGGCGATAAAATCAACAAGAAAAAATTAATTCTTTGCTTACTGGGATGTTTGTTCTGTTTGTTGATAGCCATGACGTTTTCACAAAACATCGTCCAAGTTTGGATATTGAGCGTAGCAATTGGGATTGCGACAGTCTCCGCTCAAATTATTCTTCCTTTAGCAGCAAGTATAGATAGAGTAACTACAGGTCAAACCGTAGGCAACATTTTTACTGGTATATTGATTGGGATTTTAGGAGCAAGGGTTTTTAGTGGATATATTGCTGAATGGTTGAGTTGGCGTTATGTATATGGATTTTCGGCAGTAATGATTTTAATTGTTATTGTTTTACTAAATATATATTTACCTAATGTAAAAAATGAATTTAATGGTTATTATTTAGAATTATTAAGCTCAACAATCCAGCAATTAAAACGTTTTTCATTATTAAGAGAAGCGTCTTTAATTAGCGGGTTATTGTTTGGTGTCTTTTGCTCATTTTGGACAACGCTAACTTTCCATTTAAGCGGGCCGCCTTTTCATTTTCAATCTGACGCAATTGGGATGTATGGCTTTGTAGCGATCGCAGGTGCATTGATGGCACCAGTTTTTGGTAAACTAGCCGATCGAGGTAACTCCCAACGTTCTTTAACTATTGCTGTATCGATGGTGATTGCAAGTTTAGTAATTGCTAAAATTGCTTCTCATTCTGCGCTCGCGATCGCTGTTGCTGTATTGTTAGTAGATGTAGGTGTACAGGCAGTCCAAGTCACCAATGTCGCAAGGATATACACTCTTGATGCTCAATCGAATAGTCGCATCAACACAGTTTACATGACTATTTATTTTATTGGCGGTGCTGTAGGTACTAGTATTGGTCTATTATGCTGGGATCTTGGTGGCTGGAATTTAGTTACCTGGCAAATGTTAGTTTTTACTTTGCTGGCATTTTTTATTATCGTCAGACCTAAAATAATTACAGCAAGAACCAATAAATAATTAAACTCTCGTTTTTGATTAAAATAACAAAAAGTAGAAGGTCGAAGTTAGCACACTCATTCTTTTCCCAAAACAAGATGTGTATAACTTATGGTTCAGATATCGCCTTGCACCAATAACTAAGTTTTCTCCTCATCAAGGCGATATCTACAGATAATCAGTTTACATTAAGAAAAACTGGGAATTTCTGAGTTGGAATCTTGTGATGTAATAGCAGATTTTGAAGGCTCAGTGTTTTGGTTTTTTACAGGCAGAATTACAGATAGCAGCTTAGGCAGTGCTAGGCAGGCAACAGTATTTAACAGCGTCAAAAATATACCATCTATCCAACTCATGTATTAATCTTCTCCGTTTGAAAATTGGTGATGACTATATTTTTAGTTTGAAGCAAAATCAGTAGAATTGCTTAAAAACAGAATTTAGATTTCTTTTAGTGAATATAAGCTAAATAAATATATTTTTATCCTAGAGCAATCAGATTTGATTTTTTCAAAAATCAAGTATATGTAAGAGATGTTATCGCGTAGCGTAACGGCGTTCGTCACAAGCCAAACCTATTTATAATCCCAGCTTACCTAGAGATATTGCTGATTGTCCGCACCCAGATGGGAATAGGACAGCAAAATCTGGCGTTGCATATTTGCGGGGTGATTTTGCTAATTTTGTGGGATGGGCATCTTGCCATTGGTGTCAACTTAACGTGAAAGCCATCCTATAACTAGCTTTTAGATTGTCTCGTTTCCAGTCTGAGACTGGAAACGAGATTTGAAAAGGGTTTTAGGTTAAATTGACACCAATGGTTCTTGCTATTTCCCCTTGATTCTTTGGATGCAGTGTCATGCCTCTACTTTTTATATTTCCTGACTTCTTGCTCTGAGATGTTTTAGGGGGTCTTACCCCCTATTCGCTAGCTGTATCCTCACAGAATTCGCGATCTGAGTCTTTAGATATAGAGCAAATTAAAATTGCCATATCTATTGCCATATCTATGAAATTAGAGCTAAAAAATAATGAAAAATACAATTTTATCTATCAAAAGTATGAGATATAAATATAACAATTTCCTATATCTAAAGAAACTAAATATTTGTATTTAACCTAAACAGTCTACTTCTGACAGAGGATGTAAAAAGAAATTAGATATAGTAAATTAAAATTAATAATAATCAAAGTTCCTAAACAATTCAGGCAAGTGTGTTATACACGTGCATGGAACAGCCTAAAACTTTGTTAAAATCAGCAACACACAAACTATGAACTCTACCACCGAAAAACGTATCGCCTTGATTTCCGTCCACGGAGACCCAGCGATTGAAATAGGGAAAGAAGAAGCTGGGGGACAAAATGTTTATGTGCGCCACGTAGGTGAAGCACTAGCGCAACTAGGATGGCAAGTTGATATGTTTACCCGCAAAGTGAGTCTGGAGCAAGACTCGATAGTTGAACATAGCAACAATTGTCGAACTATTCGTTTAAAAGCTGGCCCCCTTGAGTTTGTGCCGCGAGATGATCTTTTTGAATATTTGCCAGAATTTGTAGATAATTTCCTCAAATTTCAAGTAAAAAACGAAATTACATACGAATTGGTTCACACTAATTATTGGCTCTCTAGTTGGGTGGGGATGCAGTTAAATAAAATCCAAAAGAGTAAACAGGTTCACACCTACCACTCCTTAGGAGCAGTAAAGTATAACACTATAGAAAATATTCCTTTGATTGCTAGTCAGCGATTAGCAGTGGAAAAACGGGTGTTGGAAAATGCAGATCGAATTGTAGCGACGAGTCCGCAAGAACAGGAACACATGCGATCGCTAGTTTCTACAAAAGGTAATATCGACATTATTCCCTGTGGTACAGATATTCAGCGCTTCGGCTCCATTGCACGAGAAGCAGCTAGGGCGGAATTGGGAATTGACAAAGAAGCTAAAGTTGTAGTGTATGTAGGGCGTTTTGACCAACGCAAAGGTATAGAAACCTTGGTGCGGGCAGTAAACCAGTCTGGGTTACGCGATTCCAACAATCTTCAGCTAATTATTGGTGGTGGTAGTACTCCAGGTAACAGTGACGGAATTGAGCGCGATCGCATTGAGCAAATCGTCAACGAATTGGGAATGAGCGACTTTACCACCTTTGCTGGTCGTCTCAGTCAAGATGTTTTACCAACTTATTACGCCGCTGCCGATGTTTGCGTTGTTCCCAGTCACTACGAACCCTTTGGACTAGTGGCGATCGAAGCGATGGCAAGCGGTACACCAGTGGTAGCAAGTGATGTCGGCGGACTTCAGTTTACTGTAGTTAGTGAAGAAACTGGTTTATTAGCTGCACCGCAAGATGTAGATGCTTTTGCTTCTGCTATTGACCGAATTCTCTTAAGTCCAGAATGGCGAGATGAATTGGGTAAAGCTGGTAGAAAGCGCGTCGAAACTAAGTTTAGCTGGGATGGTGTCGCACATCAACTGAGTGAACTTTACACCCAACTGTTGCAGCCACAACCAGTAGCGTCAACAGCAAAAGAACTAGTACACTCAACTGCCGAACTAGTGCAATCAAAAGCAAAAGAACTAGTACACTCAACCACAGAACTAGTGCAATCAGCAGCAAAAAAACCAGTTTTGGTTGCTGAGTAAGGCTTTTGCTTAAAAGATAATGGTGAGTAAGTAACTCGGATAATATTTTGGGTTTAACAAAATTAGAACTCAGGAGTCAGAAGCCAGAATTTAGAATTGAATTCTGTGAAACTGGTGGATAGTGCAGCGTTAACGAGTCCGCTAGCGTCTGAATCAACAGGTTTAAGTCTCCCACGAGAGTAATTCTGACTCCTGAATTCTGAATTTTGAATACTTCTTCAACTTTGGCAGCGATCGCCTGAGCTTGGAAAACTCAACACCAAAAACAAACTGTATAAAAAACTAACTTATCACTTAAACGCAGAACTTATCTGATGATAATTTCTGTGTTTTTTTATTCGCAGCTATCACTAAACCAAGTAACCGTTATGATAGTTGAGGTCAGTTATGCTTTAACTAAACAAAAATAAAAGCATAGCGATCGCTACCATTAGAATGTTAACAAGTAATCGCTTTGCAACCAGTTGACTTTACCACTCTCACAGCTGCTTGTAGCGAAATCCGCGCTAACTGGCTACCATCACGCTTAGAACAGGTTTACCAGCGCGATCGCTACACGATTGCGATGGCATTACGCACCCTAGAACAGCGAGATTGGCTACAGATTTCTTGGCATCCCCAAGCTGCACATATTTGTATCGGCGATCCGCCACCGCGATCGCCAGATACCTTTACCTTTAGCCAACAATTAATACACCAATTGGGTGGTTTAGCACTGGTGGCGATCAAAGCGATCGCTCCTTGGGAGCGTGTTATTGATTTGCAATTTGCCCGTCGTCCTGGAGAAAGCGCCCTATATCATGTCTATGCAGAAATCATGGGCAAGTATAGCAACGTCATTCTCACCGACGCTAATAATATAATTATCACCGCCGCCCATCAAGTCAGTCAGCAACAATCTAGTGTCCGTCCCATCCAAACCGGACAACCTTATGAAACACCACCGAAACTAACTGGAACTGTCCCCTACTTGAATGAATCTCAAGAACGTTGGCAAGAACGGGTAAGTTTAGTACCAGGAGCAATCAAGCGGCAATTGCTCAAAAGTTATAGTGGCTTGAGTGCTGCACTACTGGAGTTAATGCTGCTAGAAGCAAATATCGCACCAGAAACATCCACCGATACTCTTAACTCCGACGACTGGCGACGGCTGTTTGAGCGTTGGCAAGAATGGCTGCAAGCCTTGGATTCTAGTAAATTTCAACCCGCTTGGACAAAAGATGGTTACACCGTAATGGGTTGGGGTGAAGTTGAAAAGGTCAAAAATATCCAGGAATTGCTCAACCGCTATTATAGTAATCAGATTGATCAACAGTTATTTTCCCAATTGCGTCATCAGTTGAGTCAGAAATTGAATAATATTCTGGCGAAATTACGGAATAAAGCTCAAACCTTTAAGACGCGCTTGCAGCAATCAGATCGAGCCGATGATTATCGGCAAAAAGCTGATTTATTGATGGCTCACTTGCAAAATTGGGAACCGGGGATGAAAGAAATTATCCTTGCTGATTTTGAGACAAATTTGCCAATAGCGATCGCTCTGTTGCCAGATAAAAATGCTGTCCAAAATGCCCAAAGTCTTTACAAACAGCACCAAAAGCTGAAACGCGCTCGTGCTGCTGTGGAACCGCTACTATTGGAAGTGCAGACAGAAATTGAGTATTTAGAACAAGTAGAAGCTGCGATCGGCCAAATAGATAACTATCAAACAGCAGAAGATTTGCGAGCTTTAGAAGAAATCCGCGAAGAGTTGATTGGACAAAAATATCTAGAAGATCCAGAATATCGTAGCCGCAGTGCCAATGAACCCCCCAGCACCAATTTTCATCGTTACCTTACTCCCAATGGCTTTGAAGTATTAATCGGTCGTAACAATCGCCAAAATGACCAATTAACCTTTCGTGTAGCTGGGGATTATGACTTATGGTTCCACGCTCAAGAAATTCCAGGGAGTCATGTGCTACTACGTCTAGAACCGGGTGCTGTTACAGAAGAAGCTGATTTGCAATTTGTAGCTAATCTTGCTGCATATTACAGTCGTGCCCGTCAGAGTGAGCAAGTGCCAGTAGTTTACACTCAGCTAAAACACGTCTACAAACCCAAAGGCGCAAAACCGGGAATTGCCATTTATAAGCAAGAAACCATCCTCTGGGGAAAACCACAAATAGTCATTAGTCATTAGTCATTGGGCATTGGGCATTGGGCATTTCTCTCTGCTCCTCTGCTCCCTGATGCCCCTCATTTGCCTACTCCCCACTACTACTTTGCCAAGAGCCAACATCGCTTCCATCCTGCTTTATAGCGATATCACAGTTTCAGCAGATTGTCCCGGCGCATGACGAGGGCGAAGATGTAAGCTGATTTCCATATCGAGACGCTTGAGGAAAATGAGCAGTTTGCCTTCGCTGAACCTTTGAAACTCTCCTTTCATCAAATGAGATACTTCTGGCTGGGGAATGTCAAGAAGTTTGCTGATTTCGCGCTGTTTCAGGTTGCGTTGAGAGAGGAGGCGCAATACCTGAATCCCTATCTTGCCTCGCGTAAAAAGCTCCGAAGCATTCGACAAACCGAGGTCAGCAAACACGTTGCCACTGCTTTCTTCAAAAACTGGTTCCTGTGTCATTGTTGTTTCTCCCTTGCCACTGCGTCCTTATAGCGTTGTTTAATCAGGTCAACATCAGCTTAATTTCCACTGCCCGTCCTCTCATTCCGGCAAACCCTCTACCCGCATTAAATCTAATTCGTGTTCAAATATTTCATCAATTGGCAACATTTGACCATCAACAGTCATAAATTTATGGTCTTTTGTTGCCCGAATTATTGAACCATCTTCCAAGCAATACTCAAACACCTCTTGTTGTCCGCGATCGTGCCACTGTGCCACAGGTTGCGTATAAATATTTCCATGATTATCAACGCTATATACAGTACATTCAATGCCTTTTTCTACAATTTCTCCAATCGGCATTAATCCATATTCTACGGTCAATATTTCCGTGTCATAGCTTAAACAATATTCAGCAAACTTCAACATTTGCTCAAATAATTCATCCGCAACTTTTTTCTGAACACCGTTTTTCGCTGCACCATCCACGAATTTTTCTCGCTGCTTTTGCATCTCAGAAACTTTCTTTTTACCCATCGCCCGACGCAGTAAGTCAGCTTGTCCTAAAGAATATCCCGCCATATCTTGAGCAATTTTCATGATTTGCTCTTGATAGACCATAATTCCATAGGTTTCGTCTAATATTGGTTCTAGAATAGTATGTTGATAATCAATCTTTTCTCGACCATGTTTACGGTCAATAAATTTAGGAATCAGTTTTGCATCTAATGGCCCCGGTCGATAAAGTGCCAAAATTGAAGAAATATCTTCTATATTAGAAGGCTTCAAATCTCGCACAATCTGACGCATCCCAGAAGATTCTAATTGAAATATCCCTTCTAACTCACCTGCTTCTAATAGTTCATAAGTTTTTTGCACATCTTTTGGTAGAGTGCTATGTTCGCCTTTAGCTAATATCCTCTGGGCTTTTCTTTCCTGACGCGGAATTTCATCAGGATCGACCCGATATCCTCTAGTTTCTTGAATTAAATCAACGGTCTTTTGAATCAGTGTCAGGTTCCGCAAACCCAAAAAATCCATTTTCAACAAACCCATTGATTCCAGGTCTTCCATAAAATATTGGGTAATCACAGAACCGTCATTATTCTTCTGTAGCGGCACAATTTCATCAAGTGGATCGGCGGAAATTACTACACCTGCTGCATGAACACCAAAAGTTTTGTTAGTTCCTTCAATTCGCATCGCCATATCAAGCCAATGGCGAACATGAGGTTCTTTATCATATTTCTCTTTAAACTCTGGTTCTGGAGTTTGATCGGAAATCATCACCTTGAGTTTCGTTGGTTTCCCGCGCACCACAGGAATTAGTTTCGCCATTTTGTCAGCTTCCCCGTAGGGAATATTTAATACTCTGGCAACATCTTTCAAAACTGCTTTAGAAGTTAGACGGTTAAAAGTAATAATTTGGGCAACTCTATCTGCACCATATTTCTCAGTTACATAATCAATAACTTTATCCCGTTGTTCAATACAGAAATCTGTATCAATATCAGGCATGGATTTCCGTTCTGGGTTCAAAAAACGCTCAAATAGTAACCCATGATGTACGGGGTCAATATTAGTAATTCGCATTGCATAAGCAACTAATGAACCAGCCGCCGAACCCCGACCTGGCCCCACAGGAATATTGTTATCCCTAGCAAATTTGATGTAATCCCATACAACTAAAAAGTATTTGGAAAAACCCATCTGCTGAATCATTTTTAGTTCGTATTCCAATCTTTCTTTATAGACGGAATCAACTTCTTGACGAGATTTGCGATTTAAGCGTTCTAAAAGTCCACTCCATGCAACATCTTCGGCGTAAGTGTCAGCAGTATGACCGGAAGGAATGGGAGGTGTAGGAATCTGAGGCTCACCCATAATATGGTAAGGCTCAACTTTATCGGCGACTTCTTCAGTAGTAGCGATCGCTTCGGCAATCACATCATCCGGCAAATGGTCACGAAATAGCTGCCGCATCTCCTCACCAGACTTGAGATACTCTGTACCGCTATAACGCATCCGCTTATCTTCAATAATTAACTTGCCCGTTTGAATACATAGCAAAGCGTCGTGGGCTTCAACGTCAAAACAAGAAATAAAATGTGAATCATTGGTAGCAACAAATTTAATCCCTAGCTCCCGCGCAATTTTGACAATTTCCACATTCACAATCCGGTCTTCTTGAGAGCCGTGATCTTGAATTTCTAAATAATAATCATCACCAAATACCTCTTTATACCATTGGGCAACTTTTCGGGCTGCATCTGGTCGATTACTGAGAATCGCTTGGGGAACTTCTCCACCCAAGCAAGCGCTGGTGACAATCAAGCCTTCATGATATTCTTTTAGTAAATCTTTATTAATACAAGGACGAGAAAAAATTCCTTTACCTTGAACACCTTGAAGGTGAGAAATTGTGGTTAATTTGACTAAATTTTTGTAACCTTTGGTATTTTTAGCTAAAACGACTTGATGATATTTGGGGCGGCGTTCTTGTTTCTCAATATCGCCGTTAATGATATACATTTCATTGCCGATAATCGGCTTAATATTTTGACTACGGCAGATTTTGATCAGTTCAACGGCTCCATACATGACACCATGATCGGTCAGAGCGATCGCTTTCATTCCCAGTGCGATCGCTCGATCCACCAACTCTGGAAGCTGACTTGCCCCATCAAGCAAACTATAGTCACTGTGAATATGTAGAGGAACAAAGGACATAAGCATCTCCAACCACAAGCCAAGATATCTCTAGGGGCCTACCTTGTGGTATACCCTTTCGAGCCAGATTTTGTAAAGCAACGGAATCTTAGATTAACAGTTTTTAACCAAAATTAAAGCTGTTCTTTTTCGGGAATTATCACTATCATTAGTGTTGTTTTAATAGTTACAGCAGTTAACCAGTATCTAGCCAATGAGTCAAACAGAGAGAACAACTTCGCCTGAAACCAAAGCTAGCCCTTGGTGGCAGCGTATCCCTCTCACGTTGCAAATTCTCATCGCCTTAGTAGTGGCAGTCAGTGTCGGAATTGCCCTTGGTGCGGGGAATCCCAATCCCAGCAACGCCGCTTTAATCAACAATTTAGCAATTCCGGCTGAATTGGTGCTAAAGGCTCTCCGCGCCTTGGCTACACCCCTGATTCTGGTAGCGGTGCTGCATACTTTGATGACTACCAATATCCCTGGTACAGCCGGACGGCGGTTGGCAGTGTTACTTTTAACCAACACTACCGTAGCTATTTTGGTGGGACTTTTCGTAGCCAATGTACTGCGTCCAGGAACTTGGGGCAATGTAAGCACCTCAACAAGTACGGCAATAACTCCTCAAAGTCTCGATCCTTGGGGAATACTCAAAGATGCTGTACCGGAAGCTGTCCTGAAGCCATTAGTTGATAATAATGTCATTCAACTGATTGTGATTGCCCTGAGTTTTGGCATCGTCTTGCGGGGATTAAAATCTGAACAAATCGCTCAAGGCAAGAATGGATTCCAACCGATAGAGGATGTCATCGGAATTTTATTTGAAGCGGTAGTCCGCATCCTCAACTGGGTAATTGCTTTAGTGCCGTTCGCAGTATTTGGGATTGTGGCTAAAACTATTGCGATGCAGGGCTTTGCACCGTTTAAATCCTTGGGTGCATTTATCGTCGCCGTATTGTTAGCACTGGTATTGCAAGCGTGCTACTATCTCATTAGAGTAAAATTTGGTTCTTGGGTACACCCGTTAAAATTCCTAGCTGGCGGTTCTGATGCCTTTTTGACAGCTTTCTCAACTTCTTCCTCTGCGGCAGCAATGCCCGTAACCTTTGAGGTTTTGCAAACAAAAGTCGGTTTAAGAGAATCTTCTGCTGCCTTGGGGGCATTAGTCGGGGCAAATTTCAATAATGATGGCACTGCCCTTTATGAAGCAATGTCTGCGTTGTATATTTCCCAACTAATTGGGCAACATCTGAGTCTGACACAGCAGTTAATTGTCATCCTTACCTCAATTTTTGCATCTGTAGGTGCGGCAAATATTCCCAATGCAGGACTGGTAACGATGACACTAGTGTTCACTTCTGTCGGTTTACCTACCCAGTACATCGCTTTGCTAGTTACTGTAGACTGGTTTTTGGATCGCTGCCGTACCGCGATTAATGTTATGGGAGATATGACTGTCAGTGCTTTACTTGACGGCAAAAAGCCACGTTCTGTAGACGAGGCTTAGTTTGTCAGCTTTTAGTTGAGTTCAGTAGCTTTTCAAATATCTAATGCTGCTGAGGCCCTTTGGCGTCACATTCTTTAGTCCAGCAACGTTCTAAAAGTTGCAGACGCCAGATCAATACAAAGCGTTTGGGATTCAATACTAATTTAGTATCCCGACTAAATAAGGGCTGGTTCAGATATTGCCAAAGAGGAAATTTAATTTTGGTGTGTTTTGCAGTCATAAGAATAACAAAATAATATAAAAGTTTTGTCTAGCAACTGCCTGATACTGTTTTTCTAGTTAAAGGCTACCCTGCGTTTTTGCAATTGTCTTTGTGGCAATTGCGGAATTTCAGCAAGTTAATTTATGTTGTTTCCGCTTTAATACTGAGAATTGCACGCACCATTTTTGTGATTCCATATCCTGTGAAATCTTATGACTTTTCACGAAATTCTTGCTTCAAAGACATTGCTAGGGGCATACATAATAAGGTTCGCTTGAGGCAAACTGTTATATAAAGCCGTTGCTGCCGTTAAGATTAAATAGGTGAACAATTGCTGAATTTGACATAAATTTTGAATTGCTTCTCATCCCACCGTTACTACCCGCCGAATTTCGTCACTGCGAAACCCGATCGCCATTGGACGACGTACCCCCAAAAGTGCTACCACGTCGTACAATTCCAGCACCACCCCTTCTATTCGCAGGGAATGGACAATATCGCCGCTTCTCAGGTCAATTACTAGTAACCCACAGCGAGGCTCAACATTTTTCTGGTGCAATTTATCGTCCAAAGCCAAGCCGCTGAATGTCTTGTTATGCCTGGGTTGGGAAATTCCCACTACTGCAAAGTTGCCATAAAATGCACAACCGCGCAGATATCCCGGACAGAAGGCGACTGGTTCAAACACTCCCCGCTTTAAGTCGGCAAAGCCAAACTCTCCTGCGCCTGAGTTGAGCAGCCAGAGTTTTTCCTGATGCCAACGCGGGGAGTGCGGCATAGACAACCCCTGCAAGACGATTTCATTGCTTTCTACATCAATGACACAGCCCCCACTGAACCGATGCTCTCGCCAGCCTTCGGCTACGTCCGATTGGCTGACAGCAGTAACGTATTTGGGTTTTTCTTGCTGCATTGCTAACCCATTCAGGTGACATCTATCCTCTGCCGCTAGTTTGCTGATAAAATTTGGTTGCCATAGAGGAACGAAACTGTGGGTTTCGCTAACTGTTCCCAAACAACTAAATAAAGTATTGACAAATAATAGCTTTTGTGAGTTTAAATCCTTCTCTTCTGCTTTACTCAAAGCGATATCGTGAATATCTAAATCTCCGGTCACATAACTCATCTGGGGCAAATAAAGAGCATCGTAGCCTTGGTGGTTTTGTCCAGGTTGGATAATGTTTTCAAATCGCCACAGTTGGTACAGGGAACTCATGTAGAGGCTGTTGCCATTGGCATACAACCCCATGCACCGCTCAAAGCTACGTTCAAATACAGACAATTTGCCGTTTGGTTGCAAGCCGATGAAAAATAATTTCCCCGCTTGATAGGTAGTGAAGGACAAACTGAGGTTTTGCTCATACAGCCAAGCGGTAAACTGGCGAGAAGCGTTGATTTCTAAAGATGGTTTGTCAACGTTGCTGTCACTGGAATTCACTTGGTTTAGACTCCTTGATAACTCTGGTGTTTAGGCGATGAAAATTTCGTTGCAGGGCAGAAAAAACCTTTAACTCGATACTCTTACTATTGGACATAAGCTGCGTCAGCTGCATTGAGCGATCGCACTCGACACATTTCGTAGTCAGTAGTTCCGTCATTTCAGAAATTTACCAGAGTATTCTCGGAGTCTTTTTAAAACAATAGATGGTTTTGTAAGATATAAGTATATTGTGTGTAATCTAAAACTTAAAGACTTCCAATATCTGTCTAAAGATAGGTAACTTAGTAAATAACTAAAATTTCCTTGGGCGGACTCTATATCTCGACAAAAAAGTGGGACGAACAAGATGTCCATCCCACAATAAAAAGAAGATTTTTCTAATAAAACGCCTTGGCTATATTTAAGCTAAAGCGGTTTCGTCAAGTTAAACTTCTGACTATCTAATAATGAGTGCCAGTTCTTCGATGGTTGATGGCAGTAACAGCATCAGGCTTGAGTAATTTCCCTTCGTCCACAGTTGCATAGACAACCCAATGGTCGCCACATTCCAAACGTTGGTTGACTGAGCATTCCAAATATGCTAAGGCGTCGGTGAGGATGGTACAGCCGTTATCTGCAACTGCTGTACTAAAGTTGGCAAATCGATCTTCCCCAGGCGCGAAAGATTTACGGAAATGCTTCATGTACTCTTGATGATTGCCTTCAGGTAGAATGTTTAAGGCAAACTTACCGCCTGGATACATCAAAGATTCGATCGCTCGGTCTTTAGCGATCCCCACTGTTATTCCGGGTGGGTTGAAGGTGGCTTGAGAAACCCAAGCGCCTAACATTGCGGTAGACACTTCTCCAAGTTTCGCTGTTACCACGCAGACGGAACCAACAATCCGGCCAACAGCCTGTTCCACTGGAGTAGCGGCTTGTTGTGGTACACGTACTTTTTTAGCTTTTTTCAGTGCTTGGGCAAAGTCTGTACCTAGTTCTTCACAGAACTTGAGAGTAACATCATCAGGTTTAAACTTCACCTTCAAGGTGTCAAAGCCAAAGCGATATCCAGAATCCCGGAGTTTACCTTCGATTAAGTCAAATGCTTCGCCACTCCAGCCATAAGAACCAAAGACCCCAGCGAGTTTGCTGTTGTCACCACTCGATATCACAATCCCTAAAGCAGTATGAATGGGAGTTGGCGCATGACCACCGATGGTAGGAGAACCAATGATAAAACCCTCTGACTGTGCGAGGTTGATGCGAATTTCATCAGGGGTAGCAAATTCGCAGTTAATCGATTTGACTGCAACTCCACCTTTAGTTAGTCCCAGAGCGATCGCTTGTGCTAAAGTTGCTGTATTTCCGTAAGCTGAAGCATAAAGTAAGGCAACGGAAATTTCGCGCTCGTTGTGAGAACGGCTCCACTCTCCATAAGCTTTGGTGAGTTCGATTAAGCTGGTGCGTACTAAAGGCCCATGACCCACAGCATACATTCTCACCTGCAAATCTGATATTTTCTCCAAAGCTGCTTGCACATGAGGAATTTGGGGAGCCATCAGGCAGTTAAAGTAGTAACGCTGGTCTTCTTTGAGCGCTTCCCAGTTATCATCAAACACTTCATCACCACAGAGATGGGTTGCAAATAACTTATCTGTGTAGAGAATTTGGGTTTGCTGATCGTAGGTACAAAGTCCTTCCGGCCAACGCGGACTAGGAGTGGGTAAGAATTTCAAAACATGACCCTTGCCTAAATCCAGAGTTTCTTTCCCCCGCATTACCAAGACATTTAAATCTTGCTCTAAGAAAGCAGCACGCAAATTGTTCGCACCGGGAAGAGAACAGACAAAAGTTACCTGTGGTGCGAGTTCTAAAATTGCTTTGAGGGTTGCAACTCGATTGGGACTAAAATGACCCAGGATTATATAATCCAAACTTTGTAAATCTAAAGTCTGCCGCAATGCCTCTAAATAAATTTCGGTAAAGCTTTCTGGCGGTGGATCGATAAGTGCGGTTTTATCAGCTTCAATTAAATAGCTATTGGAGGTAGTACCTCTTTCAAGTGCGTATTCAATTTCAAACCGCAGACGTGACCAACTACGTGCTCTGATAGCTTTAGTATTTGTAGCAATTGGTAGAACTTGTACGTCGCGTGGCTTGGAATTGGTCATAGCTGTTAAAAGTTGGGGAATTGGGCATTGGGCACTTGTACTGAGCGAACGCGAACAGCGTCTCTAAGAGTTGCCGTTGGCGCAGCCTCTCCAAGAGTTATATTGGGAATGGGCAATGGGGAATGGGGAATGGGGAATGGGCAAAGACTTGTACAAGTTCTCCTCTGCTCATAAGTTCCCCCGCTTCTTTATTCCCTACTCCCTACTCCCCATTCCTTCTTTCTTAGTAGTAATTACCTACTTTGCGATGGCGAACGGCTGTCAATCCATCGTTTTTGGAGACACGACCTTCTTGGACGGTGCAGTATAAAATCCAGTGGTCGCTGCATTCCATAGTGGTCTGTATTTCACATTCCATGTATGCCAAAGCATCTGCCAGAATCGGCGAACCGTTTTTCGCGGTTTGAGTTTTCACTCCTGTAAAGCGGTCAGCACCAGGATGCAAGCGCTTGAGGAAGTGTTTCTTGAGTTCTTGATAATTGCCTTCTTCCAAAACGTTGAGGACAAAGCGATCGCCTACTTGCATTAAGGAATCAATGGCGCGGTCTTTAGCAACGGCTATTGTGAATCCTAATGGTTGCAAACTCGCTTGCGTTACCCAGGATGCCAGCATTGCACTTGAGACATTATCTTTTTTTGTAGTGACTATATATAGTCCGCTGCTAATGCGACCGAGAGCCTTTTCCATGTTGACATCGAGGGACTTGATTTGCTTGATGTTGCGATCGCGCACCAGCAATTGTCCGATGTCTTTACCCGCTTCTTCACACAACTGGAATGTTGATGCGCTGGGAGCTTCTCTAATCCGAATCGCTGGGAAGGCTTCTTTGATGCCAGAGTCGAGAAATTTTCTGCGGAGTGTATCAATGGGTTCATCATCCCCACCGTAACATTCAAACAGCCCAATAAATTGCTTGTTCTTGGCGACAGCTAGCACCGAACTGATACTAGCTTGGGCGGCGGCGGAGGTAGTTGGGGGCATACCAATAATGATGCCAGCTGCTCTACCAGCTAGTTCTTGGATTTCTTGGCTCTCAGCAGTACTCAGATCCAGTACTTCTACCCCAACCCCAGTTTTTAGTATACCTTCGCCAATTGCGTGACCAAGGCGTTCGCCATACCCATATTCTGAGACAAAAAACAAGCCAACTGTGGTTTCTGCTTTAGCTTGTTTTTGGCTCCAATTTTCGTAGCACCCGGTTAGAACATCTAGATGGTGATGTAATAATGGGCCGTGACCGTTAGCGATAATATTAATCTTTCCGAGATCGCCCATCCGCTTCATGGCATTCAGCAACGAACGAGCGTTAGGGCCCATCAAGCAGTCGTAGTAAAATCTAAAGTCAGCTTCGATCGCTTCTAAATCTTCGTCGAATGTGCGATCGTCACAGAAGTGCATCCCAAAAGCATCACAGGTGTAGAGAATTTGGGTTTTGCGGTCAAAGCTAAAGATTGTATCCGGCCAGTGCAGGTTAGGCGCACTCACGAATTCCATTTCGTGTCCTTTGCCGATATCGATGCGATCGCCAGTTTTCACAACCCGCTTGGAAAAAGGATCGTGTACTAAGCCTTCCAAAAACTGAAGCGCAACTTTTGAGGCTAAGACGGTAGCTCTAGGAGCTAACTGGAGGACATCTTCCACCAAGCCGCTATGGTCTGGCTCTGTGTGACTGACAATGATGTAATCAATTGTTTTAGGGTTAACAAGACCTTTTAGAGTCTCTAAATACAGATCGCGAAACTTCTGGTGAGAAGTATCAATCAAAACTGTTTGTTCGCCCCTAATTAGATATGAATTGTAGGTTGTACCGTTTTGCAGTCCGAATTCGATATCAAAGCGATCGCGATCCCAATCAAGAGAGCGAATCGCCGTTGTGTTAGGGGCAATTTCTACAGTTTGTATAGTTAACCGATGTTGAACGTTCTCTGCGTGGGCCTTGCCGGTCGTAGACATCGCTACCATTATTCGTCTCCGAGCGCAAATTAATAGGTTTTTCTTCTACCCCCATTGTCTCTATTATTTTTATTTGAAGTTGTAATGAATATCAGTTTTTGAAAATTTTAACTTGTATCAATTATTGCTGTTTTTTCGCAAAAAATATGACTCAAAAAATATACTAAATATTAATTTATTCCTAAACTTTACTGAGTACTTATTTTTGCTATTCATCTGTTTTTATCTTAATTCAAAAATATCATAGCAATTATATTTTTTAACTAGACAAGCATAATTTAAACAATATTAGATGGCTAGTAGAGCTACCAAATATAAATTACTTTTAATACTTAATATTGTCAGAGAATATATTTATAAAGTAGAAAAACTTATGTTTTTCGGGTATCCTCTTAATTAGAAAAGGTAGAAAAGGTAGGAAAGGTAGGAAAGGTAGGAAAGGTAGGAAAGGTAGGAAAGGTAGGAAAAGTGGGAAAGGTAGGAAAGGTAGGAAAGGTGGGAAAGGTAGGAAAGGTGGGACAACCTTTATTAGGCTTCCAACAACTATCAAATAAGCTGTTAACATTAGTGTATTCAATGGATATTGAATATATTGTTGTCTTAATCAAAAATATGGTGGCATAGAATATAAACTTTATGTAAAGTCGATAATACAAATATTTTTTGGAGATAATTAAGGCAAATTTCCAGAGACTAGTTGAATAAATAGGAACTAGGCTTGTATATATTTTTCCGCTCATCCAAATGGAAACTAGCATAAAAAGAATTTTTAAAGTTTCGATAAACCTCCGTAAGCATAGGAATAATCTCATGAATTTAATGATACAGTCCTTTATTATCGACTTTAAACATTAATCAAGACAACGCCAACAAATTCTTCTTGTCATAGCTATAAGCTACAGCTTCAAGCTATCAGATAAATTTGCCCATATAGATTAATGGTGTCAGATTGATGTGCCTAACTTTTTATAAAAATCCATTGTTGATGAAAAATTGCAAACTTTGATAGTGTTCTCAAACCAATACTTATCGCGTAGCAGCCTTATAGACGCCGACATCCCTAATACTTGTAGTTCAGTTTTTTAGAATGTATTATGAAACACCTAAGTGATTAAGTAGACAGGCGTAAATAGATACAAAAATGACAAAAGTTGATTGTGTAAAAGGTTATTGTTTATGGGATGCCGATTAAAAGTGTTTCTCACAGAAGAAGAAAAGCTGACTTTAGAAGAATTAAGAAAAGCCAAAGATGTTCCTCAACGTACTAAGGATCGCGCTCAAGTTTTACTGCTGAATACTCGCGGCTTAAAAAATGAGCAAATTGCAAAAGGCTTGAACTGGGCGATTTCAACAGTACGCCAAACCCTTCATCGCTGGGAAAAGATGGGTTTAGCAGGTTTATGGGATGCTCCTGGTAGAGGAGGAAAACCCCGATATTCGGAATCAGATTTGGTTTATCTCGAAAATTGTTTAGCTCAAGAGTCAGAGACTTATAACTCTAAACAATTAGCAAAAAAACTGGCATCTGAGCGTCAAGTAAACTTGAGTGCAGATCGACTACGACGCGTACTGAAAAAAAGGGGAAGGAGGTTTGGAAGCGCACGCACACAAATCCAGAAACAGCATAATTAGCTAATTAAACCATCTTGGACTCGAATCACTTGTTTCGTTTGGGCTGCGATCGCTAGATCGTGGTTGACAATCAAGATTATCTTTTTGACAAGTTCTTGCTTTTTGCAGAGATAGTGCTTGTTGTTGCTTTACTTCTACACGGGCTTAATCAATATCTTCTTGACGGGTTCCTGCTTTTTGCAGAGATAGAGCTTGTTGCGCTTCTTTCTGTTACTTGGGCTTGGGTGCTGTTGAGGTCTACACATTTTTGGTTTAAGGTTTGCCGAGAAACTTGTAGAGACACCTGAGCGCAGCAGGGTAACAGTCCAGTTTCGCATCTTTACCAAAAATTTTGGGCTTAACTGAACGGTATTGCTATATTAACCGTTGAACTCAAGTTAGCTATGCATTAGAGAAAATTCTGATGGGAGTTTCCTATAAAACAAAGCCCACTTACACATCATAGTGCCAAGTGGACTTGTTAACTATTTTTAGTGGATCCGAGCAGAGTCGAACTGCTGTCCAAATTGGGTATTGACCCCCCGCTCATTCACAGGTTTAGCCTTTCTGATCCTCAAGGCGGGAATCGTTCATTATCCCGAACGTAGGATGCTCTGATTTAATCTTAGCCAGCAAGCCAACCAGAGAACGCTTGCTAGAGCATCCGTTGGGGTTTGGTCTTCAGTCCTTAACGGAGTCAAACCGAAGACGCTCGAACCTGTAAGAGGTGTTTTAGGCTGCTACTAGAGCATCCTTACGAGCAAAGTTAACGATGTTATTCGCATTTACTTTTTGTTTGAGCCTTTGATTTCCGAGAGGAGACTCACTCTCGACCTGAATCACAGAGCAGCGTTCGCCAACCTGTCGAAACCGTGACGGACCCATGCACTTCATAGTTCAATTATAATACGCAATTCTTGAAATGTGTTAACAGACAAAATTTTTTGCTTTATGCGAGTGCTGCTGATAAACACTAGAGTGTCTTGGTAGAAGCTTGGCTGGAGATGATCGCTATAGTTGGCACACAGGGTAATGTCTTTATAGCCGTTTTCCCTTAAACACATGATAAATTCTTCACGCCCAAACCAATGTAGGGGAAGATTTTGTAATTCTGTAGCAACAAGTTTGCCGTCTTTCCATTTTTCATAGCGAATCACAGTTGTGTTAAGTTGATTAAGCCAGTCTATCGAAGATGTAGATTGCAAAAGGATTGTTGAACCATCAGGGCAGTCAATTGGCGATTGCTGTTTAACAATGTTCTCTATTTTAAAATCTTCGATAGGCAACTCTAAATCAATAAAGATTCGCCCTTGTGGTTCCAGATGTCGAGCAAAAGCTTGCAGAGCGGACACAGCAGCAGTTCGCTTTTCGAGCAGCATGAATGAGCCTAAGGAAACTGCGATCGCACTAAATTTACCATGAATGTCAAGATTTTCTACACAACCTTGATGCAAAATAGGATTTAAATTCCGCTCATTACAGTGCTTTCGACAAGCAGCCAGCATCTGTGGTGAAGTATCATTCCCTCAATATTGATACCCGCTTCTAGCAGTCGAATGAGTAATCGTCCCGTCCCAACCATCGCCTCCAAAATTCTGCCAGCAATTGACGAAAGGTGTCTGATGTAGTATATAACATCAGGATAATCTTGATTAATGGGCTTGGTTATTTCATAAACCTCAGTACATAAAGGCCCATATCCCGTCAATGTCATCTAGTTAAAAGTCCCAAATACTAAAATAGCCAATCGCTAATCTTAAAATAATTAGCAAGTGGCTATATATTACAACGCACTACAAATAAATAATTAGCTATACCCTAAGTTAGTGCTTCAGCACCGCCCACAACCTCAAGGAGTTCTTGGGTAATTGCAGCTTGTCGAGCTTTGTTGTAAGACAGCGTGAGGGTGTTAATCAGTTCACCAGCATTTTCACTGGCATTACTCATAGCTGTCATCCGCGCTGCCAGTTCACTAGCTGCCGATTCTTGTAGCGCCCGCAATAGCTGATTACTCAGATACAGGGGCAATAGAGAATCGAGAATCTGCACGGGATCTTGCTCAAAAATCATGTCAGGAGCCAACGTGCGGACTTGGTTAGTCACTTTCTCCCGTTCGACTTCAAATTTACCACCACGGGTTGTCAAGCGGAAGATCTCATCATCGCCTGCTTCTAGACCTTGTGGATCGAGGGGCAGTAAGGTTTGGATCACAGGACGGGAGCTAACTAAGGAAAGGAATCTGGTATAGATTAATTCGATGCGATCCACTTCTTCGGAAAGGAACAAGGAAAGTAGTTGATCGGCAATCTGATTGGCTTCCGCTGCGGTGGGAATTTGCTCTAAACCGCTGTAGGTGGCATCAATGGGCTGATCGCGGCGTTGAAAGTACTGTGTAGCTTTGCGCCCAACGAGTACAAATTGATAGTTTAAACCTTCTGCCTGGATTTCTTTGGCGCGGTTTTCTGCACGACGGATAACGTTATTATTGTAGCCGCCGCATAGACCGCGATCCCCTGAAATAACCAACAACCCGACTGACTTAACTTGGCGTTTTTTCAGTAGTGGTAGGTTTGCTTCTTCAAAGCGCAGACGACTTTGCAAACCATACAATACTTGTGCCAAGCGATCGGCAAAGGGGCGAGTTGCTAGCACTTGTTCTTGCGCCCGGCGCACTCTAGCCGCAGCGACGAGACGCATGGCTTCTGTAATTTTTTTGGTGTTTTTGACCGACTGAATGCGATCGCGTATTGCTTTTAAATTGGCCATAACTTTAAGTTCTGAGTCCTGAGTTCTGAGTCCTGAGTGCTAGAAAGTGCTGAATGCCAAGCTTCATAGGAATTGGAAATGTGAGAACTTGTAAGCATCATGCTCATGTATCTTCACTTTTGACTCCTCTTCTCACTCAGCACTCAGCACTCAGCACTCAGCACTCTATTAAGCTGTCGCTTTGAAGGTCTTCTTGTATTCGGTAAGTGCTTCCTTCAAAGCAGCTTCTTCTGCGTCACCTAGTGCTTTAGATGCTTGTACTCCTTGGGCATACTGGGTTTTCCCAGTCTTTAAGTACTCACGTAAACCGGCGGTGAAGGTAGTTACTTGATTTACAGGTACATCATCTAAATAACCATTAATCCCAGCGTATAAAATTGCTACTTGTTCGTATACCGAGAGTGGCGAATTTTGTGGCTGCTTGAGGAGTTCGCGCAACCGTTGACCGCGTGCCAACTGGTCTTGAGTGGCTTTATCTAAGTCGGAAGCAAATTGAGCGAAGGCTTGCAGGTCGTCAAATTGGGCTAGTTCCAATTTAATCTTACCGGCAACTTTTTTCATTGCCTTGGTTTGAGCGGCAGAACCCACGCGGGATACTGAAATACCCGGGTTTACAGCGGGACGGATACCAGCGTTAAACAAGTCAGAAGACAGGAATATCTGACCATCGGTAATGGAAATTACGTTGGTGGGGATGTATGCTGAAACGTCACCTGCTTGGGTTTCGATAATTGGTAGGGCAGTCATACTGCCTTTACCTAATTCGTCACTCAGCTTTGCGGCTCTTTCTAACAAGCGGGAGTGAATGTAGAATACATCTCCGGGGTAAGCTTCGCGTCCGGGTGGACGACGCAGCAGTAGGGACATTTGGCGATAAGCTTGGGCTTGCTTGGAAAGGTCATCATAAATTACCAGGGTAGCTTTGCCTTTGTACATGAAGTACTCAGCAATAGTTGCGCCTGTATAGGGAGCTAGATATTGCAGGGTTGCTGGTTCACTGGCGCTAGCAGCAACGACGATGGTATAATCCATCGCGCCTTTTTCTTGCAATGTTTGCACCACGTTAGCAACTGTGGAAGCCTTTTGACCGATCGCAACGTAGACACAAATTACATCTTCTTCTTTTTGGTTGATGATGGTGTCGATCGCGATCGCAGTTTTACCAGTTTGGCGATCGCCAATAATCAATTCCCGCTGACCACGACCAATAGGAATCATTGAGTCAATAGCTGTGATACCCGTTTGCATGGGTTCGTGTACAGACCGACGGGCAATGATACCGGGTGCTGGAGATTCAATCAAACGGCTTTCTGGGGACTTGATGTCTCCTTTACCATCGATAGGACGGCCCAAGGCATCTACAACTCGTCCAATTAGGGCTTCTCCTACTGGGATCTGGGCAATTCTACCAGTAGCAGTTACAGAACTACCTTCTTGAATTTCCAGCCCTTCACCCATCAGCACCGCGCCCACGTTATCTTCTTCTAAGTTCTGGGCGATGCCAATTGTGCCATCTTCAAATTCCAAAAGTTCCCCAGACATAGCCTTTTCCAGACCATAAATCCGGGCAATACCGTCACCAACTTGGAGAACAGTACCAACGTTAGCAACTTTGACCTCTTGATCGTATTGCTCGATTTGTTGTTGGATAATACTGCTAATTTCGTCAGGTCTAATTGATATGCTCATGTGTCTATCTTTTTTGCTTTCGAGACGGAAAAATTCAATAGTTAGGAGTGATGAGTTAAGAGTGATGAGTTAAAAAAGCAAAGCTTAAAAGTTAAAAGTCAAAATAAATTAGTATTTACTTAACTCCTAACTCCTAACTCTTAACTCCTAACTCCTAACTCCTAACTATTAGTTAGGCGCAATGAAAGGCGGCGCAACTGACCTCGTATACTAGCGTCAATTACCTGCGAACCTACTTTAATGATCACACCACCAATTAACTCGCTGTCTACCCTGGTTTCTAGTTCTACCTGGCGAGCATTCGAGATGGCGATGACCTTTTGGATGATTGCCTGCTGTTGAGCTTCTGTGAGGGGAACGGCTGAAATTACTTCCGCTAATACGGTTTGATTCAGCTGCCGCAACAGCGCCAGATACTGTTGAAAAATATCTTCCAAGAATGCAATGCGCCGCTTATCTACCAGTATCAGCAAAAAATTGCGTAAGTAGGGATTAGAACCTTCACCGAGTATTTGTTTGATGAGAGCTTTTTTGTTCTCAGACTGAATAAACGGGTTGCTGAAGAAGTTGTGTAGCTGTTTGTCTGCCCTGAGCAGTCCCAGGAAAGTCCGCGCATCTTCCCCAAACTCTTCTGTCAAGTTTTTCGATTGCGCTATTGACAAAAGTGCCTGTGCGTAAGGTTGGGCTACTTCGGCTGACGCTACCTGAGTTGTCATACATTGCCTCCCAGTTGTGCGATGCTGCGGTCAATTAAACCTTGTTGAGCATCGTCGGCAATCCCGCTTTTGAGTTGCGATTCGACTTTTTGCAATGCTAGTGTAGCTACCCGTTGCCGCAGTTGAGCGATCGCTCGATCAGTTTCACTGTTTAAATCTGCTGCTGCTGTTTGTTTTAAGCGTTCTACGTCTTGCACTGCCTTCGCTAACAAGGCTTCTTTCGCCTTTTGGGCGTTTTCTGTGGCAGATTTGCGGATGCGTTCTGCCTCTGCCTGAGATTGCTTCAATTGCTCTTGCGCTTGGGAAAGGGCAGTCTTTGCCTCTTTTAAGCGCCCTTCTGCTTCCTGAATTGCAGTGGCAATATTGGATTGTCGCTCGTTCAGGATATTGCTTAAAACCTTACGTCCGAAGTAGAATAGTATGCCAATCAGAATCGCTAGATTAATTAGATTGGTTTCAAAAATGTCTAGGTTTAGACCGAAACCACCTTCTGCTGCGCCTTCTGCCAATTCAGAGTGAACAGCGTTCGCTTCTGCGGCAAGTAATAAGAATGTCCCCATGATACCCATTTACAAGTGCGCTGCTCGCTGCTAATACGTTGTATTTTCCCGAAGGGAAATTAAGTATCTATTTCCCCGCAAGGAAATTAAGTATCTTTCCCCAGAAGGGGAAAAAGTGCCTTTTTTGACACTTAATTAAGCGCTCTGGACTAGTGGCCAGTTGCGCGTATGCTTTCACAGAACCAGTCTAGTTAGCTTATCTAACTGGAGTTGGCCCCAATAGTTTTTCTAGAATCTGCCTGCTTAAAGCATCAACTTGTTGCTCTAAGGTGCGAAAAGCTTCCTGCTTTTGTTGTTCTATTTCAACAGAAGCTTGTTCTCGTTGAGTCTGAGCTTCCTTTTGGGCTTCAGCGATTTTCTCGGCAGTAATTTTTTTAGCTTCCAGTTGAGCTGCCTCTACAGTCGCTTGCGATTGTCTGCGAGCGTCTGCGAGTTGCTGCTCATATTCGGTAGCCAAGCGCTCGGCTTTAGCCAAGCTCTCCCGCGCTTCCAGGGTATTCGTTCGGATATAATTATCGCGATCGTCTAGTACCTTGGTCAGTGGCTTATAGAAAATTGCATTCAACAAAGCTGCTAAGAGCAGGAATTGCAATGCCATGAAGGGCAAGGTAGCATCGAAATCAAACATTTGTCTCCTCTTTGGCTGGAGTAGCAGTTTTCCTGGCTAGCAACATCATCCAACCTTTCATAATTTTAGAGACCCATAGCCAATAAGGGTCAACTGAACATTAGAACTATTAAGATACCCAAAACATTTCGATTGTAGAGGCGTGATGGTTCACGTCTCCACACTCACAAAAACTTTCAGGTATTAGGCGAAGGGGTTAGCAAACAGCAATACCAGGGCAATCACTAGACCATAGATAGTCAAGGATTCCATGAAAGCCAAGGTTAATAGCAGAGTACCGCGAATTTTTCCTTCTGCTTCAGGTTGACGAGCAATACCTTCTACTGCTTGTCCAGCAGCATTTCCCTGACCAATACCAGGGCCAATTGCAGCTAAACCAATCGCTAAAGCAGCAGCGAGAACTGAAGCAGCCTGAACTAATGGATCCATGTTGATTTTCCTTGCTTTGATTACAAAACTAACAAACATTACGTTAACGACTAGAAACGTGTTTTTCACGCTGCACCGGGTTCTTTAAATCGCGCTTTGCGATGTTTTGAGCGAACATGCTCTGGGAACTGTGCTATCAACTGAGAAGTTTAATGCTCCTCATGTTCTTCTGAGCCATGCCCCTCCATTGCCTCATGAATGTATGCTCCGGCTAGGGTGGCAAAAACCAGGGCTTGAATGGCACTGGTAAATAAACCTAAGGCCATTACAGGCAGAGGTACAAATAGAGGAACTAGCAGCACCAGCACCGCTACTACCAGTTCATCCGCCAAAATATTACCAAATAGACGGAAGCTTAGGGAGAGGGGCTTGGTGAAATCTTCTAAAATTGCGATCGGCAACAAAACAGGTGTTGGCTCTATATATTTCTTAAAGTAGCCCAAACCCCGTTTGCTAAAACCTGCGTAAAAGTACGCTAAAGAGGTCAGCAGTGCCAATGCAACAGTCGTATTGATGTCATTGGTGGGAGCTGCCAATTCACCCGAAGGTAGCTTGATGAGCTTCCAGGGAATCAGCGCACCTGACCAGTTCGATACGAAAATAAACAAGAACAATGTGCCAATAAATGGCACCCAAGGGCGGTACTCTTTCTCACCAAGTTGGTTTTTAGCCAAATCACGAATAAATTCTAGGGCGTATTCCATCAAATTTTGGATGCCCTTGGGAATTCTTTGTGCGTTGCGAGTAGCAGCTATTGAAGCCACTACTAGAATACTAATCACAAACCATGAGGTGAGAAAAACTTGCCCATGAATTTTAAGATTGCCCAACTGCCAGTAGAAATGATGTCCTACTTCTAATTCGGCGAGGGGAAAAGAATTAAAGGCGTTTAAGACACTAAGCATTTGCATTCTTCAAGCATTTTCCCCAACGAGCGAGGATGGGATTACTATCTTTGTGAGCCTGACTTTTTAAGAATCAGGAATGAACGCAATTTGCACCATATAGACGAGGAGCGTGGCTTTGTAAGTTAGAAATCCCAAAAAAATGGGCAAAATCTGTAGCTCACGCCATTGAGTTGCCACGATCATCACTCCCATAAACAGAGCAAAACGAGTTTTGCTCAGACTGGTTTTCTCACTACCGAGCTGCTCAACGTCTCTAGCCAACATTTTTAAGTAAACCACACCTGTACACGACCCAATTAAATAATTTAGGGCAATGTTTAAGGAATAAAAAATCCACACAGAGATAAAAATAACCCCCGTCAAGACAAGCGTGATTACCAACAATCGCTGGAAGAGTTGATGGAACTCTTGCATGGAGTTACCTGATTCTGTGTCTTCAGAACCAGTTTTAGCATCTTGTTGCGTTGTCGGAGTGGGCGCAATTGATTCGTCAGACAAGCTCACGGGACTTGAAACCAGTACAGTTAAATATGATGACTGCACATTCAGTCAGCTGAATCATATCACGATGCGGTAACAATACTTTAGGAAAAAACAATTAACTTCTTGTCAACATTCGGAGAGTAAGTACCGACAGACTAAAGCCTACAGCACTTTTACCAAGTTCGCCGAGGTGTACTTGGTGAAAAAGTAAGGGTTTTATAAGATATTCATAAATAGAGGGCAGGCAAAATGCCCGCCCCACAATAGTCTTGGGTTGAATATACCTCTCGATTAAATTATCTTGGCAGTCCGCAGACCGAACAGCAAACCTACAGCTAAACCAAAGAATAAACCCAAGAAGACGATATAAGATACAATTGCAAACATTTATTGCTCTCCAGAATACTTCCTAAATCTATTGAATCATTAGTTGTTGGGTATTGGGCATGGGGCATGGAGCATGAGGATAGATAAGAAATAGTACTGCACTTCTTTGCTGCTTCCCTGCTTTTTACCAATGCCCTATGCCCTATGCCCTATGCCCATTTCCTAGATTGCGATACAATACAGCCCACGGGCGCTTGTTTGGGGTTGGGCAATGACTTCTGTAATTAATGTAAATCTACCTGAGCAGTCTTATGAGATTGCGATAACTTCGTTGAGCTACGCTAACGCACCTTCAAGTTTAGATCAACTAGGTCAACAGATGGCCAGTCTCGAGCTGGGCAAGAAGGTATTGCTGGTTTCTAATCCGGCGATTTTTAAGCATTTTGGCGAAAGAGCAATTACATCCCTAACATCTGCTGGATTTGAAGTTGCTAGCTGCAATCTACCACCTGGTGAACGCTACAAAACCCTCAATTCCATCCAAAAACTCTATGATGTAGCCTTGGAAAACCGCCTAGAACGTTCTTCTACGATGGTAGCTTTGGGCGGAGGTGTCGTTGGGGATATGACTGGCTTTGCAGCTGCAACTTGGCTACGCGGTATTAATGTTGTCCAAGTGCCTACCTCTTTGTTGGCGATGGTAGATTCGGCAATTGGCGGCAAAACTGGCGTGAATCATCCCCACGGTAAAAACTTAATTGGGGCATTCCATCAACCGCGCTTGGTTTTGATTGACCCAGATGTGTTAAAAACTCTACCTATGCGTGAGTTTCGAGCAGGTATGGCAGAAGTTATTAAGTACGGTGTGATTTGGGATGCCGAATTGTTTGCCCAGTTGGAAGCAAGTAAACGCCTCGACCAACTCCGCTATGTCAAACCTGACCTAATAACCAACATATTAACGCGCTCTTGTCAAGCTAAAGCTGATGTTGTTGGCAAAGATGAGAAAGAAGGCGGATTACGCGCAATTCTCAACTATGGACATACCATTGGTCATACAGTGGAAAGTTTGACTGGTTATCGTTTAGTAAATCATGGTGAAGCGGTGGCTATTGGTATGGTAGCAGCCGGTCAAATTGCTGTGGATTTGCGACTGTGGCACAAGGAAGACACAGAACGTCAAAATGCTTTAATTCAAAAAGCGGGTTTACCTACTCAGTTACCAAATGGGGTAGATATTGAAGCAATTATTGAGGCGTTGCAATTAGATAAGAAAGTCAAAGCGGGGAAAGTGCGGTTTGTTTTACCAACAGAGATTGGTGTAGTAACAATTACCGATGAAGTGCCATCGGATATTATTCGGCAAGTGTTGCGAGGAATGTGAATAATTTGAAGAAGAATTCAGGAGTCAGAATAAAAATTAGTTGCTCTGTCCTTCAATTACGAATTACGTTAGCGTAGCGTTAGTGACTCCTCTCCCTTGGCGTTAGCCTCTCCCTTTGGGAGAAGGGGAGACGCTAAGAGCGAACGAGCGTCACGAGCGTCATTATGAATTACGAATTATTGAGCCATGATACTCCAAGCAAAGAATCAATTAACCTTACAAGAGTTCTTAAATCTTACAACAGGTGAGGGAGATATAACTTATGAGCTTGTTGACGGTCAAGCAATTCCTAAGATGTCACCAAAAAAATTCCACTCGAAACTTACCCGCGCCCTTCTCAATTTAATTGAGCAATGTTGTGAGGGAAAAGGAGAAGTTTGCCCAGAATTAGCTGTCGCATTAACTCGTCGAGGACGAGATTGGATGCCAATACCTGATATTTTATATATTTCTAATGAACGTTTACCCCTTGATTGGGAGCAAGAAGGAATATGTTCTATTCCTCCTGATTTGGTGATTGAGATTATTTCGCCAGGACAAACCTTTGGACAAATGGCGGCTAAATCCAAAGACTATTTGGATGCTAAGGTGCTGCGGGTATGGGTGGTAGATAGTAAAGCCAGAAGCATTACTGTTTTTTATCCAGATGCAGCACCACAAACTTATATGGGAGAAGAATTACTCACAGATTCTTTGTTTGAAGGACTGGAATTTACTGTTGAGCAAGTGTTTCAAAAGGCGAAAATTCCATTAGATGCCGAATAGCACACTTTTTGCATCTAGCACAATTCTCTTGCTTTCAACATCCATAGAAATTTAAAGTGACGGAAGTTTGCCTACCTTTAGAAACTTGCTTGAGCAACTTGTCTGGTTAATTGAGATGGTAACTGGTTTTACGCCGCACTTTACGAATAGTTTAGCTGATTAATTCATCCATTTGTAGGAGGTAATTAGCAAGGTAATAAGTATACTTTATTTATAATCAGACCAACACTAATATGGTTGGAAACTGTATTCACGCAACAGATGTATAAACTATGTTAAACCTAATATTCACAGGATGTATAAAAATAAAACTATTGGTGGTTTCAACAGCTTTTCTACTGGCTGTACAGACTTCTGCCAATGCTGAACAAGCAGTTCCTAATTTAACTCCAGGACAAGCTCAACATTTCTCCCGTGACTTAGTGCCATATAATTCTCAAGACTTTTTTAGACAAGGAAAAGATTCAATTGAGAAAGAAATTCAAATTCTTAATCAGAGGCAACAGCGCCCAATTAAACCTATTCTCAAGATTGATTCAGTACCGCAAAGCAAAAGACCACATACTCAGCAAAAACCCCAACGTCTTATCTAAGTAAAAATCATCACCCTTCTATGGCTCCTTCTTGTGCTGTTAATTCTTAAGCTGTAGCACATTAACTACATCCCCAGGCATCAGAATTACTATGTTTTGCTTTTGTATAACAGAGGTTTTGTATTTTAAAGAAATTTGCAACATAATTTTACAATCTTATTCGTCTAGCAAACTCATCAACGCCTGAATTTCAATGTCTTGCTCTTGCGGCTCTGATAATTGAGACTGTAGCTTTAATAATTGACTCTGTAATTCTTTTGCTACATGAAGCATATCAGACTCTTGTGCAATTTTTAGCTGATTTTCTTTAATTTTGATTTTTTTCAGCAAGTTATTTTCAACATGAATTGAATTGTAATGTTGAGCAATCATAGCTTTACATTTATTATCAATCTATGGAGTGCAATTAAGTTTACCACCTATGTATTATTCCACACTTTTCTCATTTTTTAAATATAGCTATTCTTAGTGAGCTACAAAAACCCTACCCTTAACCCATGCAAGCAAGGAAGGGACTATGATGTACCCGATATGATTAGGAAAGGTTGTATAAGATTGATTGACTTAAGGCGGATTTTTAGGTAGACACATTGACTTGTCTGTAGTTCACCGAGTCTTGTAGATATGTTAAAAAATTTTTTCGTGAACAGTATGAACTTAAAGTTGATAAAAAAAAATATTTACACCTTTGTAAAAATTATATCTACAGTGCTTATAACCAGCGCAATTGGATTGGAATCGTGGAATATTTATGCAGTAATAAATAATATTAATGTACCAGCCAGCCTTAATCTAGTTTTTTGGATTGAGCGTTTTGCTATGATCAGCCATTTTATTGAGAGCATTATAGCAGCTTTTTATGCACCTTCAAGACAAAAGATGCCAATAAAATATGCTACTTATACTTTTTTTGTAGGCACAATTGGGTTGTTAGAACTGTTTGATCGGCAGGATGACTATTGACGGTTCTACGCCTTGAAGGTATGGGTTTTTGGATTAGGTTGGTTGGTAGGGTGCGATCGCACCCTACGTACAAAGATTATAAGTAATTAAATATACGCTACTAAACAAAACTCAGATGTGGACTTTCTCAATGAATGTAGGTAACTAATGAATCTGACACTCGGAAGGGAGTATAGTTTGTATAGTTAGCTTTATTGCTGAAATTTTAGTTTGCCACTAAGGAATTAAAAAATGTCTACTGATACTGACATAGTTGCTTACGTTGAAGAAAGTGAGTTTGATGTCGTTTTAAACGGAAGTGAAGAGAAAGTTGTTGTCGTTGATTTTACTGCTACTTGGTGTGGCCCCTGTCGTTTAGTTAGTCCGTTAATGGATCAACTTGCCCAAGAATACAAAGGTCGCGCTAAAGTCGTTAAGGTAGACGTTGACAACAATAAGCCAATTTTCAAAAAATTCGGTCTTCGCAGTATTCCAGCGGTTTTAATTTTTAAAGATGGTATTTTAGTAGAAACTATAGTGGGGGTTTCTCCTTACGAAGACTTTAGCAACGCTGTTCAGAAGCTTGTTTAGCTAATTCGTAATACTTCGGCTACGCTCAGTACAAGTTCGTAATTCGTAGAGAAGATCATTAAGGATTACGAATTATTTTAACCATTTACTTTTCGCCTATAATGTGCTTGGAGTAAACCAGTAGAATATTGTTGTGAGTTAATCAGCTCCAATTTTACTTCAGGGATAGGTGGTGGGAAAAGATATATACCGCCACCTAAGATAGTTGGAATAGTTGAAATGATATATTCGTCAATCAAGCTGTGCTGAAGAAACGAGTTGATTAATTTTGCGCCACCAACTAGCCAGATATTTTTAAAACCTTGAGCCTCTATATTAGCTAACGCCTGTTTTACTGGGTCAGAAACAAACACAATGTCCTCACGATCGGATTGGAAATTACGCTGGGTGAATACGAAGGATTTTTTTTCTGGATAAGGCCATTGATCAAAACCCAGCCCTACTTCATACGTCTTGCTGCCTAAGACGATCGCATCAATCGATTCGTAAAAATCAGTGTACCCGTAGTCTTCACCTTCTGTATCAAGGATTGATAGCCAATCAATTCCACCATCGCTGCGAGCAATGTAGCCATCCAAACTAGCTGCAATGTAAAGTGTAACTTTCGTCATTGTGCTTGGTGAATTTAGTAGTTTGCACTCAATTAATGCAAGCGAACGCAGGCTTATTTTTTCTACAGGATTTTAGCCTTTGTTGATTTATATCACAAAAGAGCGATGTCTACGATGGTCACTGAGCTTTGTCGTTCGCGCAGCGTCTCGTAGAGAAGTGCGGGCTACGCCTACGCTTACCCAATTACTTACGTTTTTTGATTGTGCGATTTAAAACGACCTGCAATAAATTCTCGCTGAGATAAATGCTTTGTATTGCGTCTGGTGACTCGCTCTCGCCACATCTTGAAACTAGATTCTTTCATTTCGCGCCTCATTAGGGCAATTACCTGTTTCTCCAGCAGCCCAAACTGAGCCTCAATAGCATCAAAAGATGTTCTATCTTCCCATGCCATTTCAATGATGCGATCGATGGTTTGTGAATCGAGGTTAGGTAGTTTCATTCTTTTGCTGGCAATTGATAAATTCGAGCTATATATATTTTACTTTTCGTTTTGAAGAACTGTTGTCTCTGCTGCACCCAGTTGGAGAGCATAAAGGTTGGCATAAACACCCTGCTGATTGACGAGTTCGGCGTGAGTACCCTGTTCGACAATTTGTCCCTGCTGAATTACTAAAACCTGATCTGCCTGAGTAACTGTACTGAGGCGGTGGGCAATTACGAAACTGGTACGACCTTGGAGCAAACGGGCGATCGCACTTTGCACTAGCGCTTCTGTTCGGGTATCAATACTGCTGGTGGCTTCATCAAGAATCAGAATTTGGGGATTAATTAATACCGCGCGAGCAATACTGATTAGTTGTCGCTGTCCTTGGCTCAGAGGCGCTCCCCGTTCACCTAATTGAGTTGTATAACCCTGTGGTAGTGAGGTAATGAACTCATGCACATTTGCCAGTTGTGCAGCCGCTTCGATATCAGCTTGGGTGGTGTAAGGAGCGCCAAAAGCAATGTTTTCGGCGACGGTGCCGGTGAACAAAATATTATCTTGCAGGACAATGCCTATTTGACGGCGCAGACTTGCTTGAGTCACGCTACGCACATCAATATCATCAATTTTCACTGCACCGCCAGATACATCATAGAAGCGCAAAATCAAATTAATAATTGTACTTTTTCCTGAACCGGTTGGCCCGACTAACGCAACCATCTGTCCTGGATAGGCGTGCAAATTTACCCCTTTGAGAATCAGTTGATCTGGGTTATAGCCAAACTTGACATTCTCGAATGTTACTTCACCTTGAATAGGCGGCATTTCTGTGGCATCGGGTGCATCTTTGAGTTCTGACGGTTCATCTAGTAATAGAAAGATTCGCTCTAATCCGGCGAAGGCAGATTGAGCTTGGGTGTAAAACTGGCTGAGAATTTGGATCGGGCGGAAGAATTGCTGGACGTAAAGTAAAAAGGATGTCACCACACCCACTGTTGCAGCTCCTGTTACCGCCAGATAACCGCCATAGGCTAATACGCCTGCGGTTGCTAGTGTGTTGAGAAAATCGATAGAGGGCAAGAAGGCTGAAGTAATTGCCACAGCGTCAACGTTGGCATCTCTATTGGCGGCGTTAAGAATGTCGAATTCTTCGATATTCATCTGTACACGATTAAATGCTTGCGCTTCTCGCACACTGCCAATATCTTCTTCTAACTTGGCGGAAAGTTCCCCAATGGTTTGTCGGGTGACGCGAAATCTGGTTCTTGCCCAACGTGCAAATAAGCTTGTGGTAAAAATCATCAGTGGTACAACTAGATTGCTCAATAAACCAAGTTGCAGGTTGATTGAGAGCATTGCAATCACAATGCCAACTAAACTGAAAGTGTTGCCCAGCATTTGGGCAATCGTCAGTCCAAATGCTTGATTCACGGTGTTGACATCATTCAGCAATCGGCTCATTAAATCGCCTGCTTCGCTGCGATCGAAAAAGCTGAGTGGTAGACTTTGGATTTTAGTGAAAATATCTTGCCTCAGTTGAGCCAGCAATCGCTGCATAATCCAGCCGACTCGAAGAATTTGACCCCGAATTGCTAAGACGCCAAGTCCATAGTTCAGCCCTAGTAGCCCTAATAACAGCAGCAGTCCTTGCAAATTCCCTTGTGCAATCAGATGGTCGATCGACCAGCCAATAAAGAATGGCCCAACTGCCTGAGTTAGGGCACCAATAAATACTAATGTCAGGGCGATGGGAATTTCTTTGCGATAAAGTAGCGCGTATTGCAAAAAGCGCCGCAGGGTGGAGGGTTGCTGACTCGCGTTTTCCTCAGATGCAACAACGGGAATAGTGCCTCTCATAAAAATTTTGGATTTTAGATTTGGGATTTGAGATTAAAAGTCTTTATTAGAAAGCTGCGATCGAATTTTCCAGCTAGAGTAATTATGCTATGGCGCTTCTGAGTTGAGTGCAATACAGACCTAACAAGAACAGCCCCTTCCCTGCAAGGGAATGGGAGTGAGGTTTTCCTAGATCCTGTGAAAAGTCAGCATTGTCAGTCGAAACAATGGCATTGTCAGTCGAAACAATGGCATTGTCAGCCCAAACAATGGCATTGTCAGCCCAAACAATGGCATTGTTAATCGAAACAATGGCATTGTTAATCGAAACAATGGCATTGTCAGCCGAAACAATGCCATTGTCAGCCGAAACAATGCCATTGCTACTCTAAAAGACTTGTGTGTACACCGTAGCCTTTTAGGAGAGAAGTCAAAGTGGATTGCGTCCAAACTAGAACCGCTATAATTGGAGATCATTTTTTCTCCTTCGGCTTTACTTGAGATTCCAAAATTACACCGTAGAGTGGGCTGCTTTGCATCAATTCCTCGTGAGTGCCTTGTGCTACCAATCGTCCTTTGTCTATGAGAAAAATGCGATCGGCATTTTTGATGGTGCTAATGCGTTGAGCTACTACAAAGGTTGTACAAGCTTTTTGGCGCATTAAGCCATCTAGTTTGGCTTGAATTTGGGCAGCGGTTTTGGCATCTACGGCCGAGGTACTATCGTCCAAAATCAGAATGCTGTAATCGGTTAGTAAGGTACGAGCGATCGCAATTCGCTGCTTTTGTCCACCAGATAAGCCCACGCCCCGTTCGCCCACAATCGTCTCGTAACCATCGGCTAGACCGCTAATAAAATCGTGCATTTGGGCGGTTTTTGCAACTTCAATCACCTGCTCTAAAGTTGCATCAGGTTTGGCGTAGGCAATATTTTCGCGGATTGTGCCAGAGAAGAGGGTGGTTTCTTGAAATACAATGCCAATACGCGATCTGAGGCTTTTGAGTGTGAAACTTGTTACATCTCGTCCGTCAATACGAACTGCTCCCTTAGTGGCATCGTAAAAGCGGGGAATCAGGTTCATAATTGTGCTTTTTCCGGAACCAGTCATGCCTAAAACGGCGATTAGCTCGTTAGGCTTGGTTTCAAAGGATACTTCTTTAAGAGTTTCGGTTGTCGCTCCTGGATAGCGAAAGGAAACATTTTCAAAGGTAATTCTACCACCGCAGGTGTCAAATGGGACAGCGCCGGGGCGATCGCGAATTTCTACCTCTGCATCCACAACTTCATAAACACGTTCTGCAGAAGCAGCTGCTTGAGCGATCGCGGGTGCGGCAAATCCAATTAACAAAATCGGTTGGAGAATCAATGCTAGGTAGGAGTTAAACGCCACCAGTTCGCCAATGGAGAACCGATTTCCAATCACCTGCGCTCCCCCATAGGCGAAAACTGCCAGTGTTACTAAATTACTCAGCAAAAAGATCAACGGGAAGGTAGCACGGATGGCGCTAATGGTCTTCATGTTTGCCTTGACTAGGCCATCATTCAGAGTTGTATAACGCGACCTTTCGGTTGACTCCCGCACAAAAGCTTTCACTACCCGGATTCCTAGCAAGTTCTCTTGCAATACAGCATTCAGGTTGCTCAGTTGCTCTTGTACTTGTCGAAAAAGCTTATTATTTTGGTTGATGAATCGCGCCATTAACCATGCAGCTATGGGCACTGCTGTGAGAGTAATTAGTGCTAATCGCCAGTTCATCACCAGCAAAAGCACCGAAATACTCACCAATGTCACCATTGAACCGATGACCTGAATTAAGCTAGTGCCAATAAAGGTACGAATCTGCTCAATGTCGCTGGTGACGCGGGTTAGCAGTTGGGAAGTCTGCGCCTGGTCATGAAAGCTGAAACTGAGATTTTGAATCTTGCTGAAAATTTTGTTTCGCAGGTCATAAGCAACACCCTGAGACGCTGCTTCTGCTAAATAGCTTTGTCCAAAATTAAATACACCACGAGCGATCGCTGCAACTACCATCCAGGAAGCACTGTATAGCACAACTTGGAGGTTTTTTTGCGTGATACCCTGATCAATTCCCCACCGAAATAGTTGTGGGGTTACAGCGTTGGCGATCGTCAACAGCAACAGGCTGACTAATGCTCCCAGTGAAGTCCAACGGTAAGTGCTCAAACTTTTAAGCACGCGCTGGGTTGACTTTATCGACGAAGTTTCCTGGAGTTCTGGTTGCTGAACCACTGCAATTCACCCCTGTATCATTGGAAAATTATCTCGTACTTTGATTGTAAAAAACCAATTTATTCTTTGAGAGTGGAGAATGTGAGATAGAGAACAGCCCTGTTCTTTGTGATGAAAATTCCAGGTTTTGAGACAGTGGCATGGGAGAATACATTTTTAGCAAGCATTGCGGCTAATCAATTTCAAGACCGAAGAAAACCAAAGAACAAGAATAATGGCTCAAAATTTTCATAGGAATTCCCAACTCCCCTTAGATATTTCACCTGCTATCAGTCGCACAGCAAAGCCAAGTTCTGAGTTCTACTCTCTTTTTTCTGAAGAAGAAGTTTTAGGGATAATTCATGCATTAGAAGTCAGACGAGAAATCCCTCTCAAGTATTCGTACAAAGGGAGAGGTGCAAAAATTTGGGACGATTTCTACCTAAAATATGTTATTCCTAGATGGTATGGAAGAGCAAATGTAGAAATTGACCTTTTAAAAGATAATTTTAAATATCTGAATGGCAATATAAACAGTGGTGAAAAAGTAAATATTATAGACGTTGGTGCAGGTAACTCCTATCCAGTTAAAAGGTTTATCCGCAGACTGAACAAATTAGGAAAGGTTAATAAATATATTGCTTTAGATATTAGTGAAGAATTACTCTATTTATCCAAAAATAATTTTAAAAAATGGTTTCCACTAATCGAGTTTATCAGTTCTACAATTGACATAGAAAGTAGTTGTGTACCCAAAACTTTGTTCCAAAATCAAGCTAGCCTTGAAATGGACGACACAGCAAAAATATTTTTACACTTAGGAGTTACCATTGGGAATCATCAAAATAGAGAGGAGGTGTTCAAAAACTTTAGAGATAGCATGGGAAAAAATGATTTTTTAGTATTCACTAACGAAACAGGTTCTAACTCTAAATGGGACGGAATAGTTAGAGGTGGCTGCAAGTATCATGTAGAAGAAGTCTATGGATGGGTTAAAAAGAAGATTGGGATTAAATCTGAAGATTGTGAACTGGTGAGAAAGTACGATTTAAAAACAGATAGTATTGTTGCTAATCTTAAACTACGTCATGATTACACTATAAATTTTAGTCAGATGGGGATAGATAAAAATATTGAAATCTCTAAAGGTGAAGAGATTACTATTTGGCGACATCACAAGTATGAAATACCCAAACTGTTGCAAGAACTAGAACGTTCTGGACTACAACTTCTTCACTATACTACTAACAAATACAAATCACATATTATGGTGATTTGTAAGGTTGCTAGTAACTAAGTTCTTCAAGTAGACTTACTCTGTCATCTTCAAAATACTGAACTTACAGAACCTTGGCGTATACCGTGGTTCTCGCATGGGTAAGGTGCAGACAAAAATAATTAACCACAGATGAACACAGATACTCGTAGGGACACAGCAATGCCCATTGGTGTCAACTTAACGTGAAAGCCAGCCTATAACCAGCTTTTAGATATTGTCTCGTTCCCAGTCTCCGACTGGGAATGTCGTCCTTGGGGCTGCCGCCTCCCTTGCTGGCGGCAGAGCCACCAGGAGCAGCATTTCCAGCCTCTGGCTGGAAACGAGGTTTTAAAGAATTTTCAGCTTAAGTTGACACCAATGAACAATGCCGTGTCCCTAGCCATGTACCTATTCAAATGAGAATCGCTATAACTTAGATACGATAATGGCAGCTAGTAGAATTTTTTAGGTCTTTTAACGAAGATTTTTCTGATCCGTATCTAATATCATATTAAATATTTCTGATGATGCTAAAAAATCAGTTAAACTTGGTTTGTGTATCAATTAAATGTACATCAAACGTGGTCTAGGTTCAGGAACTGGACGCCCCAAATCTTTAGCAGTTTCTATCCATTCCTGCACAACTAATTCTACATTATGCAGGGCTTCTTGATAAGTATCACCGTCAGCAGCACAGCCTGATAACTCTGGCACTTCAGCAATAAAGGCTTGATCTAATTCACTCCAATAGAGAATAATTTCATACCGAAACATCATTTTTACTTCCTAGCTTATATTTGAGAATCACTGCCCGAACTTGTTTAATTTGATAGCTTTTGGCTTTTCCTTTTTTATGTTGCAGGTTCAATATCTCCTCAACATCGGCTTTGACAAAAATACGATGATCGCCACGAATCCGTTCTTCAAAACCTAGTGTATATAAAAGTTGCCACAGTTGGGCGAAGGGGATATCTGTATCAGAAGTCCCAGAGAGAATTTTTTCTAATAGTTTGTCTTGCTGACTCACGTTTTTCTGACTGTCTTAATGTTTCTATAGTCTCATATTTATTTAAAATCAGGGTATCCAAAAGTAAATCTATCATTTTGCTCCTGAGTTAGAGCATCCCTGATGACAATGACTAGTCCAGTTATCAGGGCAAACTTTAGGCTTGGATACTGCTCTACTAATTTACTTGATTTGAAAAAATACTAATTATCTGGATGTTACAGTTGCTTTTTTTGAAGCAATATTTGGCAGCGAGTTTAATTTTGTCACACCAGTTTCGCCTCTAGTGGAGTGTATCATTTATCTTGACGAATGATGCTCATTTACCCTTTTTACTGGGGTTGTCAGTCTTAATATCGGCTCGATTTATACTTTCACGACTTTTATAGAATCCTTTAGCGTAACATTCCATAGAAAAGGTATCACCAATTTATAGGTGATGTAGGCAACTACAGAGGGCAAATTGTTGAGATTGCTCATATCATAATGCTGAGGTATAAATCCATCTCAGTTAATAATGTTATTGAGTAAAAAATATTACACAAATATGCAAAACCAGTTTCTAAGTGCAGTTGCATTTTTAACCACGATTAGTTTGACAACAACCGTACAAGCAGCAAATTCTGAACATGTTAAACAGTTATTGGCAACCAAACAATGTCAAAACTGTGATTTGACGAGTGCAGGTTTAGTGATGGCTGATTTATCTGGAGCCAATTTAAGCGGTGCTAATCTCACAGGTGCTAACCTCAGCCGCGCAAACTTGAGCGGTGCAGATTTGCGGGGTGCAAACTTAAGTGGCGCGAGTTTATTTGGCGTTAACCTGAGCGAAGCTAAATTAAATGGGGCAAATTTGACGGGTGCTGATTTGAGAAATACTTATTTAGCAAATGCAGAAATGACTGGCGCTTACTTGAATGGGACTAACTTCCAAGGTGCAGTTGCTATACCATCACAAATTGCTTCACCAGCAGAATTTTATGCTTTGGGTGTAGCAGAAGGGCAAAAAGGCAACCAACAGCAAGCAATCAGTTATTTTAATCAAGCGATCGCAATTAAACCAGAATATGCAGATGCTTATCTAGCTCGTGGTGTCGCCCGTTACCAAATACTAGATAGACAAAGTGCATTCCAAGATGCTCAAGTTGCAGAAAAATTGTTTACATCCCAAAACAACAGTACTGGAACCCTAACAGCCCAAGCTTTTATCAAAGAACTGCAAACGCCCATTAATGAGAAGATAAGTACTGGTAAGCCCAACTTCGTTGACTTTTTGGGAAGTATTGGCTCAGTCTTGCTTCAGTTCTTCCCTTTTTAAAGAGGATAATAACAGTTAACAAATGACAAAGCGCAAAGTCTGAGCGCCGGCTTCCGGCGAACAGAACTTTGTAAGAGAGGACAAATGACAAATGACTTATCTAAAGAATTATGGGCAGCAAATCAAGACTTAGCCCAAGTTTGCCTAGAGCATCCTTTCGTTCGAGGCATTGGTGATGGTACTCTTGAGCGAGCTAAATTTGCATACTACGTAGGGCAAGATGCTTTTTTCTTAGAAGCTTTTGCGCGTGCCTACAGTATCGCCGCAGCTAAAGCACCAGACTGGTTAGGTTTCACCACATTTCATAATTTAGCTAGTGGAATTTTAGAAGAACTGCGGCTGCATAGTGGCTATGCTTCTGAGTGGGGAGTCAATTTGTATTCTGTAGAACCTGCATCTGCCACCCGCCGCTATACTGATTTTTTGTTAGCAACTGCTTGGAGTAAAGATGTAGGTTTAACTGCTGCGGCGATGTCTCCCTGTATGCGTTTGTATGCCTTTTTAGGAGAAAAATTGGCTTCTAACGGTATTCCTAATCATCAATATGCAGACTGGATTCGTACTTATAGCAGCGCAGATTTTCAACCATTAACACAACAATTAGAAAATTTGGTTGACAATTATGCTGCTACCAATTCTGTTGTGCATTCAACTTATCGTTATGCGATGTTTTGTGAGCGCGACTTTTTTCAGGCTGCGTGGATATTCAGTTGAGCAAATTCATATAGCAAAGTGCTGAGTGCTGAGTAAAAACCCAGTTTTTTCACGGCTTTGAGCGATCAACACTGTCCTAACATATCTGACTACGGCTGTATCTAGCAACCTTTATAGAACCCATTTGACATCTAAGAAGGTGCTGCAAGCCTCTTAATCATTAGCCTGATGAAGCAGAGATTGAGTTTGGCAGTGGCACTAACCA
>NZ_JBALEF010000037.1:0-29697 GCF_036918245.1 Nostoc sp.
AATGATTGTCAATAATCTGACTCGTTCAATTTTTCAAAACTTCAATATCCCTTATTTCTATTTTTCCTCTGCCTAGAGTGACAAAAGAGGGTTAAGCTCAAACGCTTGTTCCACATACGCTTTACCCCAGCCCCAACCCCTCCCCTTAGTAAGGGGAGGGGAGGTTTTGCGTCAGCAAAGCCGGGGTGGGGTCACTCAGGATTGATTGGTAATTGAGTAAGTTTTATATAACCTCATTACAAGGTTTTTACGTTAAGTTGACACCAATGGACGATCGCCCACCCAGAAATAAATTTCTCTTTCTTGTAGCTCAATTCTACTAAGCATGGAATCAAGCCCTTGTTCGGTCTTTTTTAGAAGACTTGAGCTATTGGCCTCGAAATTCATTCTAAAGCAGTTGTTGGGACTGGTGCAAGAATCAGTTTAAACGGACTCAATTGAGTGAGTTTGAGTCCGTTTTTATTGACTTATCTTACACTGCGATCTATGTTGTCCGTATTTTTAGCGTAAAATTGCTTTTCTAGATATAAATTTTAAGTAAATATAAACTTGTCAATATAATATTGAGTAATTTTTTAATTTATGACTAATATTGTTGACTTATATTATTTTAATATGGCACTATAAGCACATAAGTATTCCGACTTAGTATTTTATACAGTTTATAGGTTAGAAATAAAATTTAGCGAGTTGAAAGGATTATATGATCCGCGAAGTTGAAATCTGCTGATGGCACTTCATTACTAAGACGTGCTGGAATAGAGGTATTTTTAAACTCCTATATTTTTGTTTGGATCAATATCTGAAATCTTTTGGTTTGAGATTGCAATATTGTTTTGATTTATGGGCTTTATAAATATTGAAATTAAGCAGATTTTTTGTAAATAAATCACCATTAAAAAAAAAGGTAAAAATGGAAACGAATACTATAGAAATCAATTCTGGAAAAAATGAATTTATAATTAATCTTTGTCAAGAACTCCAAGATAGTTTAGTTCAAGGTTGGCAAAATTTTAATACAAGTGAAAACCTCAAGATATTTAGCGGTTTTTTTGAATTTATTTTCAGAGCTGGATTCGACGAAAGCCAGTATAGGAGAGTAATACCTAACCCTGCCTATGACAATGCTGCTAGATTGATTGGCAAGCCTTTTTTGGAAGCTGCCAGGAAATTTGAAATTCATTTCGATGAAATTTTTCCTGGAAGCTTTTCTGAATCACAAGAAGCAGAAAAGGAAGGTTTTGAAGTTCGCATATTTAAGCTAAAAGCTTTTTACCAAAATAAACCTTTATGCCTATTCTTACTCAAGTTTCCTCATTATCATGAAAAATTTGGCTTTCCACTCTCAGCAGAATTAGAAATTTTAGAGTTGTATTGATTGCAGGGCAGACCTAGCGTCAAGAAGATAACAAAGGGATAGAAGGATGATTGACCTTGTCTCCCCCTCCTCTTATCCAATAATTCTGAATTTAAGCCAACTAAAAAGCTGCGATCGCAGATGAAAAACCTTCATAACTTTCCTCACAAACCCAACACCTGCATTGATTTTTGAAGTACTTCTTTGGGACGAAATGGTTTAGTTAAATATAAGTCTGCACCAACCTCAATTCCTTTTTGTTTATCAAATTCCTGCCCTTTAGCTGTCAAGATTACAATGTATATGTCAGCCATTTGCAAGTCGTTTTTTACAATATGGCAGACTTGCAAACCATTCATTTTCGGCATCATCACATCAAGAAAAACCAGGTTTGGTTTTTCAGTTTTGATGGTTTCGAGAGCTTCTTCTCCATTTCTAGCAGTTAAAAGTTCAACACCCTCATCTTCTAATGCTTCTAAGGCTTGTTCCATCAAAATCAAGATATTAGGTTCATCGTCAACAATTAGAATTTTCTGGGTCATAGGGATTGGGTATTGGGGATTGGGGATTAGGGACTGGGGATTAGGGATTGGGGACTGGGGATTGGAGATTAGATTATATAGTAAGGTTCAACTAATTTTTTCCAGTACCTAGTACCCAGTCCCCAGTCCCCAGTCCCCAGTCTCCAATCCCCACTCCCTAGCAATTACTGTTCGGACAGCATAATAAAAAATACATTTTCCAACTCCTTCTCAAAGCGTAGGGTTTTCACCAAATCGGCTTCTTGAGAGAAGATAGAATCAATGATAATCATGTCAGGTTTGGCTGACAGGGCTTTATAAATGCATTCTTGCGGATCGGAGGCTTCAATCACACTGTATCCCTGAGTTTGCAGTACATCTGCTAGGGTTTTTAAGGCTGATGCATTTTTATCTACAACCAATACCTTTTTACTAGAAGTGCCTTGGTAAAGCAGTGAGCCAATTTCGTTGAGGAGTTTTTCTGTGTCAATGGGCTTGGTGAGATAGCGATCGATGCCAATATGGTAGCCCCGTTCCTTGTTTTCAATAATTGACAGAATAATAATCGGAATATCTGCGGTTTGAGGATCGTTTTTGAGAACGGCTGCCACATCGAAGCCGTTGATTTGGGGCATCATTACGTCCAAGAGAATCAGATCGGGACGGGCTGTTTTGATTTGATGAATTGCATCCATGCCGTCCTTTGCTTCGCGAACGTTGTAGCCTTCGTTTTCCAGTTGTTGACGGAGCAGTTCCCGAATGTTAGCGTCATCATCTACAACCAAAATGGTCTTACGGTTTTGCTTCAGCACAGCGTTTTTGGTGATGACGTGTTCTTTGAGTTGTTTGACTAGCGTATCCAAATTCAGATTAGCAGTGGTTTTTTGATCGCAAGCGTAGGTGGGAATGATGAAGGAGAATATGCTGCCGTTACCTGGTTCACTCTCAACCCAGATTCTACCGCCGTGATGATCGACGATTTGTTTACAGATGGGCAGTCCTAACCCTGTGCCTTTGGGTTTGTCGGTGAGGGTGTCGCCAACTTGGCGGAATTTCTCGAATACTTTCGGCTGGTCTTCAGGCGCAATCCCAATGCCTGTATCGATGACGCTAATGCAAACACCGTCGTTTTCTTGTTTGACGCGGCAGGTGACACAACCAGATTCAGTAAACTTAACGGCATTGGAAATCAGGTTGATTAGAACTTGCAGCAAACGGTTGCGATCGCCTATTATCTGAGGCAGTCCAGGTTCAATCTCGCACACCAACTGCAAGCCATTGGTTTCAAATAACCCGGCGGTAGAATTGCTTGCCCAATCCAGTAATTCGCTGGGATCAATGGGCTGCATCTGCCATTCCACCTTACCTGCTTCCATCTTGGCGATGTCCAGGACATCGTTAATCAAAGACGTGAGCCGTTCTGCTTCCGACACAATAATGTTGAGATTGTCACCCACCCGCTTGATCGTTTTCTGAAGCTTGCGGTCTTCGGTAGAAATTATTGGGAACACATCAGTTTCCAGCTTTTCTTTAATGATCGACGCAAAACCGAGAACAGAAGTCAGTGGCGTCCGCAGCTCATGGGAAACTGTTGAAATGAAATCGGTCTTCATCTGGTCAATCTCCTTTTCTGCCGTTACATCCCGAATCAGCAGTGCCGAACCGAAGCAGGCAGCGGGTTCTGGATCTGCTGTCTTTTTGAAAATGGCGGTTGCAACTGCCTGACCAATGCGTTCCTTCGTCAGTGCAACTTCGGCAGAAAACACCTCTTGGGGATGGGACTGAGTTCGTGCAACCAGGTCTACTAAACCAGATATCGGCAGTTCTCGGTAGTGACCGTTGAGGGCAGTAGCTGTCAATCCATACATGGCTAAAAAGGCAGGATTGAAGTGGGTGATTTGTCCTGCGGTGTCTGCCACTAACAAACCATCTGCTAAGTTATCTAAAATGGCATTTAATCCTTGCGCTTCTGCTAGGGTATTTTGTAGCGCAGCCGTCCGCTCTGCAACTCTGGCTTCTAGGTCTTGATTTAGTTGCCGCAGAGCGATTTCTGCTTGTTTGCGGGCAGTGATATCGGTATTAATTTCCAGCACCGCACAGGGCTGACCAGAGATGTCCCGTTGCAACGTCCATCGGCTCTGCACGGTAATCAGTCTGCCCTCATGAGTCAGGTGTTGCACTTCTCCTTCCCAATTGCCTTGCTCTAATAACTCTGCTATAATTGCTTGTTTTGGTTTTGGAAAGGTTTTTTTAATAAATGCGTGAATGTATTGGCCTTTTACTTCCTCACGCGTCCAACCGTAGAGAGTTTCGGCACCTTGATTCCAGTACAAGATTTTCTCGGTCATGTCGCGGACGATGATCGCATCGCTGGAATGATTCAACATATCCAATAAACGTTGATTTTCAGCTTCTGCCAGCTTGCGATCGTGAATATCAGTACAAGTGCCAATCCATTCCCGAATGCTGCCGTCTTCTTCCAGCACGGGCGCACCACAGACAGAGAAGTCGCGGTATGTGCCATCCTTGCCACGCAACCGATATTCGGTTTGGTAGATACCTCGGTTCGCCACAGCAGCATTCCAAACTTCTGTAGAGTCGGCACGGTCATCGGGGTGAATTGGATCAATCCAGCCCCAACCCTCAACTTCAGCTTCGCTCTGCCCCGTATAGGCTATCCAGGTGAGCATTTCACTGCTTATTCCCAGTCCTTCCGGGGTAGCTGCCCAGACGATCTGTGAAGTAGCAGTTACTAACGATCGATATCGTTCTTTCAGACACTGATTTTCGGCTTCTGCCAGCTTGCGATCGTGAATATCGGTGCAGGTGCCAATCCACTCCCGGACGCTACCATCATCTTCGATGACGGGGGCACCCCAGACCCAAAAGTAGCGATAGTTGCCATCCTGGCCCCGAATTCGATATTCAATTTGATACATGCTCAGATTTGCCACGGCAACACCCCAGGCTTCTCCGGTGTAGGGGCGATCGTCAGGATGAACGGCATCAATCCAGCCCCCATTTTCTGCTTCAGCTAGACTTTGACCTGTATAGGCTATCCAGCTTGCCAGTTCAAAGCAAATTCCATCCGGTGTGCTTACCCAGACAATTTGTGTATTAGCAGTTACCAAAGAGCGGTATCGGGCTTCACTCTGTTTCAGGATTTGTTCATGATGTTGGCGTTCCTGCTGAACGCGTCGAAGGTCGCTGATCTCCTCTACACTAGACCAGATTAATTGCTCCCCATCCTTCTCAATCATCAGTCCAGATAACCTTACCGGAACCAGATGCCCGCCTTTGTGAATGTACTCCTTCTCATAAGGCCCATAGCGACCAGTTCGTTCCAAGTCTTCTAGGCTAGATTGCTCTGTAGCAGCATATTTTTCTGGGGTAATCTGCCAGTAGGTGAGATTTAGGGTTTCTGGAACAGTACGCCCCAAAATGGCAGCATAGGCGGGGTTGATGTTAATTAGTGTTCCATCTGTTCGGCATAGTGCTAGCCCAACAGGACATAGTTCAAATAGCTGACTATTGTATTCATCAAGTTGGTTAAACATGGTTGAGGTTTCTTTAGTGGCGTATTTGAGTAGGGTTAGAACAACAGAACCAAGACAACAAAGTGGCGTAAAGCTTTAACGAAATTGGGTGGCGTTGAAACATCTGGTAAATTTGATCGGGTGATGCACCTTCCACATCTGGATTGTGCTGTGAAAGTCGCTGGATCAGTTGAGTATGGCGGCTCAACAAATCCGTAGGTTTGAGCATTGGAGCTGTTGATGGAATGAAGCCGTCGGCATCGGGAGTGGGAGATGATTCGGTTGTGGGAGTTGGCGAGGCAGAGGTGCAATTCTGTTCTTCAGTAGCGTCTGCAAATGCACAATTTAACGGAATCTGAATCCAGAATTCTGTCCCTTCACCTGGTTGAGAACGACACTTGAGCATTCCCCCATGTCTGTCCACAACAATTTGGTAGCTGATTGCCATGCCTAGTCCGGTTCCTTTACCAACATCTTTCGTGGTGAAGAAGGGATCGTAAATGCGGCGAATTACCTCTTCCTTCATGCCTGGGCCGTTGTCAGCAATGCGAATTACAACCCACTGTTGGTCAAGGGCTTTGGTACGAATAGTGATTTGGGGATTGGGGGTTGGGGATTGAGGATTATTTTTGAGTCTCCAATTTTCCATGCTTTCTTCCAAAGCATCAATGGCATTTGCCAGGATGTTCATAAACACCTGATTCAATTGTCCGGGATAGCATTCAATTAGAGGAAGTTTTGCATAGTCTTTAACAATTTCAATTGCCGGACGATGAACATCTGCTTTCAGACGATGATGAAGAATCATTAGCGTTCCATCGATGCCATCGTGGATGTTCACGGCTTTCATTTCAGCTTCATCATGGCGGGAGAAATTTTTCAGGGATTGGACAATTTCTACAATGCGACTTGTGCCTAGTTTCATCGAATCTAACAGTTTGGGGAGATCCTGCATGATAAATTCCAGGTCTATGTTGTCTAACTCTGATTCCAGTTCTGGAGGAGCAACAGGTAGGAACTTTTGATACTTTTCCAACAGGTGCAACAAGTCTTGGGCGTATTCGGCAACATACTTTAAATTGCCGCAAATAAAGTTAACCGGGTTGTTGATTTCGTGGGCAACTCCGGCAATGAGTTGTCCAAGACTGGACATTTTTTCGCTTTGGATTAACTGAGTTTGGGCTAATTGCAACTCATGGAGAGCTTGCTGAAGCTTCTGTGTTTGGGCTTTTGCCTGGACGGCTGCTTGAGTACTTTGTTCGTAAAGCACAGCTTTGTCAATAGCGATCGCTGTTTGAGAGGCAAAGATACTCACCAGTTTCAGGTGTTCAGCCTTGTATGAGTCAGTTTTGGGCGTTCCAATAGCGATCGCTCCCAGTACCCGTTCTTTGGCTCGCAACGGTACACAAATCATTGCACTAACGTTTTTTTGCCCCTCTAATCGAGAATCAGCTTGCACATCATTGACAAGTTCAGCCCGGTTGGATTGCACAATGTTGCCGATAATTCCCTTACCCGGTTCCGGCTGATTGTGGTCAAAAAACACTCCAAATTCGGCAATGATTTCAAACGCAGTTGCATCTGGACTCAAAAGCAGAATCATCCCCGCAGATGATTCAATTAATTGACTCAATTCTTGAAGCACAAGTTGGGCAATCTGTCGCGTATCTAAACTTGTTGTCAGTTGAGTCGAGATATCGTCAAACAAATCAATTTCCTGATATCGCTCTAGCAATTCTTTGGCGAGTACTTTCTTCTCAGCTTCCTGCTTTGCCAGAAATGAGAGCAAATTTGCAAGTATAGTTGCCTGTTCTTCTCCAACAACCCAACCGATGATTTCTCCTGAAACCTCGATTGGATATCGGTTTTCCACAGTTTGCTCCCCAATGCTAATCAGCTTCGTGCCGTCTACCAGTTCAACATCAATCGCGATGTTGAACTGGTAGACTAATTTATGAATAAGAGATGGCAACTCTTTTTTGTTGAGCATCTTTCTGAGGCTAACTGCGGGCATGAAACACCTCATCTAGAGCAGGTTGCAAATTTCTCACAATCAGTGTTGGTTCGTTGGAGTAGTGTCTCAAAGAGAAACCTACACTGTATTGCAACCTCCTGCCACCTTTACCGTAGCTATCCGTACTCCTTTGCATAAGCAAGCTAGGCCTAGCATCTCCCGAAAAGAGAGAAATTGTCATAAAAATCTAGGGATATAATATTTTACTAATTAAGACTAGTTTTCCCAAAAACCTTAGCGATATAACAGCGAAGTCGAGCGGTAGCAAATACCTTTAAACTTGTTACCAGAGGCATTCTTCCGTTCTTATAACTCGCTTACTGTTTGATAATTTCTAGAACAACTATAAGTAATAAATTATTAATTAGATAAAAGTATAGATTTAAATCTATGGTAAATTAATGTCTCTTGTTGCTACTCCTCATAAATTGGGAATTAGCTTTTGAGTATATAAATGAAGGCATTTCTAAGAGTAGAATAATCGCCTTGAGTGTACCAAAAGAAGCTGCGATCGCAGCTTCTTTTGGTAATTTTAAAAAGTATTTAGGTAAGCGCTAGTTTTAGTTAGATCCGAGAGTCGCGAAAACGAAGTCTGAGTAATCGCAGCCAGCGCAACCACATTTGTGCAGGTTGTTCAAAGAAGGTGAAAATATCGCCGAAACCTAAATTCGTTTTGTGATGATGTAACCAGTGTCTCTCAGGAGTGGTAATAAATAGAATTTGACATAAGATATTTACAGGCTTTGGAGTTTGCCAACCCAGTACACTTATGTGTCTCCACCATACATGAAACTGACCAAGCAGTAATCCAGAGATAACGCCAATGGGAGAGAAAGACCACAATACTACTGCTACAAGTACATAAGGTAAAGCTCCCAAGATACCATCTAAAAGAACCTGGGGATTAAAAGTCAAAATAGCATAGTGGCGGAAGTCCTTTTTCCAGGAGTGGTGCGTTTTTAAATGAAGGCTACCAAAAACGTGCTCGGGTACATGGTAAAAGAATGTAGATAGAAAATCGCCAAAAAACAGTAATAACCAAGCAACAGCGATAGCCTCAAGCATTTGTACTCCTCAAGAATAGTTAAGAAAACTCCACAGAAAATATGCAAATGTCATGCTGTGGGCGTAGACACTTAGTTTTCCGCTATTCAAGCAGCATCTGTGCGTCTCATGTGTCTACGCTCCAGCTAATTTGGCTCAGAGTATATGTAATTGGCTCAGTTGCAGTTTCATGAATCTCCAATCTTTAATGGAGTAAATAGCAACTCGTAAGAACCTCCAATTTGACTTTTAGCTCTGGATTAATGGTAAAAATACATCTAAAATTCGATTGGGATACAGTATTTTACTATAGTTACTACACAATCTTCTTACTAAGGCATACAGTCTAAGCAAAGGTTGAGTTAAAGTTAGTACAAATTTAGGTTAAGGCTTTTTGCAATATTGTTCATTATAAATTTATTGCAATCAAGCTTCAATTATGAATTCAATTAGAATGATCTAAATAGATATTCTGCCAATACTAATTGAGTTATTGAGGTGAATAAAGCAGGCTTATAGTTTAATTGAAAGGCTGTAAAATTTGGAGCATCTAGAATTAACTAGATGCCATAGATATTTTCTACCAATCGAGTAATAATATAGCTCTCAACCTGCACCTTCAATGATGAATGAACATTGAAAAGACAGGGATACTTTGAGAATTTATCTTTATTTGGCAAGTGCGTTTGAATTCGCTTACTCTAGACCATTCGTTCGCTCTTGTTGTAAACACTGGCGACTTTATCTGTCACCCTTGTCCTGTGGTTGCTGCTGTGCATAGCAAGCTATGCACAGCGAACGTTAAGCATGAGACTACAGCCTAAGCTAAAAGGGGTAAAAAATTAAATGATAGAGTACAAAATATTGATTCTTCCTTTATCATTTATAGACAAGTTAGTAAATCAGTAAAGCATACCTGCAATATTTATTTACAACGTGTCCTATTGAAAGGGTATCTCAGTATATCCAAAATTTAGGTTACTTTCCAGTTGGAAGGTAAAATCAGGATTTGAAGTTATGATTACACGATTTATCTGTTTCAGTATGAACAAAAAATGGGCGGTCAAGCGAATCACTATAAACCTGGCATCAAATGAAGCCAAAAACCTTGAAAAATATTGTGAACAGACAGGCAGGCCAGCAACGGATGTGATTAGAGAACTTATTCGAGCCTTGCCACTGACGCAATAAAAGTAGATTAACAAACCATTTCACCTTGGTTCATTTTCAAGATATAAGCATTAGAATTTGGTTTAATTGGAGGTTGTCAAACGGGGAAATTTAAGTGCAGCAGTTTTATTCATTGATTGATAAGCTAGATATATACAAACTTTCCTTATCAAGATTGTCAATTTTGAGCTGTCTTTACCAGTGAAAAAATTTCCTTTCTGAAACAACTATTATCCCATACCCTAAACTTAGTAACATTGTAATATCAATTTATTTGGATAACGCCCATACAACTTCGGTTAGCAATGCTCTCTAACGCAGGTAGTAACAGTAAAACGACCCTTGCGGTTCACTCATTGCCAATCTTTTAGCAGCCAATAACCTGATATAGAAGAAATATTCAGAGACTTCAAGAACAGTGGATGCGGCGATGCCTGCGGCGGGCTGCGTCAACGCGGATGGATTCACCCGTCTTTTGGTTTGTGAAAACTGAACCCTATTAATCAAGCTCTGGAGTATAAAAAGGTGATTGAATTAAATCAGTATAAGGCTTTAACTTTCGATTGTTACGGAACCCTAATTGATTGGGAGAATGGCATCTTAAGAGTGCTAAAGCCACTTCTGCTGGCACACAACACTAATTTTAATTTGGATGACGAGCAAATTCTCAATATTTTTGCTGAATTTGAAGCAGAACTGGAAAAAGGGGAATATATCAAATATCGAGAAGTTTTGAAAAGAGTAGTTCAGAAATTTGGTGAACGATTTGGCTTTGAGCCAACTGCTGACGAACTAAATTCACTTGCCGATTCGATTCAGCATTGGCTGCCTTTCCCCGATACAGTTGAGGCACTTAGAACTTTAAAGCAAAAGTTTAAGCTGGTAATTATCTCAAATGTAGATGACGATCTCTTTGCTTTCTCGGCAAAGCACTTGGAGGTGGAATTTGACGAAATAATCACAGCAGAACAGGCAAAAAGCTACAAACCCTCCTTCAACAACTTCAGACTGGCTATTGAGAGAATTGATTTGCCCCTAGAGCAGATATTACATGTTGCTGCTAGTGTATATCATGATATCGTGACAGCCAAATCTTTGGGATTATCAACAGTCTGGGTAAATCGTCGAGCAGAGCAAGGGGTTAGTGCGAATTTACCAGCAGTCACTCAACCTGATTTAGAAGCACCTGATTTGAGGACTCTCGCTGCTTTAAGTCCACAGTAATTTGCTGATTTGAACTTAACCACGAGAGGAACAAAAAGTAGATCGCATTATTGAGCGAAAATAGCAGAAAATTGCAGGGAGATAGAGAGATGCCAAAGAAAGAATTTGTTGTTAAAAAACTAAACAGGGATTGCAACATAGATTGATTCTGTCTTACTCTAGAAAAACTACTACGCCAGCTTAATGTTCTTAAACTTTGGGAACCACAGCACATAACTGGCTCTTCAGGATCAGCGCCCTGCCGATAACCTTGTTCAATAAAACACTTTGATAGCCTAAAACGATGAAAGCATCTGCTAATTTCGACTTTGAAGACGAGAAATTTAATGCACCGCCTTCTCAAGTCCTTCCCTGGTGTCAGATGATTAATCCTCGGTATGGCACAGATGGTATACAATCTCACGGTTTGGCGATTAAGCTGGATAATGCCAATGCTGTCGGCTTTGTGCCAGATGATAATTGGCAGCAAGTTGAGCATGAATTTAGCTCTGGGGTAGAAACAGTCTTTATTACTGCTACTCCACGCTTGGTTATAGTGCGTCGGGGGCCATTGTCTGTTAAAGACCGGGAAAGTGGTCTAAAACTGGGTACGCTCAAAGATAATTATGATGCTTTTTTAGCCGACAAACTTAAATTTAAAACCTTTACTCGCTATCTAATTTTTATCGTGGGTGAGAATAAAAAGTTTTTACATGAATCACCACTACAACTAACTCTCAATGGTGCAGCCGGAGCGAGTTTCAGCAAAACCTACTGCGAATATCAACAAGGCAAAGTAGTTAGTGGATTCGTTGCTGAACTAGAAAAAGCTTATGCTATCTACCGCAAGCAACCTTTGACACCAAAAGGCCCTTTATTCCATGCTCACGGGATTTTTTCTCCCATCATTGAATGTGAAGAAAGAGGCATTGAACCAAATACAGTTTTGGTAGCTTCAACTGTAGACTACAAACATCCCACAGTAGGTACTTTAACGCAATATTTAATTGCTTCTGATGCTCTTGAGTCTGCAATGATTTGTAAGACTTTTGAAGAATACAAAGATTTTGGCAAGGAACCTGTAAAATCAGAAACCCCTAAATTGGCAATGGCAGGAGTTTCCAACTCTTACGTTTATGCTGATGAAGATGATTTTGCTTATCCACCGTATTAAGGAGAGTGATGAGTGAGGAGTGAGGAGTGATGAGTTTTGAATTAATAACTCCTAACTCCTAACTTTATTCTTTGAGCAGCAAATAATATAGTGAGCCATTACCGCCTGTGACACCGGCGCGATCGCCTGCTAGTTTACCAGATCCCATGAAATAATCCACCCGGCCCGGCCCTTTAATGGCGCTTCCTGTATCTTGGTCAAGCACAAAGCGGCTGACAGTACGCCTCTCTAGTTTGCCACCACCGATAGGATAGGGAAATGAGTTGTAAATCAGGGCTAACGCTCCCGGTGGCATGAGAGACTTATCTGTAGCAATAGAACGTTCTGCTGTCACCGGTACATGAATACTGCCTGTAGCAGCAGTACCACCAGTTTCTTGGAAGAAAATAAACCGTTTCCAGCGCGGGAGATAATTGCTCAACTCCTGGGGTTTTTGCCGGAAATAACTAATCATCCGTGGCATTGTCAATCCATTTAGTGGAAGTTTGCCATCTTTGGCAAGTTCTTTACCGATACTAGTCCAAGGATAATCAGTTCCACCGGCATAGCCAATTGATGTTGTTTTGCCATTGGTTAATTTAATTTGGGCAGAACCTTGGATATGTACCATGTATGCCTCTAGGCGATCGCGAAACCAAAGCAGTTCTAAACCGCGTAACTTGCTCTTATTCCCTTTTAAACCATCCTTCCCTTCCAAATCAATTCGTTTTGGGTGGGGTTTAGGCCATTGGCTAAAATCAGGTGGTAGCCGATAAAGAGGATACTTATATATTGCAGTTCTGACACGGCTAGCGGTGTAAACAGGTTCGTAGTAAGCAGTGAACTTAACAGTACCCTTGCCATCGTTGCCCACAGATTGGTAGAAGACAAACTCACGCTGGACAGCAGCTTGTAGTTGCGCTGCTGAGTTAGAACTGACAACCAGTTGGCGGAAACGTAGCAAACTCCGGCGGACGCGATCGAGAGTAATTTCCTTCATCGGATAATTTTGATATGCTGCGATCGCATCACCCTTTGTTAGGTAAAGCAGACTGTTATCGATGGAAGCCAACATCGCTTTGCGATCACCTCCGGTGGGCGAAGCGCCAACGCCTGTTTTACCTCTTTGACTCCAAATTTGCTCATCCCAACCCAAGCAAGTCGGCCGGAGTGTACAATCGCTTCCGATAGTGATTGGTATTAGCGGTGGCGCGATCTCAGGAGTGATTGGTATTGGTATAGGTGGAAGATCAGGAGTAGTCGGTATTGGTAAGGGCAGTAAGTTAGGAACCTGAGCAACAGCCGACCAGAGAGGATTTACAAGGGCAATTCCTAAACTCAAGGAAAGCAAAGCAAGGGTTTTTCTCATCATTTAGTTGAATCTTTCAACACTGGAACTAAAAATAGGTTCTACCCGGATTGCTACAATCCGAGAAGGGCGTACTACCATATATTCCCCTTGAATATTTTTGATCGGCACGCTAATAAAGTCATTAGAAGCAGATTTTGGCACAAGTTCGCCGCTATACCATTTCTGAAACTCTTGAATAGTAGGAAAACGCACTTCTTCTCGGTGGCCGCTTTCCAGTAGGAGGTATACGGCATATTCATTTGCGGTTCTAGCCATAAAGTTGAATCATTTAAAAAAACATTCAACCCATTGTTAACCACGTAACCCCCGAATGAAAAGGGTAAGCATACGGGAGCAGGGGATTTGCAAGGCATCCTTGACAGGTTAAGGTCATAAACAATTTGTCAATAAGTAATAGTGCTTAAAATTTTGCCAAGGAGATATTCAAGAAGCAGATGCAGCTAAACGCCGAATTGTGTAGATAAAGCTGAGATACATTTAATTTTTCAAGCTGAAAATCTTACAGCGAACTTTTCAGCCTCCAAAAAGTACAATTTAGATGCACGACAGCTTCTTGCTATTGTTGGGTGTTGTGGTAATGAACTCAAAGAAACATAGTCTTAGACAAAAGTTCCCCTGGCAGTTTTAGCTTGCTACCTGAGGTTGATGTTCTTGATCCAGAAATGCACTCGGCTGAAATTTGGCGATCTTCTCGTCAAGATTGCATTCGCGCTTAAAAGTTTGCGATCGCGCACAGCATCGGTAAGTAATACGATGATTGCATTCCCGAAAATGAGCAAAGCTGTTAGTAACATAAACTAGTTTGTCACGGCACTTACAGCTATTTTCAGGTAAATAGACCACGCGGTAGGGGCGCAAGGCTTTGCGCCCCTACGACAGGTGTGGTTCAAATACATGAAAACTGCTGTAAAAGGAGCCAGTGTGTTATTGGGGGTTCCCCTTGTTGTAGTAACAGACATTGTTATATCGTATTTCATCCCACCCTATAAGGATGTAAGACTCTAAAATCCCAAAAAGATTTTAGAGTCTTTGCCCGTACATGAGCAAAACTTAAACATAATCTTCTTTACCAAGATAGTCAGTTTATACTTTGACTCTAATCCACCCTGAATCCAATCTCAAAGATATTGATAATAATGATAAGCACTTAAAATGCGAATATTTACACGAATTTACGGAAAAAGTGTAAGTTTTTTTTTGCTCTTGCATAACATTCCAATCAATCTCTGATAAGTCATTGGCATTGTTGAAAAACAGTTATTCAGGAGGCGAAAATTATGAAACTTTACTATCGTGGTCTGAGCTACGAATACGGCTCAAGCAAAGTTGGCAGCAAAAAAACAGAACAGCCGTTTCAACCAGTTCCTCAAATTCGGCCAGCTTATAATTTGATGTACCGTGGCGTTAACTATCGTGTTGAGCCAAATTCCAAATCGGCGGAAGCTCCTCTAGCGCCAGTAGCCTATAAATTGAGCTTTCGGGGAATCACCTATTTTGTAGATAAAACTCAATTAGGAGAAGTTAGCGTAGTCTCTCAACCAACAACTACTTCAAAACTTGAGGCACTGGCGATTTCTGAGGAATTATTAAAGCTTCAACAATAATATGCCTACAAGCCGATCTGGAGTCTAGTTAGTCATAAACTTGTAATACAATCCTCAAAAAACCTTGCTTGAAATTTTGACACTACCTACTATTTGTCTCAACAAACCTTACCAAAACTGGTAGTTGTGTCAAGATTAATTTGAGGACTTAAGGCTTGTGACACAATGTTAGGACAATTATTAGACGGACGTTACCAAGTCGTCCAGATATTAGGTGGAGGTGGATTCGGTCAAACCTACATAGCCCAAGATACCCATCGACCAGGTTTCCCAAAATGCGTTGTCAAACACCTTAAGCCCGTCACTCGTAGCCCTGAATTTCTCGAAACTGCCAGACGGCTATTTACTAGTGAGGCAGAAACACTAGAACAATTGGGCTACCATGACCAGATTCCTCGGCTTTTAGCCTATTTTGAAGACAACCAAGAGTTCTTCTTGGTGCAAGAGTTCATTGAAGGACATACCCTGAAAGCGGAACTATCCCCCAATCAACCTTGGACAGAAGATCAAGTAATTCAACTGCTCCAACAGGTTTTGGGTATTCTACAATTTATTCACAGCCACAACGTTATTCATCGAGATATCAAACCGGACAATATAATTAGGCGGCAACAAGACGGTAAGTTAGTGCTGATTGACTTTGGCGCTGTTAAACAAGTCCAAACTCAACTGCTCACAATTGCAGGGCACACGGGGGCTACTATTATCATTGGTACTCCCGGATATATGTCTACAGAACAGGGGCAAGGTAAGCCCCGCCCCAACAGTGATATTTATTCCTTGGGCATTATAGGTATACAATCGCTGACAGGGTTACACCCTATAAACTTTGAGGAAGACCCAGATACAGGAGAAATTTCTTGGCAGCATCAAGCTAACGTCAGTTCTGAGTTGGCATCTGTGCTATCTAAGATGGTGCTACATCACTTTAAACAGCGTTATCAGTCTGCGGCTGAAGTTTTACACGTGCTTAAGGATCTCGATACTAGAGTAGAAGCGCAATCACTTCAACTACCATCTTTTACACAACCGCCTCAAGCTTCGCTTTCTCAACAAAACTCAATAATTGGGTATCCACCTGCTTCTATTCTGTCTGGGGAAAATTACAACCGCTTAGAAACAATTCTTTTAGAATTTGTCGGCCCCATTGCCTCAAGATTACTACGACAAGTTGCGGCATCAGCGTCCAATTTTGAAGAATTAATTAGTCAATTAGCCCTTCATCTTCGAGAAAATCAACAAATTGATTTTAAGAAGAAAACAATGTTTCTACTAGAGAAACCTACTCTACTACAAGAAATTACTGTTAAATCCGACCAATCTGGTATTAACTCAAATAATTTACTAAACCAAGAATCTAAAGTCATCAGTGACAAATTTCTGGAAGAGTGCGAACGTGAGTTGGCTGATTTAATTGGCCCAATAGCTAAATTTCTAGTCCAAAAAACTGTTAAATCTTCTGGACAAATCTCTCGTGCAGAATTTGTGAAAATTTTAGCATCACAAATCCCCGAACCTCAAAAAGCTTTGCAATTTGAGCAACGCTTACTTTCTTGATTTTTTCAAAATTGCGTTTTTCTCTCCATGAGTTACGGATTATTAGCCTTGATTATTCAGCATCTCCAAAGCTATTTTTAAGCTAGCTTTCATACGATTAAATGCTTCTGCTAACCCGCCAATTTCATCATGAGACCTTTCTTCAAAATCAGCGCTCATATCACCAATACTAACTTTTTGAGCTATTTTCTCTATTCTTCTGATGCGCTGAATCACATATTTTGTAATTAAGAAGTTAATTAAGAAAACTATGAGCGCAAAAATCGCAATTAAAAGTCCCATTATCAAGATCCAAGTCCGTTTGGCATTGGCAAAAATCTCTTCAGAAGGAACAGAGATTATTTGGGCAGAAACAATCTGATTCAGTTTCCAGCCAAAACCATTTTCCGATCCATAAGTTACCAGCTGACTCTTAGGAGCCTGCTCTGGTGTAGTATGACATCGCAGACATTGCTGCTGTGTAATCTTGAGTGGTTGGGCAATATAAAATACTTCGCCTTCTGATAAGGTGCGAAAGCCAGTAATTTCTAGAGTCTTGGGTTCGTTGCGAAAACGTTCTACAAGTTGAGTTTCAAAACTATCGGCTTTATCTGCTAAATTAGTTGGATTAAGTGTTGCATCTTTATGAAAAAAGTTTTTATATTCCGGCTTTTTACGAAAATTCTCAAAAACCTCTTTAGAGGAAAAAGTTGGTACTACTTCAGGCATGAATGTTGGGTTAGTATCTAATCTAGGTTCCAATAGAGGAACTATACGATTTTGTGTATAATCTCTAACTGCGTTCACCATTTGGATGAGAGTCTGTGCTTGAGAAGCCACTTCATTTTGCGCTCTCCCTTGAAGTACACTGGATAAGGCAAAGCCACTTCCCACAATACTGACTATGAAAACTAATATTAAAAGTAAATTAAATTTAGCACCTATTTTTAAGTTTTTTAACGTAATGTTGTTTAACATGACCTAAGCAACGAAGGTGATATCTGAGTTTGTCTAATATTTATTTATACCTGTTAGAAAGCATCTCAACACTATTTAAATAAATATTAATTTTTTGCTGCAATGTAACCTATTTAGGCAGCAGTCAAACTTATCTAAATTAGTCTTGAAAGCCAAGTTATTTCCTTAACCATAATTAGTGATGTTTGTGCGATTTCCCCGTCGTTTCTTTCTGTTTAATCTGCTAGGTTTGACATTTGCTGCCTGCCAACCACGAAAGGAGTTTGAGGGCGCGTTAACTATTGGTGCGATCAACTATGGTGGAGGCGAACAGATCATTAACCAATATGCTAAATTTAATAGTTACTTAGGCGAGAAAACGAACTCATATATTCAGCTAGAGCCTGTTTTTAATGAAAATAGAGCGGTTGAGCGTCTTGAGGCTCGTGCTTGGTCATTGGTATTTGCTCCACCTGGTTTAGCGGCTATTGCGATCGCACGCTACCAATATGTTCCCCTATTTCCTTTAATAGGTATTAGTAATTTGCGTTCTATCTTCGTTGTTCGCAAAGATAATCCGCTAACCGACTTGAAACAGCTACAAGGTAAAACAGTGGCTTTCGGACAGCTAGGTTCAGCAACAGGATATTATTTTCCTCTTTACAATCTTTATGGTACAACACTAGCTGAGATAATATTTGCACCCACACCCAAAGCCGCGCTAGAATTGGTGGCTCAAGGAAAAGCGATCGCCTGTGCCGTATCGGAGGCGGAATTAAGTCTCTACAGTTCACAGTTGGCCCCAACTGAATTTCGCATATTATTTAAAGACCCTCACTATGTACCATTAGGTGTGGTCTTGATTGGGCCGAATGTAGAACGTAACCGTCAAGAGTTTATCCGCAAAGTGATGAGTGATTCACCTTCTGGTTTAGCTCAAGAAGTAGGATACGTAACCAATGGACAAGTACCAGATTACAAGTACATGATTTCTGTGGTCGATCGGGTAAGCTCAATTAGTTCCAAGCTGCAAAGTAAACCTGTTCGTTTATTTTAGTCAAAGCAATAATAATACTTTCAGCCTTTGTTCTCTCTAAAATGCTCATCTAATGCTCAAATACCCTACTTTCAGCATTTAAACATAATTAATTAGGACTTACGCACACTCTACGAATTCTTGGCGTTCTTCTCTACCAGACGCTGCGCGTTGGCGGAGCCTCTGGTAGAGTTGGCGTCTTGGCGGTTCGACAAATTAAGCTTTTGGGCGATTTTTGCGTAAGTTATATTAATTTGTATTAAATAATACTTATTAAGGTATTCACAAAAAAAAGACCCTTTAAACGGTCTTGCAGTACTGCTTAAAGAATTAACTTATTTACTCAATAATCCAGGTGCTAACTCTAAATACATTTTTGCTTTATGCAAAGCTAGCAGTTTTTCTTGAGTGTGCATAATCGATTGCTAGCAATCGATTCAATCTATATTTACATCTCTTAACAATGCCTAACCCTAGAGGAACTCCTGAAAATTTAGAACCTGGAAAAAGAAAAGGTGATGAACCATTGACTGAGCAAGTGAATTGGCGTGTCACTAAGACAATGAAAGAAGAATTGTCCACTAAGGATCATCCACCAGACTTTTGTCGCCAAGCTATCCAATAAAAACTAGATAAGGATAAAAAGAAATAATTCCAAAAAACTCACGAATGTTTTAGGATTGCTATAGTTTGATTTTTGGTAAGTAAGTATTATCTTGTATTATCTTGCTCAAAAAAATAATTTGAATCGTGCTAGCTGGTTTTTAATGGTCTCTGTCAATATTTTATTCAGTTCTGTAGTGTCTTGAAATTGCAAAATTTGCTGTGTCGGTAAGTCGAAAGGAAATTCACCTTCAAAATCTGGGCGTTGCATTTGCGCTAGTAGAATCTGTTCAGAGCGCTTACTTTGGATGGCATAACCAATCTCAATACAAACATTCGGACTGGCAATTAACTGGGGCGTTTCTTTACCATCAATACTAGCAATAGGTGTGGTGTCAGCTATAAATAACAAACTCTTACGGATTTTCCGCATGATTGTGCGGTTAATTCGGAAAGTAGCACCGCTAGGACGAGAGGATTCTACTAATGTTAGGGGAAGACGCGATCGCAAGTTTAAATTGTCCAAACTTTTTCGCAGTTCTTCTTTAAGAATATTCGTCGCTGCAACATACTCAGTTTGATAGGATAAAAAAATCGTTGGTTCTAACTGAGCTAACACCGCCTGCTTGGTAAAATAAATTTCATGACTAATTAAGTCAATGTTAGAGACGCAATAGCCGCCACTACCTTCAATATAAAATTCAATATTTTCCCCTTCCAAATAGCGCCCAAACCAAGTTGATGTCTTAACTTCGTCACTGTCTTCCAAAAAGTCTGCTCGCAATGCTGATTTCAGCAGGCTTTTTTTGCTTAAACGAATGTCTGGGGCACGTTTTTCCAATTCTGGAATCGGCTCATAATCCTGTAAATACCACGCTCTGAGCGCAATTATTGACATAAGGCGCTATTTCAACTATTTTTCGCTATTCAACTTCGTATAATCTTACACCCAGAGGAGTCACTATTTCAGACTTCTCTTTAAACATAACAACATCCAAACCTCTACTCGCTGAACTATGTCCTCTTCTTGTTTATCCTAGCCAGGGATGTACTAACTTTCATTGCTTTTGTAAACAAGTAATGAAAATCAGCGACAGTGCCCCCTAATTTTCCCTATTTGAGGGAATTTGTTTTGCAACTAAACTTTACTTTTAAATTATTTTTTATCAAATTCAATATATTGCATACTCTGGATAACTGAGAGATATTTTGTCTAGTCTATTGTTAATAAAATTCTCATCGACCTTTTGGATGAATTTAAAAATTACTGAGTCAATTTTTAAGTTTTGAAACTGACAATTGAACATTGGTCAATAACTAATAGTGATTCTTCGCCTGTGTCCTCATCCCCCACTTCCTATTGTTAGTTAACTATTTTAGCTGGAGGCTTAATGGGAATCTCAATCCAGAACTCTGTACCTTTGCCAGGTTCTGAAATACACTCCATTATTCCCCCATGTTTTTCGACAATAATCTGATAGCTGATTGCTAGTCCCAATCCTGTACCCTTGCCTACAGGCTTGGTAGTGTAAAACGGGTCAAAAATTCGCTTTTTCACGTCTTCATTCATTCCGGGCCCATTGTCAGTAATCCGAATTAACAGACGAGAGTTGTCTGTTGAGACTTTAGTGGAAATCTCGATAGTTGGAATTTGGCATGAGTTCTTCTCCTTGTCACTCTGATGCCACTCTCTAATTCCTACTTCCAGAGCATCTATGGCATTGCTGAAAATATTCATAAAAACTTGATTCATTTGGCCGGCATAGCATTCCACCAGTGGGATATTGCCATAATCTTTAATTATCTCAATGCGTGGTAATTCAGCATTTCCTTTCAGCCGATGTTGCAAAATTAACAAGGTGTTGTCAATGCCTTCATGCAGATCAACACGCTTGTTTTCAGCCTCATCCAAGCGAGAAAAATTGCGTAACGATAGCACTATCGAGCGGATGCGCTCGGTTCCTACTTGCATTGAGGTCATGATTTTTGGGAGGTCTTCTACCAAAAATTCAAAATCGATCGCTTTGATCGCGGCTTTAATTTCACTATCGGGATGGGGATAGTGTAGCTGGTAGAGACGTAAAATTTCTAGCAGTTGTTCGGTGTAGTCACTGGCGTGGCACAGATTACCGTAAATAAAGTTAACGGGGTTGTTGATTTCGTGGGCGACACCCGCCACCAACTGTCCTAAGCCGGACATTTTTTCAGTCTGAATCAATCTTGTCTGTGTTTCTTGGAGTTCGTGTAGGGTATGCTCTAACTGAGCAGCTTGATTTCTGGCTTCAGTTTCGGCCTCAGAGGTTTGTTCGTAGAGTTGTGCTTGTTGAATAGCGATCGCAGCCTGATCTGCCACCTGCTGCAATAAATCAATTTCTGTATCCTGCCAATTTCTGGGAGCCTCACACTCATGGGCAATTAGTAGGCCCCATAGTTCCATACCCATATTAATCGGAACTATTAAGTTTGCTTGCACTTGCAAACTTTGCAAAAACTCTCGATGACAATCACTTAAAGAAGTTGTTGAAAGGTTATTAATTGCTCGTACCCTACCTTGACAGTATAGATGGGTATACTCATCAGGAAAGCATTCCGGCGGTGGATTCACTCCCAAAACTGACTGCCAATTGCCATTAATCTCTTCTACAATCACCGATTTAGTCTTGAGGTAGAAAATCAACACTCGGTCTGAATTTAGCAGAGGACGGACTTCCCGAACGATGGATTGCAGGGTTGCTTGCAAGTCTAATGTGCGGCGAATATGCTCTGTGACTTGCTTGATTACTTTGGTAAACATTAATGATTTTTCGAGTTCAGCAGTTTGCTCTTGCACCCGCAGTTCTAAATTGGTATTCAGGGATTGTACCTGTTTATACATTTGCTGCTGCTGAATAGCCATTGAGAAATGATCGTATAAAGCTTGCCCTAATAAAATGTCTTCCAACTTCCACTCAGGTGCTTGCCCTTTTTTCTGCTCTCGCCAAACCTCAAAAGAAAGCTGGGGTAAAAGTTGTCGCCGATTTTGTTCGCATCGCCCCGCCCACAAAATTTCTGTTTCAAATTCCGAGCGGAAAATACTTAATACACCGATAAATTTTTCGCGGTAATGTAGCGGAATCACCATGAGTCCGCGAATTTGAGTAGAACGGAATGCTAAAGCCAAAATTCGCAAACGTGGTTCTTTGTAAAGGTCAGTAGTTGCCCAAATATTACCTTGTTGAAACTCAGCCATCCACTTTTGCCAGATGGAATGCTGTTCGATAATACTGTTATCTAACTCGTAGGAGAGTGTCGGTTGGTCGCCCCAGGTGTATAGTTCTTGACTCTCTGCAATGTAAAGTCTGCCACCGACTCCACAGAAAGCAGTAATAACTTCTTCTAGTGCTCCTTGTAATTGGATTGTCGGCAGTTTATGCAATAGTGTGGTGACTCGATTAATAGTAGCTTCTCGCTTTTGCTTGGCTTGGGCTTCAGTGAGTAAATTACTTTGAGCGATCGCGATCGCTACCTGGTCAGCAACTTGCTGCAATACTTTTAGTTCTCGCTTCAAAATCTTTTGCGGTTCACTGTGGTGAACTACCAACAATCCCCACAATTTAGGCTTTGCTGACGGTTCTTGTGGGTCGCAATCTAAAATTGGTACTACCAACGAAGACTGTACGCCCATTGCTTTTAGGTATTGAATATGGCACTGGTCTGCTTGGCGATAGTAGATATTAGTTTCTAGACGTTTGCCAGTTTCTTTTGACTGTAGAGGCGATAGCCCGATCTTCTCATTTGCGACATCGACAATCGAACGTTGCCCGGCTAACAAAAACATCTCTCTGGCGGCTTCTGGAATATCATCAGCTGGGAAGCGTTGACCCAATAAAGATGGCAGACGTTGCTCATGAATAGATTCTGTAATGACTTCACCACTACCATCAGCATCAAAGCGATACACTTTCACCCGATCTGCACCCAAAAATAAACGCACTTCGCTAACAGTAGTCGTTAATATCTCTTGAAGGTCGAGCGATCGCCTGATCTGTTTTGTCATCCGGTGCAGTAAACTTTCTTGATCAAAGGTTTCCTGCAACTCGTTTGGTTTATCCCTACGTGTCATTGCTTGTATACACCATGATGGAAGTATAATTTTTTATATATTTGTCCCTGATCAGAATTTTCAACTTACAATGCTTTGATTTTTATCCTATTTCAAGAAATTCTTGCTACTAATGCGTTGCTAAGGGCATACATGTGTTACAAATATTTTTGGAAATGGATTAGAGGATGTTTGAAAAGTAACAGATATTTTGCTTGTTCCCTGTAGCCCTTATAAAGTGGATTTAGGGAGATATAAAACCGCTGTATCATTAAATACTTTTCAAGTCTCATCTCAAGTTTAAAGTTAAGAAATTTTTAATCATTGACATTTACTAATTTTATATTCTCAATCATTAAACTATTCCAGTAATTTTACTTAATTTAGATATGGAATAATTTCTTGAAATTAAAAATATTTTTTTAACGTTTTTGCCATTAATTCAATTAATTAAAATTTATTCAAAGCAACAACTAAATTATTAGTAAGTTTTTAAAATATTTTGGGCTGGGGAATTTGACTATTCCCCGTTTAATTGCTGACTTTATGTAAAATGTAACTATTTTGATTAAATTATTCGTAAATTACTGTTAAAGATAGTAAATTACGAATTTCTTCACGCACACTCATGAGAGTTTTACCGAGATGGTTTTGACCGCTTTTATTAGCACCACAGCCCCAAAAAGAATCGGTTGGGGAGTTTTCAACCAAAATCTCATCACCTGTCTTCAGGAGAACTTCTCTGATATCGGTGTGAGTGAGAAACTTTTTGAGTACAGCTTCTCGCATAATTTGAGTTTTGACCAAATCCCAGTCTCGTCGGAGTTGGCGAGTACTACATCTTCCCAAAGTGGCAGCTTCTTCTGGGGTGGCGGCAGCATGGATGAGAGGTATAATTGCCGCATCTGTGCTGCCTACAAACTTTTGCGCTTGATAATAATGCTCAACCGTTGGCCAGTAAGCACCCTCAATGTGGATTCTGTGGAGAGAAAAGTTAGAAAAACAGCCATAAGGCTGCCAAACCTTATAAAAGTAAATGGTCATTTGAAAATTGCTCTTTTATATATCAATTTCACTCTAGCTGAGTAGGTAAAGCCTTAACAAACTCTCTAGACGTAAACTGAAACATAAACTGTAAAACTTTAGATATCTGGTGAAATTAAATATGCGTTATCCAGAACCCTTGTAGAGAGGTAGCACTGCTACCTCTCTACATTTTTTCTACCAAATGTCTCTTGAGTAGAGTAAGTGAAAGGGGTAAGCTTTTTTAGAATCGTATGAGATGGGTTACTTTTATGTTCGTCGATTAACTAGGGTAGCGCTAGCTTGGTCAACAGGCATTAGCACAACTTCATTAATATTGACATGGGGCGATCGCGTCACACAGAAAAATATCACATCAGCCACATCATCTGCTGTTAGGGGTGTAACTCCCTGGTAGACTTTGTTGGCGCGTTCAGTATTTCCGTGAAAGCGTACCTCGCTAAATTCCGTTTCTACCATACCAGGATCAACGGAAGTTACACGGATTCGAGTACCCAACAGGTCTTGTTTTAAACCTTCAGAAATTGCTCTCACAGCAGCTTTGGTAGCACAGTAGACATTGCCACCGGGATAGGTTTGATGTCCGGCGATGGAACCTAAATTTACCACATGACCGCGATCGCGACTTACCATTCTCGGAACGACATAGCGAGAGACGTAAAGTAAACCCTTAACGTTAGTATCAATCATGTCTTCCCAGTCTTGAAAGCTGCCTTCGTGCAACTTGTCTAAACCACGACTCAAACCAGCATTATTAATGAGAATGTTGATGTCAGACCAGGCAGAGGGTAGAGTAGCAATGGCAGATTCAACAGCATTGCGATCGCGCACATCTAGTTGTAGTAAATGAATTTCAGTACTAAAATCTTTACTAAGAGTATCTGCTAGCTGCTGCAAACGTTCTAACCGTCGTGCTGCTAAAATCAGTTTTGCACCTGCACCAGCAAAGATTTTTGCACAAGCAGTACCAATACCACTACTTGCGCCTGTGATCAAAATAATTTGATTTTGTAGGGAAATCATTGTTAGTCAAAAGTCAAGAGTCCAGTGTTAATTTAAATATACAATTTAACAATTTAGCAAGTTACTGACAGAGAGCTTATCTCACGAAAATGTCTTAAAAGTAATGCTTTATCCAGATTTTCAGTACGCTACCGCTAGCGCACTAACTCCTAACCGGAGACGGAGTGTCTCCGGCTTTGCTCTTAACTACTTCTTCACCACTTGCAGGCGCTGAGTTACCATCGTCATCCCATTACCTCGCAGGATGACAGCAGAAACCCATTGGCTACCTGGGGTAGATGGTGCTTGTCCTACTTTAAACAGTCCACCAGATGTCAGTAATTCTAAATCCACGGGTGTAGGGTTAAGAAATTTATTTGGTTGGATAGATTCTTCTAACGCCGTTCCTAGTAAAAAATCATCACCAAGTGGCTGTTGAACGATCGCATCAAAATTATACTTCTGACCGACTTGCACTTGCTGTGGTAATTTAATATCTATTTGAGGCGGGTTGCTGCCAGAAGTTAGTAGGGTGCGTTCTGACAAAATGTCTTGGCGGACTATTTTTCCACCTTCAATGCGCTGACGTGATTTAATCGTGGCATTGAGAGCTAACTTATTACCGTTACCAGAGGGTAAGCCAGTTATCTTTGTTTCTGTTTCAGCAATAATCCCATTGGCTTCAGGTTTTGAAGATAGCAGTTTCGTGCTGTATTGCAATTTCGGATATCGTTGCCAAAGTGAAGTTAAAGACTTTTCCAGGGTTTGGAGGTTTAATCCATCCCCATGAGTGAAATTGGGGCTGTAGAATTGCAACACCCCTTTGACATCGCCTCGGCTAGCAGCACTATCAACTTGTGTCAACAGGTTTTTCAGAGCGGCTGGTGCATTTTGGGGCGTAGTGACTTGAGATAATTGCTGTGGTGTCGTTGCCTGAGTTCTTTGCCAACCACTTGTTAAACCAATAGTCAGCAGGAACGAAACCAGCCAGATATTTGCTGGAAATTTGAGTTGGCGTCTCACTAAGGCGGTAATAATGTTAGTCATTGGTAAGAGTTTACTGATTTGATTAGAGAAAGTAAGCAAATTGTTTTATCTTAGTTAAGCTAGACGCTAAACGGTAGAGGTTTGATGGCAAACGCACCGATACGATTATTAATAGCTGCCAGTGGGACTGGTGGACATTTGTTTCCAGCGATCGCCCTGGCACAAAAACTTCCAGATTATCAAATAGAATGGCTGGGAGTACCCGATCGCCTAGAAACTCAACTTGTCCCCAAACAGTATCCCTTGAATACTATTGCAGTTGAAGGGTTTCAGCAAGGGTTTGGACTTTCCTCGATTCGCATTTTGGGTAAACTCGCCCTTTCGATTCTAGAAGTCAGAGGAATTCTCAAACAGGGAAATTTTCAAGGGGTGTTTACCACAGGGGGTTACATTGCCGGGCCAGCCGTCATTGCGGCGCGTTCTCTCGGTTTACCCGTGATTTTCCACGAATCTAACGCCTTACCTGGTAAAGTAACTCGCTTTTTTGGCCCTTGGTGTAGTGCGGTAGCCTTGGGATTTGAAGTAGCTGCTAAGTATTTACCTCGTGCCAAAAATGTCTGTGTTGGTACTCCCGTAAGAGCGCAATTTCTTGATGGGACAATTAATGCATCACTGGATTTAGCTATTCCTGATGGTGTTCCTTTAATTGTTGTTTTTGGAGGTAGCCAGGGTGCAATTGCAATCAATAAGTTGGTGCGTGAATCTGCAAAAGTTTGGTTTGATGCTGGTATTTATGTAGTACATTTAACTGGCGATCGCGATCCGGAAGCAGATAGTCTCAAACATCCACAGTACATAGCCTTACCTTTTTACAACAATATGGCAGCGTTGTTGCAACGCGCTTCTTTGGCTATAAGTCGTTCTGGCGCAGGTAGCTTAACAGAATTGGCAGTGTGTGGAACGCCAGCGATTTTGATTCCTTACCCCTTTGCCGCAGAAGACCATCAATCTTATAATGCAGACGTATTTACTTCATCGGGTGCAGCGTTAACGTTGAAACAATCTGAGTTGACGACTGAAGCATTGCAAAATAATGTGTTGAATTTATTGCAGTCACCGCAAGAGTTAGCAAAGATGGGGGAAAAAGCAAAAGCGATCGCAGTTCCTGATAGTGCCGAAAAGTTGGCGCAGTTAGTGCGTGAGGTGATAGAAACATAACGTTAATTATTTAGCATTAGAGAATATGTTATTTAGCAAAAAAATTAACTTCACAATAGGTTGTACTGCCTTATTACTTGTCAGTTTAGCAAGTAGTCATCTATATACCAAGTCAAAAACTAAACAACTAGCTCAACAAAATCAGTCATTTACTCAACAAGAAAATTCTACCCTACTTCAATCACAGATTTCTCTGACCTCAAATCAAGCTGCCGATCAACTTACCTCAAGGTTTCAAAATGCTTTTTCATCTCGACAGAATTTGTTAGCAGCATCTGCACCCTATCCAGTTGTTGATGAGTTCAAAAAATATAAATTTAACATTAATGGCAGCCAGATTGCTACTCCAGGAAAACTACCAAATAGTAAGGTTAAGTTCAATCAAGGAGATTTATTAACCGTTCTCGTTAATACTAGAAAATATTTTCAAGATTATGCTTCAGAAGACCCAGATATTATGCGTACAGGAGTGCTTGCTACTCAAGGAGTTACTGTAGCAGATGTCCTCAAAACTTTGAATTTCATGATTGCTGTTCTGAAGGAGGATATTGCTCATAATCGGGCTACTCGTTTACAAGACTCTAAATTTATTAATACCAATTTTCGAGTCATTCAATGGTCTGCCTACAACCCCAAAAGTAAACAGCAAAAACAATTACGAATTACCAAATATGCTGTATTTACTCACCCTGGTTCCCGCAAGAAAACCTCTACTTTTAATATACCAATTTATAGCTTAAAAGACAACTCTAATAACGATAAGTTTTACACTCGATACACAAAGCAAGATGTTTTGTCTGGTATTTATGAACCAGGTGGTCGAGAATTTGGAAAAGTTACAACTCTTGCTTATCTAACCAGAAATGGCTTAGAAGAAGCAATTATGGAAGGAACAATCCTGATTAATTTTACAGATGGTTATAAGGCATTTTTTAATGTAGATAGAAACAATGGAATAGCTTATATCCGTGGATTAAAGGCAACAGCACAAAAGCGTTATTGGTATTTTAGAGAAGTTGATGCTATTAAAGGCTATGGATACAAAATAGATGCAAAAATTTCTATCAAACCCGGAGTTACTTTTGCTGGAGATGTTTTAAATATCGGTTTAGGTAAAGTGATTGTGATTGAGCATACTCAAGGTGGTCGCAAACATCTGCAAATGGGAGTCATCGCCGATACAGGCGGAGCATTTTTACCCAATCTTTATCAGCTCGATTTTTTGGCAGGTATTTTTCAGAATAAAAAAGAATTTGGGCAGAATATCAGCCAATTACCAGACTATGCCACAGCATATTTTTTAGTCAAGAAGTAATGCATTGACCTGATGTCAAAAATCTATGCACGGGTTAACAATTCTAAGTTGTGGCCATCAGAGTCATAGAAATAGAAGCCACGACCTTCATTCCAGTGGTTAATTTGTCCTTTATTCTGATGCATGGGGTCGCTACTGTATTCAATACCTGCCTCTTTGATGCGTGCAAAAATTGCATCAAATTCTTTATCACTGACATGGAACGCATAATGATGTGGCTCGAACGCTTCAGCATCGGCGAAATCAAGCGTTAATGCATCATTTATATGCACAGCAGCAAAGTGACCAACGGGAAGCTCGACCTCTAAACCGAAAATTTTTGCAAAGAACCTCGCCGATGCTTCTTTGTCATGTACGGGCACTATGGTGTGATTTAGAGTAATTGTCATGTCACACTTTCCCTCCTAATTTTGGTACTAATCCATATCAACTCTTTATTCAGAGTCGATAACAACAATGTTCCTTATCTATTTTATCTTTTCAGCGCTAACACCAGAGTAAACATATCTAAATTCTGTGTTCACTGTATTTGGAACAACCGCAAACACTAAAATACAACGCTTCAATAAGCAAACCTGATATGAGTTATCAGGTTTACTGAAGTAATAAAACTTGATTAAAAATTGTAAAGCAGTGTAAAGTAGTTTCACAGGCAAAGACTTTACCGCCTGATTCATAAATAACCGCAATCATAAAACCATGACAGCAACCTTACAACGTCGCGAAAGCGCCAACGTATGGGATCGATTCTGCGAATGGATCACCAGCACCAACAACCGGATCTACATCGGTTGGTTCGGCGTAGTAATGATCCCCACCTTGCTAGCGGCTACCGCTTGCTTCGTAATCGCCTTCATCGCTGCTCCCCCAGTAGACATCGATGGTATCCGTGAACCTGTTGCAGGTTCCTTGATTTACGGAAACAACATCATCTCTGGTGCAGT
>NZ_JBALEF010000038.1:0-29650 GCF_036918245.1 Nostoc sp.
TCTGCGTCTGTAGTGGTAAATGTGCCAATTACTGTCCCATCAGGTACGTTTTCATTAACATTTAACTGGCTCAATCCCAAGTCTGTAGGAACTTCGTCAACCAAGTAACGCACTACAGCAAAGTCAGTACCGTCAGTTCCAGCGACGATAATCTTGCCATCGGGCTGTTGAACAAGTCCATAGGCAATGTCAAGGGTGAGTAAGCCTAAATCAGTACTGACCTTGCCATCATTGTCAAAAGTGGTGTCGATTGAGCCATCGCTGTTGTAACGCACTAGAGCAAAGTCATTGTTGCTCACTCCTGCCACGAGAATCTTGCCATCTGCTTGTACAGCAAGGCTGTAGGCAATTTCGTTGGGAAGGAGGCCGAAATCAGTAGTAACCTTACCATCACTGCTAAAGCTAGTGTCGAGTGAGCCATCGCTGTTATAACGTGCTAAGGCAAAGTCACCGTTACTCTCTCCGGCGACGAGAATTTTGCCATCTGCTTGTACAACAAGGCTGTAAACGATGTCGATGGCAAGTAAGCCGAAATCAGTAGTAACCTTGCCATCACTGCTAAAACTAGTGTCGAGTGAGCCATTGCTGTTATAACGTGCTAAGGCAAAGTCACCGTTACTCACTCCGGCGACGATAATCTTGCCATCTGCTTGTACAGCAGTGCTGTAAACGATGTCGATGGCAAGTAAGGCGAAATCAGTAGTGACTTTGCCATCACTACTAAAACTAGTGTCGAGTGAGCCATCACTGTTGTAACGCGCTAGGGCAAAGTCAGTGCCGTCAGTTCCGGCGACAATAATCTTGCCATCTGCTTGTACAGTAGTGCTGTGGGCGATGTCGATGGTAAGACCGAAACCAGTAGTAACCTTGCCGTCACTGCTAAAACTAGTATCGAGTGAGCCATCGCTGTTGTAACGTGCTAGAGCAAAGTCAGTGCCGTTAGTTCCGGCGACGATAATCTTACCATCCGCTTGTATAGCAAGGCTGTAACCGATATCGATGCTGAGTAAGCCTAAATCAGTAGTAACCTTGCCGTCACTGCTAAAACTAGTATCAAGTGAGCCATCAGTGTTGTAACGCACTAAGGCAAAGTCACCGTTGCTGTCTCCTGCAACGATAATTTTGCCGTTGGTTTGTAAAGCAACACTGCGGCCGATATCAATAGCGATAAAGCCTAAATCAGTAGTGACTTTACCATCACTGCTAAAGCTGGTGTCAGGAAGTACTACAGCTAGTACTGAAGCGTAGGCTGCCATAACTTCTGGCTGGAATGCTAAAGAAGGAGCAATTACCCCCATGTTCACTTCCAGTGCCCAGTCACCGCCTAATGCAGCACTGCCCGTTAAATTATCAGATGCCACTACTACTACACCTGTCAGTTCGCTCAGGCGCTGGACAAATGCCATGCCTTGCTCTGTTTGAGCTACTTCACAACCGTACAGTAGCAGTTGTGCATCTGCACTCAACGCACTTGCCCAACCCATCAGTTGCGCTGCATAACGATTGAGTGTTTCGTGGCTGAGTTGACTGTTCCCTAAATAGACTCGTCCTGGTGCGCCGTGAGAAACAATATGCAGACTATTGATTCCCTGATGCAATGCCAGCACTTGATTAATTTGCTCAATGCCATCCCGGTCGTTATCTAGAACTACGACAGAAGTATTCTGCAAAACACCTTTTACCAAGGTTTGGTAGTTGTCCACCTGTGAATCGATGAAAACTAGGCGATTAACAGAAATTTTCTTATTCAGGTTTTGAGTAGACTTGGTAGCAATCCTGGTAGGTATTGGGTTCAACATAATTTATCTTACAAAATGCACAGTGTTTATGTTTCTGGTGAGAGAAAAAAGATGCTAAGTTTGAATCTTTTTCAAAGTCTCGCTTGCTTGGTAAATATAAAAAACTCTTGTTTGGAACCAAGCTCGAAAAAACAAGGTTTTAAATATTCTCTAATGAAAGTAATAAAATAGCGTTAATTATGTTGGGTTACATATCACAAAGTAATCAAACAAAAGCAACGGTCTTTTGGCAAAGCGGGCGAGCTAATCAACCTAAGACTATTTACAAAAACCAATGATTGCCACAGTAAAATTACCGATTTGTAATACGTAATAAATTATTAAAAATTACAGAACAAATCACATTCTGCAGGTTAATTTGAAAATATTGGTATTTTCTCTAATCCAACTAGAACAAAGCTCTCAGGCATTGAAGCTCAATTAGACATTTCGCGATCGCTTCTAAAGCTCATGTCCAAATTAACCTTATTGACACTATTATCAATAATTTCAGCCTGTCTGAGTCTAAACGCTTTGAGCACCTCCACAGATGATAAAATTGTGATGGTGCAAGCTATAATCGTCCGCAGCCAATTCAAGATTATCTAGATTCATTAAATCCTGAACCTGAAAAAGAACAATGGCTGCTCATCTGCTTCAGATTTGCCCCCAATGCACCACAAAAGAATCCTGTAGAAGATATTTTGCTGCAAGCAAAACGATTGTAAGAAGAACTTTATTCTTCCTATCATTCTTTTACTGTAGTAAAAGCGTTATTTAAGCTATCAATCCATTTTCAAATTTTTGACTATTCTAAGCTCAAGGAGTATGATTTTTTTTCATAAATAATTTAGGATCGCTATAGTCAATTGATTACTATTTAGTTTGGCTAACCCCATACTTTCTAACTTGTACGCTAGTATATGGTCTAATTGCAAAATATCAGCAGCGATCGCCTTTTAGCTGATGCAATTCTTGTTTTACAGTGAACTAGAGTACGACGATTTTCAGGTTGTAGTCTAACCCAACCCTCCACAAGCATTTTATGCAACGCCATCTGTTACATATATCTCTGCGTTCACTCCATCAAAATCAAGCGCAGAGGATCTAAACGCACATACCAAGGAAAAGGTTGGTCTTTCATCGTCGCCCATTTTTCTTTGAAGACTTCAGCTTGCAGATGATAATCTTGAGAGTTCTTGCCAACCGAATGTAATTTGAGAAACAATGTCATTCGATGGGGTGTTTCACTTGTTCGTACTACCCAACAGGGAAAGGTATTTTCCTGTGATGAGTCGTTGGTAAAAATGAACTGATGGGCACGAATACCAACGTGGGATAATTCGCTCTTGATTGGTTCAATTACTTTCAGAGTACAACCCCAATCAGTCGCTTCTATCTGTTGCGATGACTGGAGAACAGCACGAGAGAAGTTTTTGCATCCAGTGAGTTGGGCGACACTCACAGTAGCAGGATGCTGGAAAATATCATATTTGCTACCATAATGAACGGCTCTACCATGCTCCAATACCAATAGATTCGGGCAAATGCGATAAGCTTCTTCCATATTATGGGTGACAAATAGAGTCACACCTTGGTAATCAGCTAGAGTTTCTGTCATTTGCTGCTCTAATTGACTACGCAGATGTGTATCAAGTGCCGAGAACGGCTCATCTAAAAGTAATGCTTCCGGTTGACTTGCTAATGCTCTTGCCAAGGCTACCCGTTGTTGTTGTCCCCCTGAGAGTTGGTGCGGATAACGATCGCCTAATCCTTGCAACTGCATCGCTATTAGTTGCTCCTCAACTTGTACTCGAATACTCCCAGCAGATAGTTTTTTGGGCAAACCGAAAGCGATATTTTGCGCCACACTCATGTGCGGAAACAGAGCGTAATTCTGCACTAAAAAACTGATGCGGCGATCGCGGCTGGGTACATTAATTCCTTGTTCTGAGTCAAACAGTACTCTGTCATTTAAAACTATACGCCCAATTGTGGGCGTTTCTATCCCCGCAAGACAGCGCAAAATCATGCTCTTACCTGCTCCAGAACCTCCTAACAATCCCAGGGGTTGCTCATCGGTAGTGAAAGCAACTTTTAAATCAAAGCTAGGAAGGATTTTTTCAATGTTGACTAATAATCTACCAGATTCAAAAGTAGATTGCGGAGTATAAAGAATTTCTCCCCCTGCTCCCCGCTCCCTGCTCCCCACTCCCCTCCTCTTTTCCCTCAATTCTTGCCAGAAGTTGACTGCAATAATTCCAGACAGAGAAATCACCATAATAGCGATCGCCCAAAACCAAGCCTCATTCATTGCTCCCGCTTCCACTGCAAAATAAATCGCCATTGGAATTGTCTGCGTAACTCCTGGAATGTTACCAGCCAGCATCAATGTTGCGCCGAATTCTCCTAAAGCACGGGCAAAAGCGAGCATTGTGGCGGCGACAATGCCGGGTAGTGCTAGGGGTAAACTGATGCGCCAAAAGATTGTAGTTTCAGTTGCACCAAGAGTTCTAGCTACTCGCAGCAGATTACCATCTATTTGTTCAAAGGCTCCCAGTGCAGTTTTATACATTAAAGGGAAAGAAACTACCGTGGCTGCGATCGCTGCACCATACCAAGTAAAGACGATGGTGAAGTCAAAAGTTTCCATGAATTTCCCTACAGGGCCATTTTTGCCAAAAAATAGCAGCAACAAGAACCCGACAACTGTGGGCGGTAAAATCAGGGGTGCAATAAAGATACCCTCAATCAACGATTTACCTTTGCCACGATATCCCAGCATCCAGTAAGCAGCAGCGATACCCAAAAAGAAGGTGATAAATGTGGCAAGTAATGAAGTTTTGAGTGATATCCAAAGAGGCGATAAATCCAATGGCATAGTTGCGTAGGGAAGAATTAGCTCAACTAATCCCTAATTTACCAACTTTAGCTTTAATATGTTGGAAAAAGTTGGTAAATTACATCACAATCAATCGAAGAAATCCCAAAAACTAGCCAAGCTTTCAACAAAACTCGCGTTCAGTTGGGTATCAAATATCAAAATTCGATACAGTTTGTTATCATTTGATACTCATCTTAAAACCAGCTGGTAAAATTGTTGGGAATTACCGAAGTGTAAAAACCCTAGTCAACACATCCTGTTAGCAGTATCGAATGCTACCGTCAACAGAAAGTGCATCCTCCTCCTACCAGCAATCAAAAAAAACCCCAAGACCTTTTCTTAGTATGCGGACTCAAAAGTTTAGGGCAACATTGCGTTGCAATCCTCAAAGAATACGATGTTAAAGTCAGCGCCATTGAGGATGTGCAGCCCGAACATTGGGAAGTTCCAGAAGTACCTAACTTACTAGAAAAGTTAATCATAGGAGATTGTCGCCAGCCCAGTGTTCTAGAGCAAGCAGGTATAAAGCAGTGTCGTTCAATACTTTTAGTAACCAGAAATGAGCGGATAAATATAGAAGCTGCCTTTGCAGCACGCCGTCTTAATCCGCACGTTCGCTTGATTGTACGTTCTGACAAACAAAATTTCAACAAACTCTTGTGGGAAAATCTCGGCAATTTTGTTGCCTTTGAACCTACTCATCTTTCAGCTCATGCCTTCGCTCTGACAGCCCTTGGTTCTGAAGCTATTGGATATTTCACCTTAGAAGGGCAACTGTTGCAAGTGATAAAGCACCAGGTACAAGCGAAAGATAGCTGGTGTAATGGCAAGCCAGTACATAGACTCAATCTCACAACTCGCCGCATCTTGAGTCACAAACCTGTTTCATCTAACCCACCCAAAGAATTGTTTGGCTGGAATCCAGAGGCAGAAGTACAGGTAGGAGACACGCTAGTTTACATTGATGTTGCATACGATTTAGCTTTCTCTGAACAACGTCGGCAATCTCATAGCCAAAAGTGGCAGTGGCAACAGTTTATTCAAGGTATCACAGCGAAAAATCTCAAGAATAAAATAGTGCAATTTTGGCAATCTTACTACCAAAGCCAAAATCAAATCCGGCGAATTGCGACAATCTATGCGATTACTGTACTCATTCTGTGGTTTGTTGGAATAGTTCTTTATCGCTTATATTATCCTGAAATTACCATCCAAGAAGCTTTCTATGCGACAGCAATTTTGCTCTTGGGAGGATACGGAGATTTATTTGGCGGTGTTGAGTTTGCATCGCAATCAAAACCCTCAGACGCTATCCCTTGGTGGTTGAGGTTGTTTAGCCTGGGACTGACATTGACAGGTCAAGCTTTCGTGGGAGTATTATATGCACTGCTGACTGATGCTCTTGTCACTTCAAGATTCCATTTTTTCAATTCTCGTCCTCCCATACCACAACGCAACCATCTGGTAATTATTGGCTTAAATCGCTTGGGACAAAAAGTGGCTGCTCTTTTGCAAGAACTTAACCAGCCGTTAGTAGGAATTCATCCTACTACTCTCAACCAAGAAACTTTACCCGATATGCCCCTTATCGTTGGTGATGCTACCGAAGCACTCGTGAAGGCGAATCTCTCCCATGCTAAAAGCATCATTTTAGTTGGGGACGATAATATGGAAAATCTGGAAATTGGTTTGATGGCTCATGCAATCAACCCCGCCACTACCTTGATTATCCGCTCTCAAGACCGCCAATTTAGTGATAATGTCGCCCCTCTGTTCCCTTATGCTCAAGTTATATGTGGCGCGGCTTTGTCGGCAGAAGTCTTTGCTTGTGCTGCTTTTGGAGAAAATGTTCTGAGCTTGTTTCACTTGAACGAGCAAATAGTCATGGTAACGGAATACAAGATTGAAGATGGCGATACCCTGAATGGTTTGCTTTTATCTGAAATAGCATCTGGTTACAGTGTTGTACCGATTCTTTACCAGAAATATCAGCAAGACAATTATTCTTTAATGCCCTGGTATGATGTTAAGCTTGATGCTGGCGATCGCTTGATTGTTTTAGCCACAAGCAGTAGTTTGCAGCGAATTGAATGGGGTGAAATGCTGCCTCGCCTTTGGCAGGTGCGGATTCAAAAAGCTCTGACTACAAATGCAATTATATATGGTGCTGAAGAGATAGTTTTAATTACGGGATGTAGTCCCACTACCGCTAGGCAATGGATGAATAATTTGCCTAGAGTGTTGCCGATACCACTTTATAAACATCAAGCTCAACGTCTCGTGCGCGAGTTAACAAAAGTGCAAGTTTTGGCAAATGTAATCTATATTGGGCAACCTTAAATCTCCGATATCTAGAAGTAATATCATCTGCGGATAATTATTGGAGTTTAGACTAAATAATCAAACTCAAAACAAAAAACAAAAAACAAAGTTCATAGGTATTTATTATAAAAGTAAAAGCACAACATTGTTGTGCTTTTGTAAATTCTTTTTATTCAGTTCATTGTGACAACCAGAGAGTTTCTTAATTAGTCCAGTTGAGTACTGTAGGCACTAAAACCGTAAGCCAAAGTTTCTTTTAAATTATCTGATGGCTTGAGACTTCTGTTGATAGCATTAGCAAACGGCACAGGAATCCCTTTGATGGTTTCCGGCAAAATTGCATATTCTGCTGTTGGTTCGACAATGTATTGTGGACACTTCGCTTTCATACCAGCAGTAGCTAACATTTCTTCTATTTCAGCAGATGAATATTGCTTGAGATAAACTGGATTTCTCACAAATGGGTTCAGCCTTCTGATAAAATTATGAATAATATGAGAAGGACAAGACTTATTGTGAAAGGAATGATTAAAAACAAAAATTCCACCAGGTTTTAGCACACGACATATATCAGCCAACAAATTTCTTAATTGGGCATCTGGGATATGCATAAAAACGCAGTTAGAAATTACCAAATCTATAGAATTCTCTTCTAAAGGCAATGTTTCAGCAGAAGTGCAAATCAAGTTAAATTCAGCTTCTGGGAAAAAGTTGTATTCTTGTTTAACCTTGATTAACCGCCGTAATAAAGGTTCAGAAATATCAATGCCGTAATATTTCTCACATCTCAGATTTTTCGCTTTCGAGAGATGTAAAGGTGCGCGACCATAACCAGAACCAATTTCTAAAATAGAACCGACAGATTTATTCAACGGAAATTTGTTCCAAGTACCTCCAGGCGTACCAGTTAGCAGAGTGTAATCTTGTTTAATGGGCGATGTCGCTGCAATTTTTTCAATTTTTTGGGAACCATAGTATGTTTTACCAATTGCGTCCCATGTTTTTTTATGTTGAGTATTAGTTAATTGTTCATAGTCGCTAGGAAAATAAATTCCATCTCGTAATTCAAAGTCATTTAGACTGGATTTTACATTTGCTAATTGAGACATTATGATTATCCTCATCAATAGTGAAGTCTGTTTTCTGTTATACTCTTAACTCAGCATTAACCGCAAGTGATTTTTACTGAACGGCTTTCCCTAAGCCTTTTTTAAAGGCTATAACTATTTTAAATTCTATGGAATGTGCTAGCAAAACGCCTATTGCATCCAAGTGAAAACCGCTATAATAACAACCCTTGCCCGATTAGAACACAAGTTCGTATACATTAGTTGATGGACTGCAACAATTGGAGGCTGCGATGGTAGGAGGGTTACAACAAAAACGGGTGGTAGTTGTAGGTGCTGGTTGGGCTGGTTTAGGAGCAACCTACCATTTGGCAAAACAAGGTTATGATGTGACACTTCTCGAAGCAGGCCCCTATCCTGGTGGATTGGTGGCAGGTTGGCAAACATCTGCCGGAAAATCTGTTGAAGCTGGCATTCATGGGTTTTGGTATCCCTACAAAAATATTTTTTCCCTAATCAATGAATTAGAAATTAATCCTTTTACTAGTTGGACTCGTTCTTCGCAATATTCGCCAGCAGGTTTGGAAGTTGAATCACCAATTTTTCAAGATTTACCGCGACTCCCCTCGCCGCTGGGAACTTTTCTCTACACTCAGTTTAAACGATTGCCACTGATTGACCGTCTCAGCGCCCTGCCTTTACTTTATTCTGTTGTTGATTTTGACAATTCTGATGCAGCTTGGCGGCGCTATGATTTTGTAACTGCCCGTGAATTATTCAAAGATTTTAACGTTTCTGCACGACTTTACCGCGAGGCTTTTGAACCGATGTTATTAGTGGGCTTGTTTGCTCCTGGTGAACAGTGTTCAGCCGCCGCAACTTTAGGGATGCTTTACTTTTTTATTCTGGCTCATCAACCAGATTTTGATGTGGTTTGGTGTCGGGGAACTGTTGGAGAAAAGATATTTCGTCCTTGGGTGGAACGTCTTGAAAAAGCTGGTGTGCGAGTGTTGCCCAAGCGTCGGGTTACAGATTTAATTGTTGATAGTAATCATCGAGCCAAAGGTGTGGTCTGCGGTGATGAAGTAATTGAAGCAGATGCCGTGATTTTTGCGGTTGGAATCACGGGTATGAAGAAAATTGTCTCAACTAGCCCTAGTTTACAAAGCCGTGAAGAATTCCGTAATTTGAGCAATTTAGGAGCAATTGATGTTTTAGCAACGCGACTATGGTTTGACCGTAAAATTGATATTCCTCGTCCTTCTAATGCTTGTTTTGGATTCGACACAACTACAGGTTGGACGTTTTTTGATTTGAATGCTCTACATGATGAATATCGAGATGAGCCGGGAACAGTGATTGAAGCTGATTTCTATCACGCAAATCAGTTTCTGGGTTTGAGCGATGAGGAGATTTTAGCAATAGTTCAGGGTTATTTAGCAACTTGTGTACCAGCATTTGGGGAGGCAAAGATAATTGATAGTAGTATAATTCGGCTACCTCAAGCAGTGACTCACTTTGCACCTGGCAGCTATCGTTATATGTTGCCTGCTAAGACAAGTTTTGAGAATGTATTTATGAGTGGGGATTGGATTGTGAACCGTCATGGTTCCTGGTCACAGGAAAAGGCTTATGTTACTGGTTTGGAGGCGGCGAATTTGGTGGTGTCTTATTTGGGAGAAGGTCAGCCAGCCGAGATTTTAGCTGTAGAAGAGGATGAAGTGCATATCCAAGTGGCGCGATCGCTCAACCAAACTTTGCGTAAATTGAGTAAATCTATCCTGCCTAACTTCTGGTTGCCGTAATCTGTAGGGTAGCACAGCAGTGCATCCCTACTGTATGTATATTTCTCGCAAATCTAGTTAATCATCAATTGTAATTTAAATTCGGTAAGCTAAAGAAAGCGATCGCGATACTATCCTTATAATGTAAATCAAATCACATAAGCTTATGGAGCCAGACTCTTTACAAACTGAGGTGATTCTGACGCACCCGCGTGAGTCCCTTGGTAGAGTGCAACTTGATTGGACACCCCAACCCGGAAACTATCTCGATTTTGAAGGTAAAACCTACGCAGTTTTAGAGCGCCGCCATAGATACAAGCTTCAAGCTGGGCGCTACCGCTTGCATAATATTGCCATTTATGTACAGTCTGCTAAACGACCATCTGAGAAAAGTTTGGTAGCGGGACGTTGGGTAATCGGTGATGCCACCTGCTGTTACAATGCTCATTCAGAACTCATTCGCTGTGCAGTCAACCCAGATGGCCCTTGCGAATCTTGCCGCTTTTATGAAAAGTCTTAGGAGAGACGCGATTAATCGCGTCTGTACAGGAGTTAGGAGCTAAAAATTATTCTCCTTAATCTCCTTCATCTCTTCCATCCGCGTCAGCTTCCCGCACCAAAAACTTCTCCTACAGTTAAGCGCGTACCATTAACAAAATCCCATCCCGACTGGGGACGTTTACCGGCTAACTGAACCTCTCGCAACAGCAATAAACCTTCCCCAGTTTGGACGATCGCGCCAATTCCTTTGACAATGCTGATTACAACTCCCGCTCGATCTGATACGTTTGACAAATCAGGCAATTTATGTATTAATTCTTGTAATTCTGGTGGGAGATCGCGATCGCCTACAGAACCAAGAGGAGCAGAAGCAGTAATTTTCAACAAGTTGTCACGAAAGGTAGCGGTGCAGTTAGGGTAAAAGCCTCTAATTTGATTGTGTAATTGGATCGCGCTTTTTGACCAATCCAAAGCATAATCTGGTTTTTGAATTAGAGGTGCATAAGTCGCTGCTAAATTATCTTGGGGAATTGGTTGAATTTCTTTACGTTCCAACTTCAACAGAGTTTCCACCAACAAATCCCCACCGATTTCTGCTAGTCTATCGGCTAAATCTTGGGCATTATCCAGTAATCCAATAGGTGTAGTGGCTATTTGGAGCATTGCGCCGGTATCCATTCCCACATCCATTAACATGGTGGTGATCCCCGTTTCCCTCTCCCCGTTATACAAACACCACTGAATCGGGGCTGCACCACGATATTTGGGTAAAATCGAGCCATGCACATTAATGCAAGCTAATTTTGGCATATTTAAGATTTTTGACGATAAAATCTGTCCATAAGCGACAACAACAAACACATCTGCATCTAATTGTTTGAGTTTGCTTAAAGTTTCAGTATCTTTTTTCACCCGTTCAGGTTGCCATACTGCTAAATTGTGAGCAGTTGCGATCGCTTTTATAGGTGAAGGCGTAAGTTTATTTCCGCGTTCCCGGCGTTTATCTGGTTGGGTGACAACCGCCAGCACCTCAAATTCTGAATGATTCAATAATTTTTCCAAGGTGGGTACAGCAAACAGGGGTGTACCAAAAAATACAATTTTCATTAATAATTTAGTAGTTTTTAGTCGTCAGTCATTAGACTTCTTGCATTAATCAAAAAGCCTCACCCTAAATCCCTCTCCCAAGCTTGGGAGAGGGACTTTGAATTTGGCTCCCCTTCTCTCAAAATTGGGAGAAGGGGATGAGGGCGAATTTTGCATTTGTGCAAGAGTTCTATTAGTTAATCGTAAGTGCGCCCCTCATAACTGACAACATTTAAGTTGCATGTTGAAACAGAATGCACTAAGCCAGCATCTAGCAGGCTCCTGTATTCAGGATGCAGTTGCAAAATACAGTTGTTAGTTGTAAATAATATTGGCTGTTTGGTGGTACAATACTTTCGTATTCATGAAACCAAAGGCTGCTTGATTAACTTAATAGTTAAGTTGACAAGCGTAACAGCTAGTATCAGCCGCATTTGCCTCTAGTGAAACTAATCACTTAGTGGTTTTTCTTTGCGAGTCGCTAGAGCATCTACCGAGTGAATTTTGTTGTGTTTCCGATCGTCTTCCCGAAATTAGCTTTAAATGTAGTTAAATTTCCGAAAAACTATTGCGTCTTCTAACTATTTTTGTAGTTTAGATAGCAATTTATAACTTTGGGTTGCTGATAGCAATATCTTCTGAGTATGATGTATTATGCGTCCGCTTTCCCAGGTTTTTAATTAACGCCTCACATTTACTATCATGAGGGTTTGCGCTGTTATATTTAGTGTGTAACCTAGCTTATTTGCTGTGTACTAGCGATCGCTAGTACGATCCCCGGTAGCTAAGTTAGATTATCTCTTATTTGCCAGCGTCATTCCTCAAACTATTCCTAAATATCGCTTAACCAAGACTTATTTTTGGTCTGTTTAGGTATAGGGACATTATATATCGTGTAGTAATTACTGAGTTGTCAGCATATTTACTATACTCGCATATTTTTGCAAAAAAATATCCCGTACCTAAGTAAGAAAAGGTGTAGACAATGATACTTAATTTTTGTAAAACTCTGCAAACTTTGAAGATATTATTTCGTCATTACTTTTAGTTTCTTGTTATACATATAACTACCACCTGCCCCATTGCTGTTGATGTATTGCTTCTCACATAGCAATTGCCCCCTCTAGAGAGTCTACAAATGCTTAAACCCCTTTTGCTGTCAGGATGGTTCCGCACACAACCATTTCTCAATTACGTTGTCGTTGTGATACTAATTGCACCCTTATTAGGAGCATCGGCTCACTCGTTCCCAGTAAGATCCGAAGTACATAAACTAACTTCGATGGCTGGAGAATCTGACTCTGTATCAAAGGAAATAGCTGTAGTTGGGGAACCTGAAATAGCTGAAACATTAAAAACAGATCAAATCGAATCGATAACAGAAGAATTTGACTCTGTGCCAACACAAAGTACTGCGGTTCAGGAACCGCAAGTATTACCAGCGGATAAAATTGAGTCTTCGACTGAAGTAGATAATTATCTCTCTAACAGCGATTTAGATTTAAGCGATGTAACTGTTCCTGATTCTTTGGCAGCAGTTGAACTCGCACCATCAACAGATGTTCCTATTAGTCAACTTAATTTAATACGCAAACTCAAAGCAGCTAATGTCAAGTCTTTGAGAGCACAAGAAAATTATCTCTCTAGAGAAAAGTCTTTTACTGAATCATTGACAGCAACTCAAGTAGCACCAACTATTAGAGAATCTCAATCAACCACAACGACCGAAATACCTGTTGTGGAACCAGTTAATGAGTCCCAAGCAGAACAAATAGATCCCATCGGTAGTCCTCATCCGATTCCTTGGAAATGGATTACAGCAACTCAAGAAGCTATTGCTTCTAATGGTGGTTCTGGAGTGCGTCACTATCGGAGCGTACCTGTGATTTCTCCAGATGGTAAATATGCTGTTTATAGTCGGGTGCAACTGGAGGTAAAACCCCAAATGTACAACAGCCGTGTCACCAGCGTTTTGTTTGTCCAAGATATGCAAACTAAGAAATTGTGGGTGATGGCTTCAACGACTCCAGTTAGCGATCCTTTATTAAAGGTAAAGGCTGTAAAAGCAGAGTCTTCAGAAGAAACCGATACGATCGGTAAAATTGGGGTACTAGTTCCAGTTAGCTGGTCAGAAAAAGGCGATCGCTTCTTAGCACGCAAGTTTGAAGGTATATTTAACACAGGTGATTCTACAGATAGTGCAGTGATTTGGGATCGGCAAAAAAATCACGCTAACACAGTAGCTCCTGTTAGTGAGGAAGAACATGAAAAAATTGCCATATTGTTAGGCTGGAGTAAAAGCCAACCGGATCATGTGTTATTCCGTGCAGGGGAATTGGGCGAGGAAAACTGGCCATTGATGCAAGTTGCTAATGATGGCAAGACTATCACTACAACAGACAACGATCGGCCGATTACTTTTGGTAAAAAGGTGACAGAAATTTGGGCAGGCCCACAAGTTGCCTACCGATAAGCTATAAAAAATCCTATATACTCCCGTTGTCATCACTGCTGACAACGGGATTTTTTTGGCGTTGCCTAAAATAGGGATGATTCTTGTGGGGTGGGCATCCTACCACTAGTGTCAACATTATGGTGCGGCAACTGGCATAAAATTTGACTCTTCAAAATTTTTCAAACACCCTCTTAGACTGTAGACCCTGTAATCCACAGCTTACAATGTTTTTGACCCCAATTAGTCAGAATTGCTTGACCAGGTTTTTTGAAAATTTTACTTTATCAATTTCTGTTATGTTACGATAAAAGCATCAACCTGTACAGACTTTGTGTACAGGTTAATCGATAATGTACTTAATTCAATTTACAAGTAAAAACGGAACTTTTGATACTTATGGTTTCTGCTAGTTATACTTACACACAAGCACGAGAAAAGCTGTCTGAACTGTGCCAGAAAGTTACTTCAGAACGCGATTTTGTAATCATTACACGTCGTAATGCTGAAAGTGTAGCTTTAATACCTGTTGATGAACTTTCTAGTATTCTAGAAACTGCTCATCTTTTACGTTCTCCCCGTAACGCTGAACGTTTGCTAACAGCTTTAAATCGAGCTAAATCAGGAGTTGTGAAATCTCAAAGCTTGGATGATCTTAGTAAGGAGTTAGGATTTGACCAAAAAGAAGAACCTCAAAAACCAACCAAAACAAGAAATTCCAGTAACTCCAAAGCAAAGAAAAACAGTATTTCAACCTGAATTTTTAGAAGACTTGAAATTTTGGGTGGAAAATGATCAACGAGTTACCCTTAAAGTTTTGGATCTTGTCAAAGAGACTTGCCAAGATCCTTTTAAGGGGAAAGGTAAGCCGGAACCTTTAAAATATTTAGATCCTAATACTTGGTCTCGCCGTTTAACACAAGAACATAGAATTGTATATCTTGTAAAAGATGATGAAATAAATTTTTTACAAGCTCGTTATCATTATTAACTATTAATTATCCCAAAATATAAGTAGCATTATTTAGTCTTGCGATTCGCCTTTTGTTCTTACAAAATCTAAAATTTTCTTTGGGTCTGTCCACCACCTCAAACAATTTCTCTGCATATAGAAGAAGTTTGCACCATCTAAGAAAAGGGATACTCGCATTTATTTACCTAGCTTGTTGGACAAAACTAGTGTTCCTTTTCTTAATTATTTTCTAACACTTAACTCAAAAGCGTTCGCTTGTTGTCCTATTCCTATCCTCTAAGATTAAAACTATAAAAACTTATTTATCACCCCTTTCCCACTCAGGTATAGCTCCTTTGACTCGGCGGATGGGTAAATTCGCAATTAAAGCTGTCGTTCGTTGGTTGCTTTCTAAGGAGAACTCCAAGCCCTCCGTCTCAACTTCAACATAGCGACAGACTACATCTAGGATTTCTTTCCGCATTTTTTCCAACGTTTGAGGGTCTATATCAGCGCGATCGTGAGCAATCACCAATTGCAGGCGACGTTTAACTTGAGTTCGACTGCTATCAGGGCCGCGAAAAAAAAGTTTTTCTAGAAGTTCAATCATTACGAATAGGTCTGGGGCGGAGACTGGAAAGGTAAGTTAAACAATCTTTGTCCTGAACAACCTTCGTATACGAGCGAAGATGCTGTCTTGGGACGAGTCGATCTCCAGAAATTCGACACTTTCCCCTTCTAGTCTACGAGCAATGTTCTCAAAGGCTGTAGCAGCTAAAGAGGGATTTTCTGCTAACACTAAGGGTTCGCCGCGATTGGTAGATACAATAACACGCTCGTCGTCAGGGATTACCCCGATCAGGGGAATGGCGAGAAGTTCCTGAACATCTTGCACTGACATCATATCATTTGCCTGCACCATTGAAGGTCTGATGCGGTTAATTATTAAATGAACACGCTTGATACCTTGTGCTTCAAGTAACCCCACTACCCGATCGGCATCACGAACTGAAGAAATTTCTGGGGTGCTAACAACTAGCGCTTCTTTGGCCGGGCCGATCGCATTTTTAAACCCATTTTCAATACCGGCAGGGCTATCAATAATCACGTACTGATATTTTTGCGCTAGTGCATTCACCAATAACTTCATCTGTTCGGGTGTGACTGCATCTTTGGAGCGATTTTGGGCTGCCGGCAGGAGTACGAGATTGGGTTGGCGCTTATCTTTCACCAAGGCTTGTTCTAAACGGCACTCTCTGGCTAAGACTTCTACCGCAGTATAAACGATGCGGTTTTCCAGCCCTAAGAGCAAATCCAAATTTCTCAGACCAAAATCCGCATCAACCAAAGCAACTTGACGCCCCATTTTGGCTAAAGCCATACCCAAATTTGCTGAAACTGTGGTTTTACCCACTCCTCCTTTACCGGAGGTAATCACAATAATGCGAGTCATGATAGAAATGCGGTCAATGAGGGTTCAGGAAATATAAAACAGTAAATTGCAGTATAAAGTATGAAGTATCGTATCAAGTATGAAGAAATATCTGTTCTCCCTGATCAGGGTGAGGCATGAATATTTGTTTTATTTCATCTTTACTTCTATACTTCATTCTTTAAGTGAATATTTATGGTTCTTGATTGCTCTTGGTGAATTGGTTTCTGGAAAAATCAGTCGCCCTAGCGATACGAATTCCTTGGGGCGTAATATGTGCCACCTCTGGAGAAAACTGGATTGGCGGTTTTTCTGGTGCTCTAGCTACAGCATCTGCGATCCGCAGTTGGGTTGGTTCCATTTGCAAGGCCATAATCAGACACTCACTATTGCCTCCAGCCCCAGCATGAGCAATTCCACGCAGACGACCCCAGATAATAATATCTCCATCTGCAATTACAATACCACCTGGATTTAAATCTCCCAAGAGAATTACTGTCCCAGGATGACGAATTTCTACTCCAGAGCGGACTGTCATTTCTAAATAGAGGGCATCTTCTTGGGGGATCGCTGTAGCTGTTGGCTCTGAATTCAGGGAAGTTACGGGCTGTAATTGTTCCACTGAATACCCCGATGTCACGGCAGCGATCGCAGTTTGCCGCCGACTCGTCGAGACAGATATCAGCTGGAGTTGGACTTCACTTAAAGCTTCGGCGAGTTCTTGGAGTTGTCTGGCATCTACTAAACGGTCTTGTGCCATTAAATGCACAGGTGTATTAGATACACGGAAGCGATCGCCTGCACTTAGACGTTGCCTTATTTGTTGCCAAATATCAGACCAAGTGAGTTCTGAGGCAGATACTTGAGATTCCGAGGGCAAAATTAATAAAAGTCGTCCCTCCTTACTTTTTAACTGGACTTGACTATTATCATTTACACGATGCCCTGGCAATGCTAACTCATCGGGATTTAAGTCAGTCAGGATAAAATCCGATCCGGCATCAGTATTTGACTCTACATCTGGGTTAGCAGAATTTGACTCTACATCCCCAAGAACAGTATTTGATTTTAAATAAAGGAGGACAGATTTTAACTCAGCATCCGGGAGGATAGAATCTGACTCTACATCAGAAACAGTAGAATTTACCTCTATCTCAGAAAGGATAGAGTTTGATTCTGCATTCGGAAGTGCAGAATTTGACTTTAGATTGGGAATCGCAGAATCAGAAGTCATGCAGTACTAGCCAAAAGACAACAGATTTTAAATTTTAGGTCGCACCTTTGGTGCGCTGACAGCGCAACTTGGATTTTGGATTTGTGTCACTCACAAGAGGTGTTGGTGTAGCGGGATATTAGTCCGACATTAACCAAAAGACTCTTTAATCTAAAATCGTTCGACTGAGCGTAGCGTTCCGCAGGAAAGTCTAAAATCTCAAATTGGTACGGTCAACCTCTGATAAACTGTCACCAAGGCATCAGCATCGCCGACATTACCTGGAAACAGCACTACAGGCAAATCAGGAAACTGGGGATGATCGGATGACGTTAACACCATTGAACAACCAGCTAAAATTTGACCGAGTAAACGGGCTGAAGTTAAAGCTAGTCCAGTACTCAAGACATCGTTTGAAGTAATGCCACCCTTGCTGATTAAGAATCCTATATCAGATGGTAAACCGCGGACAATATCCATTAATAAACTTGAAACTTTTTCCCCAAACTCCAATCGTGTCTTGACATCTTTAAAATTTAGTTCCTGACGGCTAGTATAAACCACTGGTGTTTTGCCAGCTTCGTGTGCCGCCCGTGTGCTTTCTTGGATTTCAGTTAGTAATGCCGCAGATTGATTTGCATCATCAAGTAATCGTGCTACATTCACTTCGATTCCTACAGTTCCCTCTACTTGCAACAGCGCCTCTAATTGCTGGGTAGTCTTTTTCACATGGGAACCAACAATCACCGCACCTGGTTTGCCTTGGCGCACGTACTGCGCCATGTTTTCGGCGGCAATTGGTTGGGGTGGTAAAGCGGCTAAAGCCGTTAAAATACTTGCTGCACTACGAAATAAAAAGCGTTTCCCTTGACTTGCGGCTGCTAATATATCTACTGCAAAGCGGTTGAGATCGGCTTGAGTTTCACCATCGACGACAGCGCACTGATTACCATGAAGTTGTAACAATCGTTCCAAACTAGCAGTGCGAATATCGGATAGGAGAAACCTTTCTACAGCTTCGGCACTAATTCGTCCTTGAGTTTTTTCTTCGACATACTTGGGTAAGTAACTGTGATGGTAGCTGAAGACGGAATCACGGGCAAATTCGGTTTCATGGACTGGGGTGGGTACACCGCCAATAATCAAGTAATGCACGCTGTCGAGGGTGATGCGTCCACCGTCAAAAAATGCTGGTACGAGAAAATGAGCATCAAAGGGGCCAAGTTCTTGTGCGATCGCATCTGTTTCAATAGGATAATGCCCCCGCAAAGTAGAATCAGAACGGCTGACAATCAGAAAATCGTCGATTCCTTCAGCATTCAAAGCGATTTTCAGGTTCTGGCAAACTTCTTTGGTGATAGATGCAGCTGACTCTGGCGTTAGCGATCTAGTATTAGTCAGCACAAAGAAAATCGGCGAATCATCCTGCAACCCACGGCGTAAAGTCTCCACATCCCAGTGCATTAGCAGCAAGCAGCTGTGGACTGTTTGAGAACCTGTAGGGTCATCATCCAGGACAATTATTTTGGGTTTGTTGCTCATTTAAGTCAACGGGGCGATTGTTTTCTGGGAAAGTGTTGGGTGAGTAGAAGTCACTAGTACACAAGCAACGTCTATCTCCGTGGACTAATCAAAATCAAGGATTTTCTAACCTACGGAGGCAGGTGTTGTCTCGTGTAGCCGCTTTTACAAACATTCTCTTAGCCTTTATGCAATTTTCTGATTTCTGCTTGTACATCGATCGCAATTTGCAATGATTGATTTAGCAGTTGAGCATATTCACCTGCTTGACTACTAACTTGTAAAGCTCGCAGACTGGCTAAATTATTCACAAATAACTCTTGGTTATTAGCAAGCAATTTTTTATTATCTCGCAAAATTCGTTCCGTTTTCAGAGCGCGGACTAAATCTTCTCTAATTAGTTGCAAGGCGGCGGTTACTTTATCTCGGTCATCGATACTGCTTTCTACGTTTCCTGATGCTGCCAATTGGTCATTGATATCGATGGCAGCAACCAGGTCATGATATTTATCAACTTCATCTAAAAGTATTGTCAGTCCTTCAGGACAGGTTAATTGTCGCCACAGCCATCGCCCCACTAATATCGGCATTGGCACTAAAATTAGTAAAAGAATTCCTAGTCGAACTGAAGAACCAATTGTTGGCAGAATAATAAAAGCGTAAACAAAGCCTACAATTATTGGCGTTAGCGCTAGCGTCACCAGCATTTCACTGATAAAAAATCCTAATCGCTTTTTGCCATCTCGCAAAACCGAAGGACGAAAAACGTCTTCTGGATCGAACCCAGTCAAACGTCTCAGTTCCCCCTTACTAATTTCCAAGCCTATTAAGTCCGGCTGCACGTCTGCATACTCCTATGGAAACCCAAGTTGCGTATTCATTTTAATCGGGTTTACCGTGATGATTGTGGTTATATTCAGGAAACCAGTTCTCATCTAAGATTTGTTCTAAAGAACCAATGGGTATAAAGGGAAATATGTCAATGGCAAGTTGAGAGCGATCGCTTGCTTCTGTCCTTGCATCTTGATAACATTTATCAAATATTTCTAAGATGTAAGGCTTAAGACTAGGACTATCTTTAAGTTCATCCTTAATCTCTCTACGGAATGTCCTAATTTCACCTTTCCAGTGCCCTTCATTTCGCTCTCGTTCCACATTCCAGTATGTGAGCTTAAGCAGATGTTCAAAAAGTCGAATTAACAAACTTTTCACCGTTCGCTTCTGGCTCCTGCCAATATCTTCCAACTCTTCAATTAAGTTATTTAAATCCACAGATGAAAACTGACTATTGCGAAGTTGGTTGATGGTTGTCCTGAGCCAAAGGTAATAATCTTGGTCATATAAAGTCTGAGTTATTGGTTGTATTTCGATCACCATACACTTGTTAAACTACTATTATTTGTATTATACACTGTGTATTTTATACACCAATTTTGCTTCAGGTTGTGAATACTCAGAATTGCCTCCAATCTCTCACCAAAATAAAAATACTCCCTGTGACACCATCATAATAAAGAAAGTTAAGTTGTTGGTTGATTGATTATATAAGCGACTGGCCTGTGCGGAAATCTTCAGTTGGTGTTCCAGGTTGGGATCGTAGCCTTGGGCTGCTAATGCTCCATACTCAGTATCCATCATGCCAAGGTTATGAATTTCAGTTAGAGTGCAATACCAGAAATATTCCTTAAGTTTGAACTAAAGCTTACTGAAAGAATGAGGTTTTAATTTACCAAGTCACTGAGAATATACGAGATATAATTCATCAACCTCCAAATTCTCAGCCCTAGAAATTGATTATTAGTGAAGGGAAAAGATAGCTAAAACTAAAGCAACAGACATTCTTTCATTAATTGAAGCAGATAAACAGTTAGCCATAACTTGCACGTAATTAACGCTATGTGCGACTTATTGTTAAAACCCCGCTTCCATTCCTCTCCCCGAAACAGAGAGAGGCTTTGATTCTTTCTCCCCAACGCTAGTAGGGAAGGGGTTGGGGGTTAGGTTTGAGAGTAAAGTTGCACATGGCGTTATATTAGGGCATTAAAATTACCAAGCTATTCATTCATCATGAGGTATAAAAATGACTGCTACAAATGATCAGCGTAAAATTCGTTATGCCGTTGTTGGTTTAGGTTGGTTTGCCCAACAAGCTGCCTTACCTTCCTTTGTACACACTGAAAACTCAGAATTAGTCGCACTGGTTTCAGATGATCCCACAAAAAGCGAAGAACTGAGCAAAAAGTACGGTATAAACCATACTTACTCTTACGAGGAGTATGAAGATTGTCTGGCAAGTGGTGAGGTTGATGCAGTTTATATTGCGCTGCCCAATCACTTGCATTGTGACTACACTGTGCGGGCTGCTAATCAGGGAATTCATGTGTTATGTGAAAAACCAATGGCAGTAACAGAAGATGAGTGTGAGGCAATGATTAAAGCTGCCAATGACAACAATGTGAAGCTGATGATTGCCTACCGCTTACATTTAGAAAAAGCCAATTTACAAGCAGTTGAAATTGTCCGCTCAAAGCAAATTGGTGAACCACGAATTTTCAACTCGGTTTTTACTCAGCAAGTAGAAGAAGGCAATATTCGTTTACGAGATGCCACAGGTGGTGGCACGCTCTATGATATTGGCATCTACTGCATTAATGCTGCACGTTATATATTGCAAGATGAACCAATTGAAGTATTTGCTGTAGCTGCCAATAACGGAGAAGAACGCTTCAGCGAAGTAGAAGAAATGACTAGTGTCATCTTGCGTTTTCCCAATGAGCGATTGGCAACATTTACCTGTAGCTTTGGAGGGGCAAGTGTTTCGACTTATCAGATTGTAGGTACTCAAGGCGATTTACGAGTAGAACCTGCTTATGCTTGGCAGGGAGAACTGAAGCATTACCTGACAATTAATGGTGAAACTCAAGAGCGTACTTTTGAGGATCACGATCAATTAGCCGCTGAATTTACCTACTTCTCTGATTGTATTCTGCAAGATAAAAACCCAGAGCCATCTGGTACGGAAGGATTGATTGATGTTAGTATCATTCAAGCACTTTATCACTCAATTGAGACGGGTAAACCTGTGCAGATCCAAACTCGCGATGCCTGCGGCGGTAAACTACGCCATCAACGTCCCACATCGGCTCAAACTATTGAGCGTCCTCCTGTTGACGAGAAGCCAGACTTGATTCATGCTGCTGCACCTTCTGGCGAGTCGTAAAGTAGCTTTAAAATATCCTTGACCAAATAATATCAGCTTGGTGAGACAAGTTACTCTGAGTAGTTGGTTAAAGGTAGGCAAACTTGCGCCACAGTGTAGTAGTCATGTTATAGCGATCGCTCAATAAAAAAGGCAGATAAATCACTGTCGGTTCAAGTAAAATTACTGCCGACAATGATCTATTCTGCCCCATGAACAACTAAAATAAACTAAGGATAAAGACCTCTGTCAGTCAGCGCTTGCGCGACTCTACCTACCCCCAGTGTGTAAGCTGCTAACCTTAAAGAAATTTGGCGCACCTCCGACTGATGAATCACCTTGCGGTACGCTTGTACCATCAAATGTTCCATTTCGCGGTTGACGCGCTCCTCATCCCAAAATACGTAAGAAAGACCCTGCACCCACTCTAAATAACTGACTACTACACCGCCAGCATTTGCCAAAATATCGGGTAGCACTGTCACACCCCGCGCCTCTAATGCCAAGTTAGCCTCAAGAGTAACCGGGCCGTTAGCTGCTTCTGCTACAATCTCCGCCTGCACCTGATTCACATTTTCTTCAGTGATTTGGTTCTCCAAAGCAGCTGGTATTAAGACATCGCAGGGTAAAGTTAATAAATCTGCATTGCTAATTGGTACAGATTGCGGGAAACCCACAATACTCTTGCGATTTTCAGCGGCGTAGACTTTTAACTTGGGAATATCAAGACCAACTTCGGAGAATATTCCCCCAGCACCAGTTGAAACCGCGATAATTTTCGCACCTGCTTCATATAATAATTCTGCTGCGGCACAGCCGACGTTACCGAAACCCTGAATAGCTACTGGCACTCCTGCCAAGGATTTACCTCGATCTGCTAGCGCCTCACGTACAGTAATCATCACGCCACGTCCAGTTGCCATTTCTCGCCCTAGAGAACCACCAATCGAAAGGGGTTTTCCAGTTACAACTCCTGGTACAGCATGACCAACATTCACAGAGTAAGTATCCATCATCCAAGCCATCTCACGGGCAGAAGTACCCATATCTGGCGCAGGAATATCTACGGAAGGCCCAATATCTTTAATCAACTCGCTGATATAACGGCGGCTGATTCGCTCTAATTCACCAACACTGTAGCGTTTGGGATCTATAGCAATGCCACCCTTGCCACCACCGTAAGGAATACCTAACAAGGCACATTTCCAGGTCATCAGCATTGCTAAAGCGGATACTTCCCGCAATGTCACAGCCGGATGGTAACGAATTCCACCCTTGTATGGGCCTAAGACATCAGAGTGCTGTACCCGATGTCCGGCGAGAACCTGTATTTCCCCATCATCTAGCTTCACGGGAATGGAAACCGTGACAACCTTACGCGGGTGGCTGAGAATTTCCAGCAAACCCTGATTTAAATTTAATTCTTTAGCTGCCGCCTCTAAGTAGCTACAGGCTTGGTCAAATGGGCATATATGCGCTGGAGAAGCAGGTTCTGACAGCAACAGAGATTTTAAAATCATAAAATTTTCTCCTAATCGCGGTATCTTTACGAACCGAATCTCATCTTTACTTAAGCCTATCCTTTTTTTTGGGAAAAATAAGAATTTTGTAGTTTTTGTTACAGTTTTATATTGTCTATCTTGCTTTATATGCAAAGCAGTATACGGACTAATACATTCACTCTAGACAATTTAGATTTTCTCTAGTTCGCCCAGTTTCTCAGATGTTGAAATCGCTTCATATTGTCATCAACCTAAGAAACCTAGCCTTCAACTGGAGTGGCTTTTACCTCCTTATCTTTAACCCGAACTCAGGTTGGTTACGATCGCCCTGGCGGATTCCGCCAGATAGCTCAATGGCTGCCATCGCTCTCTATAAATAAAGGCGTCGCACTCAGTCGCCTTTTCCTGTAAGAAATTGATCGCTTCCCTAGTTTGATCCAGCCAGTGGTTCTGGTGCATTTGTTCTAGGAGAGTAGTTTACTGCTGTAGGCATCGCTTCGCACCGTTGATTGCCTCTTCCTCTAAAGTTGCTATGAAAGGCTTTGCCTGTGATGAGAATTGGCTTGTTACCTGCCGATGATGTAGGCTTTGACAAAATCTATAAAAAAAGCGATCGCACTGTGATGCGATCGCTTTTTGATCTAGTTTGAACGGAAAATCATCGTTTCAGGCACTTGAAATAATCGAATGTACAAAAAGCCTTGCAATATCCTAACCAGATGAATTTCTTCATCCACTATGAATAATGCTATCGAGTTGGAGTTCAAGATAGATAGTTTTAAATCCGCTGTTGTTTAGGGATTCACCAATTTGGTAAAAACCGCGTTTGAGATAAAGCATCCGGGCTACATAAGAAGAAGGATGTTCCCAAGTATACAACCGTAAGTACCTTTTTGCTTTTGCTTGTGCTAAGTCGATGGTAAAGTCTAATAGCTCTTTTCCAATTCCTTTTCCTCGAAATCGTGATGCTACACAAAACCAGCCTAACCAGTCAGCTTCTTGTTCGTCTTCGCTTTCGCAGTATAACCCAGTTAGCCCAATTACTTGGAAAGATTCCTCATCGATAGCAACCCAGTAATTGAGTTGGGTAATTCCGCTGTTTGAAAACCATTGAGCATATTCATCTAGATATAAACTTGCCACCAGCGATTGCCCATGACTACTATTACTCACGCCTGGGAAAACTTCCTCTCTTAAGTGAATTGCTTGCTCCAAGGTTGCTATCGATAATGATTCAATGTACATAGCACTAGTCACTCAAACTTAAAGTAGCCATACCTTATATCTAGGCTACGATCTCAATTAATCTGTAAATTTTTAGGTGAGCAGGCAGACTTAAGTGGGAACCATTATTGCTGCCATTCTCTCTCTTCATCCTGAAGAACTAATTTTACCCTAGCTTTCATACCTAATTTGCTTTTCCTCTTTGAGTTTGTTTTTTTTCCTATTTGAGCATGGCACCAAATCGAAACGAAATACGAGCAAGTCCTGAATCTGAATGCTGTTTTCGTAACTTGGCTCAGGTAAATACCAAAAGTAGTCCTGGCGCACATGATCCATCCGAAATCCGCATTTTTGATAAAAAGCAATGTTGGCGATACTTGAATTAGACGTGCCAACGAGCATCTGCCTCTTGCCGCGTTGCCTCGCCTCTTGAATCAACCAAGTAATGAACTCCTTACCTAAACCCTGCCTTTGAAACTCAGGGGCTATACCAAGTTCCATAATTTCGCAGGGGTCGCTGCGCCATTTCATCGTTGCTGCACCAACCAAGTGTTCGCTGTCGTCCATGCGATATACAGCATCAACGAGGTTAGCGAGCCCCCATCGCAGTGCACGCTCCGATTGTTCTGCCAACAATAGTATCGGAATCAGCGCTTCAAGTTCGTCGTCACGAGCTTGTCGAATAGCGATCGCCATTCACATTCCCTTTTAATCACAATTTATTTTTCAAAACTATAGTACCAAGTTGAATTAATCGATATAAACCAGGAAAAGTAAATTACAGCTATTTTCAGGTAAATAGACCATGTGGTAGGGGCGCAAGGCCTTGCGCCCCTACAAGAGATGTGGTTCAAATACATGAAAACTGCTATAGTCATCTACTTAAAAAGTAGATGTTGAACGTTTTAGGTTTTTGACTTGAGGAGGCGACAAGGAAGCTAAAGAGCACACACAAGTTTTTACCTTGCTAACGCGATCGCAGCATTCTGTCCCCCAAAGCCAAAACTCAAACATAATACCTGTCGAATTTTACTTAGACGTGCTGCTGTCACGATATCTAAATCAAACTCTGGCTGCTGCAATCCTAAACAAGGTGGTAATATTTGATGCTTTAGGGCCATGAGAGAAAAAGCTACACCTAAAGCTCCAGATGCCCCTAGTGTATGACCTGTGCTTCCCTTGGTGGAACTAACTGCCACGCCTTGAGGAAACAAACGCTGGATTATCATGCTCTCCATCTGGTCATTTAGCTGGGTAGCTGTGCCATGAGCATGAATGTAATCGATATCGCCTGGTAATAGACAGCTACGTTCTAGACATTGTTTGATAGCAGCGATCGCACTTTTCCCTTCAGGTTCTGGTGAATTACTATGATATGCGTCGTTAGTTAAGCCGAAACCGAGAATTTCACCATACACTTTTGCTTGACGCTGCTTTGCCAACTCTGCTGATTCTAAGACAAATACAGCCGCGCCTTCACCCAACACTAAGCCTTCTCGATGCAAATCAAAGGGATAAGCCCCAGTTTTTGCCAAAGCACCCATCTGCTGAAATCCAGCTAAAGTTAAGGGTGTAATCGGTGCTTCCACTGCACCTGCGATCGCTTGTTGACATTGCCCAGTTTGTATAAGTAAAGCTGCTTGGGCAATAGACCAAATTCCAGTAGCACAAGCTGTCATCGGTGCCAAAACTATCCCCGATGCACCGATTTGCCTGGCAGCTGCGATCGCATTGATATGAGGTAATATATTTAGCCAATTTCCAAAAGAGGACATGGGAAAATTCTTCGCGTTATACATTTGCCGCGCCAGCATTTCCCAAGACGCTTGATAAGAGCGACTCGATCCAATGACTACAGCACAATCAGCTAAAGGTGCAACTAACCCAGAATCTTGTAAAGCAGAAGCAACAACCATCTGAGTTAACATTGTCAATTCAGATGGTTGTTGACCAATCAAACCGAGAGGAAGTGGTGTAAGTTCTGGAAATGGTTGATGTAAGCGAATTCCAGATTTACCTGCGATTAAATTTCGCCAGCTATCCTCTAAGCTTCCACCCAAAGCGGAAACTAGACCAATACCAGTAACAACAATTTTGACCAATTTAGGAGTTAGGAGTTAAAAGTGAGGAGTTAAAAGTTAGGAGTTTTTTACTACCTCCCTCGCACCCTTGCTCCCCTGCTCCTCTGCTCCCCTGCCATCTTCCTCCTACTGTCCAGGCGTTTTCAGGTTTTCAGCACCTTGAGTGACTTTAGCGGAGTCAATGCGATCGCCTTGCTGAATTTTGTTTACTACATCAAAGCCTTGAGTGACATTGCCAAACACGGCGTAGTTACCATCCAAAAATGCTAGATCAGCCAAAGCAAAGTAAAACTGGGCAGAAGCTGAATCTGGTGATTGCGATCGCGCCATCGCTACTGCACCTTGTTTATGGGGCAATACGACAGCTTGAGCAGTAGCATCAAATGGTTTATTGTAAATCGGAGTATCTGAACCTTTGGGCTTAACTTCTAAAGGTATATAACGAGCATTTCCCGTTTTTGGGTCAATATAGCTACCTGTTCCCAGTCTATCTGCTGGAACTTTCGGGTCTTTGCTTTGGGGATCGCCCCCTTGAACTACAAACGGTTGGGGTTCGCGCACAACTCGATGGAAAGCTAAACCATCGTACACACCCTTTTGCACTAAATCTACGAAGTTGCCGGCTGTAATGGGGGCATCAGTGCCGTCTACTTCGATAGTAATCGGCGAACCTTTAACCGTGATTACCACAGTAGCCTTGCCTTCGAGGCGCGGTAAATCTGCCAGTCCAGGAACACTCTCACTACTAGTTTGAGATACAGATGTTGCTTCAGTAGTTGTCTTGGTACTTGCCTCGCTTGTGGCCGAGGTAGCAGTCGAGTTTGGAGAAGAGCTATTAGAAGCGACTTGCTGTGTTGAACATCCTCCCAACATTAAGGCACTAATCATCACAAGAGAAAGTAAAAATTGTGAAATTTTTAACCGCATTGCCTGTTACCGATTTAACCAGAGTATCTTATCTTTTTGAGGGGCATTGGGCATAAGAGGCAGAGGGGCACAAAGCTTGGAGCAGAGGAGAAAGAGGTAATTTTTATTCTCCCCCTTGCCCCCTGCTTCCCCTCTTCTTACTCCACTCCCTTAAAGTCCTTCTAACGATACTCCCAAAAAGCGGGCTAACTTTGCGCCATCTGTTTCCAACTCTGTTAAAGATAAGGGTTGTCCAACCCGTGTTAAGGGTATATCTCGCCGTCCCTTAATGCGTAGATAGAGGGCGCGACGGGGATTAAGACCTTCTTTTACATCTATTATTACAGATTGGACATTTTCTATGCGGCTATCAATCTGAATTCGGCGGTTTTTGCCAGGAAACCCCCAACGGAAGATTTTAATTGCGCCAGTTTCTTGATCAAATTCGTTGTAACCGCCTCCAATATCCAATAAAATCACTAGCCACAGGTATGTGGCTAATAACAAGCCAGCAGTACCATATAACCCCATCACCAATCCTTGGGGGACGAATATCAGTTGAGTGGGATCGGAAACTATGAGTAAATTAACTTTTAAATAACTGGATATTCCAGCCAATAAAAAGCCGCTTGCTCCCAAGGTAACGATAGTTGCCCACCAGTAGTTACTGAACCGACGAGAACCGAGAACATTTTGGTGCAGGAGGCGATCGCCTTTGTTAATCGTTGTTGATGTCGTCATTGAACTACCATTGCCCGTGAGATACTCGCTGTCACATACTCGCACACTGAATGCATTTGCATAGAGTGGTGGGTTCCTGTGCCAATCCGGCTATTGCTTAAGAGGCACCCAGAGCTATGTTTGAAGTATACGGGAACCCTGCCGCAGACTATAAATTTTTCACTTTGTACCCGACAAATTTTACTGTCCCGGATAATGCTGGCTTACTTGTACTACGGGACAAACCACTTAGGCTATTTGTATTTAGTCAAGATGTGCCAACTTCCTTTCTCCTTGTCTAAGGTTTCACATAGGTTTTCCAGAGGTGTATCAACAACCGTGGCGGCGAACTGACTATCCGCATTTTACCAAACATCGTTGACAAAAACTCAACTGCGCCCTTCCATGTTCCTGCTACCGATATAATTTTTTAGGGAATGTTGTACTATTTTTTCACTCAATGGCTGATAAAAATTCTTTCTCCCTGCCCTTCTGCCCCCCTTATTCCCTGCTATCGTCTCCCTGCCTATTTTTGACCTCTTGAAATGAGTTACCTACCTACGTCTATCTACATTAAATTTTTTCAGATTTCTGAGAAAAGTTGTGTCAAATTGTAAAATTTCTGATATTCATATTATTTATAAGGTTCGTGTTTCATGCCTAATTTGCTTCTGTGTATCAGGCAAAAACCCTGAGTAGTGTGATAAGTTAAGAATCATTAAGTTACCACAAGCTAGATTACTAGCCGATGGTACGTGTAATGTCATAACCCTGAGAAATAATGACTTAACTAGTCAGCAAGCTCTCAGAATCTCAGTTGGTTAAAAGCAGTTGAGATTGTCAAAAAAAACGTTAATTCCTCACGGCAGTCGGTTACACTGGCTCTCCGTACTGTCTTAGAAACGTTGCAATTTTAGTAAAAAAAGAGGATTTTGCTCTAATGACCATCGCAGTTGGACGCGCCCCCAGTAGAGGGTGGTTTGACGTTCTCGACGACTGGCTCAAGCGCGATCGCTTCGTATTCGT
>NZ_JBALEF010000039.1:0-55889 GCF_036918245.1 Nostoc sp.
GTCTATATCTTGAGGCAGGTTTTGGTTCATATTTGTGATACTCCCCCTCAAGTGTCCCCCTTGTCAATACTCTGCCACCTGAATCCTTACGTTTTCTATAGCGTTAGTAATATTCTTAAACGGACACAAGATGATAGAACTATAGAGGCTCTTCGCAAATGGGAAGATAGAGTCGGTATCAGAGAGTCTAAGCGTATTCGTGATGAAGCAATTAAGACCGGAATCACTGTTCATTCGTATCTTCACTCTTACCTTACAGATGGAGAAATAAAGGCAGTTAGTAACTCTTATAAAAATTAGATTGAGGCTCTCAACAAATTACTACCAAATTTCGGTGCTTGTCTTTATTCAGAACAGTACATTGTAACCTTTAATTATCAATATTTTGGAAAATTTGAGCAAGTAGGTTTATATCGAGATAGCTTAACTATTAGTGATTTGAAAATATCTCTTAAACCTAAACTTTCTCTGAATTGGATTCAAGACAAAATTATTAAATTGGCTGCTTATTACATTCCAATTGAAGCACTATATCATGTTGAACAAGCTGCTTTGATTTATTTAATCGGCAACGGTTCCTGTAATGAATTCCTTTTCACTCCACAAGAGATGGAGTTTTATAAGGATTTATGGCTTGGACGATTAAATCAAATTAATGGGACACTTAGTCTAGCTGCTTAGTAGCGCAATAAAGCAGTTAGATCAAAGGCAAAAGGTTCTAAAAAGACTTAAAGATGTTTTTCATCTGCCAAACTTTCGGACTATATCTTGCGAGAGCAATACCAAGGGTAAGATCAGCAACCGAGCAACAGTGTTAGGCAGTATTGGTTTAATCTCCTCTAATTATGATCGCCGCCTTAACTTCGCAAGGAGACTGAGCAGCATTAGTTTACGAAAAGCCAGCTTGTAGGGAATTTTACAGTTGTTGACACGTAGGCTTTGTTACTTTTTTTCCTAACTGAAATCCGATCAATGTTATTCCACAACTTCATAGCGTACTAACTTTCTAACATCCTCACGGGGTAGACCTAGTTCTTGGGCAATTGTCGCTTCTATTTGGCTGAATTCTATTGTTGGAAGTTCTAATTCCAGTCGCTTCAAGATGGGGTCTGCTGTTTCCACTTCTACCTGGGTAATTCTTTTAGTTCGGTTGACGGCGGCGTTAATGAGCAACACATTGACTGATACCCGTGCTTCAAGTTGAGTATCTGACTGAAGTTTTTTCTTCGTGGAGTAGGGTCGGCTTAACTCTTGAGCAGCTAGGAAATTACAGCCAAGCCAAAACACAACTGCTACCAGTGGTAGAGGCAACCAAAACTCTAATCCCAGCCCTTGCAGCCAACGTTTACTAATACGCCACACACTACACCTGCTTCTGATTTTGCTAGGTCACACTTCATGTATATCCTAATGAGGTAGACAATCCTCTGAAATCTGACTGATGAAAGACGTTGAGATTGCTTCAATGGATTATTCTAAACAAGCACAAGTGTATAAAGGTGATGAAAATCTTACTGGTAGAGGATGATCCAAAACAATTAATGCCGTTACAAATGGTTCTCTCTCAGGCTGGACACAGCGTTGATGGTGTCAAGGATGGTGAAACCGCTCAATGGCTTTTGGCTGAAAAAGAATATGATCTGCTGATTTTGGATTGGATGTTACCTCGGATTAGTGGAGTAAGTTTGTGTCAACAGTATCGGGCGGCGGGAAAAACAGCTCCTGTATTAATGATCACGGCAAAAGATACCACACCCGATAAAGTCATAGGATTAGATGCCGGAGCTGATGATTACCTAGTCAAACCGATTGATATCGTGGAGTTCATGGCACGGGTGCGGGCATTGAGGAGGCGATCGCCTCTCTGGCAAGGAGACACCCTCTGGTTGGCAGACCTGCAACTTCATCTCGATACACTAATTTTGGAGCGACAAGGGGCGATCGTATCCCTTTCCAGCCAGGAATTTCAGTTGCTAGAGTACTTCATGCGTCATCCTAAGCAAGTTTTGACTCGTAACCAAATTGAGCAAGCCGTATGGGAGTGGGGTAGTGAGCCAGAAAGCAATGCAATCACCGTTTTAGTTCGTAAACTTCGCCAACGTTTGCAAACATTAGCAGCAGCCGATTGGATTGAAACTGTTTACGGCATGGGCTATCGTCTCAACCCTCCAAAACCATCTTGAAATTTGATAATGGCTGAGACGAGGTAGGGAGTAGTGTAGTTCAATTACTTGAAAAGTCTTGTAATTACGAATTACGAACTTGTATTGAGCGACTTGCCCTGAGCGCAGTCGAAGGGAGCCGAAATATTACGAATTACGAATTAGCATGAGTTGTGTTTAACCGCAGTCGTCGTAACTTAGCTCGTTGGTTTACCCTTTCAATGGGGTGCATTCTCATTCTCTTTGCTGGAGTCATTTACAATCTTGAGGTAAAAGACAAGCTCAAAGCATTAGATCAACTACTTTATAAAAGAGCAGAGCTAATGGCAGCCAGTTCGCAGTATCGGCTGTATCAAGGACAAAAACAAGTCGATCTGAGCAATATACCGCTATTGGGTAGTGGTTCTCACCCCGCTGATATTGAACTGGTGTATATTCGCTGGTATGACCCCAATGGCAAACTCAAGCGGTTTTTTGGTACTCCACCTCCAGAGCAGTTAGAAATAGCATCTGAGTTTCTCACGATTAAGTCTGTTGACCAGTTTACAGGTAAGACGCTTTGGCTTCGTCAAGTCACGCTACCTGTTCAAGGCGGAAATTCGGTCATCGGTTATCTGCAAGTTGCTATCCCACTGACAGAAACTCAAAACGAGCTCAGAGAATTTCAGTTAATATTGACGCTGGCTGTGCCTGTCGCACTGGGGTTAATTGGACTTACAGGTTGGGTACTCAGTGGCATAGCTATGCAGCCTGTTCAGCTAGCCTATAATCAACTGCAACGCTTCACATCAGATGCTTCTCATGAGTTGCGATCGCCCCTTTCTGCAATTTTGACCAATGCCCAAGTTGGGTTACTAATGGCAGCAGACCATCCTCAAATCCATCCCTCAGTGGAGAACATCATCGATAGCGCCAAGTCGATGAGTACCTTGGTCAATAACTTATTACTGTTGGCTCGGCATCAGGGAAAATTAACTCCCGAATCTCTCAAAAAGGTTAATCTCAATAGCTTGCTAGAGAATTTAGTTATTTATTACAATACTGTTGCTGCAAAAGCGTCGATCAAGTTGATCAGCCATTTACCAGAACAACCCATTGAGTTGTGGGCTGACCCCGATTTGCTGCGGCTAGCTGTGGAAAACTTACTCAACAACGCTTGCAATTACACTCCGTCTGGTGGAACTGTCTGGTTACGCTTAGAACCTCATCCAGATCGGGCAGTAATTCAGGTCATCGATACTGGAATTGGAATTCCAGAGGCAGATTTACCTTACATTTTTGATCGCTTTTACCGGGTTGACACAGAACGTGCCAGAGAAAGCGGCGGATTTGGGTTGGGATTAGCGATCGCTCAACAAATTGTCCAGGCTCACGGTGGTCACATTCATGTGATGAGCAATGAAGGTAAAGGCTCGACGTTCCAGATAAAGTTACCACTGATGAGCCATTCCTAAATCACCTTTAAAAGATGATCATAATGAGAATCTAAAGTAAAGAGCTATGTGTAGCAATCCGCTAACAGAGAAGGCGCTGTTAGCAAATTCAAATTAAATTAATCCAAACGTGGACTATTACAAATACATCCTACAGTTGAGCAAAGCTTCTTCAAAGGTGTAGCTGTCAGTTTTTTGACAGGTAGTAGATTACTTCGATGCCTATGGCTACTCCTACCATGAACACTAAAACCCAGACAGTTTGTGGATCTGTTTGCAAAGCAAACCAAATTAACATCCCTAGTGCCACCAAACATATTCCAGTACCTAGAATTGAAATCCATTGCTTGCTTTTTGTATAACGATACATACGAGCATTAGCTAAATTAACCGCAGCAAATATTAGGAGAAACCCAGCACTACCCATCGTTGATATCCGACTTATATCAAAGAAATTGGCGATTATGAGAGTGATACCACTAGTAATAAATAAGCCAATTGAAGATTGATCTATGCCATTTATTTGGCTGCCAGAGTCAAACCCCCTAGATTTAGCAATAATAGAGCTAAAACGAGCTGAACCGTAGAGTGTGGCGTTACTAGCCGAGATAGTTGAGAAAAGAGCAGCAATAGTAATCAAAACAGATCCAAATTGCCCCATAATTGGTTTAGCAACTTCAGCCAAAGCATAGTCTTTTGCTGCCAAAATCTGTTCTATCGGTTCTGCTCCCAATGTAACCAGTCCTATTAAAACGTAAAGCAAAATAACGAACCCGATTACAGAGTAATAAACTCGTGGCAAAGTATGCTTGGGATTGACAAGATCCTCTGCTGCATTGGCGATTAGCTCAAAGCCTTCATAAGACAAGAAGATTACCATTGCTCCTGCGAAAATTGACTGTAGCGACGATACTGAGACTGGTTCTAGACGGGAAATGTCGATATGACTACTTCCCATAGTAATGAACAGGATCAAAATCCCCAGTTTGAAGCTGACAATCCAGATTTGAGATTTACCAATATGATTGGCAGTTAGTAGATTTAATCCAGTTGTCCCTAAAATTGCCAAGCTAATCAGTAAATGCTTCCAAATAGGTTGAGTAGACTCTGTGAACAGGCTAACTCCATAACTACCAAAAGCCTGTAAGTAAAAAGAAAGCATGACTACATAGCTAAACCATAGTAGAAGATTCAGTGTCCCACTAAACAGCCCTGAACCAAAAGCCTGGTTTAAAAAGGTTACTGTCCCGCCTCGGCATGGATGAGCTACTGAAAGTTTTGCATAAGCATAAGTAGTTATCAAAGCTATTGTCCCGGCGATCGCAAATGCTAGTGGTGCGCCTGTATGAGCTATTTGAATTACAACTCCCAGCGCTGGAAAAAGTCCACCGACAATGCCGCCTACACCCAATGCCCACACAGACCAAAAACCGATTTTTTTGCTTGACACCTGTAACCTCTTTAGGAATAGATAGTCTTATAGTCGTTGACTAGCAGGCATATAATCAAGCTGAAATTAAACGGTTGAGAATATAGCAGTTCAAAGTTGAAAGGGTTTATATATAAAGTCTAGCTAGACTTCACCAACATAGAAAAGGCTATAGAAGCCTTAAATAAAGAATTTGGCCCTGCTGGCTGGCATGGCGAGATTTATGCAGCGATTTGAGATTGGGAGTGGAGACTATACGGTTCGGTTAAAAAAGTTATCCGAACCGTATTGGCAGTGGAGACTATACACCAGCTGACTTTTCCTGTTAAGTCTCAAAAGACTTACTGATAAAGGATTTTGGATAAAGGGCTGCATATACAGTACAGTAATTGAAATTGGGTGCTAAAGGTGACAAGCAATATTGGACTGGTGAAAGAAAAATTTTGCGACCTGTGAGTTGGGCGATAACTTCGTTAAGCTTCGCTAACGCTGATTGAATGAGCGTGCAATGTCAAAAGGTATGCTCTAAGTCAAGTATTTGGCAAAACACTGTCAAAAATCTTCAGGAGAGTAACTGTACTCAAGAGTTCTAAATTAAGAGACTCGACGACGGCGGGAAATAAAGTAAACCCCCAACAAAGCAAGTCCTCCGAGAGTTGTAGGTTCGGGAACAGAGTGAGGTTTAACACCAACAGATGGAATTTTTATAGCAACATAGAACTTTTCAACCTCAACAGGTGGAATTTCAACTGCAACAGGTGGAGTTTTAACCGCAACAGGTGGAATTTCAACTGCAACAGGTGGAGTTTCAACCACAATAGGTGGAGTTTTAACCGCAACAGGTGGAGTTTCAACGCCAACAGGTGGAGTTTTAACGGCTTTGGAACAATTAACCGAGCTACCTTTATTGACAATTCCTAATGTTGCACTAGCGTCTAAACAGATACCGACTGTGGCCAAATCAGCGATTTGTACTCCCAGGTCGGCTTTTGCATCAGCTTGAGTACTTTGTTGATCGGCTTTAATTCCAACCGCAGCTTGACCAGTGGTTTGGACGATCTGTGTTGGGTTATCCAAGGATGGTAATTTAACTTGACTTGGGTCTTTTATTTGTGCAGTTGTTTTAGAATCAGTTGCAACTCCAGCCAATTGCCCAACGGTGGTATTAGTTGTCTCTTGGACAGTAGCTTTAACGCCTTTTCCGACTTCAGCAGTAGCAGTATTAGTAGTTGTGGTTACACTTTGTAAAGTTTCAAAGGCAGCAGCTAAAGTTTCAATGCCAACAGGTGGAGTTTCAACGGCTTTGGAACAATTAGCCGAGCTATTTTTATTAGCAATTCCTAATGTTGCATTAGCGTCTAAACAGATACCGACTGTGGCCAAATCAGCGATTTGTACTCCCAGGTCGGCTTTTGCATTAGCTTGAGTACTTTGTTGATCGGCTTTAATTCCAACCGCAGCTTGACCAGTGGTTTGGACGATCTGTGTTGGGTTATCCAAGGATGGTAATTTAACTTGACTTGGGTCTTTTACTTGTGCAGTTGTTTTAGAATCAGTTGCAACTCCAGCCAATTGTCCAACGGTGGTATTAGTTGTCTCTTGGACAGTAGCTTTAACGCCTTTTCCGACTTCAGCAGTATTACTGGTTGTGGTTACACTTTGTACTGTTTTAGGAACTTCAGTTTTTGTGACTGCTGTTATTGCACTTGTCAAGCTAGCTGAAGCAGGTGTGATAGCAGAAGATACTCCAAGCAAGCTAATGACAATAAATAAAGCGTTAGTAGAAAGTTGCTTATTCATTGATAACTCCAGGTAAAATCTTGATGTTTGTTTCGCTTCTCATCCTAAGTAGTCTGAGTAGCACTTGTAAGTAGCGAATTTACTAGTTTTATTAATTAAATTTAAATTGGTGAAATGACGGCTAGTTTCCTTCAATTTCATGAAGAGTTAACAGGGTTAAGATTTTTGTTAACAGTATTAACACTGGTTAGAAATTATTTAAAAAAATCTATATGTAATTTTGCTATAAATCACTTAGAACACTTAGTAAAATAAAGCTTGACGGATGAGTAACGGTGGGAATACTACTTTGAGATCCGCTATGACGAGGAATTAGCAAAGCATAAGCGATAAATTGAGGGTTTCTGGAGAGTTTATCAGTATTGTCAGCCATTGGAAGTTTATGCTGTTAAAAGATTGCTATCTCAACACAACCAATGCGTCATTGATTTTGGGGTGGTGATTCCACATATGAGGACGCTCCTCTTATAAAACTGGTCGAGTCCAAAGTTCTTTTTCCCGCTTTTGGTAATGAGTGAGCAATCCATCACGGCGATCATCGGGTGATGAAGAGATGTTGCTACTTTGATTACTTCCGCGTTGAACTGAGCGAAGTCAAACTGTTTGTTAAACTGTCAGCGATAACTTTTCTCTGTTCATTCGCTGTAGCGACTCAAGTTGGGTATTGTTTACCTTGCCACGAGCAATCAGAATAGTGGCAAACAGTGTCGTCAACCCTTTTATCTGAAGTTTGTGGAAAATCCCCATTTTTGTCAGTAAGCTTTATACAATTTCCATACAGCTATCGAACCATTAAGGTGCTTGTTTGTTCTAATCAGCACTTTAATGGTTCGATAGCTTCCTTGCTGATTCCCTCAACTAAAAATTGTCTAAAGTATTGCTCAAAGCAACTTTACGTAAAGCAGTTTCAATTTCCGAAACCAGCCTCACACAAATTGTAGAAAGAGGTTAAGTTAAGTGTTAATCACAAGCCGCACTCCAGCCGCGATGGTAAAAGAATTAGCAATTTGCACCCGTGGACTAACTAAGCAATTTGACAGGCACGTTGCTGTCAATGATGTTGATTTAGAAATTCAGCCGGGGGAAGTATATGGACTGATTGGGCCGAATGGCGCGGGTAAAACAACTCTCATCCGCATGTTGGCGACTGCTGAGGAACCAACTACGGGTGAGATTTATATTAATGGCGATCGCCTACTTCGTGACAAGAGTAACCCCAAGCTCAAGCGTCGTCTAGGCTACTTACCCGATGACTACCCGCTATATGAGGATTTGACAGTCTGGGATTACCTAGATTATTTTGCGCGTCTCTATCGCTTGCGAGAACCGCGCCGCACTCAACGCCTACATGAAGTTTTAGAACTCATCCAACTTGGTAATAAACGCAACAGCCAGATTTCTACGCTGTCGCGGGGGATGAAACAGCGCTTAAGTTTAGCGCGAACCATTATCCACGAACCGATTTTACTACTACTAGATGAGCCTGTTTCTGGGCTTGACCCCATCGCCAGGATGCACTTTCGTGAAATCATTAAGGCTTTGCAAGAAGCTGGGATGACTGTCATCATTTCCTCTCATGTTCTCAGTGATTTAGCGGAACTGTGTACTTCTGTGGGAATTATGGAACTTGGCTTCTTGGTAGAAAGTACTTCCCTACAGCAACTTTATCAACGTCTTGCCCATCAACAAATTGTGATATCAACTCTGGGGAACCTAGAGGCACTTTTAAGGGAACTAAAACATCATCCTTTAGTAGAAGAGTGGGAGGTAATTCCAGGAAAAAACAGCGTGCGGGTAAATTTTTCGGGCAAAGAGGAAGATAGTGCTGAGTTGTTGCGATCGCTCATCAAAGCGGGCATTCCCCTGACTGATTTTCACTGCACCCAAGAAGACTTAGAAAGTATTTTCTTAAAATTAGGTCACAAACAAGCATCTTGATTCGTCAATAAATATCACTCCCCATTTTTGGAGATTTTTTTGCTATGATGCTCAATTTAATAGACAAAATCGGCGATTGGAATCCGCAATTATTCCGGGAACTCAAAGGACGGCTGAAATTTTTTAATGTAGCGATCGCAGTTGCAACATCTCTACTGGTGCAATTAGTAGCTTTTTTATATCAGTTACGCGAATTTCCTGGTGATAGATATTCGCTAACTGCCACATACTGTAATCTGCGTCAAGTATATGAACAGCAACAAAACCGGCTTTACCAGCAATCAGATCAATCTATAATTGCTGAATTCAATAATTTCCTATCAAATAATTTTTGTCCCAAAAATGAAATTAATTGGCAGTTGTGGTGGCGAAACCATTGGGAATATATATTCCTCTCTTTCAGTGTAATTTTTGTATTTACACTCTTAATTGCAGGAACTTATTTGCTAATCAATGATTTAGCCAAAGAAGAAACTCGCGGTACGCTGAATTTTATCCGTCTTAGTCCCCAGTCAGAAACAAGTATATTGACTGGCAAGTTACTAGGAGTTCCGAGTTTAATTTATCTCGTAGTCTTAGCAGCAGTTCCTTTACATTTGTGGGCTGGGCATTCTGCCAAAATTGTCTTTAGTTACATTTTAAGTTATTACGCGATTCTTGGTGCTAGCTGTATTTTCTTCTACAGTGCTGCACTCCTCTTTGGCTTAATTAGTCGTTGGTTTAGCGGTTTTCAACCTTGGTTAGGTAGTGGTGCAGTTTTCCTTTTCTTGTTGATAACGTTTCAGATAGTAGCATCTGATAATTCAGGCGCTTGGTATAATTCAACGACTTGGTTGAGGCTGTTTGCTCCTTGGGATGCAACAAATTATCTCTTTCCTAACTTGTTCCATTTATACAAGGGTTCTCCACTGAAAAAGTTGCAGTTTTTCTACTTACCATTAGGGACAATTTTTGTTAGTGTTGTTGGCTTCCATTTATTAAACTTTGGATTGTGCAGTTACGGTATTTTGCAAGCTCTTAAACGTTGCTTTCGTAATCCTCAAGCCTCAATAATTAGCAAGAAGCAAAGTTATTTACTAGTAACTTTTTGCCAGTTGATGATATGGGGATTTGCCCTCCAAAATGGTAATAATAATCACACATGGGATGAACAGGTTGCGGTAAATTTCGTTTTGTTGGCAATGTACAACTTGGTGTTGATTTTAAGTTTAATTGCGGTTCTTTCCCCTCACCGTCAAGATGTACAAGATTGGGCAAGATATCGACATCAGGGAGTTTCTAACCATAAGAGTGTTTGGCAGGATCTAATTTGGGCCGAAAAAAGCCCTGCACTTGTGGCGATCGCTATTAATTTGACAATTGCTGCTATTCCTTGGTTAGTTTGGCTTGTACTTACATCTGTTGTTGATGCAAACAACGGTCGAACTGAGATTGTTAACGAGATTGACAGGTTTAAAGTACTTTTAACTATAGCTTTGTCTATCAGCTTAATGATGATTTACGCTACCATCTTCCAATTGATACTTTTGCGGAAAACTCCTAAGCGTTCTTTTTGGGCAATTGGGACTTTAGGTGCTGTAATGTTTTTACCTCCGATGATTCTAGAATTTATTGGTATCTCGTCATGGAAACATTCTACTGTATGGATGTTTACAACTTTTCCTTGGGCAGCTATAGAATCCGCTGGGGTAACAACAGTTTTTATGGCACTCTTAGCTGATTTGAGTGTTCTAGCGTTGTTGAACTTCCAGTTGACAAGGCAGGTGAGGTTAGCAGGCGAATCTGCTACAAAAGCATTATTGGCAGGACGTTAGGTAAGTAGTTATCAATAAAGTTAGAACCCCGATTTCTCAAATAAGTCGGGGTTCTTGTTTTTCATGAATGGTTTAAGACTGCTATATTATCTATTATTTGCCTGCATCGGCTATTAAATTTTTAATCGTAGTATCACAACAATCTGAGAATCATGTTAAATATCCCTACTCAAGACCTACGCTACACAGCCATCCAGTTTTTAGAACAAAGTCCCCTACAACGTTTACAAACTCTTAAGCAACTGGGCATAGCTCGTTATGAGTTTTTAACTAAAATACGACTAAATGAAGCAAATACCATCTGTATTATGCGGTTTTTAAAATATCCAAGTCAGCTAAAGTTTCCTAATCTTATCGGAGCAGATTTATCTGGTTTAGTTTTAGATGGAGTAAACTTTATCCGAGGAAATTTGTCAGGAGCAAATCTACAAGGTAGCAGTTTAGTCAATGCAGACCTATTGTTTGTAAATTTGACGAAAGCCAATTTGATAAATGCAGATTTACGAGGTGCAACTCTGAACGAGACTATTTGGTTAGAGACTCTAGTAGATAAGTGTCAGCTTGGCGTAGGTACTGGTTTAACTCAGCTACAACGTCAAGATTTACAACTACGAAAAGCTATATTTAATTATTGAGAATACGGTAATTAAAACACAAAAAATTATTGAATTGAGATTGACTTGGATAAGTTAATGAGTATTAAGTTGCCCCAAAAATTGATGCTGCTGGGTTCAGGAGAACTAGGTAAGGAATTTGCGATCGCTGCTCAACGTCTTGGTAATTATGTGATTGCTGTTGACCGCTACGCCAATGCTCCGGCAATGCAGGTTGCTGATGCTTATGAAGTTATTTCTATGCTCAGTGCTGATGATTTAGAAGCTGTAGTGACAAAATACCAGCCAGATATTATCATACCAGAAATTGAAGCAATCCGAACAGAAAAATTGCTCGAATTTGAACAGCGAGGGATTACAGTTATTCCGACTGCGGCTGCTACTAACTATACAATGAACCGCGATAGAATTCGGGAACTGGCACATCAAGAATTGGGCATCAGAACAGCTAAATATGGTTATGCAACAACTCTAGAAGAATTAATTGCAGTTTCTGATAAAATTGGCTTTTCTAATGTTGTTAAACCTGTGATGTCATCATCAGGGAAAGGTCAATCTGTAGTGCAGGATAAGATTGAGGTTGAGAATGCTTGGAATTATGCGATCGCTAATTCTAGAGGAGACAGTCAAAAGGTGATTGTCGAAGAATTTATTAACTTTGAAATTGAGATAACTTTACTGACAATTAAACAGTGGAATGCACCGACACTTTTCTGCTCTCCTATTGGTCATCGCCAAGAAAGAGGCGATTATCAAGAATCGTGGCAACCCGCAGAAATTTCTGAAGATAAAATATTAAAATCACAAGAAATAGCTATAAAAGTAACTGATGCTTTGGGAGGAGCCGGAATTTTTGGTGTTGAATTTTTCATTACTAAAGATGAAGTGATTTTTTCAGAGCTTTCTCCTAGACCCCACGATACGGGAATGGTGACATTAATCTCACAAAATCTCAATGAATTTGAACTACATTTAAGAGCTATTTTAGACTTGCCAATTCCTCATATAGAACAGCTAGGAGCATCAGCTAGTGCGGTAATTTTAGCCTCAGAAAAATCTGATTCTATTAGTTTTAGTGGTGTAGCCGATGCTTTGTCAGAAAAAGATGTAGATATTAGATTATTTGGTAAACCTAATGCTCATCCATATCGGCGAATGGGCGTAGCTTTGGCCAAGGGTGTGAATGTCCAAGAGGCTAGGGAAAAGGCTACTAGAGCAGCAAGTAAAATCATAATTATCTAATTACTGTAGGGACGCACAGCTGTCATTGGTGTAAACTTAAGCTCAAACCCTTGTCCCACATACGCTTTACCCCACCCCTTGCCAAGGGGAGGGGCGGTTTTGGCTTTAGACAAAACCGGGGTGGGGTGACGCGGATAGTGATGGTAAGCGAGTGGACTTAATATCAGGTGATTATAGGGCTTTCACGTTAACTTGACACCTATGCACAGCTAGCTGTGCGCCCTACTGCTATCTCGTAACACTGTTAGGCGAATTAACCGCAGCAACAGGGTTCTCTTGATTCAGGTAATTGTAAACAAGTTGGGAAACTTGACGAATAAAGTCTCTCCCCCTGCTGTCCTTGTAGGGACGGGTGACGAAGATAGCGGCCAAATAGCGCTTACCATTGGGCATAGTAACAAATCCCGCATCGCCGATGAGAAAGCCGATATCTCCGGTTTTGTTAGCGATGACTGCACCTTTCCCTAAACCTGCGGGAAGCAGTGTGTGAATTGTGGTGTGACGCAGAATACCCAAGGCTTGCTCCCGACTCTGTGGAGAAACTAGTTTATTGTTTACAACTAAAGCCAGCACCCGCGCCATATCTTGAGAACTTGTGGTATTGGTTCCTCTCAAGTCAGCTAAAAGATGGCGAATTACTGTGTCTTTCAGTCCCCAACTACGGAAGCGCTGATTTAGTTTCGCTGCTCCACCTAAGCGATCAATAATCATGTTGGTGGCAGTATTATCACTAATAGTAATCATCTTAGTGATGGTTTCCAAAGCTGTGTACTTCTTCCCAACTCGCTCATATTGCATACTCCCAGAACCATTGGTAACTAAGTCACGCCGCATAGTCAGGTTTTCTTGAAGGGTGACTTTACCAGCATCTAAATCCTGGAAAAAGGCGATGAGTATTGGTAGTTTGATTGTACTAGCAGCGGGGAAAATGCGATCGCCTCTAACATCCAAATAATCTCCAGTATCCAAATCCAGGAAAAACATTCCTGTTTTCAGAAAACTGTAGCGACTCATCAAGGCTTTAATTTGAGGTTCCAGCGCTTTCATCGGTGAATGCATCGGAACCACGCCAGCAAAGAGAGTGCTATTATCATTCACTCTTGGAGAAATACTCGGAGTTATCTCTAGATATTGCGGCTGGGTTGCAGTCAATTGTATTGGTTTGGGTAACTGCACAGACCAATGATTGGGAGATTCCTCTTGCAGTTGCACCTGTGCTAAATCAAAGGTATAACCGGGTGCTAAAGTAACTACCATACGGGTAGTCTCTGTATTAAACTGCTCGATGCGAATGTCTTTAATTATTAACCCCACTCTTTGACTAGTCTGTGGATATCCTAATGTAACTCCAGACAAATCAATTACCAGACGAGTAGGGTTGGTAAGTAGTTGTACCTTCGGTTGAACATTCTCATCTGTGGTGAAATCCAGATGATTGCGATTGCTATCAAAATGCCAATTGGCGATCGCAGCATTAGCCTTTACAGTGGAGCCAAACAGGATCAAGCTTAAGAAGCTGGGTAGAAGCCAGCTAAATTTTACAATGTTTTCTTTGTGTGTGAGTAGCATCAGCGATCGCTTTGTGGGTGAGGAAGACTCTGAAACGAACAAAAGCCGCCCACCATTAAAGCACAATTATAAAAAGTTTTGTAAATTATGCGTTTACACGCAAAAGCATCTGTTAAAACAAGTATTTAATTTAATCAGTATATAAGTATTCCGTAATACTCTACGCTTACTAAAAATTCCAGCTTATTGGGCAAAAAGATTTAATTCAGACGCAATTAGCTTTTTGATCATTTTTATACTGAATTATCTCATGGTGTAAATAAGTAATAACTTTATCTGGACACAGCTAAGTATGTCTATGAGGGTTTCCCATATCCAGAAATTCAGCTTATGGAAATTTTGTATAGTAGCCTGTACTATCAGTATCTTAATTTTGAAGTTATTGCTACTAGAGTTACTCAGATTGTTGGGGTAGCTACTAGTTTAACTGGTAACAATTACAATTCAACACTTAGGAATATTTACACTCTTGAAAGAGAAGTTAACAAAGATGAAGTTTTAAAAGAATTTATGAAAGAAATATCTCTCAGAAACAGACAGGTGCAACCACCAAACTCTCAATTATGCCAATGATTTTTAAGGTACAACTAGTCATGAGTCATGAGTAACGTTCAAAAATTAACTGAATATATAGATAATGTCCACCAATAATATTTTAGATATTTTTGCAGAAATAATTTTTCAGCTTAAAGAAATTACTAGCAATCAATTTGATTTAGAAAAACTCAATAATACAGAAGAAAAATTACAAGATATTCTCTTTCAGCTTAATTTTGAACTTATCAACGCACAACGTCAAAAAAACTGGGAAAAAGTAAATAAGTTGGAGAGAGCAGTTAGCGAATGCAAACTTACTCTCGATCGGGTAAGAGCAGCAATTATAAATGTTAGTATCATCGGCATCAATCAAAAAAATCTGGCACAGATGCAGAAAATATTAGAGGAAATTGAGACTACGCATAAAACTCAGGTAAACATAGATTTGGCTATCCGTTTACTAGGTTTTTTGCGTAAGCTGTTTCTGTAATTAAAATCCTAAATCTACGGCAATGCGGTGGGCGCAAGCAAATCCAGAAAAAGCAACTGCATTCAACCCTTGACCGGGAAAGGTACTATCCCCTACACAATAAAGTCCTGAAATAGCTGTGCGATTAAAGGGCATATTCAATAACCCCCACAACTTACGTCGGGGAATTGGCCCATAAGTGCCATCTTCACGACCCAAAAAGCGGCGATGGGTGCGCGGTGTCCCCACTTCTAAATAATCCAATCCGGCATCTAAACCGGGAAAAATCTTCTCTAGGCGGTCAATAATTCGCCAAGCCGCCTCTTCTTTCTTCGCTTCGTACTCACTGGGAGAAAGTTCTTGCCAATCATCAATCCAGTGAGGCGTGAAGGCATGAATGATGTGATATCCATTTGGTGCTAAATCTGGGTCAAGCAATGTAGGAATCGAAACAAACAGTGTGCCTTCTGCTGCTGTCATCTTTTCCCAATCTTCCAGCAAAATATGGTGACACTCTGTCCCCGCAGGTAAAACTGACTCCTTTACCCCGATGTGCAAACTCAAGAAGCTGGGAGATTTTTGATAGGTTTGTTGCCACTTTTTCTCATTATGTAGCATTTCTTCTGCTGGTAGTAATTGTGTAAATGTATCCCAGCGTGTAGCATTAGAAACTATGCGTTTACCCCAATATACTTTACCATTCGCCAGTTGCACACCTACCGCTTTTCCCTGTTCTGTGAGAATTTTCGTAACTCTAGCTTGGTACTGAATCTGACCTCCAGCCTTTTCTAGACCTTCCACCAGTTTTTGGGCAATTTGTCCGACTCCGCCTTTAGGATAGTTAACTCCGCCATAATGCCTGTCAGAAAAGACCATTCCAGCATTAATCATCGGTGTCATGTCTGATGGAACCACCGACCAGCAATAACATTCCATATCGATAAATTTCAATAATTGCGGGTCTTTGATATAACGCCGCGCCACATCCCCGGCATTTTGGGGCAGATACTTAGCTAAACCGAGACACACTAAAGGATGCTGGAAAAATATGCGCAGTAAATACCGAGGTTCTTCCAGTGACAGCAAATCCATGCTGTTGAGACACTTGAATACTTTTTGGCATTCGTCATAAAAGCGACGAATCCCTTGTTCTTCATGGCGAAAATGAGCAGTAAGATTTTGCAAAAATTTTTCATAAACCCGGTCAACCTTCAGGTCTAAACCTTGGGGTAGATGATAGTGAATCTGTACCGGATCTGCGATCGCTTCTTGGCTAACATTTACCGCTGATAATGCACGGGTGAGTAAGTTGGTAGTACCGTTCTGTCCCAGTCCAAAAATCATTGATGCGCCAACATCGAATCGATAGCCTTGGCGTTCAAAATAACCAGCGCTACCACCTGGAATCAAATAACGTTCCAGTACCAGCACTTTCGCTCCCTTGGCCGCTAACTGGGTCGCTGTTACTAATCCGCCAATCCCAGACCCAATCACGATCGCATCAATATCTTGCATTTTAGTCATTAGTCATTAGTCATTAGTTATTCTCCCCCATCCCCAATGCCCAATGCCCTAATCAAAAAAAAAAAGAGGGACGAGCCTGCTACTGCTGACTAATCCCGTCTGCCGATCCTTAAAAGAGAGGAGAACACTGTATAAGAATATAGCCTTGATTGAGAATTAATGTCAACTACTAATGAAAAAATTTATCAATAAATTTGAGATTGTTAATTTTAAGCTGTCAGCCGGATGCAGGAAAGAGTATTATGGTGTTTCAGTTGTTATACAATAAAAAGGCGCCTATTTCTGGCTATGACGCTACAATTGCGCGTTTATGTTCCACCCCATCCCCTGATCAAGCACTGGCTAGCAGTTGCCCGTGATGCAGGCACGCCTTCAGTATTGTTCCGCAGTGCCATGACTGAGTTGGGAAGATGGCTGACTTATGAAGCTGCACGAGACTGGTTGCCGACTCAAGAAACAGCAGTACAGAGTCCCTTAGATACCTGTCCAGCAACGGTGATTGATCCGCAAGTGCCTATGGCAGTAGTGCCGATTCTGCGGGCTGGGCTAGGATTACTAGAGGGAGCGCAGACTTTACTGCCTTTAGCATCGATTTACCACCTTGGCTTGGCGCGAGATGAAGAGACACTGCAACCTCATTGTTATCTGAACAAGTTACCAGAAAAATTTGACCCCCAAACACGAGTGTTAATTACCGATCCAATGTTGGCAACAGGAGGGTCAATTATGGCAGCAATGGCAGAATTGACACAACGGGGTGCCGATCCAGCCCTAACACGGATTGTTTGTGTAGTGGCGGCTCCACCAGCTTTGCAAAAATTGAGTGAAGCTTATCCAGGTTTAATAATTTACACCGCTACTATTGACGAAAAACTGGACAGCAAGGGATATATTGTACCGGGATTGGGAGATGCAGGCGATCGCATCTTTGGGACTTAAGCTAGTATGCAGCTAGGGCAGGAAAATAGCATAACTACTGTAAAAGTTGCAAGGTTTGTGAAGGCGGTAAAGATATGAGTCAGCGAGATGGTTTTGGCAGTGGTTTTGTAGCAGGGGCGTTTGTTGGTGGCGTATTTGGTGGTGTTATCGGGGCACTGATTGCTTCTCGGCGCGATCCAGAATTGCTAATAGAAGAGGAGACAGAACTGACAGATAGCCAAGCCGAAGCTAAGAAAATAGCAGCAAAGCGGCGTCAGATGAAAGCTTCAGAAAGTGAAAGCATCGGCATAGAAACGGCCAGGCGATCGCTAGAAGATAAAATTGCCCAGCTAAATGCCACAATTGATGAAGTGCGAAAGCAACTGGGAAATGTTAATGGCGGTTCACCCCAAGCAGCCAATGACCGCTCCCTCACTAAAGACTCCTGAAGTTTGTTCAGGCGTGGTGAAAGTGTCAAGTGTGGTAAATCGGGAATCCGCATACACCATGACATGGACTAAATTAAAATTAAAAGATAAGACCGCGTTTGACACTTATTAGGAAACCAAAAAATCCATGTACCTTCTGATCAACACCCTGGCTTCTTTCATCCAGATTTATACTGTTTTGCTAATTATTCGGGTTCTATTGACCTGGTTCCCGACAATCAACTGGTACAACCAACCATTTACCACTTTGAGCCAGATAACCGATCCTTATCTGAATCTGTTCCGCTCCATCATTCCCCCTTTGGGCGGTATCGATTTTTCTGCAATGTTAGCTATCATACTGCTTCAAATAGTAGGTGGTGGACTGCAATCCATCTGATAGACAGAATTTGCAGTTTGCTCCATATTCAACTAATGATTTTTAGGTCTGGGCTAACCAGCTCAGACTTATGCAATTTCAAGGCTAATAAAGATAATTATGGAAGTCCCTAATTGAAAACTGACGCTATATTCTACGATATACAGCAGATTTCAAGTTGGTGAGGTACACAAGCTAAGTCTCAAAGCCAGGTATAAAGCGTGTTTTAGTCCTGAATTCTGTATTCTGTATTCTGCTGTATTTCAAGTTTCAAGAATTCCCTAGTATTTTATTTGAACTTATTTGTCCTTTACGTTATGATGGCTTGCTATTGATCCCAACACAGAATTTTTGGATAAAGTGCGGGACTTATAGCAGGAAAAGTTAAAATTTATTACCTACGCACTTGACCGCTAAAGCCGGCAGCCTTGAATTGCTTCAGCTTCAACGGAGTGGGCTGATTTGCCGGTACAGAAATCCTCAATTCAAAATCGCTAATGCCTGGTGGCACCTCGGTAATAGAGCCTAAGCGAGTGCGGTTTTGCATCACCGAGTCATTATTGGCATCATAAATGCGTCCAAAAATATCTGCGTCATAGACTGTTTTATTAGTGCCATTTTCTGCTTTGCCAATGACAATAAAACAATTGGCTGCCGCGCTACCACTACTGATAACAGCCCCTTGTGCTAGTTCTGATGGACAATCTTTATAAGAGACATCAAATAGTTTAATCTGTGTCAGGGCTACAGCTGGGGGAATAATCACCCACGATAGAAAGGTGATGAGACAGCAAATAAAAACGACCGTGAGTGAACGCAACCGCATAAAAGACCCCGTGACTTAATATAGTAAACAATATTTAACTTACAACCTCAGCTTACCTTGAATTTAACTACAGGGTGATTGGAGACTTGAATTTAACTTTTGTAATAATTAGGGAAATAAACCCTCAATTGCTATTAACTTATGACTCCAGATGAGATTGAAACAGCTATGCTTGCAGCCTTTAATAGTTGTGATGCCGCAAGCTGTCCTCTCACTGACACGCAGAAACAGATATTACTGCAAATGGTCGAGCAAATTCAGGGAAATTCTACCTCTGGGATGTCAAATATTACTAATCCCTTAGACGAACTTACCCCAGAGGAGTTAGAAGTATTTTTACAATTTGTTAAGGAGGAAGAACAACGCGATCGCACTTGGAAAGTGCAATTACTCAATGACTGGTTACTGGAAAACGACTCTGGAACGGTACAATTTATTCGCCAACGCTATGGTTTACAGTGGCTGAATCGGGTTGAGTCACATCATTTTGATAAGTATTCTTATTTTGAGGATGCACTAAAGTTAAGAGTAGGCGATCGCATTGAAGTTTCCAATGCACTATGGGAATGGGTGCAGGAGGATGGGCCTTGTAAGCGGGAATGGTTTCCCTGTATGGTGATTAAGGTCAAGGAAATTAGCGATGTCTACGACGGGCTACGCCTACGCGATGATTCCTCTACTAATTGCGTCGTCCGCTTCTTTAACGGCGCTGAGTATGAAATTCAAGGAATGTATGAATGGAATCGCTACAATTGGCGCTGGCCTCAAAAGGAGTAAGGAGTGCTGAGTTTTTAATAATTGTGAATGAGTCTGCGAATAAAATCATTGCCTGAACAACGCCCAAGCCAAAAACCTCTCAGTGTAATACAACGCTAATTGATTGCTCACACCGTTGAAAACAGCATCAAAAGCATGTTCTGCCCAAGGAATTTCTAGAAAAACCGCAGTGTTGCCAGTATCATATAACCTTTCATACATCTGTTTACCAAATCGCGCTTCCACCAAATGGTCACGACTGCCGTAAATTAATAAAGTTGGCGGTAAAGGGTGCGTTAGGTAATTTATCGGTGAAGCAATTTTATACTGATTAGGCAATTCTTCTAAAGAACCGCCAAGAAATGCTTTTAAAACAGCACGAGAATTTATAGGATCGGGATTTGGTGGTGTTTTGTATCCTTCAGTTAAGTTAACAGGCCCGTAATAGTTCACCACAGCACGAATGGGTAGTGCATCGGATTGATAAGCCGCTAACATTGCTAAATGTGCCCCAGCAGAACGTCCTAAAAGTACCATACGTTCTGAATCGGCTTCATATTTAGCTGCATGTTTGCGAATAAAATTCAGGGCTGTACGCACATCATCTAACTGAGATGGAAACTGATATTTAGGTGCGTGTCGATAGTCGATCGCAAATACCGTATATCCATGATTAGCAATATATTGATTAAACTCGCTATTGGCATGAGTATTGCCATATTGCCAAGCTCCACCATAAATTACTACCACTGCTGGATATTTCCCTACCTCTGGGGGTTGGTAAACTTCCATTTTTAAAGGCACTCCTTCAGGAGAAGCAAAGAGAATATCTTTTTGATGACGTGTTTTACCTAATGCAATACCCCGAAAGAAATTAACTAAGTCAAAGGGATAGATTTGCATATTAGCCCTTACTTGGACTGGAATTTGTTCTAGATAATTTTCTCCCAACCCTTGTTTCATCGCTTTAGCCATCTGCATTTGAGTTGGTGCGATATTCACTAGCACCCATCCACAAATTAGCAATCCGATTAAACTAAAAATGCAAACTAAGCGTTGTAGCTGACGGCGACGGATATAGAATAAAGACAGCAATAAAAAGAGCAAGTTTAATAATAATAACCAAGGACTGACTTCTGGCGCTCCTACTGCTAGCGTGAGTAAAAACATATTTGGAGCCGGAAGAATAATCCAAGCACTAAGAAATAGACTTGCAAAACTGAGTAATAATGCAAGCGATGATAAAAGTATTTTGGGTTTAACAAACATAGATTAAAATGCGGTAGTAATGACTTCAAAGAAGTACAATTTATCCACTAATGCTAAGGTTGGCAATAGTTATACAGCATAATTCAGAATTCAGGAGTCAGAAGTATAGATGATTGGTCTTTCAAGACGCGATAAATCGCGTCTCTACATCTGGGTTTTGGGTTTATCTTAAATGTATTGCTTTCTACCTAAATGGGAGACTTAGCTTATGTACTTCACTAACTTGAAATCCGCTGTATGTTGTGAATTCTGGTGACAGCATAAGTTATTGCTCTTGTATCTGTTTTTGTACCCAAAGACGAAAAGCTTTGAGCGTTGCATTTTTACCTGCTGTTGTACTTTGCTCCAGATATTGGGGAATTGCTTCAATTAGTGAGAATAGAGGAAAATTTAGGCTTTGTTGAGATTTTACATAATGTCTGTCTTGCAAAACATTAATTTGGAGCTTTCCTCGATCAAAACGCCAAAGTTCAGGCACTTTTAGGGCTTCATAAATATTAAGATGAGTACGAGAAGTAATATCAATTTCTAGAGCTAAATCTGGAGGAGGGTCTACTGCTAAATCTAGCCGCTTCTTGCCGCGAATCTTGAATTCATTTTTTATATAGAAACACTGATCGGGTTCTATACTTTGAGCCATTGCTTGGTTTTTGAAAGTGGTAGAACCAAGGCATCTAAACTCAATATCTAATTCTTCCAAAAAAGCTTTGACTAAATCACCAATAATTTCTTTGTCATATTCATGTTCTGGCAGTGGTGCCATAATCTCCAGTATTCCCTTATCATAAGCAATTCGTGCTGCCCGGTGTTCCCCTAAATCTTCTAGAATTGTTTCCAATTCCTGCCAGGTTACATCTCGTAGTAGCACTCTTTGTCCTGGTGGAACATGGATGCGCTTTAATTCCAACAACATCATCTCCACTCCCAGTAGTTGAAACCTAAATTTAGCTTACTCTAGTTAAATAATTCGCTGCGACAATTTTTGCTGCTTCATCGCTAGATTCTCAGATACGCCGCAGCTCGTCGTTAGACATCGCTTGCTTGAAGAAGCCCTTTATAGAAGTGTATGCTGGAGCGATCGCTCCGAAAAAGATTAATAAAGTAAAGAAAAAACCTCTGGAGTTGCCAGAGGTTTTGGTTCCTGATTTAGTTTCTACTTGTTACTCCAATTTGTCCTCTGTCATTTCCCGATAATGAAGAAAATTATTTGAACAACAAGATCCCCGAATTCTTAGAGAAGTCAGGGATACGAGCCTTGCAATTTTATTTGGATATTGAGTCTCTACCCATCTACGCTATTAATTCTTCGCCTGTGGCTGCGAACCAGGAATCGTTACATCTATTGGTGTCACCTGTTTAGCTAACTGTGTCAATGGCGGTTGAATGGCGGTTTGATTCCCCACTACTAGAGTCACAATCTTTTCTGGCTTGAGATATTCTCGTGCTACCCGTTGCACATCGGCTGCTGTGGTGGCGGCGACGGCTTTTTGATAGCGAAAGAGAAAATCAGCAGGATAGCCGTAATATTCGTATCGCATCAACCGTGATAAGGTTTGGCTGGGGTCTTGAAAGTTGAACACAAAGGAGTTGAGTGTAGACTCTTTGGCATAAGCCAGTTCTTTTGCTGTCACTCTTTGAGTTTGGGTGCGCTTGATTTCAGCTTGTAAAGCTTTGACAAACTGGACAGTAGCATCCGATCGCGTTTCTCCACCAGCGATAAATATGCCAGGATAATCGTAGCGGGGACTCCACTGGCCGTAGACAGAGTAAGCTAAACCTTGACGCGATCGCAATTCATTAAATAAGCGTCCACCAAATCCATTTAACACTCCATTCAACACATCCAGCGCTGCATAATCGGGATTGTCGAAACGTCCACCCAAATGCCCGATAAGCACACTACTTTGCGTCAGTTGTGGCTGATTGACAAAAAAGACTCCACCTGTATTAGCTGGCGAAACCTTTGGTAATGTGGGTTTAGCAATACCTGGGTTACGCTGCCAATTGCCAAACTTAGCTTGAATGAGCGATCGCATTTTTTTAGCATCAAAATCACCCACAATTCCCAAAATTATATTATTGGGGTGGAAATATTGCTGATAAAACTTGAGCAAATCCTCACGCTCAACCTTATCCACCGTTGCATACTCTATCGTGCGAGCATAAGGGCTATCTTTCCCATAGAGCAATTTCTTAAATTCTCGACTAGCAATCCCATCTGGATTATCGTTACGACGGGCAATGCCACCTTTGGCTTGTGTCTTAGCCAAGTCTAGCTTTTCTTGAGCAAATACAGGCGATCGCAGTACCTCAGCAAACAGCCCAAACACTGTTTCTAAATCTTCACTGAGTGCGTCAAAGCTAGCACTACCAGAAGCTTCACCAATACCAACTTCCACAGATGCCGCCCGTTGTTCTAATATCTCGTTGAGTTCATCAGGCGAATGGTTCTTAGTTCCTCCAGTTCGCATTACCCCGCCTGTAAAACCAGCCAACCCAACTTTCTCCATTGGTTCCAAGCGATTCCCTGTCCGTACAAATGCCGTACCATTCACCAACGGTAACTCGTGATCTTCCATTAAATACACAACCAAGCCATTTTGCAGCACAAACCGCTCATACTTGGGTAACTTAATCTCAGGTAGCTGTGGTAGCTGCAATTGTGTGTAATGTTTCGCTTCAGCCGTCGCCGCCAGAGAAAAATTACAAGTTAAAAGTAAGCACGCAAAAACAGCAACCAAAGCATAAATCAACCCCTTTCTATTTTGAATTTTCAACGCTATCTGCCTTTTACCTTTCACCTTATACTTCTGCATATCTCTTTTCCTTTGCGGTTCGTTTTTCATGCTTCTTTCGACAACAGCTTCCCAATCGTGCGGTTTTTCGGCGTAAAAGTCTCCTTTGCCACGCGCACAATATCAGCCGTCGTCACGGCTGAAATGTCATCCAACTGCTTAAACAAATTCCGCCAAGAGCCAGTTTTCACCTCATATTCCAATAATTGTTGAGCCATGCCCATATTGGAATCGAGAGTACGTAACAAACCCGCCCGTGCTTGGGTTTTCACCCGTTGCAAATCAGCCGCCGCTACAGGCTCAGTTTTTAATTTGTCAATTTCTTGACGTAAAGCCACCGCCAACTCATCAACTGTATGACCAGGAGCTGTCAGAGCATAGAAAAATATCAAGTTTGGGTACTTGTCTCCAGGAAATCCACTGTAACCTTGAGCATTTAGCGCCAAACGCTGCTTTTCTACCAAAGATTTATATAGCCGCGACGTGCGCCCATCGCTTAATAAACTGCCAATAATTTCATAGACTGCATTATCTGGATGAGTAATCGCCGGACGGTGATAACCTTCTAAATACCAAGGTTGAGAAGGTAGCTGTAAAGTAACTTCCTGTGTTTGTTGTTGTGGCGGTTCCACCGGGATTTGTTCAACAGCTTTGGTTTTAGCTTGAAAGCGGCCAAAATAAGTTTGCGCCAATTTTTTCACCTGAGTCGGATTGACATCTCCGACTATGGCGATCGCTAAATTACTTGGTACGTAGTGAGTATCAAAAAACTTTTGGACATCTTCTGGTGTCAGATTGCGAATATCTTCGTCATAACCAATCACTGGACGCCTGTAGGGATGGGCTTTGTAAGCAACATCGATAAACTTTTCCACCATCTGTCCAATGGGTGAATTCTCCACCCGCATCCGTCGTTCTTCTAAAATTACATTTTTCTCTTTATAAAACTCACGACGAATTACCGGATCGAGAAATCGCTCCGACTCCAACGACATCCAAAGTTCTAGCTTATTGGCAGGAAAGCTGTAAAAATAACGAGTGGCTTCGGTTGAAGTGTTGGCATTTAAACCCACGCCTCCCGCTTGTTCGACAATTTGCCCCAATTCATTTTGCTTGACTAGCTTACCTGCTTGCGATTCCACTTGCTCAAACTGAGTTTGTAACCGAACAACATCAGCTTTTTTGCCATCGGCTTTCGCTGTTTTAATTTGAGTATTCAACTGCTCTAAGGTATCTAGTAGCGGTTTTTCTTTTTTGTAGTCTTGTGTACCAATACGCGTTGTACCTTTAAACGCCAAATGTTCCAGAAAGTGAGCTACACCAGTTTTACCATCTGGCTCATCCACACCACCAACATTTGCATAAGTAAGAAAAGAAACCACGGGCGCTTGATGTCGTTCCAAGACAATGAATTTCAAACCATTGTCGAGGCGAAACTCCGTTAATTGCTTAATAACTCGATCGAGATAAGGTTGGATTGAACTTTGAACTGGCGGGGTTTGAGTTTTAGTTTCTTGAGGAGGAGGTGCTGTCTGAGTTTGAGCTAGAGCGACTTCTGGCAGCAATCCCCACGAGAAGATAATTAAAGTCAACAAAGTGACAAATAACCGCCGTAATATGAGAGATACTCGATTTGAGCAATCCAAAATCGTTCGACTGAGCGTTCGCGTAGCGTCTCGTAGAGAAGTCGTTCGCGTAGCGTTCCGCAGGAAAGTCCCCAATCGTTCGACTAAGATATTCTGCGATCGCTCAGTCGAGCCGCGCTCACGAGGAAGTATAAAATCCAAAATTGACCGACTGCTCTGGTTCATAAGCGAAAATTAAGATAAAGTTACATTACCTAAATAACAGGATACTCAGCAAAAGAACGTTAATCTTGTATTAAGCTTTCAGTGGCTCTTTGCACTTGACATTAGACAATAATGCTACAAGTCTTGTTACGGATATCTAACCATAACTGTTATGCGAGTTTTTAATTCTTCCCCGCCCTCAGAGGCTCAGACGCGCACCAGGATTTTACAGGCAGCGCAACGGTTGTTTGCTTCTCAGGGATTTGACGGTACTACCACCCGCGACTTAGCACAGGCAGCAGGTGTAGCAGAAGGCACTCTATTTCGTCATTTTCCGAATAAAAAAGCAATTTTGGTAGAAGTAGCCACGAGTGGCTGGGTAGAGATTCTCACCGATTTGCTCACAGAATTAAGTGAAATGGGTAGCTATAAAGCCGTCGCTCAGGTGATGCGCCGCCGGATGTGGAATTTCCAAAAAAATGCTGATTTGATGCGCGTTTGTTTTATGGAGGTGCAATTTCACCCCGATTTGCGCGATCGCATTCAATTAGAAGTGATTACTAAAATGACTGATGTCGGTGAAGCATTCTTTCAAACAGCGATGGATAAAGGTATTTATCGTCAAACAGACGCCAAGCTAGTTGCAAAAGTTTTCTTAGGAATGTTTGCGATCGCAGGTTTTTCTAACAACACCCTCATAGAACCTGACGCCTCTCCCCAACAAATGCAGGAAATGGCCGAAGGACTTGCTGATATCTTCCTTAATGGTGTTTTAGCTAAAGAGTAGGGGATTGGTCATTTGTCATTTGTCATTGGTCATTTGTCATTTGTCATTGGTCATTGGTCATTGGTCATTTGTCATTTGTTATTAATTATCCTCCCCCACTCAGCACTCAGCACTCACCACTCAGCACTATTTTCGCTTGCTGACTCCATTGTTGTACTAGCTCAATTGCTGGACACAAATCTCGGCGTTGCATTGTTGCTACCTGCAAGCGCATAATTTGTTGGTGCAATCTGTGAGTGGGAGTTTGAGCTAACTGCACTACAGAACCAATACCTGCATGAAGCAATAAACCACAATATTGTGTTCCGACACTGGGAATACGCGCCAAGTCAGCTAAAGCCATCCATTTATTTACATATTGAAGATGAATCTGTAGTTTATTTGCTAACACCAGTCTTGACTCTAGAGTTTTACCTTGTTTGACTAGGGCTACTGTGCTAGTAATTCCACAATTTTGGAGTTGAGATTGTTCTTCGTGGCTCAGTCCAGGTAATTGCTCAATTGGCCAATCACGAGATTGGATAGGACTTCTACTATCTTTGTGTTTAGCAGACATTTTTGAAATTAAAATATAGGCTTGTTTAAATATTGTGACAGTTGCTTCTCCTTTAAAAGTCTGCTCTTGCGGTTTAGTGTTTGTATTGACGTGCAATTTTAACTCAATCTTCTGCAATGCGATTGTTTCGCCTGACAATGCGATTGTTTCGCCTGACAATACGATTGTTTCCTGTGACAATACGATTGTTTCCTGTGACAATGCGATTGTTTCCCGTGACAATGCGATTGTTTCGCCTGACAATGCGATTGTTTCGCCTGACAATGCGATTGTTTCCCGTGACAATGCGATTGTTTCCCGTGACAATGCAATTGTTTCGCCTGACAAACATTAGATATCTTGCAAAACTCCCTAACAGCCCCTAATATGATGTCCGCCAAATCACCCATAATAACTGGAACCCCACCCCGCAAAAGCTGCGCTTTAGCTCCCCTCCCCGCAAGCGGGGAGGGGTTGGGGGTGGGGTTCTTTTATTATGAGTGATTTGGCAGACATGATATAACCAACTGCATAGACAGCTATTTTAGACAGGTAATGCCTATCATATCGGGATAGTCAATGTAATCCTGCCAGAACTCAAAGCCAAATTTCTGTATGCCTTTGGGACAGACTGTTGGATAGTGCCAGCGGATCTCTTTAAAACCAGCACTCATCAAGGCCCATTCATAAGTCGCTTGGCTAAGGTAGTAGTTATCAATACTGATAGACTCACCTTCATCAGGAATGCTCAATGTTAAGGTGATGGGAGTACCTTCTTGCAGCGACTGGGCACATCTCCTAGCAATGCCATATTTCTCATGTTTATGATAAAACTCTGGAAGCAGTTCTAAATTATTGTTCAAACTGACGAATCGACCACCAGGTTTCAGATGAATTGCTATGGCCTGACACATTTCGAGTAGTTGCTCTTTAGTTGAAGCGCAATTCAGCAAGTAGGAGACTACCACAAGATCGAAGCTGCCAATAGAACCAATTTCCATGACATCAGCGATGATATATTCAATTTCAAGTGGAACAGAAGCTTCTTCAAGTCTTGCCAATTTGATCATTTCTGAGGAAATATCCACACCAACCAAACGTGCAGCACCATTCTGTTTGAGCAATCGTGTGAAAAATCCTTCTCCACAAGCTAGATCGAGGATTGATTTCCCGGCAACATCTCCGATTAAATTTAAGTATGTATATGCCTCACCATACAAGCGATAAGGCAATTTATTAAGTTTTTGAAACTGGAGAGCTATGTTATCAAACACGGCTGCCATTTTTTCACCTCACTTGCAAGTTTTTTATTAAAGGATGTCTGAAAAGTTAAATTCTACGCCTGCCACCTCAGCATCAACACTTCAAGATAAGCGCGTTACGGCTTGTATGGCTAAAAAGATGCGATCGCTTTCTTGACGTTAAAATGGGCGTAAAGTATCTCCAATTTAGCTAGTATACGGTAGATTGCAGAAGCTCATGACCCAGATTCCGAAAAGCGCAGCCCAGTTGTATGAAACAGACTTTGCAGCATGGACAGAAAAAACTGTACAACTCATTCGGGCTGGACAATTTGGACAAGTAGACTGGGATGCTGTGATTGAGGAGATTGAAAGCTTGGGATGGTCAGAACGACGAGAGTTGAAAAGCTGCTTGGAAGTATTATTACAGCATTTGCTCAAGTGGCAACATCAGTCTAGTTTGCGGAGTGGCTGTTGGCGAAATACGATTGATCAGCAGCGCCACAAAATTGCAGATTTACTGCAAGAGAGTCCCAGCCTTAAATCTTATCCAGAAGAAGTTTTAGCCCAGTGCTATCATCGGGGATTGAAAGCTGCTAGTAATGAAACTGAACTACCAATAAATACGTTTCCAGTGGAATGTCCTTATTCCATTGCCCAAGTTCTTGATGGTGAGTTTTTGCCGGATATTATTGATTTGTAATATTAGGTTGATGCGGTAAATAACTCACCTTGCAACACAGTTACCGCTTGTCCGGCGAGAAAGACGCGATCGCTCCCGTCATAATACACCTTCACCACGCCACCGCGACTGGATGCTTGATAAGCTAAGAACTCATTTTTGTGCAAGCGATCGCGCCAGAAGGAAGCAAGACAGCAATGAGCCGCTCCTGTAACTGGGTCTTCATTAATACCTAATCCCGGTGCAAAGAAGCGAGAGACGAAATCATATTGAGAATCAGAGTCAGTGAGGCTGGTGACAATGACATCAGAAATCGGTAAGGTTTTGAGTAGTTGAAAATTGGGCTGTATTTGCCGCACCAAATCTTCAGATTCCAGTTCCACTAGATAACCTAGTGAATTCTGCAAGACAGATTTGTAGGGTACACCCAAAGCTTGCTTGAGTTCTGGAGGAGCGACTGTTACTTGTGAGTGATTCACAGGAAAATCTAACTCAATCCACTCACCTTGCAACTTAGCAATTAGTACTCCACTCTTGGTATAAAAACGTGCAACTTCATCAGGTGATAAATGTCCCTCTGACCAAAGTACATGGGCACTAGCTAAAGTTGCGTGACCACAAAGCGGCACTTCCACCATCGGCGTAAACCAACGCAGATTAAAGCCATCATCCTGTCTGACTAAAAAAGCTGTTTCAGATAAATTCATCTCCTGCGCTACGTTTTGCATCCAGCGCTCGTCTTGAGGAGTAGGCAAAACACAGACGGCAGCAGGATTACCTGCGAAAGGTGTATTGGTAAAAGCATCAACCTGAGTAATGATTTGTCCCATTAGATTCACCTTGAAAGTTAACGCAACGACAAATTTTCACGCCGACTTACTAGACCTCTTGCAAAAGTCCCTAACACCCCACCCCCAACCCCTCCCCGCAAGCGAGGAGGGGAGACAAAGCGTAGCTTTGGCGGGGTGGGGTTCTTATTTTGGATTTATGCAAGAGGTCTACTTAATTATACGGACACGATATGATTTGGGCGCACAGAGGTAGGGGCGCAAGACCTTGCGCCCCTACAACAGATGTGGTTCAAATACATGAAAACTGCTGTAATCCAAATGAGAACCGCTATATACAGTACCTTATAAATTAGGAATACAATCTTCAAAAACTAAAGTCAATGTTAAAGCAAAATGAAAACGTGAGGATAAAAATCTTCAAAAGCATCTTTGCTGCTGTCAACTTAGCGCTAATTTCTGGAGGATTAGTTAGCTGTGCTGTTGAAGTACCACAGCCACCTGCTCCAATTGAGCAAGAAAAACCAGTCCTACAACCTAACCAGCAGCCTAACCAGAACGACAAAGATGACGACGATAAAGATGGCGATCGCAAAAATGATAAAAAAGATGACGATAAAGACGATAACGACTAAATAAAGGCATAACTATCACCTTTATCCTGTTCTTGGAGTTTACATTTATGCTTATCCAACAAACTTCTACTTCCCTTAGCGATACTTTACGCCACCGACGGCAACAACTAGCCAACCTCATTGATTTTCCAGCAATTCTGTGGTCAGGTAGCAACAATTCGCGCAACTTTCCCGCCAATACCTTTCCCTTTCGTGCTAACAGTCATTTCCTCTATTTCGCCGGATTGCCATTACCAAAGGCGGCAATTCGTCTAGAAGCGGGCAAGCTAGAACTATTCATCGACGATCCGTCACCCAACAGCGCCCTTTGGCATGGAGAAATGCCAACGCGCGAAGAAATAGCCGAGAATATTGGGGCAGATGTAGCTCGACCAATGGCAGAATTAGAGTCTTGGCTAGAAGATGCCGCCACCCTTGCAGTACAAGATGCAGCTACTTGGACGCAGCAATCGCAGCTATTAAATAGATGGGTTTTACCACAAAGTCCTCCCCAAGGAATTGACTTGGAGTTAGCTAAGGCGATCGTTTCTCTTCGCCTCACCCACGATGATGGTGCATTAACCGAGTTGCGAAAAGCTGCGGCTGTCACCGTAAAAGCTCACAAAGCTGGGATGGCAGCAACACCCCAAGCCAAACTAGAAGCAGAAGTTCGTGCAGCGATGGAAGGGGTAATTATTGCCCACAATATGACTACCTCTTACAACAGCATTGTCACTGTTCACGGTGAAGTTTTGCATAACGAGCAGTATCACCATAGTTTACAACCAGGTGACTTACTGCTTGCCGATGTTGGCGGTGAAACCCAGACGGGTTGGGCAGGTGATGTGACTCGCACATGGCCAGTTTCGGGTAAGTTTTCATCTACGCAAAGAGATATTTATAATGTTGTGTTGGCAGCCCATGATGCTTGCATTGCCAAAATCCAGCCTGGTGTAGAGTATGGGGATATTCATTTGCTAGCGGCTACGGTCATAGCTGAAGGTTTAGTAGAGTTAGGTATTTTACAAGGAAATCCCGAAGATTTAGTAGAAATCGATGCCCACGCGCTGTTTTTTCCTCATGGTATCGGCCATCTACTGGGTTTAGATGTGCATGATATGGAAGATTTGGGCGATTTAGCAGGGTATGAAGAGGGACGTGAAAGGAGCGATCGCTTTGGCTTAAGCTATCTCCGTTTAAATCGTCCCCTGCGTCCAGGAATGTTAGTCACAATTGAGCCTGGTTTTTATCAAGTACCAGCAATTTTAAATGATGCTAATGTCCGTTCAAAATATCAGAATGTGGTGAATTGGCAGCGTTTATCGGAATTTGCCGATGTGCGTGGAATCCGCATTGAAGATGATGTTTTAGTTACTACAGAAGGTAGCGAAGTTTTAACAGCCGCATTGCCGAATGATGCCGATACTATAGAAAATCTAATTAATGGCTGAGTTTACGCTAAATTTTACCCCACCCTAACCCTGCCCGATGCATTGGGGAGGGAACTGGATATGTGATTTCCCCCCAATGCATCGGGCAGGGAACCGGATATGTGATTTCCCCCCAATGCATCGGGGGGATTAAGGGGGGTAATAAGTTTTATCATTCCTCTAAACCCAGGTGATTTTGTAACGCTTGGCGCATCACTTCTACAGGCAAATTTTCCGGCTGCAACCAGATTTTTAATGCTGCTACCCCTTGTTGAACTAGCATTTCTAATCCATCGATCGCAATTGCGCCTTGTTTTTGTGCCTGCTGGAGAAATTGTGTTGGTTGAGGAATATATATTAAATCGTAAGCGATCGCACCCGTTGGTAAATTCGCTATTTCTTCTACACTCAAAGGCGATTCATCAACTTTGGGATACATCCCAATCGGGGTTGTATTTACCAGCAGATTTGCTTGGGGAATGAGCTTTGGCAATTCCTCCCATTGATGAACCTGGAATTTATCTGCTAGGGGAGAATTGCTCCAACTATTGCGGAATTCTTCTAATTTCTGCATATTGCGCCCAACAACATGAATTTGGGCAAAACCTAACTGAGTACAACCTGCTACAACTGCTCTGGCTGCACCACCATTGCCTAAAATTACCGCTACTTTTTGACTCCAATCTTGTTTATACGTTGTCTGCAAAGGGACGATAAATCCTTCTATATCTGTATTTGTGCCTACCCATTGGTTATTTTGGCGGCTAACAGTATTCACAGCTCCGATAGTTTGAGCCAGGGGTGTAATTTCTGAGAGTAGGGGGATGATTGCTTGTTTATGAGGTATTGTCACATTAAAGCCGACAACCCCAACAGCAGCTAAACCTGCGATCGCCACCTCTAAATTCTGTGGTTCAATCGGAAAAGGTAGATAAATATAATCTAATCCTAATTGTGCGAGCGCTGCATTATGCATCACTGGCGACAGCGAATGCTCCACCGGATGTCCAATGACTCCTAGTAGTTTAGTTTTACCTGTAATTAATTTTGTCATTTGTCATTTGTCACTTGTCACTTGTCATCTCGCTGCTCCCCTGCTTCTTCAGCTAGCCTACAATTATTAAAAGCTCCTTAACATTTCTTTAAATCATGCAGGCAACTACAGCCTCCTCTACAACTCCAATTCCTGGTAAATATTGGCAGTGGCGCGGACACAATGTTTACTACGTGCGTGCGGGAGAGAAACAAACGCAACGTCCACCCTTACTTTTGGTACATGGATTTGGTGCTTCCACAGACCACTGGCGCAAGAATATCACAGGATTGTGTCAAGATTTTGAAGTATTTGCGATCGACCTTTTGGGATTCGGGCGATCAGCAAAACCAAAATTGCAGTATAGTGGCGACTTGTGGCGCGACCAACTTCATGATTTTATCAGTGAAGTGATTGGTCAAAAAGCAGTATTAGCAGGTAATTCTCTTGGTGGTTATGCTTGCTTGTGTGTTGCGTCACAACGTCCCGACAGCGCGGCTGGATTAGTGTTGCTCAATAGTGCCGGGCCTTTTAGTGAAAGCCAGCTGACATCTGAACCGGAAGCTTTGCAAAGCGAAATTCAGCCACCCAAACAACCCTCTTCTTTAGAGAAACTTCTGGGTGACTCAGTTAAATGGATTTTTCAACAACCTTTAGCTCAGTTTGTGTTATTTCAATATGTACGACAACGTTGGGTAATTCGCCAAACTTTAGAAAAGGTATACCTTGATAAAAGTGCAGTTACAGACCAATTGGTAGAAGAAATTTATCGTCCTGCTTTTGATCCGGGTGCATTGGATGTATTTGTTTCAGTTTTTAGCAGTCCTCAAGGGGAAAAAGTTGATGTATTACTAAAGCAATTAACTTGTTCTTTATTGATGTTATGGGGAGAAGCCGATCCGTGGATGAATCCTAGAGAACGTTCTCAAAAGTTTCGTCAATATTGTCCTCAACTCACAGAGCATTTCTTAATAGCAGGTCATTGTCCCCATGATGAAGTACCCGATGGAGTAAATCAACTTTTACGCAATTGGGTATTGTCTAAGTAAATGGGCGTGAATAATTAAAGATTTGTAGTAAGCAGCGGAAGCCGCTTACTACGAATAAGCTTATTGAAAAACGTAGGATTTAAGTTCTTGCTCTATTTGGTCACTAATAATCTCAATTCCCATACCGATTTTATCAAGGTTAACCTTCACAAAATTTGTTTTATCTTCTTTTGTAAACTTTTTATCATTATCTGAGTCTTTAATAATTTTTATAAAAATTGCATTTTCACTTGGAACAACAACCCAACTGATTATTCGAGTATTATTTGGGGTAATTTGCTGGAGGTTTTTACCTGATAAATCAGAAAGATAGCCAATAGTACCATCTTCGCTGTTAAGTTTTTTATCTATATTTGTATCTTGGTCAATGATTTTATATAACCAAACTTTTGTAGTGGGCTTATCTGCCGCTTTTACCTCCAATAAATCGAAGGAGGTGATAATGGCTTTTTTATTTAATAAAAGATGAGCTTCACTACCTTGCTTTTGATAAAAGATGATGTTATATAATTGATTATTCCTTTCATTTTCATAAGAACGTGAAAGGAATAATCAATTCTTTTATCTTAATTTTGCTCTGCAAAACTAACAGTAATCATTAGATAATCTGATTGTTCTTTAATAATTAAATCGCCATAGATAAGATTTAATTTTGGCTTCGATTTATCAGTTGCTTTTGCCTGTTCTGCATTTCTAGTAACAGAAGACTTACAGGAAAAAGAAAGGGCAGCTACAATTATAACTGTAGTAATTTTATTTAAAAAGCGATAATTTCTCATCAAATTCTCCTAGCAGGATATGTTGCTGTCCTATTTTATTCCCTGCTGGAAAATTAGCTAGAGTCCATCCAATACGCTTGGATTAAGAAAAATTGTAGGTTGGGTTAAGTAAAGTGCAACCCAACAAAGCCCCACTGGCACTCCCTGCTGTACTGAGAAAATCATATTACAATAAAATACCAAAAACCTGGTCGAGGTTGACCAGGTTTTATCGAGTTTACAGGTTTCAAATTTTAAACTAATTAACTAACTGAAGGTTAATAACTAGGGTGGACTGAAAAACTAACAAACTCAGCATTCTTGCGTTTTTCCGCTTTAGGATTTGGTTTTGCCCTCTACATTAGGCTTTTTGCCACTTCTATTACATTTGATATGCTGAAATCTGCTTGGGCTGATGACAAGGGGACACTAAGTCATTAACCCTTTTTGTTTGGTTTTATTTTGTTTGGTGTCCTACTACCTAAATTATCACTTAATTTGTGAGTTGCAACCCTTGATTTACTAAAGTTGACGTTTTGTTAGATTTTGCAATCTAGAGCCATAAATTTGATCCCCGACTCTCTTTTGAAGAAAGTTAAAGGGATCTTGGATAGATTAAGCATAGTAACCAAACTGCATTGTCATCAATCCCACATAATCTGATTGTCATCCAGATGGTCAGTGACAATACGGCCAATGGCATCAATTTCTGCCAATTCGGCGGTAGAAAGCTTGATTTGGGCGGCTAATGCATTGTCTCGTGCTTGTTCGGGATAACGTCCTCCGGCGATGTCTGGCGACAAGCCGCTATGACGCGTCTACGCATTTGTTTGAGGTTGAGCAATTAACCAGGCTAAAGCTAACTGAGCAAGGGTACAATTATGAAGAAGGGCTATAGGACGCAGTTTTTCTAGGGCTTGTTGGGCACGTTCAAAGTTTTCGCCTTGAAACAGTTTATTTTTAGCACGGTTATCTGTTGGGTCAAATTTATGACCGAGAGCAAATCTTCCTGTTAACAACCCCTGCGCTAAAGGCGAATAAGCAAGAATAGAAATATTGTTTTCGATACAATAGGGCAATGCATCTTGTTCTACCTGTCTCCAGAATAAAGAATAGGGTGGTTGTAAACTATCAATACGTCCATAACTTGCTGCTTCTGCTAACTGGGCGTGGGAAAAATTGGAAACACCAATGGCTCGAATTTTACCTTGCTCTTTAAGCAGGTTAAGAGCGCTCATAGTTTCTTCGATAGGTACTATTTCACTATTGAAAGCGCCGGAGGGCCAATGTATTTGGTAAAGATCGATGTAATCAGTTTTCAGGTTAGTTAAGGAACGATCGCAAGCTTTAATCACTTGTTCATACTTGAGATGGTTAGCGAAAACTTTCGTGGCATATTCTACGTGAGTTCGTACATCAGATAAAGCTTCAGCGACAATTTGCTCAGAGTGTCCTTCACCATAAGCTTCAGCAGTATCAATTGTGGTGATACCAGCCTCAAATGCTGCTCGAATTGCTTTAATCGAGTCAGCATCCTCAATTCCCACCCACATTCTTTTACCAGCTTGCCAAGTTCCCATCAGAATGGGTGTGATTTTGACTTCACTTGTACCTAGCGTAGGCGAAGCCCGTCGTAGACATCGCTTTTCCATAACTACTTCCTAATTCATTGCCTTGGACAGGTTCATACTTTATCAGTCTTAGCTTTAAATTAAATCAGAGTTACAGTAGATACCAATGGAATTGACTACAACTTTTCATGCGCTCAAAGAATGGGCAGTGGCCATAAATGCCTTGGAAGATGGTAAAACAATTATGTTGCTCCGCAAAGGCGGTATCCACGAACGACATGGACATTTCCAAGTTGCCCACAAGCAAATTTTGCTTTACCCTACTTATGAACATCAACAAGCTTTCATGCTGAAAGCTGAGTATGCCAATAATGTCTATCCAGTAACATCAGGCTGGCATCCTGAAACTGTTCGCATTGGCAGTTGGGCTGAAATTACAGATATTTTGCCAGTGAGTGACGAGTCTATTGTCAACACCTTACTTCCTTTCCATATTTGGAACGAGCATTTTATTAGCGATCGCCTCAAATGGAAAGCACGTCAGCCCCTTTATATTCTCCTCCTGCGGACATATAAACTACCGCAAGAGCAAGAAATTCCCTATTACGCCAAATACGCTGGCTGCAAGTCATGGATTGATTTAGATCAACAAATTCAGTTGCAAACAGCACAACCAGTTTTATCTAACTTTGCATACACCCAACTAGTAGAGACAATTCGCCAGATTGTCAGCGATAAGTTGTATGCTCCATCCTTCTAATAACCCAACTTGTTGCCCAAATCCCCGACTTTTTAAAGAAGTCGGGGATTTAAATTTAGCTTATAGATAAATACGAAATTGTTTCTCGTCATCAAACGGACGATTGTATACAACCAACATCAAAATAGATTTTATATTGTTTGCTCAGAGTGTTTAATCAACAGAACTTTATAACTGCTTATATATGTAAGCAGAAAAACAAATAGTCTGATTCCCAGCCTCAGTCAAAACAGTAGTGATTGTTACACACAATCGCAAAAAACGCGGATAACATGAGAAAAATCTCACCCAATAGACAAGGTGAGGCAAAGCTGTTTATCTTTATGTCCCGTTAGCAGCTGTCTTCCAGGCTATGAGTTGTTAAGCTATTATCCCGCAGTGGATAGAACTTAATTACATTTTGTCTAAAGTATTAGGCAAAAAATTATCCCCAAAGGTGATAATTAGCTTGACAAAAGTCAGTTACTATGAATCATTAACTAAAAGCAAAGGAGTTTGCAATGCATCGACAAATGTGCTGGTTATCTAAGTCTGGTGGCGACGGAGAGAAAATTTTGTATTTGCAGACAGAACCCAATCAACCCTGGCGTCCCTACACAGCTTTTGGACATTTTGCAGTCCCAGATTATCAAATACCAGGTGGTTCAAAAGGCTGGGCAACTTATCAAAAACTTTTGAAAGCAGGTTGGACACTAGTACCTAGCTCACGAGCAAACGAGTTTGGCAGCAGCAGTTACGCAGAGTCAACAATCCAAAATCAATAGTCATTTGTCATTGGTTATTCTTGGCTTCCTCGCCTCTTTCTCACAAACCTCTGGGGGAACCTTCACCGCGAGGATCGGCGGCTCCTTCTAAAGTTCCATCAGATGTAACAGCGATCGCGTTACCATTACCCCAAGGAGTAGTTTCCTTAATTTTGTGCCCCCGACGGCGTAAGTCTTGCAAAGTCAGAGCATCCAAGCCCCAAGATTCAACGCGCAACTCATCTGGTAGCCATTGATGATGTATGCGTGGAACAGAAACAGCCGCACCAACATCCATGTTGTATTCCAGCACATTCAGGATTACTTGCAAAACCTGGGTGATGATGGTGCTACCACCAGGTGCGCCTGCTGCCATCCGAAAATGACCATTTTCTGTGACAATTGTGGGAGTCATGCTGGATAGGGGAGTTTTGCGGGGTGCAATACTGTTCGCATCGTTACCAACTAAACCAAAAGCATTAGGCACTCCTGGCGCAGCGGCAAAATCATCCATCTCGTTGTTAAGAACAATTCCAGTTCCCGGTGTCACCACACCAGCACCAAAACTGAGGTTAATCGTGAAAGTCAGACTCACGGCGTTGCGTTCTTCATCCACAACAGTCAGATGAGTGGTTTGGAGAGATTCATGCGGAAGACAAGGGGATGAGGCAGGGGAAATAGGGGGAGATGAGGGAAGACGCAGACATTTTGAATTTAAATCTACTGGCTTGACTTTGGTGGAGGGTCGAGCCATTTGCATATTAATTTCTTGACGGCGTTTTTTGGCGTAAGCTGGACTGAGCAGTTCTTGTACAGGGACTTTGACAAAATCAGGATCGCCTAAATATTTTGAGCGATCGCTGTAAGCAATCTTCATTGCTTCTACCATTAAATGTATCGCGTCTGGATGATGCCATCCTAAAGATTTTAAATCAGTGTCACCGATAATATTTAAAATCTGCAATAGGTGAACGCCTCCTGATGATGGTGGTGGCATTGAGCAAATTTTAGCTTTGCGGAAGTTGCCACAAACGGGAGTGCGCCAGATTGGTTTATAGGCCTTCAGGTCTTCGAGAGTAATTAAACCACCATTTTTTACCATATCAGAAGCGATCGCACGAGCAATACTTCCTGTGTAAAAACTTTGGGGATTTTCGGCAATTGCTGTTAAGGTGCGTGCCAAATCACGCTGCACCAGTTTCTCCCCTGGTTGATAAAACTCGCCGTTGTGAGTGAAAATTTCCCGCGCTGCTGGATTATTGAGAATTGGTTGCTGGCGCTGGTTGAGCCTCTGGGTTAGCACATTGCCAAGAATAAAGCCATCTTTAGCGAGTGCGATCGCAGGTTTCATTACCTCTTGCCAAGAAAGCTTACCATAGCGACGATGCACTTCATAAAGTCCTGCTACCGTTCCTGGTGTCGCTACTGCCAAATAACCATTAATACTTGCATTCGGACGCACCTTTCCTTTTGCATCTAGATACATATTTCTTGTAGCTTTCAGGGGTGCGCGTTCGCGGAAATCTAACGCTTTCATGTCGCCAGTTTTCTCAGAGTGCATCAGCAAAAATCCGCCGCCGCCGATTCCCGCCGAAAAAGGCTCAACTACAGAAAGTGCAAAGGTTGTGGCTACAGCTGCATCCACTGCATTACCCCCTTTGCGTAACATTGAAATTCCTGCTTCACTTGCTAGGGGATGGGCTGAAACCACCATCCCCTTTTTGCTGCGTAGGGGTAAAGTTAAAGCAGCTGATGCAACTTGACTGTAAAGTAAGACGCTGAAAGAAAAGATTGCGATCGCAACTCGCTTGGGTTTAGCAACAGCAAGCTTTTTTATACCATTTTTCATAAAATCTTATACATATTTAGCATCTCGGTGTACTTAATTTATCAGATTTTGATTACCATTGTTTGCCTAGCTTGCCGCCGTAGGCATCGCTCTCCTACCCCCGCTTGAACGGTTACAAATATGAAGAATATGCAAAGATTCTTTGAAAAGATAGACATCTAAGTAAATATTCGATATTTAGTTATTGTTGGGTTATTTTCGATGTTTCCTATTTTCCAGATAGAAATTCCAGGGCGATGTCTACGGTGGTCACTGACTTGTACTGAGCGCAGCCGAAGTAGCTTTGTCGAAGTGCGGCAAGCTACGCCGACAACGAATGCATAAAGATTTCCTGTTTTATGCTGTCTCAAGTGTTCCCTATTTTGAAATTAGTAAGACTTATGCGTTGACAAACCAACTAAATTTTGTACAGTGCTTAAGACTTAGATAGTCCTCAATACTGGGATAAGTAATGTTTGCAAGCTAATTAAAGAGGAAATCTTTAATGAACAGTTGGCGAGTCTATCTATCTAAAGAGTGAATAAAGTATGCCGAAAGCCTCAACTTTTGGCAGATTATTTGTGCCATCAAATAGCACTAACTCGATTATTGACAACTGAAGTTACTCCAAAAATCGATTCAATCAGGAAAAATTTATGGCAATTATCATTGGAACCAGCGGTAACGACACCCTAAAGGGCACTTCCGATTACTACGATAACTACGACACCCTAACTGGTGGCGGTGGCAACGATATATTTTTTTACGGCGGCTTAAACTACATTAATACGATCACCGATTTCGGTGGAGTAGGTAAAGGAACAAACCCAACAGCAGCAGTCATTGCCGAAGTGGATACTCTAAGTTTCCAGAGCTATAGTGGCTTCACTGCCCAAAACTTGCTCCTCACCCAGAATGGTACAAGTTTGTCAATCAGCTTTCAAGGGTTTGGCAATACCGGATTTATCCTGGAAAACTTTGCTCTGTCCAACCTTGATAACCTCAGCAAATCCACTGGGGCCACTGTAGACTTAGGCAATATTCTGTTTTATGGGCAAACTACCATCACCGACAGCTTTGATGTCTTCGATGCCAATTCCACCCAAAGCACTGTCTTTAAAAAAAACACAGTCACCTTCCTAAACGACCTATCTAACAATGTTAGTGGATTTGACAATTCAAATGATGTCATCAATGGTCAAGGGGGTGATGACATTATTGAAGGTTTAAGTGGCAATGACATATTGAGGGGTGGTGCGGGCAATAATACCCTCAACGGTGGTGTTGGTGACGATACCTTTTATGCTGACTCCCCCTCAAGCAATAATCTGCTTAACGGTGGCGATGGCAATGATTTTCTAGATATCTCTGGCAGCGACAAATACTACTCCTACGCACCAGACTACGACGATCGCTCTTTAGGCAACAATACCCTCAACGGTGGTGCTGGTGACGATACTTTAAATGCTAGCGGTTCATTCGGGGATAACCTCTTAGATGGAGGTGACGGCAATGATTCTCTCTCCATCTCTGGGAATCAAAGAGGTGAGGAGTACGGAGCGTTTAACTCTCGCTCAGATGGCGATAACATCCTCAACGGTGGTGCTGGTGATGATACCTTGAGCGCTAGTGGCTCAAATGGCGATAACCTGCTTTTTGGAGGAGATGGCAATGATTTTCTAGATATCTCTGGCTTTATTTACCGATATTTTGACTCCAGCTACAACTCTCGCTCATCTGGCAAAAACCTCCTCTCTGGGGGCGATGGCAATGATACTCTAACAGCCTCTGGGGCCACTGGTAATAACACCCTCAACGGTGGTAATGGCGATGATAGCCTTACAGGCGGTGGTGGTAAAGATAGCCTCACAGGCGGCGGTGGTAAGGATAAATTTGTTTACAAAGGCTTAAGCAACGACACGACTAATAGTGGCAGAATCACCGACACGATTAATACTGGCACTTATACAATCGCCGATTTTACTGGAGTAGGTAAAGGAACAAACCCCACAGCAGCAGTCATAGCCGAAGTTGATACTCTGATATTCCAGGACAATAGTGGCTTCACTGCCGACAATTTGCTTCTCACCCAGAATGGCACAAGTTTGTCAATCAGGTTTCAAGGGTATGGTGATACCAGATTCATCCTGGAAAACTTTGCCCTAGAAAACCTGGATAACCTTACCAAATCTACTGGAGCCACCGTAGATTTGGGCAATATTCTGTTTTATGGGCAAACTACCATCACCGACAGCTTTGATGTCTTCGATGCCAACTCCACCCAAAGCACTGTGTTTAAAAAAAACACAGTCACCTTCTTAAACGACCTAGACAACAATGTTAGTGGATTTGACAATTCAAATGATGTGATCAATGGTCAAGGGGGTGATGACATTATTGAAGGCTTAAGTGGCAATGACATTTTGAGGGGTGGTGATGGCAATGATACTCTCAACGGTGGCGATGGCAATGATACTCTCAATAGTGGCATCGGCAATAACACCCTCAATGGTGGCAATGGCGATGATTCCTTAAATTTCTACTCCCTATCTACGTTAGTAACTCAAACAGTAGACGGGGGAACAGGTAACGACACCTTGTCTTTGAGTTATAGCAGTGCTACCACCGGAATTACTTCGACTTTCAATCCTACTACTAACATTGGAGCAATTTCGACGACGGCGGACACAACAGTGTTTAGCTACAAGAATATCGAACAATTAAATATCACAGGTACAGACTACGATGATTATCTTGTGGGAAGCAATGGTAATGATACGCTCCGCTCAGGCAATGGTAACGATACAATAGATGGCGGCGCTGGTGAAGATTTATTGGATATTAGTTTTTCAATAGGAAATCACCTCCTCAATGGAGGCGATGGCAATGATTCTTTACGGGCCTTGAGTTCCTTTTACGACGAATTCGGAAATTACGTTGAGCGTAGAACCTCTGGCGATAACACCCTCAACGGTGGTGCTGGTAACGATACATTGGATATTTCCGGTTCAGCAGACGATAATCTATTAGATGGGGGCGATGGTAATGATTTTCTTTCTGCCATTTATTCCACTACCTCTGGTGATAACACCCTCAAAGGTGGCAATGGTGATGATACATTAGATATTTTCGGTTCAACAGGCAATAATCTATTATATGGGGGCGATGGTAATGATTCCCTGATAGCCTCTCTTACCTCAGGTAATAACACCCTCGAAGGTGGCAACGGTGATGATACCCTCAGAGGTGGCGATGGCGATGGCGATGCGATCCTCATCGGTGGCAAGGGTAATGATTGGCTCTATGGGAAAGGTGGCACTTATACAATCGCCGATTTTACTGGAGTAGGTAAAGGAACAAACCCCACAGCAGCAGTCATAGCCGAAGTTGATACTGTGATATTCCAGGACAATAGTGGCTTCACTGCCAAGAATTTGCTTCTCACCCAGAATGGCACAAGTTTGTCAATCAGGTTTCAAGGGTATGGTGATACCAGATTCATCCTGGAAAACTTTGCCCTAGAAAACCTGGATAACCTTACCAAATCTACTGGAGCCACCGTAGATTTGGGCAATATTCTGTTTTATGGGCAAACTACCATCACCGACAGCTTTGATGTCTTCGATGCCAACTCCACCCAAAGCACTGTGTTTAAAAAAAACACAGTCACCTTCTTAAACGACCTAGACAACAATGTTAGTGGATTTGACAATTCAAATGATGTGATCAATGGTCAAGGGGGTGATGACATTATTGAAGGCTTAAGTGGCAATGACATTTTGAGGGGTGGTGATGGCAATGATACTCTCAACGGTGGCGATGGCAATGATACTCTCAATAGTGGCATCGGCAATAACACCCTCAATGGTGGCAATGGCGATGATTCCTTAAATTTCTACTCCCTATCTACGTTAGTAACTCAAACAGTAGACGGGGGAACAGGTAACGACACCTTGTCTTTGAGTTATAGCAGTGCTACCACCGGAATTACTTCGACTTTCAATCCTACTACTAACATTGGAGCAATTTCGACGACGGCGGACACAACAGTGTTTAGCTACAAGAATATCGAACAATTAAATATCACAGGTACAGACTACGATGATTATCTTGTGGGAAGCAATGGTAATGATACGCTCCGCTCAGGCAATGGTAACGATACAATAGATGGCGGCGCTGGTGAAGATTTATTGGATATTAGTTTTTCAATAGGAAATCACCTCCTCAATGGAGGCGATGGCAATGATTTTTTACAGGCCTTGAGTTCCTTTTACGACGAATTCGGAAATTACGTTAGAAGTAGCTCCCTTGGCAATAACACCCTCAACGGTGGTGCTGGTAACGATATATTGTATGTTGAGAGTTCAGCAGACGATAATCTATTAGATGGGGGCGATGGTAATGATTTTCTCTATACCCCTTTTTTCAGTGATAATAACACCCTCAACGGTGGTGTTGGTAACGATACATTGAATGTTAACAGTTCAACAGGCAATAATTTATTAGATGGGGGCGATGGTAATGATTCCCTGATAGCCTCTGGTGCCAGTGGTAATAACACCCTTGAAGGTGGCAATGGTGATGATACCCTCACAGGTGGTAATGGCGATGCGATCATCATCGGTGGCAAGGGTAATGATTGGCTCTATGGGGAAGGTGGTACTGATACCTTTGTTTTCAATAGTTTCGATGAAGGTCTCGATCTGATACGTGACTTCGGTAGCATTAATGAACCGAATGAACTCATTCAGGTGTCGGCTGCTGGTTTTGGTGGCGGTTTATCAGCAGGTGTACTTCAAGCAAGTCAGTTTACACTTGGAGAATCTGCAACCACTAGCAAAGAGCGATTTATTTATAACTCTACTACAGGTGCATTGTTCTTTGATCAGGATGGTAGTGCAGGCGCATTTACTCAGGTACAATTTGCCGGATTATTTCCTGGGTTGTCACTAACAAACAACAATTTTGTGGTTGTTTAATCGTTATCCTTGATGTAATGCGATGTCTGGCGACAAGCCGCTTCTCTACGTTCGCGCAGCGTGTCGCAGACAGACGCTGCGCGAACGCGTCTACGCCAATATCTAAAATGTGAGCTAATTATGGATACCGTAATTACACCAGAAAGAATTGAGTTACCACCTGGCGCGGTGTTGAAGCTTTTGGGAGATTGGAAAGACTATCAAGTATTGAGTCAGCAACTAGGCGATCGCTCCTCACCTCGGATTAAATATCGCAGAGGAGAAATTTTGCTGATGGCACCGCTCCCAGAGCATGGAAGAGATGCGAGTTTACTGGCAGATATTGCTAAGGTTTTGCTGGATTGTTTAAACCGTGCATACGAATCATTTACGCCCATTACCATGAGCTTGTCAGAAATTAGCGGTATTGAACCAGACTTTTGCTTTTACATTGAAAATTGCAGAGCAGTAGTAGGCAAAAAAAGAATTGATTGGGAGTCAGATCCACCACCAGATTTAGCTATTGAAATAGATGTGACAAGCTACACTGACATTAATGATTACTTGCCTTATAGAGTGCCAGAAGTTTGGATATTAAAGAGTAATCGGTTATTAATTTATCGATTGCAGGGAGAAAATTATGTGCTTACAGAAAGCAGCTACTTTCCTAACGTCAGAGAAATTGTGCAGCAATGTCTTCAAATGGCCAATGAGCAAACAACAAGCGAAGTCATTAGGTGGTTAAAGAACTTTTTGCGCGAACAGCAGTAGTACAATGTTTAAGCGACTTTTGAGGATTTGTAGTAAACACTTTAGTGCTTAGAGGATAAGGACTAAAGTCCTTACTAGGAACTTACTTATACCAATTCTGTATGAAGATGCACATAACAAGACCCCTGTAGTTCCCCCTTGCTAAGGCTACCGTGTATACACAAGTCGAATTACCCCCCTTATAAAGAGGGGAAAGAGGAAATCTAGTTCCCTCCCCTTTATAAGGGGAGGGTTAGGGTGGGGTAAAGCCTATCCTTAATTACGAATTACGAATTACGAATTATTTTAATCCTTTCGATTTGCGAAACTCCTGGACAACATCTTTAACATCACGTAATTCCCCTTCAACTAAATAGTTTAACTGTCGCATTTCATCTGCCGAAATCTTTCCAGCGAGGGAAGCGATCGCTGTTCTTAATTCGGGATATTTTTTTAATATTTCTTGTCGGACAATTGGTACAGTTTCGTAAGGTGGAAAATAATGTTTATCATCCTTGAGTACAACTAAACCTAAGCGAGAAATCTGTCCGTCAGTGGAATTACCCGCTACCATATCCACTTGTTTTTGAATCAAAGCGCGATATATTAAACCCAAGTCCATGATTTGCGGAGATTTGACAAAACGTAAATCGTAAGTTTTCGCTAATCCGGGAAAACCATCTTCCCGTTCTAAAAACTCATAGCCGAAACCGCCACGCCACTGCGGTGTATATTGAGTAGCTTGAGAGAGAGTTTGAATATTGTAGCGTCTGGCATCTTCACCCCGGACAATCATTGCAAAAGTATTTTCAAAACCCAAGCTTGGCATTACTTCCAAATTGAATTGCTGGGAGTATGCTTGTTTTAACTTCTCATAAACTTCTTTAGGATCGTTAACTGCTTTTTGCTTTAAAATTGCAGTAAAAGATGTGCCTGTGTACTCAATATATGCGTCGATTTTACCAGCAGTAATAGCACTATGACAAACAAAAGAACCACCTAGACGGGGGCGACGAGCTACTTTTAAATTAGTTGTCGCTTCAATTTGCTGTGCTAATAGTTCACCTAAAATATCTTGTTCCGTAAAATCTTTGGAAGCAACAATAATATTACCACCGTTATTACTATTTAAATTCGGCGTACAGCCAGTGATTACCAATAACAAGGCAAAACTTAACAAACAAAGCGTGAAAAATCTTTTCATTAATTTTTAATTTTTAATTTATTTTCCATCCAGCCAATTGCAAAGTCAGCCAGTAATGCAATTACCGCCGCCGGAACTGCACCAGCTAAAATTAACTGATCGTTCACTACTGATATACCGCGAAAAATAAATACTCCCAAACCACCAGCCCCAATTGCTGCGGCAATAGTTGCAATACCTATGGCAATTACTGTTGCTACTCGCACTCCTGCCAAAATTACTCCCATTGCTAAGGGAATCTCAACTTGTAATAATAATTGTCTATCTGTCATCCCCATGCCTCTCCCAGCTTCTCGAATTGCTGGATCGACGCTAGTAATACCTGTGTAAGTGTTACGAATTATCGGCAGCAAGGAATATACAGTTAGGGCAACAATTGCTGGTACTGCACCAATTCCGCCAATTATGGGAACAGGAATCAGTAAGCCAAACAGTGCCAAACTAGGAATAGTTTGGAAAATATTCGCTATGCCGAGAATTGGTTGGCGGAGATAAGTTTTACGTGTAATTAAAATACCTAATGGAATGCCTACAAGTATGGCAATTCCGATAGCGATGCCTACTAAAAATAGATGTTCGAGAGTATGCTGAAGAATTTCTGGGGCATACTTAACCAGGAAGAAATTTTTCATAAAGTATCTTGCAGGGAACGCAGACATTGCAGAAAGGCGAGGCTTTCTGGGTGTTGCGATCGCATAAATTCATCTCTCGTCCCCAATACTACCAATTCTCCGCCAGACATTAAACCAATTCTCGATGCCAAAACTAAAGCTTCTTGAATATCGTGGGTGACGAAAACAACTGTTTTGCCTAACTCTTGCTGCAAATGCCGAAACTCTTGTTGCAATTCTAGCCGCGTAATTGGATCGAGTGCGCCAAAGGGTTCATCCATCAACAACACTGGCGGATCTGCTGCTAAAGCCCTGGCTACACCGACTCTTTGCCTTTGTCCTCCTGAAAGTTCGTGCGGATAACGTGTGGCGAATTGTGCTGGTTCTAAGCCTACCAATTGCAATAATTCATAAACCCGCATTTTAATTTGTTTCGGTTGCCAACCTTCTAAAGATGGGACTAAACCGACATTGCGTTCGACAGTAAAATGGGGAAATAAACCAATTTCTTGAATGACGTAACCAATTTTTCGCCGCAGTTTAATTTCATCCCATTCAGTTGTGGGAATGCTATCAAATAAAACTTCGCCTTGTGTAGGTGTAAATAGGCGATTAATTAACTTCATTGTCGTGGTTTTGCCGCTACCACTGCGCCCAAGTAATACTAGTGCTTCTCCTTGGCAGATGGTGAAATTGAGATTTGACACCAATGGGCGATGGTTGCGGCTAAAAGTGACATCGCGGAATTCGACGGCGGTTTGGTTATTTTGCGGCATGAGTAGCTTTTGGGGGATGCTAGCTATTGTATTATCTGCTGATTTTGCTAGCGTGCTACAAGTTGAATTACCCCCCTTAATCCCCCCTTGGAAAGGGGGGAAAAAGAAATCTAGTTCCCTCCCCTTTACAAGGGGAGGGTTAGGGTGGGGTAAAACGAAGCGTTTAAGCTTAAATTGATACGTATGTACAGCTATCCCTATTCTGCTATTGCGAACACCACTCACGTTAAATTAGTCTGAGTGGCGATTTTCTCCTAAGTAGGGAGTACCTAAAGCTTTCGGGGGTGTAGATTTCCCCAACTTGCCCACTAATGCTAATAAAGCGATCGCATAAGGTAGCATGACTAAAAATTGGTAAGGGATATTTGCCCCTAATGCCTGAATTCGCAGTTGTAAAGCTTCTGTAGCCCCAAACAGCAAACAAGCTAAAGCACTACTTACAGGGTGCCATCTGCCAAAAATTAATGCTGCGATCGCAATAAATCCTTTACCAGCACTCATCCCTTCGGCAAAAAATCTTACCTGTACCAATGTTAAATAAGCACCTCCTAAACTCGCAAGACAGCCACTAATCACCACAGTGATATAACGGACAAATGGTACGGAAATTCCAGCCGTGTCAGCAGCTTTCGGAGATTCTCCCACTGCCCGCAATGTCAATCCAAAACTAGTTTTAAATAAAATATATGTAGTTAAAATAACTAAGATAAATAATAAATATACTAAAAAATCTGACTGAAATAGTAGCGGCCCGATCAGGGGAATATTGGCTAAACCAGGAATAATAATTGCCCCGATTCCAGGTAACTGCTGTGTACTACTGCCACTAAATACTAATCGAGACAAAAACGATGTTAATCCAGCTGCGACAAGATTAATTGCTAGCCCAGATACCAATTGATCGACACGCAAAGTTACACACAAAACAGCATGGAGTAGTCCGACTAATCCCCCTGCAATCATGGATGCAAGGATACCAAGCCAGGGATTACCAGTGTAGAAAGTAGCCACAGCGCTAGTAAAAGCACCTGTAAGCAACATTCCTTCTAAGGCAATATTTAACACCCCCGATCGTTCCGAGTACAATCCTCCAAGGGCTGCAAATGCTAAGGGGACGGCTAGACGTAAGGTAGCTATTAAGTAATCACAGAAGAAGTTGAGATTATTCATAGAGTTATTTTTTAACGCAGAGGTTCGCAAAGGAAAGCGCAAAGTTTCGCAGAGTTTTCTGGGTTAAATTTTGGCGCTTCTTTAGGTTTTGACTCTTATCTCTCTTTCGACTGCGAAACTGATAGCAATAAACAACACCATAAACCCCTGAATCGCGTAAACTACAGTTACCGGCACACCTGCACTACGCTGCATCACATTCGCACCACTGCGAAGCGCTGCAAAAAACAAAGAAGTCAATACTACACCGATAACACTACCACGACTTAAAAAAGCGATCGCAATGGCATCAAATCCGTAACCTGGTGAAACTTGTTCAAATAGCCGATATTTCAACCCCATCACCTCACAACTTCCAGCTAACCCAGCTAAACCACCCGCAGCAGCCATTACCAGCATAATGGTACGTTCAACAGATATGTGGGCATAACGGGCGGCAATCGGGTTAAATCCCACTGCCGTAATTTGATAACCTAGAGGCGATCGCACTAACAATACCCATAAAATACCTGCGGCAATTAAACTGAATAAAATACCAGCATGAGCGAGGCTTTGTGGTAATATAATCGGCAAGTGGGATGTTTTGGCAATCAATGGCGAATAAGGACTAGGCGCACCTGTTGCCATTAATGGATTTTGTACGAGGTAGCTAACTAAATTCACGGCGATATAGTTGAGCAACAATGTAGTAATTACCTCATTTACTCCGCGTATTGCTTTGAGATAACCAGGAATCCAACCCCAAACTGCACCAAAGAAAAATCCTGCTAAAAGTGCTAAGGAAATATGAATCACCGCAGGTAATCCTTGCACGTATAACCCAATTAAAGTACTTCCCAACGCACCCAGATAAATTTGTCCTTCCCCACCGATATTAAATTGCCCAGCCCGCAACGCTACTAACACGCCTAAGCTAGTGAACAATAGCGGTGTCATTTTGGTGAGGGTGTTACCAAATCCAAAGTAGGTAGAGAGAGATTCTTGAAATAAAATGCTGTATGCAGTGATGGGATTTGCCCCAGCAATTAGCATGAGGATAGCACCGACGATGAGAGCGGAGGCGATCGCAATGAGCGGTGATAGGATTGGTAACAGGAATTTCATGCGATTAGTTGCGATCGTTAGGTTTGGAGATATGATTTCAGATGCAATTAATTAACTCCTCAAAGCTGAATCAAATTGAACAATTTATAAACATCATTTTTAGTTTTAAATTTTGTTCTAACTGTTCTGCTGATTCTGAATCGCTGTAATTTCATCAGGCGTTAAAGTTACAACCTTTCCTTCTCGCATAATACTAATCGATTGACCAAGCTGACGATGTCGTTCTATTGCTGCTGCAATTGCTGCTTTGACTCCAGCATCAATTTTACAATGTAACTTTTTCATCTCTTTTTCAGTCATTAGACCTCTTGCATAAGTCGAATAGACCCCCATTTATCCCCCCTTATAAAGGGGCATTTTACTCTCTGGGTGTTCCCCCAGCCATCAACAAACCAATATCTTCCACCTTCGCCGTGGCTGCATCTAAAATAGCCACAAACTCACCTCTGTAGATTACGGCAATGCGATCGCTCATTGCCATCACTTCTTCTAACTCAGTAGAAATATACAAAATTCCGGCACTGCGATCGCGTTCTGTTAATATTCGAGACTGGACGGCTACTGTCGCCCCTACATCTAACCCTCTTGTGGGTTGCATGGCGATAATTAAAGCTGGTGCTTGTGCTAATTCTCGCGCTAACACCACTTTTTGTTGATTTCCTCCCGAAAGCTGACTTACCTTGATATCAATCCCATTCGCCCGAATGTCAAACTCTTGTATTGCAGCTTGGGCACGATTAGCGATCGCTTCTTGTTGTAACAAAAAACGGCGACAAAATGGCAGATATTTAAAAACCTTTAAAATCAAGTTTTGGGCGATGCTAAATTGCAACACCAATCCCATTGTCTGCCTATCTTCTGGGATGTAGCCCACTGAGGAATGCTTGGGCGTAAACTCAATTTTACCCTGCTTAATAGTCCGTAAAAGAGCGATGGCATCAGCTAATTCTCGTTGTCCATTGCCATCGACACCAGCAATTCCTAAAATTTCTCCCGCCCGCAGTTCAAAAGATACGTTATTTACAGCAAGAATATTTCTTTGATCAGCAACTTGTAAATTTTGCACCGACAGAATGATTTCTCCTGGTAATGTAGGAGTTTTATTTAACTGTAAAGTTACTTCCCGCCCTACCATCAATGTTGCTAACTGCTGAGGTGTCGCCGCTGAAGTTGATGTTGTTGCTACTACCTTTCCCTGACGCAAAACTGTTACTGAATCACAGAGATTCATTACCTCTTCTAATTTATGACTGATAAAAATGATTGTGTTGCCTGCGGCTGCCAATTGGCGCAAGATAGCAATTAATGATTCTACTTCTGGCGGTGTCAAAACTGCTGTAGGTTCATCAAGAATCAACAACTTTGCTCGACGGTAGAGAACTTTGAGAATTTCTACCCGTTGTTGTGCCCCAACAGATAAATTTTCAACTTTGGCAGTGGGGTCAATTTCTAATCCATAAGCTTGGGATAAAGCAGCAATTTCTTGCTGTTTATATTTTAGATTGAGCCGCAAAGTTTTCTCCGTCCCTAAGATTATATTTTCTGTAACAGTCAATTTTGGTACAAGCATGAAGTGTTGGTGAATCATGCCAATGCCTAATTTAATTGCCTCATTTGATGAGGTAATTGTTATTGGTTGCTCTTGAAGATAAATCTTACCAGCATCAGGTTGATAGAGTCCACTAATAATATTCATTAAAGTACTCTTCCCTGCACCATTTTCGCCTAGTATTCCATGAATAGTTCCAGATGCAACAGAGAGATTGATATTGTCGTTAGCAATAAAAGACCCAAAGCGTTTGGTAATATTGTTTAAGCGCAAATAGTTCATATTCACTAAACTGATAGCTCGTAGTGAAGATTCGCGTCAGTTTTACCCCACCCTAACCCTCCCCTTAGAAAGGGGAGGGAACAAGATTTCTTATTTCCCCCCTTTATAAGGGGGGATTAAGGGGGGTAATTTGACTACGAAAGTTTTTAAGATATTTGTATGTTAAACCTATGTTATTGCTTTCTTCACGCAGCGCGTATCCTTACCAGCCTCTTTACAGTCTTCAAAAACGATTTTTTTACTAACAATTGCTTGGTTTGCATTCAATACCTTTTGCTTAACTGCTTCCGGTATGATTGCCCCAAATTTACCTAAAAATAATATCTCTGTTCTTTCTAGCCCAATTGTATATATTTGTCCTTTGATTTCTTTTTGTTTGGCTAATTCTGCTATGTAAGCTATGGCTAAATCTAAGCGTTTGACAGCGCTGGTTAAGACAGCTTTTGGTGCAACATCTAATTGATCCTTAGTGTTGCCAAAAGCATATACTCCTTTTTCACTTGCTGTTTGTAAGACTGTGGCTGAGGCATTATCTAACCATTGATAGATGACATCAGCCCCAGAAGAAATTAATGCTAGAGTCGCTTCCTTGGCTTTGGCAACATCATTCCAATCACCTGTAAAAGTAGAAGTAATTTGGATATTTGGTTTAACAGACTTTGCTCCTAATTCAAATCCCCGCAGTTCTCCTTCGGTTGCAGGAAACTTCTCTCCAGCAATATAAGCTAATTTATTAGATTTAGTGATATAAGCAGCGATAATGCCACACAAATAACTAGCTTGTAGGTGATCTATTCGTAAAGAAGCAATATTCTCAGCCTTGAGATTACCATTTACTCCCACAAAAAATGTATTGGGAAACTGTGAGGCAACTTGTTCTATTGCAGCATCAAATTGTCCGCCATGCGCGAAGATGAGATTGTAGCCTTTACGAGCAAAATCTGTTAATACTTCTGTTTGATCTGCTTGTGCTACTTTTTCTACATAGGCGGTTTCTGCACCTAGCTTTTGTTTTGCTAGATTGATGCCTTCATAACCAGATTGATTCCAGCCTTTATCGGTAATTATTCCAGGGAGAGCGATCGCTATTTTAAATCCTTGAGTACCACCCGTTGTTGTCGCTGTTGGTGTCGTCGGCTTCTGACTGCAAGCTTGCAGCAGTAAACTAGTACCAAACCCTGCTGAACCAAGCAAGATAAATTCACGCCGACTAAAGTTTGTTGTCATACCTCGCCTTCAGATAGATAACTATTTGAGTTATTTCAACACTCTAAAGTCGTAGGTGGTATTTTGGAAACAATTTCTCCCGGATTTCTCAAAGACGCGATAAATCGCCGTCTTTTACCTTATCTTGCATTTTATGCAGTTTTAGCATTTTCATCAGATGCTTGTTCTGCAACATTTTTCAAGCGACTCGACCTGATTTTGCGGATGCGATCGCTATAGCGAACACCACCCGCCATCTCATATTCGCGGCTGTCTTTGCCGTACTTGATACCAACCACCATCAGCATTTTCTCAGAAAGCTGACTCAAGTTTTTTTCCATCTCTTCAATTTCAGTTTTAGAAGAGTCAACTACAGACAGAGCAGTATTATAAACATCAATTTTATTACGTAACTGCTCGATTGACTCAACTAATTTTTCTAGACTATAATCTTCATCGAATTTGATGCTTGGAACAATTGATTTGAGTCCGGCGGATCTTAACTGAGCTTTTTCTAAAATGCGAGATGTGCGTTTTTTACGAGACATAAAATTACTCCTTTAAGATGCTGCTAGAGCTAGCTTGCCTCAATTAAACTCCGTTCCGGTTCAGTAAAATTCGCAATTTTTTTTACTAAAATTTTTGATTGATAACAGTAATTTTTCGTAAATTAATTACTAGGTTTTGGTATTTATAAGCTCCTATAAGTCCTGTAGCTACTCCCATAAGTCCTGTAGCTACTCCCATAAGTCCTGTAGCTGCTCCCATAAGTTCTGTAGCTGCTCCCATAAGTCCTGTAGCTGCTCCCGTAAGTCCTGTAGCTGCTCCCGTAAGTCCTGTAGCTGCTCCCATAAGTCCTGTAACTGCTCCCATAAGTCCTGTAGCTGCTCCCGTAAGTCCTGTAGCTGCTCCCGTAAGTTGGGGAGTGCGTAGATGCAAAGCGGCTTGTTGATGGATATTGGTGCGTAGGCAAAACTTTTGTAAGCGATGCCTACGGCGGTAAACTACGCAGTTTATGAGAGATAGTTAGTAGCGTGTTGTCGAAGGGCGATCGCGATCACCATATCGTTTGAACAAGATATTGTGTAATTTTCTGATCAATTGTCACAATTGGCAAATTCTCTACTTGGCTTTGGGCAATCAAAATCCGATCAAATGGATCTCGGTGGATACTTGGTAAACTAGCAACTTGCAAAACATGGCTCATTTGAATAGGTAAACTTTCAAAGCGATTGATCGCCAGACGACTTGGAATATACTCTTCTACAGGTTCAGGTAAATTCAGTTTCCCTAATTTATTTTTGATGACAATTTCCCATGCACTTACCACGCTCAAAAATAGGATGTTATCTGAATCAGCAATTACATTACGAGCATTAGCAGATAACTGAGGGTCATTTGTTACCCACCAAATGAATGCATGGGTATCCAGTAAAGCTCTCATTACTAAACGAGGTTAGAACTTTCAAAATCACTCAAGATTTCTTCTGGTAAAGGCTCGTTGAAATCTGGTGCAATAAACACTTTACCTTTATCTAAACCTGGAATGCGAGGAGAACTGATATTCGTAAAGGCGACTAGACGTGCAACTGGAATCCCCTGTTCAGCAATCACGACTTCTTCACCAAGCAATACCTGACTCAGAAGTTCACTAAATTTGGCAGTTGCTTGGGCAACGTTGACAGTAATAGTCATCTGCCTTGGTAATTAATTCCTAATATTCTTTACGATAACACCGAATGCATGGGCGATCGCTCATCGACAGTCTAGACAATTTCTGGTGATGATTTTATGACTAATTGCGATCGCCAACTCATGGACACCAGAGAGAGTTTGTAAATTCGATACCTGGCATTCAGCGCTGTTGTTAGAGAATTGGGTTGAGTAGCTGTAAAAGGCGATCACACTTCGTTTAAAACTGTAGATCCTGCATCCCTTTATACCAATTGACCAAAATCACGCTACAGATGCAAATTAAATCTAACTCTCTTAAATTACGAATTACAAATTACGAATTACGTTAGCGTAGCGGGGCGAAGCCCATTACAAATTATTTCCACCATCGCGCCACATCTACAATTGCAAGGGCAAGTTCTGCCGTTGCTGCTTCCCCACCTAATGCAAAGATAACTGGAAACAATGCTTCAATATTTTGTAGCAAATCACGGCGAGTGCGAAGGGATAGCTCATGAAGTGTATCTTGCCAAAGGGGGAAAAGTTCCGTAGATGGCATTTGTGGCAGTTTGTCAGCTAAGATACTCAAGGCATTGACACGATAACGCTCAGATTGAATCGCCCTGGCAGCAGCAAGGGCTTCTGGCAATATATCTGGCAGTTTGTCAGCTAAGGTACTCAAGGCATTGACACGAGAATACTCAGACTGAATCGCCCTGGCAGCAGCAAGGGCTTCTGGCAATATATCTGGCAGTTTGTCAGCTAAGGCACTCAAGGCATTGGCACGATAACGCTCATCCTGAATCGCCCTGGCAGCAGCAAGGGCTTCTGGCAATATATCTGGCAGTTTGTCAGCTAAGGCACTTAAGGCATTGGCACGAGAATCCTCATCCTGAATCGCCCTGGCAGCAGCAAGGGCTTCTGGCAACAACTCTGGTGGCAGTTTGTCAGCTAAGGCACTCAAGGTATTGGCACGATAATACTCAGACTGAATCGCCCTGGCAGCAGCAAGGGCTTCTGGCAATATATCTGGCAGTTTGTCAGCTAAGGCACTCAAGGCATTGGCACGAGAATCCTCATCCTGAATCGCCCTG
>NZ_JBALEF010000040.1:0-16612 GCF_036918245.1 Nostoc sp.
TGAAATACTCTATTCGATTATTACTTCACTACTTGAAGTATCGTTTTATCCTGGTGTTCAATTGATTCATACCGCACTCAGCAACGCCCGAAAAAGACATCACAAAATTCATCTTACATTAGCATGACTTAAAAATAACAGCACTCGTATTATTCTGTGAAATATTTTTTAATCAGCATCCTCTTATCTCAACCACTCCAATAAAAGCGATCGCACCAAGTGACTCATGCTGATACCAGCGCGATCGTACTTTGGCATAACTAGTAAAAATTCCCCCATTTTTTATCTCAAAAATAACCTTACAAATATATTTCAAAAGCTGAAATGTAATCAGAATAAGGGTCGCAGTTGTCGCAGGACAGTTACGCTTCACAAAAATTGACAAAGTGCGATCGCACCTAACAAAAAATAAAAATCCAACCGAGTAATAGTAAGTAATTAACAGGACTTGATATAAGAGCAAAGGGAGGTATGGCAACAAGCTTGCGTGTACGCACTTTGCAGAATTATCTCAGACGATGCCTACGGCTTATATAAAAAGGCGATTCTCCAGAAGAGACGCTGCGCGATCAATATAATCTAAAAGACGCGATTAATCGCGTCTTTATTTCTTTGGCTCAGACCTTAGTGTAATTATTGATGACTTTAGCTAAGTCTGGCACTGCTTCTTCTACGTGCTTTTTGGCTGAACCGCGAAGTTTTTCATAAGTTCCTCGCACGATTTGGCGGTTTGAGTTCTTAACTCTCCCATCAGTAACACTCAGTAGTGCATCTGCTGTATTAGAGCGATTCGCACTCAGATATTCAACTGGGTCGCCTTTCTCTACGCCTTGAGTCCAGATGGGATCGAGAGCTGTAAAGCATTGCGGTAATATCTGCTCAACGACATAGGGAATGTACCCTGGTTTAACCCCCTTCAAAGCAGCAAAGGCAGTTTTCAAAGCGATGCCGCTCATGCCTGACTTGGATGCGAGCTGTCCTTCTATCATGTTGCAACAATCATCTATGACCATAGCCTTTTTGGTCGGGTTCAAAAGTCCGTCGCTAAGTCCCATTTCACTCTTCCTTATCTAAGTACTTAATTCTATTCGACTAATTTTTTTAGCTAGCAGGAAATTACAGAAAATGGTATCAGAGTTAGAGAATGTTGTGGATAAGCTGATACGCTTTTAACCTGCATAGTTCAAATCGCTAAAAAAAAGATGCGGGGACTAAGAGAAGTCCCCTAACACTGGCAAGCATTCTCAGGTTATCTGCACTTTGCTAGGAGACTTAAGGGCAAAAGTTAGGTTATCCCATCCTGCTGAGACCTAAGTTGCGTCTCTGGCTGACTTGAGCCAGCCGGTAGAGCCTCATGTCTAGATCCCGAAGTTCCATTTGGAGAATCTGGAGGTTTTGAACCTCCCGATCCCTTCCGAGGTGATATAGCCTGAGCCAAGCTCTTAACCAAAATATACAAAATTGGCACTAAGAATAAACTTAAGAACGTTGAAAGCAGCAGCCCCCCAAACAGCGCTGTTCCTAAAGACCAACGGCTGCTGGCTCCAGCTCCTTGAGAGATTACCAAGGGTAAAAATCCTAACAGCGCGGCAAAAGATGTCATTAAGATCGGTCGCAGACGTTCTTGCCCCGCTTTCACTGCCGCCCTTGTGTAGCTCATGCCCTGCTCATGCAATTGATTGGCAAATTCCACGACTAAAATCGCGTTTTTCGCAGCTAGACCAATCAAAGTCACCAAACCTACCTGGCAATAGATATCATCCACCACTTTTGGGAAGAGGCTACCTACCATGAAAATATTCGATCGTAGCCAAATTGCTGTCATCGCTCCCAAGACTGCTAGAGGAACCGTCAGCAAAATAATGATCGGGTCAATGTAGCTTTCATACTGAGCTGATAGCACCAGAAAGACAATCACAATCGCTAAGGCAAAAATCATGCCCGTAGCTCCCCCAGATGTCTTCTCTTGGAGATAAGTCCCTGTCCACTCATAACCAAATCCTTGAGGTAAGTTTTCTGCTGCAATTTGCTCCATCGCTTTAATTGCCTGTCCAGAACTAGCACCGGGAGCAGGAGCGCCCTGTACTTTGATTGACCTGTACAAGTTGTAATGGGAGATGGTTTTCGGCCCCACAAAGGGAGTAATTTTCACCAAACTGCTCAACGGAATCATCGCACCATTTGCAGAGCGAACATACAGCTTGCCAATATCATCTGGATTAGAGCGGAACACCCCATCTGCTTGGACATATACTCGATACTGTCGCTGTCCCTGCACAAAGTCATTCACATATTGCGACCCCAAGTAACTTTGCAACGTTCCAAAGATATCGTTGAGTTCGACGTTGAGAGCTTTGGCTTGATTGCGGTTTACCTGAATGTCAAATTGGGGAGTGTCTGCGGTGAACTGAGTGAAGACTCCTTGGAGAACAGGATTTTTATTTGCCGCCCCAATCAATTTTTGAGCATTCTCAATTAGGGTTTCAATCGGCGCACTTCCGGTTTTGTCTTGAATGATAAACTCAAAACCACCCGTAGTACTTAATCCTCTCACTGGAGGAGCATTCACAGCGATCGCTCTAGCATCTGTAATTGCAGAGAGCTTTTTGTTCATCCTCTGAAGTATTCCATAGACAGACTCAGATTCTTTAACTCTCTCTTTCCAGGGTTTCAGATTAGCAAAGGCAATGCCTAAATTAGAAGCATTGCCATCGAAACCAAACCCACTGATCATAAAACTAGCTTGAACTTCGGGAAGCGATGTGACTTCTTTGGCAACCCGCTCCATAACAGATTCAGTGTATTTCAAAGAAACCCCGTCTGGCCCCTGGACAATGACAAAGAAGTAACCCTGGTCTTCCTCTGGAATAAATCCGGTAGGTACTGCTCTGTACATCAAAACCGTTGCGACTAAACCAGTAATGAAAACCCCAATTACAATCGGCTTGACATGGGTAAGGTAGCTAACAAACCCGACATATCGGCGCGTGAACCAGCCAAATCCCCGATTAAACTGCCTAAAGAACCAACCTAAAGGGCCCCGTGGAGTCTGAGCTGGACGCATGAGGATGGCTGCCATACTCGGAGAGAAGGTTAAGGCATTGAAGGTCGAGATGCCAATGGAGCAAGCAACCGTTAACGCAAATTGTTTGTAGACAATCCCAGTAGTGCCCGGAATGAATGCAACTGGAATGAATACCGCCATGAGTACAAGTGAAGTGGCAATGATTGCCCCTGTTAACTCCTTCATGGCTTCAACAGCGGCCTCAAAAGGCCTCATACCCTGCTCTAGTTTGACTGCAACTGCCTCGACCACAATAATCGCATCATCGACGACGATTCCGATCGCCAGAACGAAACCAAATAAGGTCAGTGTATTAATCTGAAATCCTAAAACCAACAGAGCCGCACACGTCCCAATCAGGGAAACGGGGATCGCAACAGTAGGAATGATCGTGGTACGCCAGTCTTGCAAAAAGACAAAAATTACCAAGACCACCAGGACAATCGCCTCAACCAGAGTGTGCAGAACTTCTTCTAAAGAAATTTCTACAAATGGAGTGGTATCAAATGCCACCTGTGCTTTTAGTCCAGGTGGAAAATTCTTCTCTAATATTTTGATCTGGTTTTCAACAGCATGAGCAACGTTCAGGGCATTACTACCCGGAAGTTGATATATACCCAAACCCACAGCTGCCTTGGGAGCATTTCCTGGGATGGTGAATTTGGCATCAGCAAGATAGTTCTCTGCTCCCAGTTCAACTCGACCGATGTCTCTGACCTTAACTAGGGTGCTATTAGTGGCGCTATTAGTGGCGCTATTAGTGGCGCTATTAGTAGTGCTATTAGTGCCACCTTGACTCACCTTCAGCACCATGTCCTCAAATTCAGCCGCATCTTTAAATCGACTGGTTGCCCGTAAAGCAAATTCAAAGCTTTGATTATCTGGTGCTGGTTCCTTACCAATTGCCCCTGCACCCACCTGAATATTTTGTTCTTGCAGGGCGGCTGTAACATCTTGAGGAGTTAGTTGATGTTGGGCAAGCTTATTAGGATCAAGCCAGAGACGCATGGCATATTTGCGCTCCCCAAAAACCCTGGCACTTCCTACACCGGGAAGCCGTTTGATCTGATCGAAAATATACAGATCGACATAGTTACTGATAAAAATGTTGTCATACTCATTATTTTCTGAGTAAAACCCATAAACCAGAAGCAGACTGCTCGATGCCGTTTCAACGGTAACACCTGTTCGTTGAACTGTATCTGGCAGTTGAGGATCAGCAAGTGCTTGTTTATTTTGAACGTTTACTTGAGCAATATCGCTATTGACATTAGTTGGGAAGGAGACGGTTATATTGCTAGAACCATCATTCCCGGTATTAGAAGATATATAAGATACATCTTTAACACCATTAATTTGTCGCTCAATAATGTTGGTGACACTATTCTCTGTTGTTTGAGCATCTGCACCAGTATTGTTGGAGCTAACGGTGATTTGCACCGGAGCGAGGTCTGGTAGCTGAGAAATGGGAAGGATCGGAATACAGATGCTTCCCAGCAGCAAAATAATGAACGTACAGACCGTCGTCAGGACTGGACGTTTGATGAAGGTATTGACAAACATAAATCAGTGAAAGTTCAATACTCGTTAGTGAGATAGTAGCTTTTTATTAATATAAGAATTTATTAAGGTTTAGTGTTGGCGATCGCGCAAGATAGGAGATTGGGTACAAGAGGCAGAGGGACGGAGGGGAAAAATTTACTGCAACTTCTCCTCTGCTCTTCTGCTCCCCTGCTCCCCTGCTAGGAGAAGTCACGGTTGGGTCTAATCAACTGAAAAATGCGGTAATGAATCTAAATTTCTAATTAGTTTTGCCATTCTCCTGAAAACCTAAGAACTGCTCGTCATTGACCCAAATTGCTTGTTGAGGTACAGAGATGGAAATTCCGGCTTCATCTAGGGCAACTTTCAGGCGGCGGCGAAGTTCCCGTGCGACATCCCATTGTTTGAGAGGCTGTGTTTTAATCCAGACACGAATAACCAAACCGCGATCGCCAAATTGATCTATTCCCAAAACTTGCGGCGGTTCCAAAATTTGACTCTGCCATTGCATTTCTTGATTCATCTTATCGGCAATAGTTGCAATCAACTTCAAAGCCTCATCTGTATCGGCTTGGTAGGCGATGGGAATTGTTAAATCGGCTCGTGACCAACGACTAGAAAGATTGGCAACAACTTTAATTTCACCATTGGGAATTGTGATCAAGCGTCCTTCAGAATCCCGCAGTTGGGTCATCCGCAGATTCAGATTTTCTACTAAGCCTCCTACGTCTCCCACATTAATCACATCGCCTAAAGCATACTGGTCTTCTAAAATGATCAAGAAACCGTTAATCGCATCTTTTATTAAGTTTTGCGATGCCAAAGACAATGCAACACCAACTAAACTCGCACCCGCTAGTAAGGGAACGATATCTATCCCCAAAGATACCAGCGCTAGCAAGAAGCCCACTCCTATCCAGATAACAGTAGTGATACTTTTAGTTACACCAGAGAATGTGGAAACTCGCAGTTGCAGCCGTTCAGAACTTTCTGGGGTGAGAAAAGCACCACTGCTGATTAAAGTGGAAGCAAAGCGGTCAATTAGGGCGTAGGTCAAACGAATTGTTACATAGGTTGCCAGACATACGACACCTAATCGCAAAGGAAATTGGGCAGCTATAAGAATTGCTACCTGAAAACCTCGTGTATAGGGAAATAGACCCAAAATAAAGAAGCTTCCACCTCCCCAAATTCCGGCTTGACCGAGCTCAAACAATCGTCTCTTGGCTTCTTGGAGATGTTGCTGTTGTCGTTGATTGAGTTGTGTTGTAATTGCTTGATCTGCTGGTTTTGGGTAGTTGAAGAGTTCCCTTTGCGGTTGGGAGGCAATGGAGTGTTCTAAATCCTTTTGGGAACGCCGCTGCCAGCCATATAGCCCCAAACTGATAATCACCATTGCCACTCCGGTACCAGCAGCAATTTTACCTTGGTCGATTAGAGATGGAGTTTGTCTTTCTTGCTTTGCTTGTTGCAAGTCTTCTTCTAACGATTCTTTGACTTGATTTGCCGATGTTGATACATCTACCTGTCGCAGTGCAGCATCTTCAGAAGTAACGGTCATTAGATATTGACCGTTGACATAAATTACTGGTAATCCGTTGACTTGGCGAACTTCTACCTTGACTGGTGTATTTGCTGGTGATTGAAAGTAATTCTGGCCAATTTTATCCAACTTCTTTTGAATATCTTCTGAACGCTCAGGAAAGTTGGTTCTTGTTGCCGCTATTTGAAATAACCGACGACCATCTAAATAAATCCAGCCCGAAACAACTCTGTTATCCGAATCATTACTCACGCTGCTGGGAGCTTGCAGTTGCGGTAAAAAAGGAATCTGGGCTGTGGCTTTTGGCACAGATACAACGGCTATAGCCATTGAACTGGCGATCGCCAAAAATTGAAAGCGCACTCAAACACCTCCTTAAGTAAAATTTACTAGTTACTACTTCTATAGCCATCCTCCGCAATCACTTTGTCTAGATGTACCTATCTAAAGTAGAGGTTTTCCCTTTAGATGATTAAATTTTGATGTTTTTTGTTATCTTCTATCTTTAGATAGATGACAATATACTTAAGATCAGGATTTAAGGCTGAGAATAGTCTTACTCTTACCAAAGATAAAACAAAAAGGAAGAAGCTGGGGAGTAAGTTGACATTCCGTCTATCAAACGTCAAGCTAGTTTTGAGGACTATTCACTAGTGATTTGCTTTCATACAAGCAAAAATCGCCAGTAGTAGAATAACCTAGTAGAGTGCGTAAACTTTACGTAGCTTTTTTTATTTTTTGAGGTAACTTTTGATGACCGCAACTTCTCCCCGATTAAAGCACGAGGTTAAAGACCTCGGCCTAGCTGCCTTGGGAAGACAGCGCATTGAATGGGCTGGACGCGAAATGCCAGTTTTGCGGCAAATTCGCGATCGCTTTGCTATCGAAAAGCCCTTCGCTGGTTTACGCCTTGTAGCTTGTGCCCACATTACAACAGAAACAGCACATTTGGCGATCGCTCTGAAAGCCGGTGGTGCAGACGCGCTTTTAATTGCTAGCAATCCCTTATCAACGCAAGATGACGTAGCCGCTAGCCTCGTCCTCGATCATGAAATTCCCGTCTTTGCTCAAAAAGGCGAAGATAACGAAACTTATAACCGCCACGTTCAAATAGCTTTAGATCATCGCCCCAACATCATTGTTGATGACGGTAGCGATGTGGTTGCAACTTTGGTACAACAACGCCAACACCAAATCGCTGATTTGATTGGTAGCACCGAAGAAACCACCACTGGTATCGTGCGCCTACGCGCCATGTTTAGAGAAGGCGTTCTCACCTTCCCCGCAGTCAACGTTAACGACGCCGACACCAAGCACTTCTTTGATAATCGCTATGGTACTGGGCAATCAACCCTAGATGGCATTATCCGCGCCACAAATATTTTGTTGGCTGGTAAAAACATTGTCGTCGTCGGTTATGGCTGGTGTGGCAAAGGTACAGCCCTCCGCGCCCGTGGGATGGGTGCTAATGTCATCGTCACTGAAATCGACCCCATCAAGGCAATTGAAGCCGTAATGGATGGCTTCCGCGTCCTGCCAATGGCTGAAGCTGCACCCCAAGGTGATATATTTATCACTGTGACTGGTAACAAGCATGTCGTTCGTGGTGAACACTTCGATGTCATGAAAGACGGTGCGATCGTTTGTAACTCCGGTCACTTTGACTTGGAACTTGATTTGAAATACTTGGCTGCACAAGCTAAGGAAATCAAAGAAGTTCGTCCTTTCACCGAAGAGTATAAGTTGAAAAATGGTAAATCAGTTGTAGTTCTCGGACAAGGACGCTTGATTAACCTAGCTGCGGCTGAAGGACACCCCAGCGCGGTAATGGATATGAGTTTTGCCAACCAAGCTTTGGCTTGTGAATTCCTGGTGAAGAATAAGGGTAAGTTGGAACCTGGTTTGCACTCAATTCCTGTTGAAGTCGATCAAGAAATTGCTCGGTTGAAATTGCAGGCTATTGGTATCACGATTGATAGCCTAACACCCGATCAAATTGAGTACATCAATTCTTGGACTTCAGGAACTTGATACATTGATTAATTAATTGATTTTTTAGGGATAGGCTTTAGGCTTATCCCTTTTTTTTGGGTTTCGCGCTGTACATACTGCAAGCAGAATCCGCAGTGTAAATGCCAAGAGCGTAAAGTGCGATAGCTTACTTAAAAAATTAGTTAAGATAAAATTTAAATTATTAGACCTCTTGCATAAATCACAAAATTAAGGGGTAGGTGTTAGGTAATACGGTTCGGTTAAGGTTTTTTGATCAAAATTCTAGATCACAAAGACGCGATAAATCGCCGTCTCTACAAAAGACTGATTATTGTGGAGACGGCGATTCATCGCGTCTCTTACCTCAACCGAACTTTTGCAAGATATCTAACGCCGATAATTTATATCAGAAGTTAACTCAGAAAATTTATGCAAAAAATTCATATTTATGTACAGCAGGGCAATATAGCTGGAGTTGCACGTAAACTAGCCAATGGTGTTGATATTGATTGCATAGAAAAGCATTCCCTGCAAACACCATTAATGTGTGCAGTTAGTAGCTCTACAGTAGACGTGGATATGATTCACTTCCTCTTGAAACATGGCGCGAATGTGAATGCTGTTGTCAAGCAAAACACCGTACTTGGGTTGGCTGTGCAGTCAGGAAATCTGGATAAAATTCAATTGATTCTAGATGCTGGAGCAGATATTAATTATCAAAGTCCAGACGGATATGATGTCTTAATTAATGCTATGCATGGTCGAGATATCTTGCAGGATGAAAACTTAATATCAACTTTAAATTTACTCATCTCTAGAGGTGCTGCTGTCAATGGCATTAGTCGCTATGGTGAATCTGCAATTAAAGTAGCTGCTCATATTGGAAGATTTGATGCTGTCAAATTATTATTGAACGCGGGTGCTAACCCAGAGCAACTGGGATGGACAGAATTAATGCACGCTATAGTTTTTGGGAGCTTAGAGCAAGTAAAGTTATTACTAGAGCAAGGAGCAGATCAAGATGTGCGTGATTGTTGGTATAGAACCCCTTGGTTATTGAGTATTCAAATGGGTGAACTACCTAAAGCCAAATTACTCCTAACTGCGGGAGCAAATCACAACGATACGGGAAACTGCGGAAAAACGCCGTTAATGTATGCGATAGAAGACAATAGGCTGGAAATCCTACAGTGGTTAATTGCAGAGGGATTGGATATTGAAGCCACTGATGATTTTGGTAACACTGCGTTAATAATCGCAGCAGAGTATGGTGCTACTGATTGTGTCAGAATTTTACTAGAAGCTGGCGCAAACCCCAGTATAATCAATCATTGCAATGACAAAGCCATTAAGATAGCGACAAAGAAAGAAATCGTCAAAATGTTAATTGCAGCTGGTGAAGATGTGAGCGATATTAACAATGATATGCGGCGATCGCTCACCGGAATTGCCAACAGCAAATTCTCACTATCAGAATTATCACCAGAGCAATATTTTGCTGGCAAACATCCGCGCTTTGGCAAAAGCAATCCAGAATTGATGAAAATACCTTTTTGGCAGGTGATGATTTATGAGGGTTGTTCTGCTTATGACGCCCAAAATACTTTTAAAGATACAGGAAATCGGCAATATAAAGTATGGTGCTATGACCGATTTGGCAGAACCATTACACAATTACCAGATGGCAGAATTGTAGAAATTGCTGGTGAACATGAAGACTACTATGACTCTAATTTTTGTATATATAACGATGTTGTAGTTTATCAAGGTGATGGTAATTTTCAGATTTTTGGTTATCCCCAATATATTTTCCCGCCAACTGATTTTCATTCAGCTATATTAGTTGGAGAATATATATATATCATTGGCAGTTTAGGATATTGCGGTACAAGAATCTATAATGAAACCCCAGTTTATAGATTACATATCCACACATTTGAAATAGAAAAAGTAAAAACAAATGGTGATAAGCCAGGATGGATTAGTGATCACAAAGCTTACTACAAAGAACCAGATCAAATTTATATTACTGGGGGTAAATTGTGTGTAATTGGTAATGAAGAATCAGAAGATTATATAGATAACTCTGTGGATTACGTCTTAGATTTAATCGACTTAACTTGGAGTCGCGCTACTGTTTAAATATACAGCAGATTGCAACTTCTCTACGAGAGGCTACGCCAAGGTGAGGTACAGATAATCTTAGGGGCACAACATGTTTATTGGTGTCAACTTAAGCTGAAATCTCCTCACTGCATGGGTTTTGCCCTCACCCCCAGCCCCTCTCCCAAATTGGGAGATGGGAGTATAATTCTCCAGTTCCCCTTCTCCCAACATGGGAGAAGGGGTTAGGGGATGAGGGCAACTCTAGAACGCTTTCTCTTACCTAACTTTTACCTTAAGTTGACACCTATGCAACATGTTATGCCCCTACCCGTGTACTTCATTTACCTGAAATACGCTATAAATCTATCTCTGACTACTTTTGAGTCTTCAAGGAAGTCCCGATGAAACAAGTTTCAAAAGCCTTGCATGAAAATATTCTAATGACTATCACAAAACTTTTCGGTCTACTGAAAGTAACTCAGGTGTCGTAGTCCCATCTTTTTGAAACTTTATAAGTATCAATTTTAAATAAATATATATTGGACATCTCAAAAAAGGCTACATATCATACTCGTACAGAGATTTGATAGAGGCCAGAGTAATGAGTGAAAAAACAACGTCAGAGAATTTCAGAAGTAAAGTTGTCACACAAGGGGTGCAGCGATCGCCAAATCGCGCTATGCTGCGTGCAGTAGGTTTTCAAGATGAAGACTTTAACAAAGCAATTGTGGGTGTGGCTAATGCATACAGCACCATCACCCCCTGTAACATAGGGATTAATCAACTAGCACTCATAGCTGAAGCTGAAATTAAACTAGCCGGGGCAATGCCGCAAATGTTCGGCACAATTACTATTAGTGATGGGATTTCTATGGGAACTGAGGGGATGAAATATTCCCTAGTGTCACGAGAAGTGATTGCTGACTCCATTGAAACCGTCTGTAATGGTCAAAGTATGGATGGTGTCATTGCCATCGGTGGCTGTGATAAAAATATGCCAGGGGCGATGATTGCAATAGCAAGGATGAATATCCCGGCTATCTTTGTTTACGGTGGGACAATTAAACCCGGACACTATGAGGGCCGCGACTTGACTGTTGTGAGTTCCTTTGAGGCTGTGGGTGAATACAGCGCTGGTAAAATTGACGACACCGAACTGATGGAAGTAGAACGCCGCGCTTGTTCTGGTGCTGGTTCTTGTGGTGGGATGTTCACAGCCAATACTATGTCCTCGGCCTTTGAAGCGATGGGCATGAGTTTACCCTATTCTTCCACAATGGCGGCAGAAGATGATGAAAAAGCCGATAGCACGGAAAAATCAGCCAAGGTATTAGTAGAAGCAATTCGTAATCAACTGTTACCTCGACAAATTATCACCCGTAAATCTATAGAAAATGCTATTTCTGTAATTATGGCTGTGGGTGGTTCAACTAACGCCGTGTTACATTTTCTGGCGATTGCTCGTGCGGCTAGTGTAGAACTTAATCTAGATGATTTTGAAACTATTCGCGATCGTGTCCCTGTTTTATGTGATTTAAAACCCAGTGGTAGATATGTTGCCACAGACTTACATCAAGCTGGTGGTATTCCCCAAGCGATGAAAATGCTATTGGTACATGGATTACTTCACGGTGACTGTATCACCATCACAGGTAAAACCATCGCCGAAATTTTAGCAGATGTCCCCGATGAACCACCCACCAATCAAGATGTGATTCGGCCTTGGAATAACCCGATGTATGCCCAAGGTCACTTAGCCATCCTGAAAGGGAATCTTGCTACAGAGGGAGCAGTAGCAAAAATTACCGGAGTGAAAAATCCCGGCATTACTGGTTCTGCACGGGTATTTGATTCTGAGGAAGAATGCTTAGATGCCATCCTTGCAGGTAAGATTAAAGTCGGTGATGTGATTATCATCCGTTATGAAGGGCCCAAAGGCGGCCCTGGTATGCGGGAAATGCTAGCACCCACCTCAGCAATTATTGGTGCGGGTTTAGGTGATGCAGTCGGGTTAATTACTGATGGACGCTTTTCCGGCGGTACTTACGGCATGGTAGTCGGACACGTTGCTCCCGAAGCCGCCGTTGGTGGTGCGATCGCTCTGGTCGAAGAAGGTGATAGCATCACTATTGATGCTAATTCTCGCTTGTTACAAATCAACATTTCTGATGCAGAATTAGCTAGTCGCCGCGCCAAATGGCAACCCCGTCCACCCCGTTATACAAAAGGCATCTTAGCAAAATATGCTAAGTTAGTTTCTTCTAGCAGTGTTGGTGCTGTCACAGACTTGGATTTATTTCATGAGTAGAAAGTAAGGGTAGAGACGGATGCTGTTGGCGAAATATAACTTAATACTTTAAAGTCCCAAAAAACCTAATTTTTCCGTAGCTTGGTTTGGCTAAAGGAAAACCAACATTTTTAGAAACGACGGCTTTATCGTTAATTGCAATATTAAGAAATAATTCGCTAACAGTATCCGTATCTCGGCTCAATACTTACAAAAATTAACACGCCTTCAGCTTGACTCGAAACATATAATAACCTCAGTTTTTCTATACCTCTATAGGGAGAGCTATGAGCCTTGATTTGGTAGCGCACTGCAAAATTTACCCAGGAATTGGTATTGCTCGGTTGGGCAACAGCCCCAATGAGTTCTTCATTGCATCAGAAGCACCAGGGCATGCCCCTACTCCAGAAGGAGGGTTCAAAGACTCCGAAGGTCGAATCAAACGACAGGCATCTCGTTTTCGCATCTATGCATACGATGACCAAAACAATGTGGTTCAAGAAATTACGACAGAGGATGCTGATATAACCTGGACTGTACATCTTGCTAACAAGAAAGCATCTTGGCATGAATTTCATGGCAGATATCACCCAGATCAACCACTACGCAATAATGATATTCAGAATACACCCCAAAATCCTGATGCCCGCGCTGTGTTAGTCATAGATCCAGGAGCGAGATCGATTTCAGGTCCTAATAAAAGTGGTTTGGAATATCGCTTCGATGGGGGCAAGTTTTTTCATCAAGAAATTCCTCTGGGAGAACTCCGCACAGATGAAGCTGGTCACCTATTGGTACTTGGTGGCTACGGTGATTCAGGCTCTATCAAATTGGACAATCCAATCACACACTACGCCAATAATGATTCATGGTTTGACGATACTTCAGATGGATCTGTGACTGCTAAAGTAGTGTTGAAAAATGGCAAGGAGATTCCAGTTACTGGCTCTTGGGTACTGGTAACGCCACCGAATTATGCTCCTCAAATCGATAATCTAGTCAGTCTGTACGATGTTGCTAAAGAAGTAGCAGTCAATCAAAACTGGTTCCCAGTTCCCGATCGTATTTCCTTTACCCAAGATGTCTATCCGATTCTGGTAAGGGGTGCAAATTACCAGTGGGTAAACGCTAGATCATTTCGTGGGCATGGACCTGGAACGCGTGGAGACTTTTCTAACCCTAAACTATTGGAGGAACTTGCTGATAATACTGGCAATGGTAAATCTTTGCGTGAATATGTTTTTAATCGATTTCGAGACCCAGAAAAATTAGATCCTGCTCAAGCAAACTACTACTTCATGCCCCAATTGTCTGGCGATGATGGCGATGTAGAAGAGAAAGACCCCAAAAAATGGCTGACTGTAATCAAAAGCCAGTATGAGGTTCTCAAAAGGTGGGCTGAGGGCAACTTTGAGAATGACTGGACTGGCACTTCCCTGACTATGCTAGCTTTTACGGAAATTCCAGTTAAGGAGCAACCTTCAGCACTCGACAGAGCTGCCCTTGAACCCTGTGTCGGTGGTGCATTCTTTCCTGGGATCGAAATGACCTATATCTCAACCGATAAAGAAACATACTCCGAACCGTTCCGCTTGAAAGCAGAGTTAGAACCAGGTGATATTACTAAATATATGGCAGTTCCCTGGCAGGCAGATTTTTATGAGTGTCAAATCCATTGGTGGCCAGCGCAGCGACCCGATGACGTAGTTACAGAACAAGAATTTATCAGAGCGACCAAGGACTTAAAGCTTACTGATCCAAAGAATACTCTTGAAAGTATGCTTGCAGAGCGTAAACGTTGGGATCGTGGTATTGCTGGGCAGGAAGCTATCTTCCCTCCTCCTCTTATCCAGAGGGAAGGCGAAACGAAAGAGCAGTATGATGAGCGTGTCAAAAAGCAGCAATACATCGGCGATAATGATATGGTTGCTAAATGGAGCCAACTTGGCTTTGTAGTTGCCAAAGAAGGAATCAATGGCGATGTTGTGTTTGTTGAGACAGAGCGCGATCCCTATGTTGGCATGAGTGAGCGTGAATATTTCTATATGATGATGAATATTGATGCCTTTCCAGATTTCTTGCCCAAAGCGCGTTCCTTGGCTTATGAATTCCTTGCTCAAGCTTGGGCAATGCAGAGTGACCCAGTTTTTCCGAGCTATTATCGCTACTTTGATTACAGTAAGGATGCGTTTGAAGCCCAACTCGACGAAATTTACAACAACCTTGTTAATCAAGCTGCAACATATAACCCGTCAGAAGATCCTGTCTTTAAAACGAAAGAGGATATCAAGGAACGTATTCGTCAACTTGCACCATTTAACCAACTTGACGGAGCTTGGCTTCGCAATGTTACTAGAACAGGTCCGATCAACGAAGTACACGCACTACTTTTTGGAATTTGGATGGACGAAGCGGGTAATGGGACTACTGAATTAAATCACTGTAATCTTTATAGTGATTTGCTTCACAGCGTTGGCATTTATTTACAAGATGTTAATACCCGTGACTATGCTGACAATCCAGAGATGTTGGATTCAGCTTACACTACTTCACTCTTTGAATTGGTAATTTCTCAATTTTCTGAATCATTCTTCCCAGAATTACTGGGCATGACCCTGCAACTCGAGTGGGAAGTTGTAGGACTGGTACCAACTAGAGATTTATTCAGTTTTTTTGGCATTGATTCGCAATTTTATTCCCTGCATATTGGCATTGATAATGCCGCTGCTGGGCACGGAGCTAAAGCTAAACGTGCAGTCGATATCTATTTGGATCAGGTATTGGCTGCAAGTGGCGAAGAAGCAGTACAGGAAAGCTGGAAGCGGATTTGGAATGGCTATATTGCCTTTGCCCTAACGGGAACAGTTGGTCAAGACTTGGCAGATTTGCTAGAAAAAAGAAAGTTAACCCCTATGAAAGACCAACTACGGCAACGAATGATCGAGATGCTCGAACGCAAAAAGCCTTTTGCCAGTCTTAATCATGGAACCATCAAGGTTGGACCAATGTTGCTGAATGACTGGTTTGAGGATCCAGACAACTTCCTAACAGCGTTGGTTGATAACCGCTATATCAATCCAGATGAGCCAGAAAAGAGCTACTTGTTCACTAAATTTGAATTCACAGGACCTATGTATAAGGTCTTTAGTGATGAGGAAATTAAGCTATGGCATGACTGGGCTCACTCCCTCAAGCAAGCCGAACCTGCTGCAATTTCGGCAGAGAAGCTGCGCCCACGAAGAACTATGTCACTGGTGACTTCAGTTTCAACCGAACAGCATCCCCAAGGCAAGATATGGGGACGAGGAGCAGTCCATTAAGTCGTGATTTCTTTAGCCAAAGTTGCCGTAATTGGCAGTGGACCGGCTGGATCAACTGCCGCCATGCTCCTCGCTCAATCTCAAATTTCGACGCTACTTATCGATCGCTCTGATGACATGAGTTGGAAGGTGGGAGAAGGGCTACCTCCTTTAGCGAAGCCACTACTTCAAAAATTGGGAGTTTGGAAGCAATTTATAGAGGATGCTCATCTCCCTTCTTACGGAAACCGTTCTGCTTGGGGTTCTCAAGAACTTGTAGATTACGACTTCATCTTCGACCCCAACGGCGTAGGGTGGCATCTAGATCGACAAAAATTCGACAAAATGCTCACCAATGTAGCAGTTCAATCCGGTGCCATAAAACAAAGCCACGCTCAGGTAGTTGGCTTTGAGCGAAGACAATATGATGGGTGGAGGCTATTTTTACAGTCTGAAGGTCAACAGTGGCACGTTGATGCGGATTTTATTATTGATGCTACTGGTCGTACAAGCTGGTTTTCTAAGCGTCAAGGGAATAAGCGAAAACACTTTGATCGGCTAGTAGGTGTTGTGACACTCTTAGCACCAACGTCTTTTTCAACGGATTGCGATTCGATGACAATGGTAGAAGCTACGCAAGACGGATGGTGGTACTCGGCACTTCTGCCTAGCCAAAAGCTTGTAGTTGCTTATAGAACCCATTTGACATCTTATCAGGTTTTGAATTAAGGTACTCCTCAGCATGTAAAATCCAATACTAATGGCGTATTCCAGCAACC
>NZ_JBALEF010000041.1:0-39657 GCF_036918245.1 Nostoc sp.
AGCATGGATCAAGAGTATATGCTTAAAGTTTTACAACCTTCGATTCCTCTACACTCTAACTCATCTCAAGTATAAATTTTCTTGCGTTTACCCTGCTATGGTGATTCTCTTAGAAGACTTTGGCGGAGAATCCCTACAACAATTGATGCACAAGCGCCCAGATATGTTCAGCCCCATGCCCTTATACCGATTTCTAAGTATTGCGATCGCTGTTTGCGACATTCTGGGCAGAATCCATGCAGGCAATATCATTCATAAAGATATCAACCTGGAAACATAGTCCTGCTTTACCAAGCAATTCAGAAACGACTTCACAAAGGCAACCAAGTGGCAACCCAAAATTCCAAGTCGAAATGATGTTGGTATCTGGATTATACTGGCATTGGCAAATCTGCGTTAGTGCAGGAAATCTGTAAACCAATAAACCAAAAGCGCGGCTATTTTATCTCTGATAAATTTGCTCAATTCCAGCGCAATATTCCCTACAGTGCGATCGCAGATGGCCGGCAAAAATTGGTGCAGCAAATTCTCAGTGAATCAGACGAGCAAGCAGGACAAACGCATCTTATTTACTAATAAAAACTAATAAAGATGCCCAAATTATCGTTGTTCTATGGTGATTAAATCGTGTCATTCTTGATTGCGCCAGCTGTGAGTAGCAGTGTCAAACATCTGCAATTAGCCTTGCTTTTCTCAAAAAGAATTGGAGTACAGTCTCTTGTTTAGAAATAATATCGGCTCTGCCTTCCATTCCCATTTGAATGGAACATTGTCTGTTTTTTCGACCTAAAGACAGACCTTCAGGTTCAATTGTTACCTCATAGAAGGCAGCAGTAGCTTTGGGAGTAGTTGCAATTGTAGAAGCACCTGTAGCAGCGCCATTATTCGCTGGTGGGAAAAATGCATCTGGAGAAATTGATTTAACTTTACCTTTGAGAGTACCATAATCTGGATAAGGACAAGCAGAAACTCGCATTTGCACGTTTTGTCCTGGTTTCAGCTTGTTTTTATCCTCAGTTCCTACCACTGCTTTAATTACCAAGGGGGCAGAAGTAGGAACAATTTGGGCGATTTCTTCTCCAGGGCGCAATGTTTGACCGGGGTTACGTAGGTTTAGCTTGGAGATCACACCGTCTGCTGTGGCAGAAATGATCGTTTCCTTAAGTTCGATATTTACTTGTTTAAGTTCGCGGCCATCATGCTCGAACTGTTTTTGCATTTCAATTCGTTGCTGAATAAGCGCGTTGCGTTCTTTGTTTAATGTGGCGATGTTACCTTGCCCCGTAGCTTTTTCTTGAGCAATGCGTTCCTGTGCGATCGCTACTTCTGCTGAAGTTGGATTCAGAGCAGCTTGTAGGCTTTGCAATTTGGCTTTGGCAGCAGAGAGTGCTTGTTCTTGCTGGCGAACAGCTAGTTGTGCTTCCTCGAATTGATCTTGTGACAAAGCTCCAACTTTGGCTACGTTCTCATATCGGTTTCGCTTTGACTCGGCTGCTTTTAAACCGGCAGCTGCTGCTCTGACATTCGCTGCGGCTTCTTGGACATCACTAACAGTAGTAATTTGCTTATCTCGATAATCCCGCTTGCGACTGCTCAATTGGGCTTCAGCCCCCGCAACCGCACGCTTGGTGCTGTCAGTTTGGGCTACAACTTGGTTATTAAGAGCATGAATCTGAGCGTCGATTTGAACCAGTTGTAATTTGATTTGCCCAATGCTACTTTCAAGTTGACTCTTCTTGGTTTGCAGGCGGGAGTCATCAATAGTAGCGATCGCATCTCCTGTTTTGACAACCTGATTCTCTTTCACAAAAATCCGCATAACTGGGCCTTCCGTAGCAGCCTGAACGAGCCGCAACTCACCAGCCGGACGCAGATTTGCCTGTGCTTGAACGGTGACTTTGTATTTAGTTACAGAGGCGACGGCAATTGCTATTGTCACAGTAACCAATGCGATCACGCCGCCAATAGTAGTCCAATGACCAAGTGGTGGAAGAAAATCGTTTTCTTCAACTTGGGGCAGCAAGGCAGAATTAGACTGACTAACCATAATAATAAATTGAGGGAAAGAGGATTTTTGATTTTAATTAAGAATGACAAATGACAAATGACAAATTAGTAATTATTCGTTCGAGGAGCAATCCAAAATTTCAAAGAAAGAGGATGGCATTAACTAATGGCAGCGTATTTGCCATTAGCATGGCTGGAAGATTTCACCACTAAACTTGGAGTTGATGACCGAACATCATCTAGGAAGCCCAAGTGTTCGCCAGCAATTTGGCGCAATTCTTCTGGAGAACCTTGGATTTGCAAACGTCCTTTCTCTAGTAATACAATCCAATCGGCTCGCTCAATCACTTTGGGGCGGTGACTAATTAAAATTGTGGTTTTGCCTTGGCGATAGGTAAGCAGTTGATCTAGTACTTCAGCTTCACTGGCCGGATCGAGAGCGCCAGTGGATTCATCTAAAATCAGTATCGGCGGGTTAGTAATTATCGCTCTAGCGATCGCCTGACCCAGAAGGAAGCGATAGGGCCAAACACGCACCAGATAGCGCCCAAAGCCAGTCATTTTGTCATCCGGCTGCTCAGAAAAACGGGTGTCGTCTGGCACTAGCAGCAGCATAATCCCATTGCTCCAACCCTCGACTAATTCCTTACGGCTGAGGTAACGGATACCAAATCCAGGATCAGAAATTACATATTTTTTCCCCTTCTGCCCGTATAAAACTACCCAGTGGTAGCCTTTCCAATGTATGATTGCGGGCATTGGAGCTTTATCTAAACTATCGATCAGTTGAGGAGAAGCTTTGACTTGGCGGACATTGAATCCCAAAACTTCTGCACCCCGATTTAAACCAAGCAGAGTAGTACCTTGAGACCCCGTGCCTACCGCTTCTCGTACCCGGCTCAGACTTAAAGTACGTCCGTAATGTTTAGCAACAGTTGCAAGGCAGGCAGCGCCACAATCTTCTTCACTATGTTGGAGAACAACCTGATATTTCATAAAAAATTTGGGGATTACTTGGTTACACCGTTTGCAACTTGATTTTCATGCCGTTCGCGTACTCCCACGCTCAAGCAAGCTATGGATATTACCATTTACGTTATTTGTATTATCTTTATTTAAATCAAAAAGTAGGAGCGAAAACGACCTCGCCCCTACAAACTGTGAGAAAAGGATGTTACTCAGCTAAAAGGGAAGGTGAGAGCATTCTTTTCTTTTTTAGGTTTTTCAGGATTCTAGAACACCGATTCATTAATAAAACACAAGACTGATAAACCCTGTTTTAACGTCTTTTACAACCAAACATCCCTTGTTGCAACCCAACGAAACCTGGTTTTTTCATCATAATTGCGATTACTGAATCGGTGTTCTAGTATGCGGTATTAAATAGAACCAAGGTAATCATGCAGGTAGTACAGACTCGATGTTGTTGTTAGCATCGCCGTATAAGTTACCTTTGCTGCCTGGTTTTAGATAGTATTTTTTACCTGTGTAATTCTTACCAGTGTAGGCATACCAACCTTTGTAACCCGTTACCTTGTACCAGGACACTTTATTCTTATAGGAGCCTAAATCGGTATATCCTTTGTTGAGACCTATATCATCTCCTGTGTCATTATATCCCTTTGAAATGTATAATGTACCACCACTAACAGTAGCAGCGGCTTCGTGGTCAAGGTCTTGCACCAATTCGATGCTATAAAGGTCTTGGGTTTGGTTGTTGATGTTAGACATTATTTTTCTCCTTAGTTAATTAAGGGAGGTTAGTAAGTTGAGTGTGTGCAGCACTGGCGTTTTGGGTGTTCGCCTTCACTGCACTCTTTTACAATAGGTAAATTTGATTAGACGCACATCGTCAAGTTAGGAAATTGACTTTCCAAAATTGGAAAGTCAATTTCTGAAGATAACTAAAACTTCTTAAAAACCCGAACAGGTAGAGAATTGTGACCAAAAACTGTGAGCAGGGACAGTAGGTGTAGAGGCGGTGAGAATCACCTCACTATGAGGGCCGTACATCCATCCTTGAGCTTCAATCAGTGGTGTAGATTTAGAAAGATTGTGAGGTTTGCTTGCGGTAATAAAGTCTCCCAGACCAAGAGCGTTTTCTTGTAGTGTTGATATACTTGCACTCTGGACAGTCGGAATTTGATAAGTCTGATAGGGTGCAATTGAAGGATCATCTGGCATCACTGGTAAACCTCCGTTCCCTGTAATAATGAATTTCCCTTCTGGGCGTTTACTCCGTCCAATGCAACTATTGGCAATCAACTGTGAAGTATCTATGATGTTTGTGGGCAAAGGAGTTAAGTGGGTAAATAATATTCACATTGCCTGCATTTCCTTTTCCTTGGGTTGTGACATTCAATCATTCCCTAGTCCAGAGGTTTCGGTATTTAGTAGACCACCATTTGTTGTATAAAACGATCCGGTCGTTATATTGATGTCGCCACTGTTACCTACAGCTGTTGATTGCACCGTATTAGAGATACTACTTCCATTCAGGTTTATTGCCTCTTTTGCATTAATTTCAATATCTCCCGTGAGTCAATAGAACCCAACCCTGATGGTATCCCTGACTGTAGCTGTGTACTTTCTCCAGTCATATCCAAGGAACGGGCGTTGATCGCAATACTACCCCCACCACCAGCGAGTACATTGACATCAGTGCCATTGCTGAGAGATACATCAGCTCGTTCAACGCCATTAGGAAAACTTAAACCAAGGTATGAGCCATTAATACTCATACCAACTGTACCAGTGTCTGCCATAGCTCCCAACTCCACATTTCCACCCAAAGCTAGGAGTTGACCACCATTAAGCTGTACATTACCGCTTACAAGTGCTAAGGTCTGACCAGGATTAACTTCTAAATTAGAACCTTGTAGCTGAATATTTCCTGGATTCGTCCCAAATTGTAAGCCAATGGGTAGATTGATAGTCAGCAAAGGTGAAGTTTGAGAATTTACAGTACTGAACTTAATACCATCATTAAAATTAAGACTATTAGCTGTACTTGCAATAAACGAACCGCCAATATTAAGAGAGGCATTGGAGTTAAAGATAATTCCATTGGGATTGATTAAAAATAAATTTGCAATGCCATTTGCCCGAATCATCCCATCAATATTCGAGACTGAGTTACCTGTGACGCGAGTCAAGATGTTCTAAATCTGCATCGCATTATTAAAAAATGCCTCCTTGCCTGTAGGTACGGAAAACTCGCTAAAACTGTGGAACAGGTTGCTACCCCGAACTGTTCCCCCCTCAATTGTACAAGCTGTGCATCTTGGCGCGACGCTGGAAGTTATGGGAAGTGTTTTATCAGGAACAATTTGTGCGTGAACGGGGCTAGTGATTACAAAAGTTGCGATCGCCAAAGGCGGGGCGTAGCCCATCGCACACCATCCCGTTATACTTTTCGCTCCAGAACCAAATAGCAGCGATTCCCAGCTTTGATAACACCTGAATTTAGCTTTCACCAGACTTATAGACTTCTCACAACCAGTAGTCATACTACGTCATCAAGGTTGATAAATTGTCATCTTCCTTAACTAAGGCGCTGATTTTCCAATCTTGGAAAACTAAATTCCTCAAACTGCAACACGCAACCAGTTGATTATTTGTATAGTCTTAAAGGATAAGTTTTACTTAAATGGCAAGTTAGATTTCTAGCCATAAAAAGTTAGACCTCCTATAGTTTTGCTAGCTTAAATATATTGAAAATTACACCAGTTATGAGTGAAGAACTAAAGCAAACTTTACAAAAATTTTTAGTTGTTGATGACCATGAAGCTATTCTTCAAGGTACAATCCCAGCACTTCAAGAAAAATACCCAGAAGCAGAAATTTTTGCAATTCAGGATGCCCAGACTGCCTATCAGCAATTTTAACATCACCACCCAGACTTGCTAATTGTTGATTTATGTTTGCCAGAAAAGCCTCAATCTCCAGCGAAGGTTGAGGTTGGGATGCAACTGATCAACACTTTGATGTCAAGCCCTCTCGCCCCTAATTTAGTGGTGCTGAGTACCAATGTCAAACCGTTGGTGCGTCTCAAGCCGATGATTAATGCCTATGAAGGGGGCTTTGCAGCTATGGATAAGTCTTTGCCGATCCGGGAAATGTTAAAGTTCGTTGACTTGGCATTGCGCGGCTCTATTTATTTATCTTCAGAACTGCGATCGCGCCCAGAATTTGATCGAAAACGGATCGAAGTACTAACGCTGAAATATGAAGAAGGTTTAACAGATAAAGCGATCGCCCAAAAAATGAAGTTGAGCGATCGCACCGTACGCAACTACTGGATTAGAGTGCAAGATTCTTTAGGTGTGTATGACGAACCTGGTAAAGAATTGAGAATTCAAATTGAGATCGCAGCTAGAAAAATCGGATTAATCAACTGATGAAATTCGCACTCTCGACTAAAAGCAATTTATGGGAAAAACTTCAGCAAGAACTGAAACTTTGGCGAGAAGTAGTGCTGCCAGGACTTTCAGTTATAGGATTAATTATACTTGTTCGCTCAACAGGATTATTGCAATCACAAGAGTAGCTTGCTTTCGATCAATTGTTACGGTTGCGACCGAATGAAGCCGTCGATTCGCGGGTGGTAATTGTGGGTATTGATGAAGACGATATCAACTATGTAGGCAAGTTTCCCATACCAGATAAAGAAATTGCCCAAATGTTGAACATCTTAAATAGCTACAAACCCAGAGTCATCGGTCTCGACCTTTTTAGAGATAAAAATAATTCGGCTGATGCAGAGCTTGCACCTGTCTGGAGAGAGAATCCAAATCTGATCGGAGTTGAAGTAACATTAAATCAAAAGCAATCTTTTAATGTTAAACCACCACCTGAGTTACCTCCTGAACGAGTCGGCTTTGCAGATACAATAGTAGACCCAGATGGAAAGCTGCGACGTAGCTTAATCGCAAGTAAAACTTATACCGGAGAACTGAAATACTCCCTATCTCTGCGTTTAGCACAATTTTATTTGCACGAGCAAGGAATAGAGTTTGCTCATGGGAGTCGCTCTAAAGACCCCATCAAGTTTGGTTCAAGTCAGCTAGTCCGGTTTCTCCCCAATTCTGGCGGATATGTGGGAACTGATGCTAATGGCTTTCAAGTGCTATTAAACTTTCGCTCTCATCCCCAACCTTTTCGCACCATATCTTTAAGGGATATCCTTAATAATAAAATTGATCCTAATTGGATTCGCGATCGCACCGTGATTATTGGCATGACTGCTGCCAGTGTTAAAGATAGATTTACCATCTCGGCAGTTAAAAATACACTCTATACCACGGGTTTAGGAGTTGACGAGTCTTCTGATCAATACCAATGGATTTATGGTGTAGAAGTTCATGCTCATGCTACGAGTGAAATTATTAGTCATGTTTTAGACAGACGACCACTGTTAAAAGTATGGTCAGAAATTTGGGAGTATTTATGGATTTTAACTTGGGGTTTAATCGGCATCATTCTGGGTTTAATCCTTCAATCTCCAGCAAAAACATTGTTGAGCCTTGGTATAACTAGTATCGAAATCGTCGGAATTTGTTATTTTGGACTGATTCTCGGTTGGTGGATTCCTTTAGTACCAACCTTGTTAGCTTTTACCAGTGCAGGACTGACGACATTTTTTTTTGACCGAGATTTAAGAGCGCTACTCGAACAGCGCAGTTTAACTCTTAAGCGCTCTTTTGAAGCAATCCATAATGGGCCTCTGCAATCCCTGGCTGTGATCTTGAGAAATCTTGGTGAGGAAGAGATAGAGCCGGAAAAATTGCGATCGCAACTTGAACAACTAAATCGAGAGTTACGGACTATTCCTGATTATCTCAGTCAAGAAATGCTTAGTCGCAGTGATAGTCTTTATTTAGAGGGAAGTGAAGTTATCGATTTGCAAACTCCAATTGCTGAGATGCTTTATTATGTCTACGACATTACTTTAAGAAGAAACTTTCAAGGATTGACAACAATCCAAAGTTTTATTGCTCCCAATTTTGAACCATTAGAAGAGTGCAACTTTAATGCAAATCAAAAGCGAGGGTTGTACCTTTTTTTGCAAGAAGCTTTATGTAATGTCGGCAAACATTCCCAGGGAGCTACCCGTCTTGATGTTATTTGTACGCGATCGTCGAAGGAGTATTGTCTACAAATAATTGATAATGGATTTGCAAATAAATCTAAAAAGTATCAAGGTGGCGGGCAAGGAACAGACCAAGCTCAAGATTTAGCCCGACAATTGAGAGGCAAGTTTCGACGATTTCCTGACTCTCCACAAGGCACTGTCTGCAAGTTGACTTGGCCAATAGCAAGTACTTGGTGGCAACAATTTTTGTGTTTAGGTATAGCAAAGTGCTGAGTGCTGTTAGCGGATAGCTAAGGTTTAGCCCGTGCTGAGTAAAAACCCAGTTTTTTCAAGCCTTTGAGCAATCAACACTGTCCTAATCTATCTTACTACAGCTATAACTGGAAAATTTTAGTCAGGATAAAAATATGTTAATTGCTACTTAAAGCAAACTTATCTTGTAAAATTCACAGGTATAGTCTCCCTTATGCCATCATGCAACGCTTTCTTTGCCATATCCGTCGCGTTCAGGCAGCTTTATTCTTGACAACGCTGATTTTATGCTTGTGGTTAGCACATCCTTCCCTAAAAATTGGGCATAAGGGAATCGCAGAGATAGCAACAGCCCAATCCCCAATTTTAATGGAGCCAGTACAGCAGGGACTTAAGCTATATCAAGCTGGCGATATTCAAGGAGCGATCCAGTCTTGGCAAAAAGCTCTCTCCTCCGCTCAAGAGGGTAACAGTAATTATGCTGGTAAAATGAGTATACAGAGATACCTGGCAAGAGCATACCAACAACTAGGCCAAATACCTGAAGCGATCGCTCAATTAAAGCAAGTTATTGACTACTATCGTCAGACAAACGAGCCGCTCAAGGTAGGACGGATGCTGACAGAACAGGCTCAACTCTACAGTAGCTTGGGACAGCACCGACGTGCAATTACCATTTTGTGCGGTGAAAATCAAAGCAATGCAACTTGTAGTCAAGATAGTGCTATAGAAATTGCCCGTCATCAGTCAGATGAACTAGGCGAAGTAGCCGCTTGGGGTAGTCTGGGAAATGCTCATCGTCTTCAAGGCAAGTATGAGCAAGCTATTCAAGATTTTGAACGCAGCGATGAAATCGTCAAAGGCATTAAGAATCAAACTTATCTGGTGTGTAACCTGAATGGTTTAGCTAATACCTACGCTAGTCTTGCAAAGCGCAATCAGCGTCATGCCGAATTTGCCAGTGAAGTAGGCGACAACAAAGCTGCCCAAAAATTCCAGCAATACACTGTTGGTTATGATAACCAAGCTGTACAATATTTTGAGCAAAGCCTGCATCTAGCTCGTAGCCAGAATGACAAAGTAAACGAACTGCGATCGCTAGTAGGTTTAATTAGGCTTTACGATCGCCAACATCCTTACGAGCCAGCCATAGTTAACAATACACTACAGCAAGCCCTAGTCGTGTTGGAACAATTGCCTGACTCTCGTGATAAAGCTTATACAGCGATTCAACTTGCTAATCTTTTACAACTGGTTAACCAAAAGAACGAGTCGGTCACTACTGACCCAGCAACTCAATGCTTGAAGTCAGAATCGTTACCTAAGTCTGTTGAACTACTCAACAAAGCTGTGGCAATCAATCAAAAAATCCAAGATCAGGAGGGAGAATCCTTTGCCAAAGGTCGATTAGGACACATTTACGAATGTCGTCAAGATTATCAACAAGCTATAAATTTAACTCAACAAGCCCTGATTGGCACTGTTGCTAACGAGAACCTTTACTTGTGGACATGGCAAACAGGACGCTTATTTAGAGCCACAGGTCGAGTGCAAGAAGCGATTAATTTTTATGAAAAATCTATTGACAGTCTCAAAAGTATCCGTAGTGAGCTAATCCTGCAACAGCGAGATTTACAGTTTGACTTTCGAGACAAAGTAGAACCAGTTTACCGCGAGTTGCTAGAGTTACGCCTAGAGCAAACTAATGATCTTGTCCAAAAATCAGATATTCAACAAAATTTAGAATCGGTACTTCCAATAATAAATGAGTTAAGGTTAGCAGAACTACAAAACTATTTAGGGAATAATTGCGATTTAGCACTTATTCAGAAACCAGTGCCACTAGTAGGGAAAAACACTGCTGTATTGAGTTCGATTATTTTGAAAGAGCGCCTTGCAATCATTCTCACCTGATCTGACGGGAATCAAAAATTTAAGTCAAAAGTTTTTTGGGTGCCTGTTAAAAGTCAAGAAGTTAGAGATGTTATCAATGATCTACGGACTAAACTAGAAAAACGCTCTGACTTGGAAAACACTTATAAAGCCAGAGCGCAACAAGTATATAACTGGTTTATTCGTCCTTTTATCAGCGATTTAGAAAAAGAGAAAATTGAAACTTTAGTGTTTATTCAAGATGGAATTCTTCGGAGTATTCCCATAGCTGTACTGTTTGACGGTAAGCAATTCGTGATTGAAAAATATGCGATCGCCTTTGCTCCAGCATTGACTTTAACCAATCCTCAACAGTCAAACCCACAAAAATTACAGGTATTAGCTTTCGGCTTGACACAACCAGCTACCATCGAAACAGATGCTGGCTCAAAATTTTTTGAGCCGCTTACACAAGTTAAATCTGAGTTGAAAGCAATTACAACAAGTTTACCCAAAAGCAAGGGCTTACTGGATCGAGATTTTACTCCTGAGCGCTTGCAAGAAGAATTAGAAAAAAATACTTATCCAATAATTCACCTAGCGACTCACGGTAAATTTGGTATTGATGATAGAGAAACGTTCTTAGTAACTGGGAAAAAAGTTGCAGTAAATCGCCAAAAATCACTTCCAAGTAAGATTTACAAGGAAAAATTGACACTAAACGACCTTTATCAACTTATTAATCGCATTTACCCTCAAAATAAACCGATTGAGTTACTAACATTGACAGCTTGTGAAACAGCAGTAGGTAGCGATCGCCAAACTCTGGGTTTGGCTGGTATCGCCATCCAAGCCGGATCTCAAAGTGCCATAGCTTCTCTATGGAAAGTTGATGATGCAGCAACGGCACAACTCATAGCGAAATTTTATCAAAACTGGCATAGCGGAATGAGTAAAGCCAAAGCCTTACAGGCGGCTCAAATAGCTTGGTTGCAAACGCATCAGCAGCAACTTGAAAGTCACCCCGGATATTGGGCACCATTCATTCTCATTGGTAACTGGCTTTGATCTCTACATCTATGAAAATTTCGTACTTTTACTCATACCAATTTTCTATAAACTTGCACTAAATAGACCTGCCTTGAAAATAGAGGCTGAAACAACACAAAATCATTCTCAGATTATTTTCATTGTTCCTTGTGAGCGCAGCTGATGGAGTCTCTTGCAAAAGTCCCTAACACCCCACCCCCAACCCTCCCCTTACCAAGGGGAGGGGAGCATTTGCGTTAGCAAATGCGGGGTGGGGTTCTTTATTTTTGATTTATGCAAGAGGTCTAATGATTACCCTTCTCTTACTTGACGTTCTTAACCTTCTTGGCAGTTAGTTTAATAAAACTTAAGTGCATCATCACGTCGAATTGGTATCAACAAGACCTTTAGAACGACTCATTTCTCCTAGCGCTGCAATTGATGTATTTTACTATTTGTCAGTATTAGTTTAGTTTGTTCTCTTAATTCTATTTTAGTTCCAGTTGCTACCTGTTCTAGAAGAGACTCTCTTAATTCTCTAAGAGTCGGCTCATTTTTGGAACTTAAAGCAATTTCTAAAGTGTTATACCACAAATCAGCTTTGTTATAAAGATTTGCCTTGATTAAAACATTATTGCTCTGCGATAGTTGTTTTTTAAAATCCGGTGGAGTTGAAACTGCTTTCATCGCAGCGATCGCAAACGGATTAGCTGAAGGACGATTAGCATCGCAGACCAATTCGACTTGCCAAAGATATCTTTGACCAACTAACAATTCCAGATTAGACAGAGATAAAACCATGATTCCAGAGGAACTTTTAAAATTTTCATCTTTAATCTCTTTTACCAATATAGATTGTTTATTAGTTTCGTCATACTCATAAAGGCGAAACTCCATTTGCCAGGAGTTATTATCTTTCACAAACCAGGCGAATGTTGGACTATTTGCTAAAGTTTGACCATAACTTTGCGTAGGTGCAAGTAAGATAATATGTGGAATACTACTTAAGGATGCTTCTGTTTGAGTCTCGCATCCTCTAGAACCACCTGAACTTCCTCTAGTCTGCGGTGGAGGGTCATCAGAATTATTGTTGTTCTTGTCAGCTAAGGCTGTTGTAGACATCGATAATAATAAGCTTAAAGTAATATAACTAGTAAGGATGTTCCTCAAACTTTTGTGTAAAGGGCATAGTATTTGAGCCATATTCTTACTCTGTAAAGTTTTCAAGCAAGTCTATTGACTATACATATAATTAAACCTAAATTATGCATGACTTTTCCCGCTAAGTCTCCGAAAGGTGACTCACAAAGGATTCTATATAAAGCACAGCATATACGGTACAGTAATTGAGTGTTGCTAATAGTACTTTGGTTAGTACAAGCTGAATCTATCCCCTTTTTTCGCACCCTCGCAGACATTTGTGCAATTCTCTTAACCTCTCACGGGTGCTTTGCGGGCAACATGAACAGCAGAAAGAAACGAGAGTTGTACGCTATCTCCAAATTTTTCTAGCTTCTGGCGCAATCTTGCAAATAGTAACTCTTTCGCTTGTGGCTCTAGTCTCCGAAAGGTACTCAAAAGCTTGAGGTAGTCATCAATGCTATAGGTGACTTCACACGCAGTTTGCTCGACAACCAACTCTTTAAAACAATTGGAGTCTAAAATCTCTTGTCCAAACCCCCTCAAAATCTCCGCTTGAATCTGGGCACCTTCATATCGAACAAAGGAGGGCGCATAAGCTTGATACACTTCCTCTAGAACTTGGTAAACTTCGTATCTCGGTTCTGGGGTCAAATTCCATAGCAGGATAAGAAAACCGTTATCGCACATGGCCGCTGCTGCCTTGGTATATCTAATCTCTGGCGGTATCCAGTGAAAGGCATTGGCAGATAGAACGGCATTGAACTGTTTTGCTTCTAGTTCCCACTCCTCAAATGAAGTATTGCAAATTGTAACTTTTGGATATCGATCGCAGTTGTCTTGTGCCAAATGACAAAAATCCTGGTTTGGCTCAATACACGTCATTGAAAAACCAAATTCAGCAAAAGCCACCGTCGCATTTCCTGGACCACAACCAACCTCAAGAATCGATGCATCTGAGTCAAGTTGGGCTAAAGCCACAGACCGATCAATTAGTTCCTTTGGATAGTGCGGTCTTGCATTGTAATAAACATCAGCAACCGGAGAATACCAAGTCCTTCGCTGTTCCAAATCCATAGAAGCTCTGGCATTTATTTCTTGTCTAAAGTCTTGCATAAGCTAGGGCGTGTCAGCTTTTGAGTCCAATTTCATTTTAGAACTAGCAAGGGATCTGTCAAAATTTTTATTAAGGTTATTTTGAGTATTTTAACTAATTGACAAAAGGCACTTTATTTTAACCTCTCACGAATGGGGCAAGGGTATCCGGCGATGCGCTTGAACTTTTGCCAAACACCAGAGGATATTGAACATGGAATTGAAATTATTGGTCGGCTAATTAAAAAGTATTTAACTGAGAGTTTTATCAGTATGGGTTTGTCATCTCAACGCGTAAGTGTATCGTCTATTCATTTATAGTCATGTTCAGTTACACATAATTCATTAAGTGGTGAAACGCCGAGCGCACCAATGCTAACCCATCAATTAAAAATTAAAATCACTGTGACGCAGACATCAGTTAAATTGGAGTGCAAAGGGACTTACAAAAAATAAAATTAGCAATAAATAGAATAATAATCAATTAAAAACATGGGAAGAGGAGCAGTCAATGGCTACTCCTCCTCCCACCCATAAATTGTAGTAAATTTAACTTAGATTCAAATTTTTGGGTGCTTGAAGTCCCTTAAGTTTGGACAATAAGGGATTGCGATTGTAAACAGGGAATTGGTTAATATAACTCGAATGAGTAGCGATGTCTACAGCAACTACGGCAACTTCGTTCAGCGATCGCTAATCAATTACTAGTGAGGTACAGATAATCGTAGGGGCACAACATGTTCATACGTGTCAACTTAACGTGAAACCCTTGTCAAGACTAGATATTGAGTTCATTTACTTAACCATTACGATCCCCATCACCACACCCCGGTTTTGTCTAAAGCTAAAACCGCCCCTCCCCTTACCAAGGGGAGGGGTTGGGGGTGGGGTAAAGCGTATGTGGGACAAGCGCTTCAGCTTAAGTTGACACCAATGAACATGTTGTACCCCTACCCGTGTACTTCTTTTACCTGAAATACGCTGTATATTCCAGCACTTTCCCATACTCCCAGCGACACACCGTTTCTACCAATATTTCTTTGTCGCTGCTAAATTCAAAACATTTATTTGCTTGTATGCTTTAGCCTAAGATTGAGTCTGAATCCAGTTCCCACTGATGTTTGAGCAATTCTTGGTAAGTTGTTTCCCGAATTATCATCTGCTTATAGAGCATAAGCAAAAGCTCTTGAGCTTGTTCACGAGACATCTGCTGCACTTGGTCAGCAAAAGTTCTAAGGCTAAATTCTTTTTCTAAAGATAATGTAATGGGTTGATTCATCGCAGTGTCAATCGCCCAACTAGGCGAAAACTAAAGGGTCAATGTTGGCAATCTTGAAAAGAAGCGTTCATATCTAGCTGCCGTTAGCAGTAATACACTCATCAAGCGACCTACTAGGTATTCCCTTACTTAGCGGTGTCAAACCTAAATATGAACTTCTGTTAACTAGTATAACAAAATATTTACAAAGCTGAGATGATGGCATATTAATGCTTTAGTACATCCTGTGTCACTGATACCCCAAATATCCGAGTAATCATTTGTAATGAATCCTTACACTATCCTTAATCAGACCGGACTTCAGCGTGTTAGTGATGGCATGACCCGACCCCTACTAGAAAATTGCGAGACTGCCTCATATATCCTTATTTTAGTCTGGCCACAACTTGGGGATTTTGATAGTCTTGAATATGCGTGGTGGTTACAGCGCAAAGCTAAAAAATTGTCAGATGAAAAACTCGCTATTCGTGCAGTGGGAATTGGTAATCGCGCCTCTGGAACAAGATTCTGTGAATATACAGGATTTCCACCTGAAAATTTATTTGTTGAACCTAATGGAGAACTACATCACCAACTAAAACTTTATTCAGGTCTCAATCTTCCTCTGGCTGGACTTTCCCCTGCTCAGAAAGCTTGGCTAAATCTAGTGTTAATGTGTGCAGGGTTTGGAAGTCCTGGAACGCTAAGAGAAGTTTTTCGGGGATACAGGGGAGATCGTCAAGCGCCTCAACTTATTGAAGATAATGAAATTATTCAAGGTACTCCTCTACCTGCTTTTCAAGGCTCGTTTTTCCAATTAGCTGGCGGAAGTGGGTTTCAACGTCCCTTTGAATTAGCTACTCTACGGCTACGGAATATGGTGGAAGTTCTCAGCAATTGGCATACTTATGTACCTAATTCTGCCTACTTAACTCAGCGTGGTGGAACTTTTCTGTTTGATAGTAAAGGCCAGTTACTTTACGAACATCGAGATCCAGGAATTCTAGGCTTTGCTGCTAATATGAGTCAGCCCCTATCATTTTTATCCTTGATCGAAACGGATAGCCTTACCTCAACTCACTAATTCCTAATTGCTATCTCAATAATATTTAATACAACAAAAGTTTGAAAAAGAATTCAGAATTCAGGAGTTAGAATCAAGACGCTCTCTACGTTCATGCAGCGTGTCGCAGACAGACGCTTTGTGTAGCTTGCTTCTATGTAAGAGTACGCACACTCACTACCCCTGCGCTATGAGTGGGGCATACCCTGCGGGATCTTGCTACAAACCCGCCATTGATTGAAAACTACTAAATCTTCTCTTTTAGAGACGCTGTTCGCGTTTAATTTAGTGGGGTTTTAAACCCTCTTGTTCAGACGCTTCCGGACTTGCTCTAAGCGTTGGCGCAGCTTCTCTAAGAGTTGCCATGCCGAATTTACGCTATGCTATCCGCCAGTCGTACAGAATTCATTCTGAATTCTGCTGAAAATCGAGATAAGTGAGGACTTTCTAATGACGCTTGAATTTCATTTGTGCGAAGTGGTCTTCCAGTAGGAAAATAGATGAAGCAGTAGTGACTATCAAGCTATATGTTTGAAATTATGGTGTTAAATCATTTCTTGTTAAAAGAGCCTGCTTCGGTATTTCATCAACACTCCGAGCACATCAATCTACTTTTGTAAATCTAAAATCTTAAAAGAAGCTCTAATGGGTGTAAAAGTCATAATAATTCGTAATTGATAATGACGCTTGCGGACTCGCTAACGTAATTCGTAGTTGTAATCACTGCTTACTCTGTACTCTTTTAATTACAAATTACGAATACAGCAAGTAAGGATAAATAAAATGTCATTTATTATGCAAACCTCTGGAACTCTTACTGGTTTAGATATCTTGGTAGTTGAGGATGATGATGATACTCGCTTTTTTATCACTACTGTCTTGGAAATGGATGGAGCAACAGTTATAGCAGTCATATCAGCAGCAGATGCACGCAATGTATTGTCTGAATTGCAACCCGATGTTTTAATTAGTGATATCGGGTTGCCAGGGGAGGATGGCTACACTTTCATCTCCAAATTCCGTGCGCTTAAACCAAATAATGTTGGACGAGTCCCGGCTATTGCTTTAACAGCCTATGCTGATAGTGAGGCTCGTATCCGTGCCTTGGAAGCTGGCTTTGACACTCATATATCTAAACCGGTCGCTCCAGAAGAACTAGTGGAGATAGTGGCTAATTTGGTTGCTGCTTGTAATTGGTAATATTCTCATCGGTCTTGATAATCTTCAGAAGACTTTGGATCTAACTCCCAGCGATCGCCATCACGATCCTCTAAAATATCGTTGGTATGCAGAAACTCAGAATCAGCCATTTCTAGCCCCACTGCTGCTTCTAAGTCCTCAGTTACATTTTGATCGGGAGTGGAAGTACTACCACCAACTGCTTCATCTCCAACTGCATCTGCATCTTGCCAATAAGCATCAACATCCCCACCAGTCAATTTCGGACTAGTTTCTGTGTACTCGTCTCTTTCATCCTGCATGGAGCGTCCGCCAATATTGTATCCCGGCAAGTCTTTCACACCAGTACCGTAGGATTCGGTAATCTCTTGTGGCAAATCATTACTTTTAATTTTATCATTATGATTTTTTTCTGCCATGATACTAGCCCTTTTCTGCATTCTCACAATAACGTTTTCTTGTTACTAATTTGTCTAACTAGAGGTGTATAGCTGATAAAATAATCTATCCCCTGGGTACGACGCTAAACCAGCGATCGCGCCATAAGATTGTAGCTATGAATTCATGGTCAAGGAACTTGTAGTTAAAAGTTATGAGTTAGAAGTTATCAAACCGAAATTATTCATTAGCGAACTTTTCACTCATAACTGTTTTTTGTTAAGCAAAAATAGGCATCCAAAAATAGAATTTTAATAAGTTTAGCATTTTAACTTGGTATTCATCTTTTTGACTACCTAAATGCTAAAAAATTTGAGTAAAGGAGGCAGATAATAATGATAATAAGTAATTCAAACTTACTTTATTCAGAAAAGAATCTGTCTATTTAACTGTGCGAGTCGATAAATATTGTTGTAGCTAGCTAAAGATTAGAGAAATAAAAACCTAACACCATTTATGACCGAACATAACAATCACTCCGGTAATAAAAAAGTTGCTATCCTCATTGAACAAGCAGTAGAGGATGCAGAATTTACAGTTCCATATAATGGATTCAAACAAGCAGGAATGGAGGTAGTAGTCCTTGGTTCCCGAATGAATGAAAAATATCAGGGTAAACGCGGCAAACTTAGTATACAAGCCGACGGTACCACAACGGAAGCGATCGCAGCCGAATTTGATGCAGTAGTGATTCCCGGTGGTATGGCTCCTGACAAAATGCGGCGGAACCTTAATACAGTACGTTTCGTACAAGAGGCTATCCAACAAGGAAAATTAGTCGCTGCGGTTTGCCACGGCCCACAAGTTTTGATTGAAGGCGACTTGCTTAAAGGCAAACAAGTTACTGGGTTTAGCGCTATTGCCAAGGATATAACTAACGCTGGCGCAAATTATTTAGATGAGCCGTTGGTGGTTGACGGAAATTTGATTACATCTCGTGAACCCGGAGACTTGGCAATTTTCACCACAGCTATTTTGAGTCGTTTGGGTTATGGTGGCAAAGATGCTGCATTACCAAATGAGAAAGACACAGGCGCTGAATGGTGGAAACTGGCTGATGCTTGGGGTGGCTCAACTAAAGGTGATATCAGCAAAGGTTTAAATACTGCCCTGACTGGTGAACGTTATTCGCTAGAAGCATTTGAGAAGTATTTGCAAAAGGAATCAGATAGCGAAATTAAATCGCTTTTCCAACAAATAATTAGTAATAAACAACGCCACATTGAAAAACTGGAAACCTATCTTCAGCGATTGGGCGAGAAACCCTCTTTAGGGGCAAATATTGCTAATCAGTATGCCAAGGTGAAGACTGCCTTAACAGGAAGTGATGACATATATCAGTTACGTTCCGCTTTAGGGGATGTGCAAACGGGTATTGGCGATATAGGTAATTTGTCTGCCACGTTTACTGACCCAGTAGCAACTGCTATTTTCAAACAAATTTACCAGGATTTATTGAAATCTGAACAGCAATTAGTAGAGTTGTATAGAGGGCGGACAACCGCTCAGGTTCAGCCTCCTAAGCCGACTACTGGGGCAGCTATATCAATGTAACTGATTTAAACATCTGGTTAAAAAGAATGTGGAGAGATGTAGCAGTCCTACGTCTCTACAAAGGTTCTGGATAACGCATATTTAATTTCTGGAGTTATCTACTGTAATGGAGAAATAAAAAAGTGGCTTCGACATCAGACGATAAACTAAGTACCAGTCAGGGTGAAGCTAGTGAAGTAGAGCGTTGGGCATCTCTTATCGGTGGCGGTGCTATGGTGCTGATGGGTTTAAAGCAAGGTTCTTTGCGGGGAGCGCTGACGGCTTTGGCTGGTGGTGGTTTGATTTATCAAGGCGCAACTAAACAAAGTACAATCCAGCAAGCACAGGAAGCAATAGGGATAAATCAACCGATCAAAGTTGAAAAGACGGTAACAATTAATAAATCAGCAGAAGAATTGTATCGTTTTTGGCATAACTTTGAGAATTTGCCCACCTTTATGAAGCACCTCAAGTCTGTGAAAGTGTATAACGAAAAACGTTCTCATTGGATAGCGAATGCACCCTTGGATAATAGTGTAGAATGGGATGCAGAAATTCTTGAAGACCGGGAAAATGAATTTATTTCTTGGGCATCTGTAGAAGGTGCAGATGTTGATAATTCTGGTTTTGTCCGCTTTAAAAAAGCTTTAGGCGATCGCGGCACAGAAGTAAAGATTGTCTTGGAGTATAACCCACCAGGTGGTGCATTGGGAGCTACCGTAGCTAAACTTTTCGGTGAAGCACCAGAACAGCAAGTTGGTGATGAATTGCATCGCTTCAAAATGCTAATGGAAACAGGCGAAATTGCAACCACAGAAGGTCAATCAAGTGGACGCAAGTAGTTTCCAGGATTAGCACTGAAAAAGAGATTGATAGCGATCGCTTTCCCAAGTGCCTGAAAATGATCAAAAAGTTTGCCAAAGCAGAAGTGAATAAGTTAATGCTGGCAAAGTGTTGAAACAGATGGCTGGTGTCCTTATACCGATGCTTGTATTAATGCTATTGTTATAAATGTCCATCACATTTTTCAACAAAAAAAGGATAGCTCCATCAAAGTTATTCTTAAACCTGAATACTGAATGGCTATTCAGTATTTTGAATTGTACACGCAATATAATGCAATTGAGGTTTTTTATGAATCGAGTAATTTCATGGCTGCAAAATATTCGCATTTCCCAAATCGTTGTAGTTTTCCTTGTAGGATTTATGTTCTTACTGGGTCAGACTTTTAGCTACACTAACATAGCACTAGCTGATGTTAAGACTCCAGAGGGCACTTATTACCAAGGAGTGCCAAATGGGCAAGGTGAAATTAGAAACGATACCCAAATAGGAAATACTCAAAACTCCCAAAATCCAATAAAAAGCGCTGTTGATAATATCCGCGAAAAGTTAAACTTGGATGAAAAACCTCCTGAAGCGACAAAAGAGTTTCTTAAGTCTGCAACAAATCAAGTTGAAGAAACAGTTGAGCCAGTGACTGGAGAGAAAGAAGGTTATTACCATAATTCTTCTAAAAAATAACTGAGAAATAGAATCTGAGCTTCTAACAACTTTTGAGCCTCAGTTTTTGACTAAATAGATTGTCGAAAAAGCTTTAAAAAGTTACTAAGACGCGATAATTATCGCGTCTTAAAATCAGGATAAATCGAGTATTTGTCTTGATATTAACGAGCCAGAAATCATCACTTTCGTTTTCATTTCTCAATAAACTTAAGTTTTGTAGCAAAAATATTATTAGTGGGATAGGTTTAAAGTTAAAACTATAAAGAGGCAAAAAATATGTCTGATAAAACTGTTAACAAAGTAGACTCTAGTCATTCTCCTAAAGGCCAACTTGGTCAAAAATATCTGGCATCTGGCAAAAGTATTTCCATGCGTCTGTGGGAAAATGAACAACCGAACGAATCTAAAGAGCCAACAGCACGAGAATATGAAACTGTTGGTTATGTAATCAATGGTCGTGCCGAATTACATATTGAAGGGCAAACGATTTTACTAGAACCTGGGAGTTCTTGGATAGTACCAAAAGGAGCCAGCCACACCTATAAAATTCTAGAATCATTCACTGCTGTTGAAGCAACCAGTCCACCCGCTCAAGTTCACGGGCGAGATGAAAACTGATTTGCAGTTATTTGAAATTTGGCGATCGCTAAAAACTTCTAGCTGATTTCAATGGCATAGAATATAAAGCGTTCGTAGGGGAACAATATTCTTGTTCTCCTTTTTACTGTGCTTTGCAGCTTAGAAAGCATTGCAGCAAATTTTTCTGCTGACTTATTAGAAACACCACACTAAATATGCTTTATTTAGTGTAGTATTTCACTGTTTATTCATTCACCAGTTAAACTCAAATTTATGGCTTTATTCTGACGACTGATGCCTTAATTATATTTTGATAATTATAGATAATACTTATGGCATAAACCTTCTGATAGAGAGACATAACAAGATGAAATTGTATTCTATTAATAATGTTTTTTTTAATAAAATGCTTTTAAGAAAGTATGGTTTTCTATCAAAAAATTAAGTACAGATAATTACTCAATATTATTACTTAACAAAAATAGATGGAGTGAACAAATGAGATTTGTCTTAAGACGTCGCAAGTTTGGTCAATTGATGGTCTTCAGCACAGTAGCAGCTACAATCGCTAATTTTGTAGAGAAAGCTGTAGCAGAAACTCAAGTCAAAAAAACTACTCCAATGCTGGCAAGTTCGACACCTGAAACTGTGAAAGTGACGCTGCAAGTGAACGGAACAGCACATAGTTTGCAGATTGAACCGCGTGTTACCTTACTTGATGCACTTCGGGAATATATAGGACTAATTGGTACTAAAAAAGGTTGCGATCATGGTCAGTGTGGAGCTTGCACGGTGCTGGTTGATGGGCAACGGATTAATTCGTGCCTGACATTTGCGATTATGCATACTGATGCTGCGATCGCAACTATTGAAGGGCTGGAACAAGGAAATAATCTGCACCCGATGCAAGCTGCGTTTCTTGCCCACGATGCGTTTCAGTGTGGCTACTGCACACCAGGACAGATTTGTTCAGCAGTGGGTTTGGTGAACGAAGGACACGCTAAGTCAGATGCCGATATTCGCGAACTGATGAGCGGAAATATCTGCCGTTGTGGGGCTTATCCAAATATCGTGGCTGCTGTCCGCGATGTCTTAGAGGGGAAAAAAGATGCAGCCGTTTAACTATAAAAAAGCGGGACAAGCAGAGAATGCCGTGGCTTTGGTTACTCCAGATGCCCAGGCCTCGTACTTAGCTGGTGGTACCAGCCTCATCGATCTGATGAAGCTGAATGTACAGACCCCAAGACAGTTAGTTGACATTAACCCACTACCGTTAACCAAAATAGAAGTGCAGGGTAACGGCGTGCGGATTGGAGCAATGGCAAGCAATAGCGATGTTGCTTATAATCCGATAATTCGTGATCGTTACCCTGTGCTGTCAGAGGCGTTGCTGTCTGGGGCATCACCGCAACTGCGAAATATGGCAACAGTAGGCGGAAATTTACTGCAACGCACCCGGTGCTACTACTTCCGCGACACCGCCTTCCCCTGCAATAAGCGTGTTCCTGGTTCAGGTTGTCCAGCAATCGAGGGTTATAACCGCATCCATGCGATTCTTGGCGGTAGCGATCGCTGTATTGCCACCCATCCTTCGGATATGGCTGTGGCAATGGTGGCACTCGATGCCGTTGTCCAAACACGCGGACCGAGAGGAGAGCGCAGTATTCCGCTTGTAGATTTTCATCTTGTACCGGGTAATACACCAGAAAGGGAGACGGTTCTAGAACACGGAGAGTTAATTGTTGCCGTTGACTTACCTGCTTTAAACTTCGCCAGGCGATCGCATTATTTAAAAGTCCGCGATCGCGCCTCCTATGCCTTTGCGATGACATCGGTTGCAGCGGCATTAGATATTCAAAATGGGATTATTCGCTCGGCACGCATTGCCCTTGGTGGCGTAGGAACAAAGCCCTGGCGTGCTTTTGAAGCGGAAAAAGCACTTTTGAACAAGCCCGTAAACCAGGCAACATTTCAAGCAGCAGCATTGGCTGCGATCGCTGGAGCTAAACCTCAAAAATACAACGGCTTTAAAGTCGAACTGGCTAAACGCACAATTGTTAAGGCGCTGACAACGGTGGGAGGAATGGCATGAATACGGGGGATACAAATACAGTTCTTGGCAAACCGTTAAATCGAGTCGATGGACACCTGAAGGTGACGGGTGGCGCGCGCTATTCGGCAGAGTTCCCAGTAGCAAAAATGACTTATGGCGTGACAATTCAAAGCACGATCGCCAAAGGGAAGATTGCCCAAATCGATACAAAGGCGGCGGAAAAAGTACCGGGTGTGCTAGCAGTAATTACTCACCTCAATGCACCGAAGGCATCTGGAGAAAAGGGCGGCGGTCGCAAGCTGCAAGTCCTGCAAGATAACATTGTCCTGTATAGCGGTCAGCATATTGGTGTGGTCGTTGCCGATACCTTTGAACGAGCTATGTACGCTGCTTCACTGGTGCAAGTTCGCTATGACGAAGAGAAGCCGACCATCAATATGCGGGATAATCTCGCTAAGGCATACTTGCCTAAAGGTAAAATCCCCAGAGAAGAGCCGCCCGATTCAACTCACGGCAATATTAACCAGGGACTAGCGGCTGCGGCTGTCCGCGTCGAGCAAACCTATACTACACCGATTGAAAATCACAATCCGATGGAGCCTCATGCCACAACAGCAGTTTGGCAGGGCGATCAACTGCTGCTGTATGATGCAACTCAGGGAATTTTTCAGGTTCAACAAAAAGTTGCGGGGGTATTGGGGATTGAGCCAGAGAATGTCCGCGTGATGTCTTACTTTGTGGGCGGTGGCTTCGGTTGCAAAGGGTCGGCTTGGTCGCATGTGCCTCTAGCGGCGATGGCAGCACGGCAGGTTAAGCGCCCAGTCAAACTGGTACTAGGTCGGATACAGATGTATGGGCCTGTCGGCTTCCGACCAGAGACAATTCAACAGGTTGCTCTAGGTGCAACCCGCGAGGGCAAATTAACCGCTCTGCGACACAGTGGCATTTCCCAGACTTCAACTTTCGATGAATTTATCGAACCAGTTGGTAAAAGCGCCCGGATGATTTACGCTTGCCCGAATATCGAAACTAGCCATCATCTGGTGCAGCTCGATGAGGGTACACCAACCTTTATGCGTGCGCCTGGAGAAGCTTCTGGCTCGTTTGCCCTAGAATCAGCAATGGACGAACTAGCTTATGCGCTGAATATCGATCCGGTGGAACTGCGTCTGCGTAACCATGCTGATGTCGATCCTAGTAAAGGACTGCCTTGGTCGAGCAAGTCACTGATCCAGTGCTACAGATTAGGAGCAGAAAAGTTTGGTTGGCAAAAGCGCAATCCTAAGCCGCGTTCAATGCGAGATGGCAATTATTTGATTGGTTGGGGTATGGCGACAGCAACTTATCCTACCAACCGTTCTCCAGCATCAGCGATCGCCCGAATTATGGCAGACGGTACAGCCGTTGTGCAGAGCGGTTCGCAAGATATTGGCACGGGGACTTATACTGTAATGACTCAAGTCGCAGCTGAGGCACTCGGTCTACCAGTTGACAAAGTTCGCTTTGAACTAGGCGATACTAAGATGCCAGAAACCCCCGTTTCCGGTGGTTCACAAACTGCCGCCAGTGTCAGCTCGTCCGTGCATTTAGCGGGAAATCAAGCTCGCAGCCAGCTTTTAGAACTAGCACTTGCCGATCAAAAATCGCCGCTTTATAGTTCAAACGCTGAGGATGTGATTGCCGAAAATGGCAGCTTTTTCTTAAAAAATAAATCCTCTGCAACCGAAACATATCAGGCAATCTTGGCACGACATGGAATGAAAATGCTCGAAGCGCGTGCAGATGCCAAGCCTGGAGACGAACAAAAGAAGTTTTCAATGCACGCATTTGGAGCGCAGTTTGCCGAAGTGCGCGTTGAGCCTGATTTGGGCGAAGTGCGAGTGACGCGCTGGGTGGGAACTTTTGGCGTAGGACGAATACTCAACGCTAAAACAGCCAACAGTCAGCTAATTGGTGGGATTATCTATGGTATCGGTATGGCACTGATGGAACATACGGTAACAGACCCGAACCGAGGACGCGTTGTCAACCATGACTTAGCTGAGTATCACGTACCAGTGAATGCAGACGTTCCTGATATTCAGGTGTTGTTTGTCGATGAACACGATCCACATATCAACCCGCTTGGTGTCAAGGGAGTTGGTGAAATTGGGATTACCGGCACGGCGGCGGCGATCGCTAATGCTGTCTATCATGCCACAGGTAAGCGCGTCCGCGATTTGCCAATTACATTAGACAAGCTGCTGTAGATAGATTTGCGATCGCCGAAATGATGAAAGCTCAATCATATAATTAGCGATCGCTAATTTTCAAACTAAATTAAGTTGATTACAGCAGAATTCAAGTATTTGAACCACATCTGTTGTAGGGGCGCAAGGCCTTGCGCCCCTACCGCGTGGTCTATTTACCTGAAAATAGCTGTAACTTGCGATCGCTTCCAGCGGGCGGTTACGCCATCGCATCTGGCTTTTTGCGCGTAGGACGCTTGCGGTCTGATTTTTTCTTCAGTTCCACCGCTTGAGCCTGATCGCTATCTGAGCCATATTGCCCGCGCACGACTTCTTTCATCGCTAATACACCATTATGAAATTCCCACTCTGCTAATCGAGCAGCATCAGAAGCAGCACGGTATAAAGCTAGTTTCTCAGTTTCGGTTTGTTGAGAAATCAACATTGCCTGATAAACTTCTTGTAAATTTGCAGTAGAGGCATCAGCACGAGTTGTGTTATAGGTGCTGACAGTTTGCAAACCGTGGAATGGTCAATATTTTGACTAATGGTTTGAGGGCGCAAACGGCATGTTGTATCTTGGATAATCATAGATGTATCTACTAATATAGTCTACATATAATGTACCTATTGCGACTAAAAATATATCAGTAAGATAAAGTTTTAAATCGGGCAAGCTTAAACAAAGGGTAAGCATTGTGAATGCATCGACTTGCATTGTGAATGCATCGACTTGCATTGTGAATACATCGACTTGCATCGTGAATGCATTGACTTGCATTGTGAATGCATCGATTTGCATTGTGAATGCATCGACTTGCATCGTGAATGCATCGACTTGTATTGTGAATGCATCGACTTGCACTCAGATTTAAATCAGTTTTAAACCACAAAAAGCATTAAAATTTCTAACACTCCAAAGCTGAAGTGTTACTAGTGGGAATACAATCACAAAATTATACAGTTTTGTTAGTAGAGACTGCACTGGAAAATCGCGGAGGTTAAAACAATGGATGAGCGCGATCGCTACTTACGAATTGCTCTGGTTCTTATTGGAATAGCTTTTCTACTTATCTATCCCCTGAGTCAGGTTTGGGCATCAGGCTGGTTATGGCAACCACGTCAGCACGAATACGAACAGATGATTATTGGTGTTTATGCGACGCTTGGTGTCTTTTTGCTGTTAGCTTCAAAGCAACCAGAAGCTCACCTCAGTTTAATCTGGTTCACCGTCACATCAAGTTTAGTCCCCGGGCTGATCATGGCGGTACATGCAGTAATTGACCCTGTTGAACAGGGACATCTGTTTGGTGATGTTCCAGCATTGTTCTTGGTAGCAATTGTCCTTGGCTTTTTAGCGCCCCGCAAAGTAGTGTCAAGTACATGAGCGGGTATGGAATGTCTGTACATCTCTTGCAATTGAAGAGATAAGCAAAAGCGATCGCAAGGGCTGGCGTTGCTTCTCAACTCTTGGAGAGGCTGCACCAACAAGACGCTTTGCGCTAAATGAAGTTATGCTGTACCCCTACGGGGAAGCAAGCTAGCAAGAGCGTCTCTGTTAGGACAAAGCTTTACGCTTTACTTGCAATGACTGTAAATATTTTTGTCCATCTACTTATTTTTGTACTTAAAAATCCCTTAGAGGCAGTTTTCCTGCTGCACTTTGACTCCTACCTTTATCGATAAAGTTTTAAATTACAGCAGAATTCAAGTATTTGAACCACATCTGTTGTAGTAGGGGCGCAAGGCCTTGCGCCCCTACCGCGTGGTCTATTTACCTGAAAATAGCTGTAAGCAAGCTAAAACAAAAGGTAAGCATTGTGAATGCATCTTGCGGAGTATCCTTCAAAACACACCTTAGCTAGAGTCTCTGTGCCAGATAGCCGTGATAATATACGGCTCATTCCTGTTGTTGCTTGTAGGAGACAATTATGGAAATCAGTAGACGCAGCTTGTTAAAAACTGCTTCTGCTTCGGGATTAGTGGCAGCAGGACTTGCAGTTTCGGAAGGATTTTTGCAACCGATCCTTGCCCAAGCAGAACCTGTTGATGAAAAAACTCAACTGCTAGCCCAAAGTTCACCGACTTCAACGCGACGCGGCGAAATGTTGTATCGCAACCTGGGACGCACTAAAGAACAAGTATCTGTGATTGGCTTGGGGGGATATCACATTGGAAAAATTGAAGAAGAGCAAGAAAGTATCAAGTTGATCCGCAGTGCCATTGATCGCGGCATCAACTTTATGGATAACTCTTGGGACTATCACAATGGACGTAGCCACCGTTGGATGGGAAATGCTCTTAAGAATGGTTATCGCCAAAAGGTCTTCCTAATGACGAAAATCGACGGTCGCACCAAAGCCGCTGCCAAAATGCAGATTGATGAATCGCTCAAAGATTTGCAGGTCGATCACATTGATTTATTGCAGCATCATGAAATACTCCGCTTTGAAGACCCCGATCGGGTGTTTGCCCCCGGTGGCTCAATGGAGGCAGCCGTTGAAGCGCAAAAAGCAGGTAAAATTCGCTATATCGGTTTTACAGGACATAAAAATCCCCAGATTCACCTTCAAATGCTGGAAAGTGCTGCACAAAATGGTTTCCGCTTCGACACCGTGCAGATGCCCTTGAATGTAATGGATGCCCATTTTAGAAGTTTTGAACACCAGGTTTTACCTGTGCTAGTAAAAAACAACATTGGTGTATTGGCAATGAAAACGATTGGGGAGTCTTACATTCTCAGAAGCAACACGGTTAGTGCGATCGAGTGCCTACACTACGCAATGAATTTGCCAACCTCAGTTGTAATTACGGGCATTGACAGCATGAAAATTCTAGACCAGGCGTTTGAGGCAGTCCGCACGTTTGAGCCAATGGATCAAGCACGAGTTACAGCACTGTTAGCGCGTACCCGTGAGGCAGCTGCTAAAGGGCAGTACGAACGATATAAGACTACAACCCAAAATGATAGTACAGCCATGAATCCAGCTTGGCTTGGGTAAATATTAATACTATATTTAACCATTTTGTTTACGTAAACAGCGATGTCTACGAGGGTCACTGAGCGAATGGCACTAAGTTAAGATACAGCCCTTGCCCCAACTGGTTCCCAGCCTGGAGGCTGGGAACCCATTCTCGGAGGCTCCGCCTCCTCTTTCTTGACAAGAGGCAGAGCCTCTCGGAACTCGTTCCCAGCCTCCAGGCTGGGAACGAGGATACAATAAGTCTTTGGGCTTTTCTTAGTGCCATTCGGTCACTGAGCTTTGTCATACCACTTCCCTACGGGATACGCGAACGTGGAAGCAAGCTAGCAAGAGCGTCTTGTAGAGAAGTGCAGGCTACGCCTACGCAATTTCGTAGTTGTGAGTTAGATCAATTAGATATGAACCGATGCATTTTCACAAAAAGCCCATTATTTAATGCTGCTGAGTCTGTCGATTGGAAGATGTATTTATCCTCAAAGCCTTGAAATGTTATAGGAAGGTAGAAAAAGATTGACTTATCATGTCCAGATTTCCTTAAAGTAAGACAATATGCGAAAACATCATTATGAAACGCATTGCATATTAAGGACTCAGCATCATGGACAGGGATATGGCAACTAACTTGCTCGATCACGCTTATTTTTCATTCAATTTTGCAACATATAGCTTTATCCAAGGAGAACAATTATGTCCAACTTCAAAATATATTCTACTGGTATAGTAGCGATCGCCTTATCTTTGGCGACTGGTTGCACACCAACTACTCCCCATGACCAGACTACATCGGAAGCTCCATCTGCTGTGCCTGTACAAGGGACTGAAAGTCCATCACCAACTACCTCACCAACTGTATCACCAACTACCTCACCAACTGTTTCACCAACTCCATCAGGGCAAAATAGCCTCAGTTCTTCAGACAGACAGTTTATGACTGAAGCCGCTCAAGGTGGTTTAGCAGAAGTCCAATTAGGAAAACTGGCATCAAAACGTGGAGCTAGCAATGCGGTAAAACAGTATGGACAGCGTATGGTTGATGATCACACCCCGGTAAACAATGAACTCAAACAGTTGGCGACTCAAAAAGGTGTAACGCTTCCAACTACTCTCAATAGCACAAATAAGCAAGTCGAGCAGCGCTTATCTAAACTTTCTGGTACTAAGTTTAATAGCGAATATTTGAATCACATGCTTGAAGATCATCAAAAGGATGTCTCCGCATTTGAAACTGAATCTCAACAGGGACAAGATCCAGATGTGAAAGCATTTGCGGCTCAAAAGCTACCAACCCTCCAAGCTCACCTGGAAGAAGTTCGTTCTCTTATTAATCCTGGAAGTTCAACTAGTACCCCAACTCCAAGCAGTACCCCAACTCCAAGCAGTACCCCATAAGGCAATACAGTTCAGTTAAACATTTCTTTTTTCCCTTTGTGTCCACTGCGCGTACTCCTGCAAAGAAGCAAGCTATGCGTAGTGTCTCGTAAAGAAGGCGATAGCCTGCGACAAGTCGCTCTGCATCTACGTTAAAGAGTTTTAGCCAGAAAAATCTAATATTAGCGTTGCATGAAGGAATTAGATAATTTATTTCTTGGAGTTCTCTAAGTACAGTTTTGCGTAAGAGCGTAGATTTTTAATTGCAGAGGAACGCATTGGCATTGTCAGGCGACGCATTGGCATTGTCAGGCGATGCATTGGCATTGTCAGGCGATGCATTGGCATTGTCAGGCGATGCATTGGCATTGTCAGACGACGTATTGGCATTGTAAGGTGACGCATTGGCATTGTCAGACGACGCATTGGCATTGTCAGGCGACGCATTGGCATTGTCAGGCGACGCATTGGCATTGCAGGGTATTTCCAAATTTAATTCGCTACGAATTGCTGTACTAAATCCAAAATTTCATTATTAAGGAACCACGATGCCTAAAGTGTTTAAAGGAAAATTTTCTCGTCGTCAGATTCTCACTACTGCTGGGTTAGGAGCCATTTCAGCCACCGCAATTGGTAGTATAGGCGAAGAGGTTGTTGCCCAACAGCCAACTGAGCAAGCCACCCCACGCGGAGGCCCCTTACCGCCTCAAATTCAGTTTCCGCCCATCTCGGAAAAGACTGAGGTTGATACGGGTGGGCCACCAACTGCATTACCCCCAGAACGACGTTTGGGGTTTGCGATCGTTGGACTTGGCAGATTGACATTAGAAGAAATCATGCCTGCGTTTGCAGAATGTAAACTAGCAAAGCCAGTTGCATTGGTTAGTAGTGATGCTGCTAAAGCAAATCTTGTTGCACAGCAGTATGGCATTAAACCGCAGAACATCTACAACTATCAGAATTACGACAATCTCCGCAACAATCCAGACATTGATGTGATTTATATTGTACTGCCTAACAGTATGCACCGGGAATATACGGTGCGTGGTGCGAAAGCAGGAAAGCATATTCTGTGTGAAAAGCCAATGGCAACCACAGTCGAAGATGCTCAACAGATGATCGATGCGTGCAAACAAGCGAATCGCAAGCTGATGATTGCTTATCGCTGCCAATACGAGCCACACCATCGCGCCATGATTCAGATGATCCGCAGCAAAGAATTGGGAACTGTGAAGGTGATTCAGGCAGACAACGGACAAAACCAGGGAGGTGACTTGAGCCAGTGGCGATTGAAACGCGCTTTAGCTGGAGGTGGTTCTTTACCGGATGTGGGAGTTTATTGCTTGAATGCAACTCGCTATTTGACGGGAGAGGAACCGATCGCAATTAGCGCCCAAATCTTTAGCACTCCTGGCGATCCCCGCTTCAAAGAAGTTGAAGAAAGTGTCACCTTCCAGCTGCGGTTTCCCAGTGGGATACTAGGGATTTGCTCCACTAGCTACGGCTTCCACGAAGCGCGTCGATTCCGCGTTTTCGGCTCTGATGCTTGGGCGCAACTCGATCCGGGGTTTTCCTATAACGGTTTGCGGATGATGATTTCGCGCAAATCGCCCACCAATAGCATGGCAGAAAACATCAGCGAAGTGCGGATAGGTGAGAAAAATCAGTTTGCCTTAGAAATCGATCACATGGCGGATTGTGTGATTCAGAACAAGCAACCCCATACCCCTGGTGAAGAAGGTTTGCAAGACCAAAAACTAATCGCGTTGATTTACGAAGCCGCACAAACAGGCAAGACGATTACCCTACCTCGTGTGTCAGGACTGGATACCACTCGTGGCCCTGCTCCTCGAATGCTGAAGTAAATGTGTGCATACCGCAGTCATGACAACCTCTACTTAGAGTCCGTTTCGTAAATCTTTGTTTTGCGATCGCTCAATTGCCTCAATTGTCTCCAACATTGGGGGTTGGATGGAGGATACAGAGGGAGCTTGGTTAATAACTTCTCTCACCACCTCTCCCCTGTTTCTTCAACTTTACAATCCAGTTCTTTTCTTACCCAATATTTCTAGAACTGACACCAAATGCTTGATTTTATTGTTACCGGATTTTAAACACCTTGAATGTCTAGATTGGCTTGAAAACCAATAGGCTTATTTTCAACAATGGCGAATCTAGATTCTTGGAAGAACAAAGAACCAGTGAGGGCATCATAACTGAAGTCACTGATTCAAATAGCGCCAAAACCTGCTTGAGAAACCTGAATTTTGTCACCTTCAACAGCCTTGAAGTCTTTAATAATGTCAACACCCTCTAATAAGTTGGTAAAAACAAATTTATCTGCACTTACTCCACCAGTGAGAGTATCGTTACCATTTCCACCAGTAAGTATGTCATTGCCACTTTTGCCAGAAAGTGTATCCTCACCACCATTACCAAATAACAGATTATTTTGCCCATCTCCAACAATGGTGTCACTTTGATTTGTGCCTTTGATATTATCAAAGTTTATAAATGTGAACTTAGCGGTGTTCCCGCCAGGAAGATTATTCACTACGAAACTTTGAGTTTCTAGGTTGGCGTTTACTGATACATCAGGCCCCAGGGTAAGCGCGTCTCAAATGCTATTGACAAGCGGATTCAGAAGCATCATCATGTTGAGATAAACAAGCAGCAAGAATAGTAAGCATGTAATTATTATCCATTGCCGCTCGATGAGATTTTTGGCGATTACTACGCTTGAAAGATTCCTCTCGGTTCAAACCATTCAGGGCAATCCGTCGCAGCAGAGCAAAATTCTGTGGTGCATGACCAGTACGGATGCGACTTGCATCTTCATTGAAAGTGACATCAAGAGTCCAATGTAAACCATTCTCAATGCCCCAATGCAGACGAATAGTCTGCCCTAGTTTACAGGCGTCACTTTCCAAACTAGTCAAATAAAATTGAATCTCACGGGTAGTTTTGTTCCATAAATGTCGCACTCACACCAGCATTACAACGGTTTTGAGACCTGCCCAATCAGCAGGTTGATGCAGTGGAGGTAGTTGAGAAACAGGTACAGCCCAAACAAGTCTTTTTTCCGTGCGATGATGTCCTTTCTCCACCCGTTGGTTATAGCTTACGGTTATACCCTCAAAGTTGAGAGCTTGTGCTTGCTCAAACCAAGCCTTAACTTGGGCATGAAGTGTAGGATGGTTGGCTTTAAGTGCTAAAACATAATCTGCTTTGGCATTGTATATTTGAGCAGCAATTGCGGTTTGTGAACGCAAAAGCATCAATCGTGATCATGCACCCAGCAAGGTCAAGCAGTTCTAACAGAGCCGGAATTGCCGTGATTTGATTCGATTTATCAGCAACTTTTACTTGACCCAAGACAAGACGATACTTACTTGCCCAAGTACTGACAAGGTGTAAGGCTGATTTTCCTTGTTCTGTGTCATCGGAACCTTTAAGAGTCTTGCCATCGATGGGAATCACTTGTGTACCTACTGTTTCAACTATCGACTGTACCCATTTTTGAAAGCAACGCTCAAATACTTTCGGGTTAATCCGCTCAAATACTCGTCGAAACGTATCTGGGCAAGGAATACCATTAGGTAGAGCTAAAAATTCCCTTCACCAATCATATTTGCTTAACCCGTAAGTTTCCATATCTTCCCATCCTTTACCTCCTGCAATCACTGATAGTATTCCGATAATTAGAATGTCTGTTAACAAGTGGGCACGAGTGCGTTGCGATGCCTGCGGCGAGCTTCGCTAACGCCGGTCTTCTATCTCACGAACAAACGAGTACATTTGTTCTGTTACGGCTGTAGCACTGGGTACATTCAATTTGGAATTCGTTTTACGCTTTGAACTAGCACAGTTGAAGCCTGATCCCATAAGATAGTCCCCGACAATATTTAACGCTCGTTCATTAGGCTACTACTTAACACATTTCATACTCATAATCTCTTATCTGCATACATACTTTATCAAAATAATCTGTACTTTTAATTACAAAATTAGATGCGCTTACCCTGATATTTAGCTAACGAATTTCAAAATCCCTATGACCTGCGTGCATTGCTCTTATGCACTGAAGATCATTACATCGTAGGTTATTGCCCTCGGTATATTGTGGATGATGTTTTTAAACTCAAGAACAAAAATTCAGAACTTCTAAAAGTACATGTTGAGCGCGTTAACCCAGTGCCGACACCTCTCCAGCTGCGTTTATTGTGCAATATGACCGCAGAATGGCATGAAGGCTTTCGTCCATTTTCTAGTCAGGAGTATCAGCCAATAAAGGCTGATATCCCAGTGACTTATGCTAGTTTTTAGAGTTCATTTGCGGCGAGAAAAGCTTCGACTTCAGCAGCAGTAGGTTGAGAAGCGATCGCACCTGGTTTAATAGTAGTCAGTGCCCCAACAGCATTGGCATAAGTGACAATGCGTTTTGCTGTTTCTGCATCCCGCAAGCTGTGGATACCATACTGACTCAGTTGGTAGATGAATCCTGCCAAAAAGCTATCTCCTGCACCAGTTGTATCAACTACAGGGATGGAAAACGAGGGTAATTTGCCTTCATTCTCACCTAGACAATAAGTGCAGCCGTTTTCCCCATCTGTCACCAGTACTCCCTCAATTGAAGCTAGACGATAAGTAATGGCTCCGGGATCTGCGGTTTCAAATAGCCATTCAGCCTCTTCTTTGGAGAGTTTGAGGAAATCGACTCGCTTAAATAATTCTGGAATTTTTTGACGGGCGATGTTTGGCTCTTTCCAAAATACAGGACGCCAGTTGACATCCAGCACAATTTTTAAGTCGTAATGTTCTGCTAACTCTAAAGCGCGGTGAATTGCCTCTTCAGTTTCAGGATAGGCTAATTCCAAAGTACCCAAAACCAGAAAATCTGCCTCTTGAAACAGCGAATTTGGCAATTGTTTAGCTTGCAGGCGAGTATCGGCAAATTCTGCGGTATCGTACTGACCAAATCCGGCAAAGGTGCGATCGCCAGCCAGATCCCGTGTAACATAAACTTGCCGCGTTGGTGCTGTGGGATGGCGTTGTACTCCTGTAGTCTCTACACCTACATCTTGTAATAGCTTGACCAGTGTATTCCCTGGCTCATCTTCGCCAACGGCTCCGATAAATCCCGCTGACATTCCCAGCTTGACTAAAGCACAGGCTACATTAGCTGGTGCCCCTCCTGGGTAAGGAGTCCAAGATTTCACTTCTTCCAGCTTTAGCCCTAATTGATCGGCTAAACAATCAAACAAAATTTCACCAAGGCACAAAACACGGGGATTGCTCATCTCATTTTCAATTTTAGATTTCGATTTGGGATTAGGAATTTACAGTATAAAATCTACAATAATTTTTGCTAATCTGTCGCCAGTCCTTCATAGAATTAAATAGCAATTTTTACTACTCCTATTACCATGTATATGCTTCTAATCCTCGCTTATTTTATCTCAGCATTTAGACGTAAATTATCTCAAGATGAGCTATATTTATTACTTAATGTGTCGCGTAGTTTATATTTTTGCCAACTTGAAATCCAAAGAAAATATTGACAATCGTATTACTGCTAATACTTGAAACCCCTACCAAGAAAAGAATCTTCTAGAATTAGAAAGAGCGATTAAGTACATATACCAAGGGAGGATAGAAATAGTCATGGCTGGTGGCAAGTCTGAGACCCCCGTTAGTCTGTCAGACAGAGAACTGCAAATTATCGACCTAGTGGCCGCTGGCTTAACTAACCAAGAGATTGCAGGAAAACTGGAGATTAGCAAGCGTACAGTTGATAACCATATCAGTAATATTCTCACTAAGACTGAGACAGATAATCGAGTAGCTCTTGTCCGCTGGGCTTTACAGTGGGGCAAAGTCTGTTTGAATGATGTCAATTGCTGTACTCTGCCTAATCAGATTGAATAAACAATTTACTAGTAGAAGCGTAATTGCTTTGGTCTAGTAAATTACAAGCCAATTTTGAGTTTTACTGATTGTTCCCTCTTTACGTCTAAGTTTTCAGTGTGGACACTCTACCAAAAGTTCCGAGTCCATCACTCAGCTGGAGTTTATGTTAGTGGAGCCAGCTGACCCTCGGACTCGGAAACTATCAAACATCAGAATTCCTTTCCAAATTCAGCAGAACAGATGTAGGACTGGGGACTGGGGACTGGGGTCTGGGGTCTAGGGAGAAGCATCTACAATGCCCAATGACGCCACTTGCTCCACTTGGGGAAACCCCAAGACCGCAGTGGCTCCCCAATGCCCCATACCCTAACAAAACAATCATCTACAAAAATTAGCAACAATTCAGTGGTGCAAGCGTTACATTTGAAAGAAATCTATGTTGCCCCATCGGCTTTGGGAGTAGTGTTCCAATGAATACTTCCGCTTCTTTTCAGGGTAGCTCGTCTCCCTTTAAATTTTTTAACTTTGATTTTACGATACCTGTATCTGAGAAGGTTCCAAGTCTAGAAGACCAATCTTTAGACTTTTGGCAACCCACACAAGATGCCGACTTACTCAAACAGCTATCGTTTATTCCAGGGTTGAAAGAAATTTTGATGCTGCGGCAGGTTCACGCTTTAGAACATGCTACTGTTTGGGTTCTTAGTGAATCAAAAAGTGCCTATTCTTCCCCAGCAGAATCCACTAACGTTCAACTAGATAATGAACTATTAGGCGGTTTATCTACTGAGCAGGGATTCTACCTCTATGGTGAGGTAAATATTAGTGATTTGCGGCGTGCGGTAATACTTGCTCGACATCGCATCACCAGTGGAGAGTGGGATTTGGCTGTACATCCCCGTTGTGGCACAAATTTATCAGTAGCAATGCTCTTAACGGCTGGACTAGCTGTCGGTGTGCATCTGTTGCTACCATTTCGACCAATAGAGCAACTTATAGGTTTGGGGTTAGCGGCAACGACAGCCGCAGAACTCGCACCTGATTTGGGTTCTATGGCACAGCGTCACCTAACAACTGCCATTCCTTTTAACCTAGCAATTGAAAATATTACCCGTACACGCGACGTTTGGGGGCGTGAGGCACATTTTGTTAAAGTAGGCTGGCAAGAATGAAGAGAGTAAGAAGAGATGAGGGGGACAAGATAAAATTTTCTCTCTTGTCTCCCCCATCTCCCCCCACTCCCTACTTCTTACTCCCCTAAAAAAAATTATGAGAAAACTTTACTTCTTACTTCCTGGTACAGATAGCAAATTTGCCTGTGGTGGTCTTTGGGCTGAGTTAAAAGCACTTAATCTAGCTCAGAATTTCTGTAGTGCTGATGTTGTAACTTACCGTCAACGGGAAAAAGATAAGCTTTTTATTGATGATTTGCTAAAAGAGAAAAATTTAAATGATGTAATTTTTGTGATCAGTTGGGGGTTTGATATAGCTCAACTCGTGGCTAAACTTAAGCAATACAATGTCGTTTACCATGCACATAGTGCAGGTTATCCATTTAGGCTACCTGCAAGTATTCCAATCATGACTGTTAGCCGCTATACAATGGGATATTGGGGAGAAAAATCACCCAATTCTCTGATTTATTATTTGCCCAATCAAATTTCTGATGAGTTTCAAAATTTAGGTTTGGAACGGGATATTGATGTTTTAGTTCAAGCTCGGAAGTCTTCTGAGTATTTAATTAAAGAATTGATTCCAGCGTTGCAAAAACGTTGTAAAGTATTGGTTGTTGACTCTTATGTAGAGGATTTACCTGGACTATTCAACCGAGCTAAGGTTTACCTATATGATTCTGCTGAATACTGGGCACAACAGCGTGTTAGTGAAGGATTTGGTCTACAACCAATGGAAGCTCTTGCTTGTGGTTGTCAAGTATTTTCTAGTGTCAACGGTGGACTAGCTGATTACTTAGACCCTGGATTTAATTGCTATAAAATTGCTGGATATTCTCAAGAATATGATGTGCAACGTATTTTGAAAGTAATTGAATCTTCAGTAGATTTTAGCTTATCTGAAGATTTTTTGGTTGAGCATCGAACTGAAAATATTATTAAACGTTTCCAAGTTATTTTGGATGAGTTAAATGAGTTTTTTGACCACAAAATTTATCAGCCATCTAATATTAAGAGTTTGACGAAAACACGGATGGCGAAATTACTTGCTCAGAGGGTATATGGGAAGCTGAGGAAGAAATATTTTAAGTAATACAAATAATACAAACGAACCGCAGAGGCGCACAGTTCACAGAGACAAGAGAGGAAATTGCATGAATCGGCGGTTATTAGTTACTGGGGGTGCGGGGTTTATTGGGGCGAATTTTGTCCATCATTGGTGTCAGGTTTATCCAGACGATCGCGTGGTGGTGTTGGATGCTCTTACTTATGCGGGGAATCGTCTGAATTTGGCGCTAGTTGAGGGAAGAGAAAATTTTCGGTTTGTGCAGGGGGATATTTGCGATCGCACCATCATAGACGAGTTATTATCAACAGAAAATATTAATATCATCGCCCATTTTGCCGCTGAATCTCATGTCGATCGTTCGATTCTTGGGCCAGCTGCTTTTGTGCAAACTAATGTGGTCGGAACTTTCACCCTACTAGAAGCTTTTCGACAACACTGGGAGGCGAAAGCACAGCCATCTGATTATCGTTTCCTGCACGTTTCTACTGATGAAGTTTACGGTAGCCTGGGCGCAGATGATGCAGCTTTTTGTGAAACGACACCCTACGCTCCCAATAGTCCCTATTCAGCTTCAAAAGCGGGTAGTGATCATTTAGTCCGTGCTTATTATCATACTTATCAACTTCCAACCATTATCACAAATTGCTCTAATAATTACGGCCCTTATCAGTTTCCCGAAAAACTGATTCCCCTGATGTGTATCAACACTTTGATAGGGAAACCATTACCTGTTTATGGTGATGGTAATAATGTACGGGATTGGCTTTATGTGGGCGATCATTGCCGTGCTTTAGATGTAGTAATTCATCATGGTCAACCAGGGGAAACATACAATATTGGTGGCAATAATGAGGTGGAAAATATTAACCTTGTCCAACTTTTGTGTGAAATGATGGATGAATTAGCACCTGATTTACCTATACATCCAGCAAAGCAGTTGATTACTTTTGTCAAAGATAGACAAGGACATGATCGGAGATATGCAATTAATGCGAACAAAATTAAAACTCAGCTTAGTTGGACACCTTCAGTAACAATTGCTGAGGGTTTACGTTTAACTGTTGAATGGTATCTCAATCATCGTCATTGGTGGGAACCTCTGCTGTCTGCGGAATATCAAGCTTACTATCGCAAAAATTATCTGTAAAATTACCCAAAATGGAGCTAACTCTAACGAGTAACTGTCTCAAATTTTTATGGGAAACTAATTTGTCATAATGTAAGCGACCAAGAATTATGCCTGGATGTCTATTTTGATTTTGAGCAAATTCTTCAATTTCTTTACGAGAAAATACTTTTTTACTCCTGATAATAAATTCATTTAATGTCTGAGGATTTATTAACCAGTCAGTAGCTTTTTCATTAGCTTCTGTTTCTTCATCATTCTCTTCTAACGCATCCAAGTTGTCTAAATAAGCTCCTTGATGTCCTAAAACAATATGTGCTAACTCATGCATGAGTGTGAACCAGAATGAATCTATCCGGTCATATCTCAATGTCAACGCGATAATGGGATTGCTATTTAAATAAAAGCCTGCACCATCCAAGTAGGTTTTGCTTAAATGGGGCACAATTAGAAAATGTACACCTAAATTTGCCATCAATTTAGGAATCTGCACGATACCTTCTACTTGTTTAGCACAAGCAAGAATTTCAGGAATGGCAGTCTCCAGTTTTTTGCGTTCAAAACTACCAACAATTTGTTGTTTTGCTAGGTTCTCAACTTGTTTTACCGTAAGGATTCAGGTCTAATATTTAGGAAGCAGTGATGGCCGAGACAGATAATTATTAGAATTAGCCAGCAGTGCTTGTGCAAAAAAGTCAATCA
>NZ_JBALEF010000042.1:0-87121 GCF_036918245.1 Nostoc sp.
TCACAACTTCCCTCTAGATTTGGCTGCTGGTGATTTTGCTCCTGTGGCTCTAACCGCTCCTGCTATCAACGGTTAATTCTGAAGTTTAGCTAAATCAAAAAGCGCTCTCCTTTTACGGAGAGCGCTTTTTGTTTAAATGTGTAGAATTCGCTATCTTTTTGTTAAAAAGCCTACTTCCACTTCACCTAAATCAGCGTAGAAATCTGCTTGATTTCTCATCTTTGACATTTTTTGCATTGATTCTTCTCAACTCAGCTTCCGTAAGTCATTTTCTGCTTCTTAGTCTAAAGTACAGATATAAGGATGCGAGTGCGAGGAGAAATCATGGGGCAGACACAGGAGCTAGGACAGATTATCATCCTGAATGGTGTCCCGCGATCGGGTAAGTCGAGCATTGTCGCAGTGATTCAGGAGACATTTGATGGTCTGTGGATGAACTTGGGTGTTGATAGGTTTATGCAAATGACTCCCGCACGATACCTGCCTGGGATCGGTCTACGGCCAGGGGGAGAACGCCAGGATATCGAACCCTTTGTTCCCATTCTTTATAGCGCCATGTATGAGTCTATCGCCGCCCACAGCCGCTTGGGTCTCAATGTCGTGGTTGATGTCGGACACCATAACGCCTACGCAACCGAGCTGGGCATTCTGGCTGATAGTGCCCAACGTTTGAAAGGATTGCCAGTCTTGTTCGTAGGCGTTCACTGCCCTATTGAGATCGTTATGGAACGACGACAAAACACGGGGTGGAACGTGGGAAGTACAGGCGACTCCCCGATGCCACATCCGGTTCAGTTATGGCAACGTGAAGTTCACATACCTGGGATCTATGACCTTGAAGTTGATACCTCTTTGTTAAGCCCAGGTGCGTGTGCTGAGATGATACGCCAACACCTCGCAGATAGTTCAAAACCGTCGGCATTCCAACGACTTGCTGCCCACTATACTTAAGCTGTAGTTATGACTGCGATCGCTATATTTGGTATGAATTTGTAAAGTGTGTGATTCTATAAGTTGAAAGAGAAATTCATCCCTTTTCACTAATTCTGCAAAAACTCTACTTAACTCGACAGAATTTGCGATCACTATCACTCTGAGGATATTGCCAAGAATAGGCAAAGTGGCTAACTCCCTTCAGTTGGGGGGCAAATTGTCGGAGTGCCTGCATTTGCACTTCTAGGGATGGACGATTACTGACAGATTTTCCCCACTGACCAGCTAAAGCCGGGATTATCTGCGTACCGGGTTTTGCCATACTCAAAACCCGTTGCACTTGCGACACGATACAACTAACATTACCGCAATTCCCATAAGCCATAGGATGCCACTCTAATGTATTGGGAAACCGATCCCAAGGTTGCAAACGGGAATCATAACCTTGTCCGACAGTTTGGTTGCCATCAGGAAAAAACACCACTCCAGTAGAAATACGTTGCTGCTTTGCTGGGTAACTAGCGATGGTGACAAAATCTAGAATTCCTTGCATGGCATGGGCAACGGCAAGCTGCCACAACTCCCATTGTAAAACTGGTTGTCTATCGGTTGCAGACAGGATTGACTTTTGCGCTAGTGGGAGAGTGCGTCCTTGCCACAGTGGTTCCCCTTCCTGGGGATAAAGTTTATCAACTTCCGCTACATCTCCGACGCTGACGAATCCCCTACTCAAAAAGCGGCGAATCAAGTCCAGCCCTTTGTAATTCTGTGCCCGTTTAAATAAAGCTTCTTGGGTTGCGGGACTAAATAGCCATAAATCTGAAACTTTGGTGGCGATAGAATTACTTCCAGCTTGGCGAGGATAACGCACATAATCCAATAGCAAGCCATCTGGGCGACGGCGCAAAACTTGTTGTACTAATTGGTAATAGTCGCGTTTTGCTTGCAGGTTGTAGGGATCGATAAATAGTTGAGAGCCATTATCTACCACATATAGGCTGGTTTGACCTTTGCCATTACGAGCGATTGCACTTTCTCTATCTGGGCGCTGGGCGTAAGTATAGCCGAAATTTGTGGTAAACATCCAGGCATAGACCTTCAAACCACGTTGCCGACCTTTTTTAATTGCCGTAGCGAGTATATCGATATTTTCTGCCCCTGGAGTGCGAATCACAGCAGGCCAAACCGTCGGGTTAGCTTTTGCTGGTAAAAGTACCTGCCCATCGTAAAATACTTCTATATAAACTTGGTTATAGCCACGATTAACAATCCGATCCATAATCTGATCGATTATTCCTGGCTGAATGTCGCAGGGATATAAGCGTAACCAAATGGCTTGGGTTTGCGGCCAAGTCCGAGAGCGACATTCCTTTAATTTCTGTGCTTGTTCTTGTATTATGCTTTGGTAGCGCGTTTGAGCATCTTGTTTGCCTTTGAGGGCTGACAAACGTAAGTTTTCTTTTTGTTGCACCGCCGTTGATGATAACTGACAATACTCAGTTACTTGCGCCCTTGCTGGTTCGCTTCCCAAGTTTGGGAGCAACAAACTACTAGTAAAAACAACAGCGCATAAGCGCCGCCAAAATAATGTTGATCTTGCAACGTTCAAGGGACAGTTAGACATACCTACCAGTAGATGAACAAATTCAAAAAAGTTTCAGACAGGGATTTAAACTCCGACTGTAGCAAGATCCCCCAGGGTAACTAAGCAAAGGCGGAGTAGCGCTGACTTTGAGCCACGTGTTGACGTTCGGTCTTAAAGCCTTTAATCTGCGATAATAATCGATCCCAACTCAAATAATTGTGGGCAACGTGTATCGAATTATATAGTTAAATACTAAGGGTTTTAAAACCTATTTTTTCAAGACTCCCAAAGGTCTATTTCTGTTGCCGTATTCTTTTATAGCGGTTCCCAGTGCATGAAGTAGATATCAAAACTTCGCCCGCAATGCGAATGCATCGGCTTGCATTAAGAATGCATCGGCTTGCATTAAGAATGCATTCACTCACATTCTTAATGCATTGACTTACATTCTTAATGCATCGGCTTGCATTAAGAATGCATTGACTCACATTCTTAATGCATCGGCTCACATTCTTAATGCATTGGTCGCATTGTTACAGCAGTTTTCAAGTAGATGAGCTACAAAATGCAGAACTTAGGCATCATAAAAAGTTTCTACTTCCTGTCTCCTGCCTCACTTCTCTACGAGAGGCTGCGCCAACGACTACGCTCAGTGACCACCTGCCTGGTTGTTGAGCGTAGTCGAGACACTGCCTTCTGCCTTGACAAACAAAATAGTCAGGAGTCAAAACTTGTGACACCTGACTATTGATGATGGAGTAAGCAATAGTTAATAGCTAACCGCCACGTTTCAACGCCGTTTCTACCTGCTGCAACTCTTTCTCTAGACGATTTTTGAGTTTTTCAGGTACGGGACGATTTGGATAAGAGCTGTAGTGTCCAGCTAGAGAATTGAGGGCTGTTCGTATGGTTGTAAACGAGCCAAGACCAGAAACAGAGTTAACTCGCTGGTAGCGAGCTGAAAAGTCATTAATTTTTTGACGCGTTTCTGCTTGAATTGCTGCTTTGTCTGGTGAATCTTGTGAAAGATCCAGAGCTTGTCTCATAATATTGACCACAGCTAAGGTGTCTTGACGATAATCCCCAGTCAAACTATCTGGACTGCCAGAACAACCCATTAAGCCGATAGCTACAACCAAAACCAGCGCAAGCAAACGCGACCAATAGCGCTTCATATGCATTAAGTAAAAGAATACGTAAATCAACGTCCATCCTATCTTGGATTGGTAACTTGGGGATCAATTGAGTCAGGAGTGAGGATTGGGGAGTAGGGAGTAGGGCAGTGAGCAGGGCTGTTTCATTCCCTCAAAGGCGCTCATCTACAAGCATCTTGGGCAAAAATCAGGTGATTAAAAAATCTGATTGGACAATTATCATCGCTATGTTTTCTCTGGGAAGTTATGGAATTAGAGGTTGATAGAATTCAATCAACTAACTTTCCCTACCTCAATTTTTGCAATTTCAGCATCGTAATACATATCATCAGCCACAAAAAACCGACTCCATAACCTGCAATTATGTCTGTGGGCCAATGGACTCCTAAATATAAGCGGCTGATACCAATAGCAGCAATTAAAATAACTGTCAAACTGTAAATAACTTTGGCAAAATTAGGATAGTGAATTGCTAATTCGTAAGCAATAAAACCATAAAGCACCATAGAACCTAGCGCATGACCACTAGGAAAACTAAAAGATTTTTCAGAAATCAAGCGATGCCATAATTCCGGGCGAGGTTTAGAAAAAAACAACTTTAGCCCTGTATTTAAAATTAACCCTCCTAAGCAAGCAAATACAAAAGCTTTCGCTTCTTCTTGATAACGTCGCCACCAAAGTAACAAGATAGTAATGCCTGCAACTACGACCACTGTACTAGGATTACCAAGATTTGTAATAAACAGCATTAAATTATCTAAACTTGGATTGGCAAACTGATGTAGCCATAATAGAAAAGTAGTATCAAATTTAAAAGCATCTCGCTCCAAAACTTCTTCAGCCAGTTGTGCTAAAACAAAAAGTACTAGCAGACAACTAGCAAGTCCAACAATACCAATTGTCGCAATTAAGGGAGCTAAATGAGGATGTATATGACGCAACCAGAAATAAGAAATTTGTCGGAGCATACTTTAATGTTATTCATCATTAGAAAGTCTAGCTACCACTAGCTTTTTATATTTTAGAGTTGTGAACAATATAAAAACTCCAAGTATTGACACAAGGACTATGGATGAGCCGATAGTACCAAAATCGAGGCCACCTTTTGCGTATGGTTTTGTCAGAATATCCCCCGGTGTTGCAGCAAATGGTCAGGTTAGGACAAACGCAATCTAAAACAACATAACTTGGGAAATTTGGGTATAATAGACCTCTTGCATAAATCCAAAATAAGAACCCCACCCCGCCAAAGCTACGCTTTGTCTCCCCTCCCCGCAAGCGGGGAGGGGTTGGGGGTGGGGTGTTAGGGACTTTTGCAAGAGGTCTAATAATCGCTGCCAATACTAAAACAAGCAGTTGTTGTTACATATCTAGATGCATTAGGGTTAGATCCTGAGTCATTACAGGGTGCGGTGAAGGAAGGTACTAAAAAATTACCAGGGTTAGGAATTTCTGATACGCATACAGTACCAGAGCCAAATACAAGTCTTGGCTTGTTATCTTTGATGGGCTTGATGTTAACTGTTTCTCTATGAAAACAACGCAAGCAAATCAGTTAAGCATTGAAGATTAGCTCTTTTAAGCTAACTCGTAAAATTTGTTTTTTCTCTCTGATCTCTGTGTGCCTCTGCGGTTGAAAAGCAATTTATTTAACCACAGAGACGCAGAGAACATAGAGTAAGGAGATTGAAGGGGAATTTTTTTCCTAACTCCTAATTTTATGATAGAGAGTATCTCGTTGTTGGTAAGGTCTTCCTAAAGAAGCGATCGCAGTTTGCAAGGTTTCCACTTCCATACACGTACCGCCCAAAGCACCTGCCATTGTGGTAATATGTTCTTCCATTAAGGTGCCGCCGATATCGTTGCAACCCCAAGCTAAGGATTCTGTCGCACCTGCAAGCCCCAGTTTTACCCAACTCTGCTGATGGTTGGGAATCCAATTACCTAAATAAATCCGCGCTACAGCCCCTAGCAGCAGTGCATCGGTTAAAACTGGTTGATCGCGTCCGACACGGCGACGTAAAGATTTGGGCGCTTCTTGACCAACGAATGGTAATAAAATAAACTCTGTGATCTTTGCTGGATATCCCTGATTGATGGCGGTTTTTTGGAGCGATCGCAATTTTTCTAAATGTCCGATTTGCTGTTCTTGGGTTTCAATATGCCCAGATAACATGGTGCTAGTGGTATGCAAGCCTAATTTGTGAGCGGTGCTAATAATTTCTAGCCAAGTGGCTGTGTCAATCTTCTCTGGACACAATATCCGTCTTACTTCATCGTCTAATACTTCAGCTGCTGTTCCCGGCATTGAGCCAACACCAGCATCGCGCAAAGCAGTAATCACCTCAGCATATTCCAGTCCGTCAAGTCTGGCGATAAATTGTACTTCTTGGGGAGAGAAAGCGTGGAGATGTATCTGAGGAAATTTCTGTTTGATGGTTTCTATGACTTTGAGGTAGTAGGGCAAAGATTTACCATTTATCTGCGCTTGTGGATTTAACCCCCCCTGCATACAGATTTCTGTCGCACCCCGTTGTACTGCATCTGTCGCTTTTTCCAAAATTTGCGCCGAATCTAACCAGTATGCATCGGTATCGCCATTATCTCGACGGAAAGCACAAAAACTACAGTGCTGCTCACAAATGTTAGTAAAGTTGATATTACGGTTAATTATGTAGGTGACAGTATCGCCTGCTTGAGTGTGGCGGAGTGTGTCGGATGTAGTACGTATTGCTGCGATCGCCTCTGGCTCAGTTTGTTGTAACAATACCACTCCCTCTTCGGGGGATAAGTCGTATCCCATCAAAGCACGTTCCAGAATTGTTTCAAACGCAATTTTTGTCAGCATTACTTTCTTAATTTCTTGGTAAATCTTAATTTTATGAGTTTGGAAATAATAAAATTCTACTTAATAAATATACCAATTTCTAGAAAATCCTAAGCTCGAATATAAGTTTTACCTTGAAAGCTATTGCAATCGCTTACCTTGTCCTATTACACTACCTTTTTATAGTTTATACAACTCATTAACAAAAAGGAATAGTGTGGTTTTACCACAACTATTTTGATTGATTAATCTACATCTTTGTATTAGCAGGAATCTTTAGTACAACTCTGATATTACTAATTTGCCCTTGCTTGTGGTTTTCGTCGATGTTGTATTAGCAATCCAATCGCCATGCCAATGCCGACAAAGGCTGTAAAGTAAAATAAACCAATCAATCGGATGTAAATTGGTGGTGCGATTGCTTCAACTTCAACTTCTTGCGCTACTTTTACTGGTGCAAATTGACGGTTAGATCCTGGTAGAGGAGTTGCTTCCACCTCGATTTTGTGGGGTGAACCATCAAAAAATTGTTCAAGCCATGTTAACTTACCTTGTTCGTCGGGAATACCTTTGTAGTCAAAGACTGTTAAATTATGTTCTGTAGCGATCGCTTTCACCTGCAATGCTACATTTGCAGGCTGTCCGGTTGCAGCATCTTTCACCTGTAACGCTAAATTCGCAAGTTTTCCGACAGTTGCGTTTTTATCTCCCTCTAGGTTAATTTCTAATCCCTGAGATTTTTGAGATGATGGTGCTATCGTTTCAGTACTATTTGAGTGATGTTCGCTGCCATGAGCTTCCGCAACTTCTGCACTGATGTTGATAACTATTAAAGTTATTATAGCCACTACAGTTAATGCACTTAATAAAAGGCGGACTGACTGTGGTGCGATTTCTCCTTGTTGTAGTTCTTTTTGGCCGCCAATAACCCAACCACCCAACAATCCAAGTGATAGTAAGATAGCTGCGATTACAACAAAATATTTATATTTGATTGGATTTTCGCGGACATTCAGATTTAAGGTTTGTTCATAAGCAGCAAAAGTATTTGCTACCAAAGGTGACACTTTAACTAGCAGTTGGTAATTACCACGGATAGGTAACATCTGCTGTATTTCTAGCTTACCATCAGGTGCAGTGGCATTCATTTGCAACAATTTTGTTCCCTCGACAATGGGGAAATCTGTTGTTAACCAAGGATTACGCGGCGGTGTCAGAATTTGTAAACTAATTTTGGCATTTGTTAAAGATTTACCCGCAGCATCAACAGCTTGTAAAGTCAAAGTAACAGGAGATTGTGGTTTTTCTGCCTCTGCTTCAAAAGGAAGAATACGTTCTAAAGGTGGGTTGGTAGAAAGTAGGACTCTGGACGTAGGAATTTGGGAACTTCCCACAAAGGAATAAAGAACTGACAAAGTAATACAAACAGCACTGATAACTCCAAAAAACCGATATTTTTTCATAAAAACTTCTGGTAAATGTGAAAATTATGTAATTTCTGCAACTGAAACTTTCATAGCAGTGGATGAAAGTTACTCCAGATTATTATTAAATAGAAGAATTTTAGTCAAAGAATTAGTCAAACATCCTCTTAAATTAAGTTAAGGTGATGTAGAGATGATAAACAATGCATCTCTACAAAACCTAAAAGTTATTTACCAGCAAAAACACTAGCGTGAAATTTGTGCTATTTTAGTGTCGTAACTTTGTTATGTTACCTAGCAAAGCTTCATGCACCTAAAAATCTTGAGATTATGATAATTTAGTGACATGCAACGCCTAATGTGTGGTGACGCGCTGAGTGTGCTGTGTTATGAACCGCAGGATAGGTGGAGAACAAAACAGTCCAGATAACTAAAGAAGATAGCAGCATATAAAGCGTTACCTGCACAGGCTTGGATAAGGTAATACCTGCGGTCTTTTGCAATAGTGAAATATGAGAAAAAGTAGTCATTTTTGACCTCCTAATAATAAATTTGGGTAACTCATCAATCAAAGGGCATGACGCCGCTTGATTGCAAAAAGATATACCATCAACTTTGTATTTGACAAGTGTGTATCAAATGTCTTATGTAATTCGACTTTAGTGAATACTATACTATCCTTTGACATCGCCCGATGGCGATGCAGAAATCTACACATAAAGTCCATACAAATAACAAAAGAATGACACATGGTTTGGAGTGATGACATTTTCAGCGCTGCTAACACGAAGGTAACAGATAAAAATTAAAAATTAAAAGTTCTCTATCAAGCATTCAAAATCCCTTGAATAAACGTGACTTATGTTATCCCTAAACCAATTAAATACGCTACAGATTAGCAACAGTTTCTTGCTTGCGTCCATATTCAAGGTGCTATTATACCCATTGTTTGTACTCTAAGTACTGCTGAAGCAATCAGCATATCAGGAATAGGCATGAAACAGTTAATTTTTTCTGAATATTATTTATACATAATTAAGCGTATAAATACAGTTAAAAATTAAAAAGATTTTGTGAGAGTTTTTCGGGACTAAGTCTCGCTCTAGATTTAACAACTTAAACGGCAGTTTGGAAGCACTGAAAAATTATTGACAATAATTACTAATTCATCTAAAATATTAAAATTAATTACAAATTTATTGCAATTATTTAGCGCTAACCATAACTAAATGTCATGCCCAACAACTTCGCTCTAGGTGACGGAAAACCGTGGAGCCGCCGTCAATTACTGAAGCTGGGGCTAGCAGGTGCTGGAGTAACTGGTGCAGCTGGACTTTGGCAGATGCTAAATCTACAAAGTAAGTCAATCGTCAAAGTGCCATCACTAGATATGGAAGCACCAGACGACGCTACTAACCCGATGAAGATGTTAAGGGATTTTGATTATGGGACGGTGAAGCAAGAAAATGGTCGGACTATCCGGGAATTTCAGTTAACTGCGGGTACTTCCATCATAAATCTCAATAGTGCTGTCTCTTACAACATCTGGGATTTAAACGGTCGCATACCAGGGCCAACGCTACGGGCAAAACAGGGCGATCGCGTGCGAGTGCTTTTTCTCAACAACGCCGGACATTCTCACTCTTTGCATTTTCATGGCGTTCATCCGGCAGAAATGGATGGTGTTCGCCCCATCAGCAATGGCAAAGCCACAATTTATGAATTTGATGCTGAACCCTATGGCGTTCACTTGTACCACTGCCATATTGAACCAGTTACCCGTCACATCGCTAAGGGGTTGTACGGGATGTTTATCATCGATCCACCGACTCCCCGTCCCCCGGCTGATGAAATCGTACTAGTGATGGCTGGGTATGACGTGAATGATGATAGCCATAATGATTATTACGCTTTCAATGGTTTGCCCCACCATTACATGCATCATCCTATTCGCATTTACCAAGATCAGTTGATTCGGCTATATGTCCTCAATATCATTGAATACGATCCGGTAGTGACGTTTCATCTCCACGCCAACTTCTTTGATGTCTATCGCTATGGCATGAGTATGACTCCTAGCGAGAAAGCTGATGTGATTACGATGGGTATGGCCGAAAGGCACATTTTGGAATTTGCTTTTCACTACCCAGGTAAGTATATGTTCCATCCCCATCAGGATGCGATCGCAGAAAACGGTTGCATGGGTCAATTTGAAGTACTTGCCCAGAGCAACTCTCAAAATTCTGTTAAAAAGTCCTGACAATATTATTAGTAAAAAATTTTAGGTAAATAGTTGATAAAAAATCTCATTATATGCGACAGTAAAATCTATGACAATGTGTGAAACAAACTAGCTGATAGTAATAGTTTGAAATGTTTCAATTAATACCTTTTTTAGTTGTGCGAGGAGCAAAGATGATAAAACTTCGTTATATCTGTTTAACAGCAGCAGCAGCGTTAATAGTTACCTTGAGTTCTTGTAGTAGTACACCAACCGCAGAAAATCCATCAGCACCAGTTGCTAGCACTCCAGCTACAGAGGCAGTAAGTAATAACAGTCATACTGGTCACGGTAGCAAAGAAAAAATTAACATTAATAGCGCAATATTGTCAGAATTGGATAAATTTGAAGCCAAACTAGGAATTCCGGCATTATCCAACAAAATCCAGGCAAGTCGTCCCTATGGCAGACCAGAAGATTTAGTTACTAAAAAAGTAATTACTCAAGAACAGTTCGACCAAATTAAAGACCAGGTTGGTGTTCAAGAAGTGGTACTCACAGGTGAGGCAAAAGATGTTGACTATATGTCTAAATTAGGCTTAATGAAAGGGCATCTTTTGGTAGCACAAGAACTGCTAGATCAGAATCAGCCGAAACAGGCAGAACCTCATATTGGGCATCCAGTTGAGGAGATTTACGTTGATGTCGAAGATCAATTGAATGAACGAAAAGTCAAAGAATTTAAGACAACTTTGGTAAGTTTGCAAGATTTACTGAAATCTAGTCCGAAGGATAGCAAAGTTAAAACTAATTTTACTTCTTCAATGCAAGCAGTTGACGGAGCGATCGCAGCTTTGCCAGAAGCTCAACGCTCAAAACCAGGATTTACGCTACAGGTAATTAACGAACTACTAGATTCAGCTAACTCCGAATATGGCGCGGCGATCGCAAATGGTAAAGTAACCGCGCCAATTGAGTATCAAGACTCCCGTGGTTTTGTGTTTTACGCCAATGAATTATACAAAGGAATTTCTAGTCAAGTAGCTCAAGCAGATCCTGAAGCACACAAAGCGATCGACACTAGTTTTGCCGAACTAATAAAAGTTTGGCCCGCCGCCATCCCACCAGCAAAAGCAGTAAAAATTCCTAATGATGTTACCAAGCTAGTGAAAACCATTGAGGAAAACTCCCAAAAAGTGGTTGACAAATCCAATACCCAAGCACAGCGATAACACTTTAATTTAATGGGAAGTATAGGTTAAGGAGTTTAAAATGAGGAAATCATTAGAAGTTACGAATTACGAATTACGAACTTCTAACTCCTAACTAATTACACTCCATTCGTTACTTTAACTAACAACTGATGCAAGAACTTGACCAGAAAAAGACTATTGACCTGCTGAACGCCATCATGGAATTTGAACTAGCAGGGGTAGTGCGCTACACACATTATTCTTTGATGGTAACTGGCCCTAACCGTATTCCAATTGTGGCTTTTTTCAAAGCACAGGCAAGTGAATCTTTACTTCATGCCGAACAAGTGGGAGAAATTCTCACCGGTTTAGATGGGCATCCCTCCCTGAAAATCGCCCCAATGGAAGAAACCTACCAGCATAAAGTCAAGGATATCTTGGCAGAAAGCTTATCCCATGAAAAAAAGGCATTGGATCTGTATAAAAAATTGCTCGACACTGTTACCGATGCCAGCATTTACCTTGAAGAATTCGCTCGCGGTATGATTGGACAAGAAGAGATGCATAATCTCGAACTGAAAAAGATGCTACGCGATTTTGGTTAATAGTCATTAGTCCTTAGTCATTAGTCATTAGACATCTGTGAAAAAGAATGTAGAGACGTAACATTGCTACGTCTCTACAACGGTTCTGTATAAAGCATCATTAATTTCTGGAGATATCTATTGGTTATTGGCTAGAGACTAATGACAAAGGACAAAAGACAAAGGACAAAAGATGAATTTTAGTACTGCTCTACCTACTTTTGTAATAACACTCCGAGAAGGAGTGGAAGCTGCCCTTGTTGTTGGCATTGTGCTAGCTTTGCTGAAAAAAGCCAAACAATCCCGACTCAATTCATGGGTATATGCTGGTGTCGGCGTTGGCATTGTCGTCAGTGCCTTAATCGGTGTGTTATTCAGTTGGATAATTCAAATACTGGGAGCTGCGAATCCTCAATACACCACTGTAGTTGAGCCAGCGCTAGAAGGTGTGTTTAGTGTATTAGCGATCGCAATGCTCAGTTGGATGCTAATCTGGATGACTAAACAAGCCAGATTCATGAAAGCTACAGTTGAGGGAGCAGTAACAGAAGCGCTGACACAAAACTCAAATGCTGGCTGGGGTGTTTTTACTTTAATTTTAATTGCCGTTGTCCGCGAAGGCTTTGAAACTGTTCTCTTCGTTGCAGCTAATTTTCAACAGGGATTAATGCCAGCATTGGGCGCTGTTGCCGGTTTGATAGGGGCATGTGCTATTGGGGTGCTGCTATTTAAATGGGGTGTCAAAATTAACATCCGCCAGTTTTTCCAGGTAATGGGCGTTTTATTAGTGTTGATTGTCGCTGGATTGGTAGTTTCAGCCTTGAAACATTTTGACGAAGCTGTAGCTAACCTTGCTCTTAGCAGTCGTGCTACAGAAAACCTTTGTTTCTATTACGAACGTTTTACAAAAGTCCACTCCTGTATTTTGGGGCCAATGGTTTCCAATACTTCCACAATCTTGCCTGACGAACAGTTTCCTGGCATTATTCTCAAATCTTTATTTGGTTATAGAGATAATCTCTATCTTGTGCAAGCAGTAGGATATGTGGCATTTTTACTCACCATTGGAGGACTATATTTCCGTAGCCTTGGAGGTGCTTCTCCTGAAGGTAGAAAGAATATCCCCTTTGCTCAAAAACCAATTAATTCTGCAAAAGATTAAAAGCACAGTCAATTACCTCGTTCCTAGTCTCCCTTATTCCCAGTCTATGACTGGGAATCGCCTTTGCGATCGATTACGATGGCTACGCTGATGTCCATCCAGAAGTAGCTGCTTTAGTTAAAACCATAGTTGATATTTTTGCCATTGGAATTGAATACAAATGTTTTCAAGTAATCGAAAAGGCAATGAGCAAAATTTTTATATTAAATTCCTTACTGCTGCTTTCTCAAATACCCAATCCAGAAGCAAAATTTTTAGATTTAAAAAAGAAACTAGAAAATAAAGGGTTTCAGGTAATCATTGCACTACCACCAAAGCGAGGAGCTTATGGGTTACTAAGAGAAGCTGACAAAAAAATCTGGATTAATCCCGTAGTGTTTGAGTTACATATTGGGACTCAAACACTAATCCATGAAACTGTTCATGCAGCACAGGTATGTGCCGGAAAAGGAAAAATAAAAACTTTAGGTTTAGACATTCAACCAAGCAACTATGCTCGACCATTTTTTAGACACTATACCGATGTCAAACGACAAGATTTAGAAAAAGAGGCCTACGCAGTGCAAACTCAACCTAATAGTTTTGAATTAGCTGTATCTCTTCTTCAACAACATTGTAAATAGCTAGTTTTTAGATGGGAAAGCTGAAGCGCCCTTATTTAACTGCTTTGTGATAAAAAGTGTTGAGTGTTGTGGAGTGAGAATATTGAGTGCAAAGAATGCTTTAAAAAATGGATTGGTTAATGATTTTTTAGTACAAAAGAACAATAAAGATGCTTTCAATCTGCATTTTTCAATACTGGGATCTATAAGTAAATAATACTCCTTAATATAGGACTTAGGTTTGATTTTTGAAAACATACTGAGACTTAAAAGCCTGTTTTATAAGAGTTTTATCTAAAATAACCTCCGATTAAATGCATCCTTTATAGACTGCAATGTTCTCCCATTATTGAGCTAACTCTGTGGTGCAAACAACGCTTGCTTAAGCTGCTGACAAGCCTTTTCTATTGCATCTATACTACCTGGATTTACCAGACCAAAATAATCAAACACATAGACTCGGTTATTTTTAGTTGCTTGTAGTTGCTGCCAAAAAGCTTCTTTTTTCAAAGAATCTAAAAGCGCCACTTCCGAATTTCCTTGTGGAGGATTAACTAAAATTATCACCTCTGGATTTGCTTCTAAAACTTTCTCAGCCGAAAGCGTCACATAGCCACCAACTGGACTTTTTCCTTGTAAATCTGCTGCGATATTTTTCGCCTGGAATTTTGCTAACAAATCCCCTGCCCAACTATTTTTATTCGGCGCTAAAATTGGTTGACGACTAACCAGTGCTAGTGTAGAAGGACTCTGAGTTGGCTTATCTGGCAAGAAAGTTTTATAACGATTTAACAAAAGCTGAGGATCGGCATTAATTGACTGTGCCAGTATTTTTGTAAGTTCTTCTAGAGATTCCCAGCTATTCACCTTAGTGAGCAAAGTTTGAATTCCTAGCTGCTGAAGTTTTTGAATTGGAATGTTAAAAAAACCTTCAGCACCAATAACTAAATCTGGTTTGAGTGCTACCACTTTCTCTAAATTTGGCGGACTTTGACCTTCGCTAATGCGGGGAATATCCTTGAATCTTGAGTCATTCTTAAATAATTTGCTACCAGTGATTCCAACAACTTTTGTTTGATCGAGTCGAGAGATAATATCAGCCGATAGAGAAGAAAGAGCAACCACTCTTTTTGCCGATCCTTTTGGTAATCGCTGAGAGTTCGTATTAGTCCCCCCAGTGGTATTTTCCACTTTTGTTTGTAGTTGCTGAGTATTTGCAGTGGTGCAAGCAACTAAAACTATACTCAACAAAATTGCTAAAGCAGATAAAAGCCAACGACGATACATATTAAAATTCCTTCTGAGGTAATATCGCTTGAATATCAAAAGTGGTTAAGATTGTAAATAAAAATAGATGTTGCATTTTCTGGCATCAAGCTAAACTACAATTTAGCGCTCAAAATAAAATAACCACTCTTAAGTCTGTAGATATTAACTAGTCTAAAGTTTGATTCCTAAAGCTCGTAAGTAATCGTCTATTTTAGTTTCAAGTTCAGAGCGTTCAGCCTCTAGCTGATGAAGTTTGCTAACTTCCCAAGTTAGATCAATTTTTTTATTAGCAGGAGGAATAACGTAGCAATTAACGCTGAGGTTATATTTGTTATCAGCAATTTCTCCGATAGTCCCTAGTTTTGCAAACCCTTCTTCATCTGAAAAGCTGCGATATGTGGAGACAATATGATCTATATGCTTACAGTGTAGGAGATTATGCCCTTTTCCAGCTTCATATTCACGGCTTGCGTCAATAAATAAAATTTTGTTTTTATTAGATTTTCTTCGATTGAAAATCACTATTACAACAGGGATTGAAGTGTAATAAAAGAGCTTTGGAGCAAGTTCGATAACCGCTTCAATCAAGTCTGCTTCAATTATTCTTCTGCGAATTTCTCCTTCATCTCCTTCACGAAAAAGGACTCCACGCGGTAGTAACACTGCTGCTTTTCCGGTATTGTTGAGAGAGGAGAGAATATGCTGGATAAACAGAAAGTCCCCTATACCATTGCTAGGGACTCCATAAGAAAATCGACTAGGATAATTAACGTGCATAAGATCCATTGGTAGGTATTTGAGGTGAAAAGGCGGATTACTTAGCACTACATCAAACAATCTCGGCTTACTGTCTTCAACAAAACAAGGTTCTAAGATGGCGTTGCCTATCAGAATATGAGGGTTATCAATTCCATGAAGTATTAAATTAGTTTTGGCAGTTGCATATTTGTGAATATCTGTATTCTGCCCATGTATATTTACTTGGGATAAATTTCGTCCAATTTTATTGATGAATTTTACAGCTTCAACCAAAAATTCACCAGAGCCACAAGCCGGATCATAAATACTTGTTTCTTGCTGTACATTGATTAATTCAACCATCATCTGAGTAAGTTGACGTGGAGTATAGATTCCTGCAATTCCTTCAAGATAGGCACTTTTTTCGATAAAGTTTTCACCTGCTTTACCTAGTTCATTTAAATCACCAAAATTTTCATTGCTAAGGTCTAACTCAGAAAAAAGTTTGATTATACGTAGTAGTATTTCATCATCAAATCTAGTCCAGAAGTTAATTTCTGAATTAGTAAAAACTCCTCTTAGGTTAGAGTTAGTTTCTTCTATGACCGTCAAAGCTTCACTGAGTTTTTGAGCCAGATCACGCCGTTTTCTTTGTATAACAGACCAGCGTGCTTCTTCAGGAACAGACAATCGTGTTCTTTCTTCTATACACGATTGATCTGACAATCGCTTAAAGAGGAGCAACTTCAGCGCACAGTCTACACTTTCACCTAGAGCATACTTCTCACGCAAGACATCAATGATTTGCCAAAGTTTATGTTCTATTTCGACTGCACTGATCATATTTATACCTCTAACGCTTGAAAAAGAGCAAGTTCGGAGAGTTTTTGGCGAATTTTAATCGCTGATAATGTAACCTTTTTTGCCTGCTCAACAGACAGAAAAAGTTGAGCTATCTGATTCTGAGTCTGCAAATCGGGTAACGGGATTTCTAAATTGCGAAGGTCAGCAACCCTGATAGCAGGTAGAGTAGTGGTAGATTGCCTTTCTCTAAAAGATGGCAACCGTTCAAAATATTCTGAGCGCAGCAGCACAGTTAAGTACAAAGGGTTAACTTCGTGAAATTTTGAGCGGAAGAAGACTGTGTTTTGGTTACACACACTTCCTTGCATAGCCACAGTAACCACTGAGGATTTAAGGAGTGTACCTCGAATTGCTATAATTACATCGTTTTCGAGTAGCTGATACCGTTGAATGTCGGGTATAGCAAGTTGAGCTTGACTGTGGACATTTTCTACATATAGGTCTTCAAGATCGCTAACGCTAACGACACGGTAAGTCTCTCCTTGATTGCTCACATAGCGACTAGGGATGATTCCTTGAGAAATTTGACCCAGTTCTTTGAGTGGAATGGATTGGGATGCCATAGCCTAAAGCACAAAAAAAATTAGATATTCACAGCATAGAAAGTTGTGATATAAGCTATCTTATAGCAAATAACCTATGTCCTAAAGATGGAGTCATCCCATGTTATCGAAAAAACCCTTGCTCAAAAGACATAAATCCTCACACAACCAGGATTCTTGGACGTATCGCATGGCTGTCGTCACCTTAGCAATAACCGTTATAGGTTGTGTTACTGGTGCAGTAGTGCTTCAAGTCTGTGGAAAATCTACTCCAGATTTACTCACGACGTTAGCACCCTGCGCGATTGCTGCTTTGGCTGGAATCGTCACACCCTCTGCACCGAATCCTTAAGCAGGAAGTTCCTGGCTGGAAAGATTGGCGTAATTAGCAAATTGTCATACGATAAAACAACCCTGATTCTGGTGATTGCCACAGTCAGGGCTATTGAATTTGATTTTTGATCAATGTAAATGTTCCAATCCCCAGTTCAACTTACTTTGTCTCCATCCAATTTTCACCAACACGCGCCTCTACCAATAACGGCACACTCAACTGCACTGCATTTTCCATCACTGACTTAATTTGCAGTTGTAATTCTTCCCACTCATCAGGGGGAATTTCAAACACTAATTCATCGTGAACTTGCAACAATAAACGCGCTTGATAGTTCTTCAAAATTTCATGCAATCTCACCATTGCAATTTTGATAATATCAGCGTTGGAACCTTGAATTGGTGCATTAGCCGCAGAGCGTAATAAACCTGCATCGAAAGCACCCAAATTTTTCAATTTACTCAGATCGATATCTTCAGGATTACTGCCTTTTAATTTGCGTAAACTATTATTAGTAAAGTCAAAATAACGACGACGACCGAAAATAGTTTCCACATGACCAAGAGCGATCGCTTGTTTTTTTACTCGCTCCAAATATGCAAATACTTTAGGATATCGTTCATTAAACCGCTTAATGAACTCGTTGGCAACGGTCTTATCTATCCCAGTTGAGCGCGAAAACCTTAGAGAACCCATTCCATAAATCACGCCAAAATTGATAGTTTTTGCCATCCCTCGTTCTTCTGATGTGATATTTTCTTTTTCAAATACTAACCGCGCTGTAACAGTGTGAACATCTTCATTTTGCTGATATGCTTGCACTAATATCGGCTCTTGACTCAAATGAGCCAAAATTCGCAATTCAATTTGTGAGTAATCAGCAGCCACCATTAACCAACCAGATTCTGGCAAAAACGCCTTCCGAATTTGGCGACTAAAAGCTGTACGAATGGGAATATTTTGCAAATTCGGATTAGAAGAAGATAACCTACCAGTTGATGTTGCTGCTTGATTAAAATCAGTATGCACTCGCTGGGTATCTGGACGCACTAATGCAGGTAATGCATCAACATAAGTAGACTTTAATTTAGATAGGGTGCGATATTCAACGATCGCTTCAACAAATCCAGTGTTATCATCTTCTTGAAGTCTTTCTAGTGTTGCTGCGTCTGTAGAGTAGCCCGTTTGAATTTTACGAGAATGTCTGGTGCTTAACCCCAATTTTTCAAACAGAATTTGGCTCAATTGCTTAGGAGAACCCAAGTTAAAATTTTCCCCGGCTATTTCAGTTGCTTCTTCTTTTAACCTGGCTAACTCAGTTTCTAAATGCTGCGAAAGTTCCTGTAAATAAGCTGAATTAATCCGAACGCCTGTATATTCCATTTGAGCTAAAACTGCTTCTAGCGGCTGTTCGACTTCCACTAATAGCTTAGATAAAGCTGGAATTTTATCCAGTTCCTCACGCAATTTCGCCACTAAACCAAAGGTAGAATAAGCATCCATCCCGCAGTAATCTGCGACGGCGGGAATATCTATATCAGCGATGGTTTTGCCTTTAGGAACTAAATCTAAGTAACTTTTAGCTATCAATCCCAAATATCTCTGCGACAAATCCATCAAATTATGGCTTGAATCTGGATTTAGAATGTAACTTGCCAGCATGGGATCAAACACCACTCCCGTCAAATTAATTCCTTGACATCTGAGAACTAAGCGGTCAAATTTGGCATTTTGTAGAGCTTTGGGATAATCGGCACTTTCAAGAATTGGACGTAGTGTTTCTAGCACCAAATCTTTATGCAAATTTTCCCCAGTTTTGTGCCCCAAAGGAATATAGGCTACCTTATCTGGTTTCGTTCCCCAGCAGCAACCAATTCCTACTAACTCAGCATCTCTTGGTTCTAAATCGGTGGTTTCAGTGTCCCAAGCAACCGGAATTTCTGGGTTAGTGAATTTTTGCAAAATTTTCACTAACTCAGTTAATTTTGCTTCGGTGTTGATGATGCGTGGTGTAATTGGGGAAGTAGATTGTTGTGGAACTGCTGCTGTATCACTAGCACTGAAAAACCACAAATCATTATCTTCATCAGCGCTGAATTCTGAGTTCGTAAAGTTGGGATTACTTGCGTCTATTTTGGCTTCTTGCTTTTCTTCAACTTTGCCACCAAAACGTTGCTGGAGGTCGTTTATCTTACCTAAAAAAGACTTGAATTCTAATTTTTCTAAAATTGGTGATAAGACGCTTGTATCAAAGCCTTTTAATTTGCAATCTTCTAAATTAAATTCTATAGGAACATCTAAAACTATAGTTGCCAAATAGCGAGACTTCTCGGCATCTTCTTTACCGGCTGCCAGTTTTTTCTGAGTTGCGCCTTTAATTTCATCTAACGCAGCATAAACATTCTCAAGTGAACCATAAGTATTCAGCAGCTGTACTGCTGTTTTTTCCCCAATTCCTTTGACCCCAGGAATATTATCTGATTTATCACCACAAAGAGCTTTGAAATCAACAATTTGTGAAGGCAAAACCCCCATCTTCTCTTTAACTTGTTCTGCTTCAAATTCCGTGATGCTATTTGTAGAGCGCTTTAGGGCATCTGGACTAAAATTCAGAACAGTGATTTCTTTATCAGAGTCGATTAGTTGAAATAAATCGCGATCGCCAGTCAGAATCTTCGCCCTATACCCAGCCGCAGTTACTCGTTGTGTTAAGGTTCCCAAAACATCATCTGCTTCATAACCGGGGGCAGTAAAAAAGGGTAGATTGAAGCCATTCAGCAACTCATGCAGGTTTGCTAAGTCGGGAATGAAGTCTTCTGGCGTTTCCGGGCGATCGGCTTTATAAGTCTCGTCAGCTTCGTGGCGAAAAGTTGCCTCAGCCAAATCAAAAGCGATCGCCATTGCTTGGGGCTGTTGTGTTGCCATTACCTCCAGCAGACACTTGACAAAACCAAAACATATACTGGTAGGAATGCCTGCTTTAGTACGCAGTCCACCATCTCGCCCTTTGGCGAAAGCAAAGTATGAACGATAAGCCAGCGAATGCCCATCTACGAGGATGAAGGTGGGGCGTGTTGCAGTTGCAGAAGTGATTTCAGACATAGCCCTATTTTAGCCAGAAGCTTTGTCACATAGTTAGCAATTTCAGATGCTCGTTTAGCTTGGCTTTGGTGACAATAGCCCAGTTTTTGCGTACCAGTTAACCAATTCTTGCAGTCTTTCACTGGTAATGGCGACATAGACTTTTTGTTCTCAGCTTTAGCCAACTCAGTAGTTACGGGTTCGGGCAACATGAGATCCTATATTGATACTTATGCGAAAGCAGGTATCAAAGTAACTTATGACTACGATGCTAAAGCAGTACCTGAATCCTCTGCCACACTTGGAATTCGTTTAATTGCTGGGCTTTGTCTATTGTCATAACGCAAAAAAAGCTGGATCAAGATGTTTAATTCATAGAGTTTCTTGAATAGGTAGGTTTTTTCCATCCTATCTATCAAGCAGGCTCTCTAATTGAAATGAAAAAACCCGATTCTCCAAAAAATCGGGTTTTTTATTGCCCCTATTAGCCATAATTTTTAAGACTTTTGAAGTAAATCCAAAATCCTAAAAGCAAGTGTATTGCTAGCTGGGGTCAATCTAAAATTATGTGAGTCAACATCCTCACGGTAGTAATCTGTCAAGTTTAAATCGATGGGTAAGCAACTTCGTAGTAAGGACTTTAGTCCTTAATTTTCTAAGCACTTTAGTGCTTACTACAAACTTTTCATTACTAGCTTAGACATTGTAGTAAGGAAATTGGATTGACTAGAGATGCCAATTTTTTCTACAACTCCCCACTGGTCGCTAGAGCCTGTTAACCTCTAACTGGAACTTAAAATCTAGGAAATTATGCAGAAAATATCTACTGACAATCAGGCTGCTGCAAAAGATATTAAACTACTAATTTTGGATATAGATGGCACGATCGCTGGACACTCTAACACCATCAGCAAACCTGTAAAGCAAGCTATTATTGCAGCCCAAGCACGAGGAATTAAAGTGGCGATCGCTACAGGTAGAATGTATTGTTCAGCCTTGCGCTTTCACCAAGACATCGGCTCTACCTTACCATTAATGGCCTATCAGGGAGCCTGGATTCAAGACCCAATCACCCAAAAAATTTATCGCCATTGGGTTGTTTCCAGAGAAATCGCCCACCAGCTACTCGACTATTTTGAACAGCCTGAATTGCGATCGCTTCTATCTGTTCACTTTTACATCAACGATCAACTATACGTCCGTGAGTTAACCAGAGAAACCAAAATTTATGCAGAACGTTCTGGTATTACCCCGATTCCCGTAGGTGATTTGCGTCAAACCTTAACGAACGAACCAACAAAAATTCTTGCTTTGTCTGATGACACTGACGTAATCGATAAGTTATTAGGAAATTTACGCCGCCAATACACACCAGCTGAACTTTATCTGACGACATCTGTTGCTACCTTTTTTGAAGCAACTAACGCCTCTGTAAATAAGGGAACTGCTGTACGTTACCTAGCCGAAGAATTGCTGGGATTACAGTTAGCCAATGTTATGGCGATTGGCGATAACTTCAATGATGTGGAAATGCTGGAGTATGCGGGACTTGGTGTAGCTATGGGCAACGCACCAGCAGGAGTGCAAGCGATCGCTAAGTGGGTAGCTCCTAGCGTAGAGGAAGATGGGGCAGCAGTAGCAATTGAAAAGTTTTTGCTGTAGTGAAGGCATTTTTTCAAATCTAACCCATAGAAATCAGAAAGGACACCGACGACTGGCCGTGTTTCGTCTCGGTGCCCCTGCTGGTTCGCTCCTCACACACCTGCTAATGTATCCGAGGTGGTGCATTGAGTCAATAGCTATATAAAAAGTTTTTATTTTTGCCTAAGCGACATTACCGATTTATAACTCCAAAGGCGCAAAAACCCCCAGATTTTCCTCTAAAACAAATTTTAATACTGACTGAGTAGCCATGAGCAATCCGAGTCTAGCTTGGGTCAGTTCTGGTGACATAATTTTCACCTCACCCCAAATCCGGCAATTAGACCAAAACTTTTCAAAAGCTTGGCTCAAATTCAGCGCTACTTTTTCCCATTTCACAGAACCGCTAACATCAGGACACTCTATGTTGTCTACCACTTGTATTAACTCGCCAATTAGACGACGCTCATCTGGGTGATTTAGCCGTAGTGTTCCGTCGCAATTAAGCCAAGGTAGGGGGTTAGGAAAAATAACATCCCAAAAAGCTGGACTAGTATTTGGAACTGGTTCTCTAAGTTTAATCAATCCCTCTCGATGAGCCAGCAGCACTAGCGAACAGCAGCGTGCATGAGCATATTCAACAGCAAACAATGAATTGGGCACTGGGGATTGGGGATTGGGGAGCCAGTGCGTTGGGCGGCTTTGCCGACTTGTTCGCGTAGCGTCTCCGACAGGAGAAGCAACTGGCGTCATTGGGCATTGGGCATCAATTGTCCCCTCATGTTCCCCACTCCCCTCTCCCCCCCAACTCCCGACTACGAGACTTTGTAACCAAGTCGCTAAGGTTGAGTGAGTTAATTCAAAATTTATCCAACCAGGGGGAACTATTTGGATGCTAAAAACGTCCTCACAAATCCCTGATAAATCTGAAGCGATCGCACTGGCAAGCTCCATCGCTTTTCGATTCTGAGATTTTGATAATCGCAGAGACACACTTGAGGTATAGAAAACTCTATTATCATCTCTACCTTTATGTAGAGGAATCTTTTCGTCTTTTATGCATCTATTTTCTGTTTTATAAGTATCAATGCTTATTGATTTTCTTAAATAACTATATAATAGCTGTTTGATTGACGTATATTTGCTAATTGGTAATTTATAATGCACGTAATATTATTTAAATAGTCATGTAAGATATATTTGTTACATTTCTGTCATCTATCTTGCGGTATAAATTTAATTTAGATGAAGAAAAATGAGAAGAGGATAAAATTTGATGAATAATCGATGAATAGTAAGTAAACTTTACTACCACCATTGTACAGTAGGAAGTATAACAAAAGAGTAGAGAGTAATTTGCTTTCTATTCTTTGGATTGGCTGGCGCTGTTAGGCGTTAAGCCTGCCTCGTCAACACAAAGACACTCCTTGCACCCTTTTATTTACGTCTTTGTCTTCAGCCGAACGCTCTTTGTTACCTATGCAATCTCCATCCTCCTTTTCTGAGGCATCACGGCCTTTTTTGACTTGGCAACGCATTCTTGACTGGGCTCAAGAACACTATCGCTGCCGCACCTTTAGCAAAGATGAGCGCATTCCAGCCCGGCCTGGATTGCTGTATTTGGTGCAAAGGGGTGCGATCCGTATGGTAGGAACCGCCCAAGTTAGTGCTACTGCCAGTCAGCTAACGTCTCGACGAATCAACAGAACCCCAGAAGAAGCGTTCTTAGGTTTCGTGGGAGCGGGACAACCATTTGAAATTGTTGCTCAGTCACCATTCACACTCCAGGCTTACGCCCATGTCGATCAAACTGCGGTGCTGTGGATGTACTGGCATGATTTAGACAATTGGCCTCACTTCCGTCGCGAAGTTATGGATGCCTTTAGGTATCAGCACCAGCGTAAGCTGCTGTGGCTGAGTGCCTTGGGACAACGCCGCACAATTGACCGACTCTTAGGATTTCTCACATTGTTAATTGAGGAATATGGAGAGCCAGCAATGAGCGACACTGATCCTGATGTGATTCGCGGTTATTGTCTGCCCTTCCCCCTCACTCATGCCCAAATTGGTAGCGCGATTGGTTCGACTCGTGTCACCGTCACCCGCTTGATGGGTAAGCTGCGTCAACGTGGTTTAATCCTGACTCAAGGGGATAATCTCATTTGCTTGCCAGCAGAGTCGATTAATAGAGCTGGTTAAGGTACAGTTCAGAGCGGCGATTTCCGCCACTCTGTCTTGAGTGCGATGGGCTAGACCCCGCCGGAAGCGATCGCTCTTGTCAGCGAATTTTGACAAATCCCGCTTGGGTAATCAGTTCCTGTCCCTGCTCAGTCAGCAGTAAGTTGGCGTAAGCGACACCTGCTTGCTGCTCAGTCTGACCATTCTGTTTGACAACCACAAACAGATTACGGGTAATCGGGTATTTTCCTGATTGGAATGCCTCAATGTTCAACTTGTTCCGTTTACCAGGACATTCAGACGGGAGGACAGAAGGTTCTTGGTATGGAGCAATATATTGTCCTTGCGTGCGCCCCAATGGCAAGGCTTTGATTGAGCATTGAGGAATCACCTCTGGGGCAGAAGCGTAGTAGATGCTACCAGGACTATCAGCCAATTTTTGCAAGGCTTGGGTGGTTGTGGAGATAAATTCTACATTGGAGCTGAAAGCTTGACCACCCAAGATGTCTTGGACAAAAAGTTCGACAGTACCGCCATCAGCAATGCGGCGGGAATAGGGCTTGATCGGGATATTGGAACCGCCTACCTGGTTCCAATTATTGATTTTGCCTGTATAAATTGACTTTAACTGTTCTACCGTTAGTCCAGGGATATTCAGGTTGGGATTAACTGCAACTGCTAAACCATCAATTGCCACAGGAATTTGTTTTAAACTGAACCCACGCTGCTGGGCACGGCTTAATTCTTGATCTAGAACTGGTCGGGAGGACTGGGCAAAGGCTAGTTGACCGTCTATCAAGGACTGAATGCCAGTACCAGAACCAGGCGATGCATTGCTGGGTTCTACATAGCGCAGCCGTAACTCTGGCCGCACGGCTTGAATTGCTGGATCGACTACTAGTCGAATCGGTGCCCAAGATGTACTGCCTCCGTAATTGAATAATCCTGTAGGAACATCCTTTACTGAAGTGAAAGTATTGCCACTAGGTTGTTCCGATCCGGTTTGGGGCGTTTTGGTGTTACCAGAATTAATTGTATTTAGATCGACACCAGATTTTCTAGTAAACCACCAAAAACCGCCAGCTATTAGCCCGACGGTGATTAGGATGGATAATACAAGAATAGTTGTTTCATTTTTTTGGGACATAGTATAATTACCCGCGCGTCCATTCAATATAAGTGCTTGACTTGATAAGTGCTTGCTACTTGAGATTGTATTTGGAGGACGGGTGTTTTATTAAAAATGCAGACAAATCCTCACTTGTGACTACTTTAGAAACCAAGGTATAATAAATTTCCCCTGGATTATTCGTCTGTTTTCTCAAGGCTTGAGTGTTGGTGAGGATAAGTTGTTAGTTGATATTAAGATTTTTCCCGATAAAGCTCAATTTCTCATCTTGAGGGTTTTTCCAGGTTAACGATTAGTTAATTTTTAATTTTTTATTGCTGATTAACGCACTGGTTCAAAGTCATAACCGGTGCGAGAGCGAGAACCAGGAACAATTTTTACAAGTTGGACTGGCGCATTGCGATCGCCTGATGCTAAAAATCGAATTGTACCAGAAGCGCCAGTGGCAGAAAAGTCAGAGGACAAGAGTGCTTGTTGGACTCCATCTCGCGTGGGATTGCGTTCTAATGCCGCAATTAGAGCGACAGTGGCATCATAGCTGAGGGCACTTCGCCAACTCACATCAGCGCCCCATAATTGCCGCGATTTTTGGGGAAAATCTGACTTCGGATCGCTATCAATATGCCAGGGAACTGCTAATACCATCCCCACAGCTTGTTCTCTGCCAATTTCCAAAGTTTTAGCAGTGTAAACATCATCTCCCCCCAGCAGAGTTAACTGTTTCTGGTTAATTTGAACTACTTGCAGCGCTTTATCCAAAGTTTCAGTATTAGCAGCTAACATCAACACTTCTGCACCTTGCTTCGTTGCTTGTTGTACGCTTTTAGCCGCACTAAAATCCGCCCTGGATAAGTCAAATTCGCTGGCTACTTGTCCACCCTCTAAGGAAACGGATGAGACAAACTCTGACTTTAAAGACTGGCTATAGTTACTCTGAGAATTAAAGAAAACTACTGCATTTTTTTTCTGCAAGGTTCTCACCATGTAGTTGGCTAAAGTTCTCGCAGCCATAAAATCACTAGGAACCGTGCGAAAAATATAACGGCTAAAGTTAGAAATTTTGACAGATGTACTAGTCGGAGATATAGCTACAAGTTGTCCAGAAGTATAGATAGTACCTGCGGCTAAGGTGGAATCGCTAGTATTCGGCCCAACTACACCTAATACTTCGGAATTGCTGACTAGGCCAGAAGCGATTTGCTTGGCTATTTCTGGATTGTCGTCATCGCTAGCTATCCCTACCCTCAACCGTACTCCCTTTACTCCTCCAGAGCTATTAACTTGATTTTGGGCTTGGGCTATCCCACGTAAAATTTCTAAAGAAGTATTGGGGTCAGTGCCGAATGGTACAGAAGCCACGATGGTATAGCTTTTGGAAGAACCGATGCGGGCATTGTTAAGAAAAATTAACGTTTCTGGATCGTTTCGGTTGAGTTTTAGAGCAGCTGTAAAATTGGCGATGGCTCGCTCGTAACTTTTAGCAGCGATCGCCTGTACCCCTTCTTTTTTTACAGGAGAAATGTCGCCCGGAGTAAAAGATTTTTCTCCAAAACTAATACGGTCTTGTAAAGATGAATTGTTGCCTGGTTCTTGATTTGGAATGATGTTATTACCAATTTTGACCCCATTGTTACTAAACCACCAAAAACCACCGCCAACTATACCAACTGTCAGCAGCAGAGCCAAAGCTAAAATTGTGGTTTCATTCTTTTGTGACATAAATAAATTTTAATAAAGTAAAAAGATTTATTATAAAGAATTCAGAATTCACGAGTCAGTATAAATTCTGTACGACTGGGTAGTGAATATTGGTTTAAAACCGTACTTCGTCTAGCTACACGCTTTCGTCCTTGGTGGACGAAACTATTATTAAATATACATTCCGTTTAATTGCGCCCACCGTTCCCAAAGAAACCATAGACAACCAAAGATTAAACCAATAGTGATGACAACGGCTAAAAAAAGACTTAATGTTTCATTTTTCTGAAACATTTATGTAGCTGTTAGCACCAGAATTTTTTTAAAGTAAGAGAGATAATAATTTATAAATAAGTCGAAATACAGCAGTTAGTGAAATAGCTACTAAGCCTGCTCCAACTGCTAAAATCACCACTAACAGAATGTCTTCACCTCCCCGTAAAAAAGGGACAAAAAAAATAATTGCAAAAGTAATTGTGGGAATAACTAATAAATCGAACTTTTCAATCCACCGCCTGGTTTGGGCAAAAATTAGTATACCTAAAATTACAGATGCAACACTGAAAGTAACTATTGGTGATTTTACTAGACTTAACAGGGCGATCGCGATCAATGCACCTTCAAATCCACTAAATGCCGCCCCACCCAATAATTCCAATGTAGAAAACGCTGGCTGAGTTGGTGTACGGCGGGGGACGACAGGCGTGGAACCTTTGGGTAGTTGTGGCGGGAGGGTTGCAGAGGGCGAATTAAATTGTGTAGGGGCTTGAACTGCCTGTGAGTTAAGTGCGCGTAGAACCTCCTGGGCTGACTGGAAGCGTTGATTAGCAGCAGGTAGCAGCATCTTGTCTAAAATGTCAGCAAGGCGAGGATTGATACTTACTTGGGTTCGCCATTTCCACTGGTTATTATAGACATCAAATAGTTGAATTGCTTCCTGATTTGTTAACAAGGTAATAAGAGTTACAGCTAAAGCGTATAAATCTGTAGATGGAAATACTTGCCCTCCAGCCATCTGTTCGGGCGGTGCAAATCCCATAGAATAAATCCCTGTGGAAGAAGCCGCAGAACCCGGTGCAGCATTTGTTACTTGCTTGACTGCGCCAAAATCTAGTAAGAAAAGTTTACCATCACGACGACGCATGATGTTAGAAGGTTTGATGTCTCTGTGGATAATGCCTCTGTCATGGACAAACTCTAGTACCTTTAGAATTTCTTGGAGCACCTCTAACACTTGCTGTTCAGAAAATTTGCCTTGTTGAGCTAATTCTTCTTCTAGGTTTTGCCCATCAATGTATTCTTGCACCAAGTAAAAAAATTGGTCTTGCTCACCTGGTTGCAGGCTATTAACTATCACTGGGAAGAAGGCAAATAAGTCAGGAATTTGCTCGTGATCGTTACCAAGCTGTGCTAAAACTTCTGCTTCTCTTTCAAACATTAACTGCGCTTGTTGCAGTTGAGTTAAGGTTAAATTTCCTGATGGTTGAAACTGCTTAACCACGCATTGACGCATTCCTGGTATTCGGCGATCGCGTGCCAAAAATGCGGCTCCAAATCCGCCCCTTCCTAGCAGTTTTGTTGGCACGTATCGACCATCTAGCATCAATGGCATACCACAGGTAGTGCAATATTTTTGCTGGGTTGTTTTCAGTGTCGTAACATCATCTAAATCGGCAAAATAGTTTTGTGGGCGTGGACAACGTGGACGAGTGCAGTAAACTTCCATTTTCGTGATTAGTCAAAATAATTCGCAATTGATAATACTCGCCTTCTCTACAAGATGCTACGCGAATGGCAAGAAGCAAGCTACGTAATTCGTAATTAGTTCCGGTTACAGAGTAACTAAATTTGTCAATGAGGAACAGGAAACTTTTTTCCCGATATCAAACCCTTGGCTTGCCTACAGCACCCTGCACGAACACAATGGGTTAATAATTACGAATTAAGTTAGCGACAGAGGAGCGTCATTACGAATTATTTGGTCATTTACAAAAAACAAAGGACAAATGACAAGGGACTAATAACCTGATTTTAGTCTTCGCCAGATGAGGTGGGTGTTGCTACCTCCAATGTAGTTAACACTAGACTTTTTTGTGTTAATTTTAACACATCTTTATTCCATCCTGGGTTAGCAAACTGGGGCAAAATTTCTTGACTAAAGGCTTCTGCGGCCTTGGATCTATAGCGATTGGGATTACAAATCAGCCACAGCGTCCGCTTGACTACAACACCTTCAATGGGAGTACGGTGCAAAACGCCCATTTGTAACTCTTTAGCGATCGCACTAGTTGAAACAAAGGCAGCCCCTAAACCAGATTGCACAGCATTTTTAATCGCTTCAATGGAATTCAATTCCATTTCAACTTTAAAACGTCTGGTATCGATTTCACAGCGTGCTAGCACTTGGTCAATTACTTTGCGGATAGTCGATTGGGAATCTAGAGCAATGAATTGTAATTTATATAGGTCTTCTTTCTGAATTTTTTCAAGTTTGGTAAAAGGATGAAAGACAGGTATAATCAGCGCTAGCTCGTCCTCAGCGTAAGGAATCACGTCTAAAGATTCTGACAGTTCACCAGGAATTTCACCACCGATAATCGCCAGATCGACTTGTCCATTAGCGACACTCCAAGCAGTTCGCCGGGTAGAGTGGACGTGTAATTGCACTGCCACATCTGGATATTTTTGTCGGAACATACCGATCATTCTGGGTAAAAGATAAGTGCCGGTGGTTTGAGAAGCACCGACAATTAAAGTACCACCTTGGAGATTTTGTAAATCCTCAATGGCGCGGCAGGTTTCCTGACAGAGACTGAGTATTTTTTCACCGTAGTTTAAGAGTAGATGCCCGGCTTCGGTTAATTGGGCGCGTCGTCCTCCACGATCGAATAAGGGAACATCGAGTTGCCGTTCGAGATTTTGGACTTGCAAACTGACGGCAGGCTGGGAGACGTAAAGACTATCAGCGGCACGCTTGAAGCTTCCTTCTTGGGCGATCGCTTTCAGGATACGTAACTGATCTAAAGTGAAAGGAAGGTCAGACATAAGGCTCAACCCACAAACTTTTAAAGGAGCAGATGCACGTAATAAATCCGGTTTGGCAGCAATCAGCCGGACATGATTTGTTGGCATATTAAACTTGAAGGCTTGACTCGAAAAAGACAGTAGCACAACATCTTGACTAAAGTCCCCTTTTGAATACTTTGTGGTATTGGTTGTACTGAATTCAGTTTTCTTTAAATTACTTCACCTGTGTATATGCTGCTGATTTCTTGGTTGACACCCAGTCATTTTGTCATACTGGGGTTACAAATAGTTTTTGCGATCGCTCACAGTGGAGGCGCTGCTTTACGCCCTTGGGCAGAAAAATACATTGGCCCAAGGTTTTATCGCATTCTCTTTGCATTAGTCAGCCTACCGTTGGCTGTGATATTAATTATTTACTTTTTTGGGCACCGCTATGATGGTTTGCAAATTTGGCAGGTACAAGGAGTGCCAGGAGTGCGAGAATTTGTTTGGCTGCTGTCAGCAATCTCGTTTTTGTTTTTATATCCTGCTACCTTCAATCTACTAGAAATTGCTGCTATTCAAAAGCCCCAAGTTTATCTCTACGAAACAGGAATTATTCGGATTACCCGTCATCCCCAGATGGTAGGACAAATAATTTGGTGTATTGCCCATACTCTCTGGCTGGGTACTACCTTTACCCTTGTGACTTCCATTGGATTGATATTGCATCACTTGTTTGGGGTTTGGCATGGGGATCGCCGCCTGAGCGATCGTTATGGGGAAGCTTTTGAAATTGCCAGACAGCGGACTTCAATTATTCCCTTTAAAGCAATTATTGACGGCCGTCAATCTCTCAGATGGCGGGAATTTCTCCGCCCTGCCTATTTGGGAGTTGCCATTTTTATAGCTTTGCTTTGGTGGTCGCACCCTCTGTTACTGGAAGCAACTAGTAGCATAGGATGGTAATCTTAGACGATCCCTAGTGTCAGCAGAAAATCCGAAATAGATGGAAATTTCAGCTTATCAATTGCTCCAAATCAATGTAGGATAAATTCAAACATCTATCAGTGGGGGGTGCGTTCAATCAGCTTGAGATTTTATATTGGTAGTCGTTGGTCAGTTGCTTTTCCTTGAAAGAAAGTGGCAGATTCAGTCAAATCCCCAGGCGGTCACGGCAATCAGGAGTTTAACATCCAAAAAAGCCAACGCGACTTCTAAGGTCGTTTTTCAGTTAGAGACAGATTAACGCGCTCAATTTTTGCTAATGATTCTCTGTCCTGAATGCATCTATCGGCAGTTACTGACTTGCCAATCCTCCACTGAAGCAGTAGCTGAGTCCTGAGTCCTGAGTAAAAGCAAGCAACTTAGTATTCATTAGCTTGGCAATTAGTCCCAATCCCCGCTTTACTCTAAAAGAAAAAGAAACGAGTTCCTCATTCAATCCGCTAACTTTAGTTATGGACTTCTACTCAGCAACCAGAACTCGGAACTCAGCACTACTCAATTCAGTACTGATAGCTAGTTTGATATAAAAACCTTATAATCCAAGAGGCGTCATGGTGTTGTCGGTTAGTGAGCGGACATTTACTCAAGAAGTTTTAGAATCTCCTATTCCTGTTTTAGTTAACTTTGAAGCACCTTGGTGTGGCTTGTGTCGACTTATCCACCCACTATTGTTGCAATTTCAAGCCCAGTGCGGGGATGAAATGAAATTAGTCGGGGTTAATGCCGATCAAAATTTTAAATTGTCTACTACCTATAGGCTAAAATCACTACCCACTTTACTATTGATTGAAAATGGCAGTATTCGCCATCGCTTGGAATGCTTTCGCGGCAGAGAAGATTTACGTCTAGCTTTAGAAGAGATTAAAGCCAGCTACAGCAATTACCCCAAAATCTACAAAAGTTCCAAAACAGTGGACTTAGAGTATCGGTCAGCTTGATGGATATTGGGCATTGGGGAGCCAGCGCCGTGGGCGGGTTTCCCGATTTGAGGCGACTGGCGTCATTAGGCATGGGGCAAATGACTAATGACAAATGACCAATGATTAATGACCAAATCTAAAACCATGCTTAATACCCCACCCAATCAGCCTTGGGTGGGTTATTTTATCCTAAAGGGTGTGTGTCACAATTATTAACAGTTTCGACACCCTAATCAAGAATTCTAAAAGTAGGCGTCAGTGATGGAAGTAATCTATCAGTATGCCTGGCTGATTCCGGTGTTCCCTCTTTTTGGGGCGATGCTGGTCGGTCTAGGGTTAATCTCGTTGAATCAGGTGACAAACCGCCTACGGCAGCTTAACGCTGTGGTGATTATCTCCATGATGGCAGCAGCTATGGGGCTGTCGTTTGCCTTGTTATGGAGTCAAATTCAAGGACACGCGCCTTATCTGTGCACCTTTGAGTGGGCGGCAGCAGGTAATTTTCACCTGAGCATGGGCTACACTATTGACCACCTGACAGCCCTAATGCTGGTGATTGTCACAACGGTAGCCTGCTTAGTCATGGTTTACACCGATGGCTACATGGCTCACGATCCCGGTTACGTGAGGTTTTACGCCTATCTCAGTTTGTTTGGCTCCTCAATGTTAGGCCTGGTGGTCAGCCCCAACCTAGTACAGATTTATATATTCTGGGAACTTGTGGGGATGTGTTCTTACTTGCTGGTCGGCTTTTGGTACGATCGCAAGTCAGCAGCCGATGCCGCTCAAAAAGCATTTGTTACCAACCGCGTGGGCGACTTTGGTCTACTGCTGGGAATTCTGGGGCTATTTTGGGCAACAGGAAGCTTTGATTTTAATATCATGGGCGATCGCCTCGCCCAACTTGTCGAATCAGGTTCTATCAGTAATTTTCTCGCTGTCCTGTTTGCGATTTTAGTTTTCTTAGGGCCAGTGGCGAAATCAGCCCAATTCCCCCTCCATGTCTGGCTACCAGATGCGATGGAAGGCCCCACCCCCATTTCTGCCTTGATTCACGCAGCAACGATGGTGGCGGCGGGTGTTTTCCTGATTGCCCGGATGTACCCAGTATTTGAAGACGTTCCAGCCGCAATGAATGTCATTGCCTTTACTGGGGCGTTTACGGCGTTTTTGGGGGCAACCATTGCCATTACCCAAAACGACATCAAAAAGGGCTTGGCTTACTCCACCATTTCCCAACTCGGTTACATGGTGATGGCAATGGGAATAGGTTCCTACAGTGCGGGACTATTCCACCTGATGACCCATGCCTATTTCAAGGCGATGCTGTTCTTGGGTTCAGGTTCAGTAATTCACGGTATGGAAGGTGTTGTTGGACACGACCCTGCCTTAGCTCAAGATATGCGGCTGATGGGTGGACTGCGAAAGTATATGCCTGTCACAGCAACTACCTTTTTGATTGGTTGCTTGGCAATTTCTGGCATTCCGCCCTTTGCTGGCTTCTGGTCAAAAGATGAAATTCTAGGGAAGGCTTTTGAGGCTAATCCACTCCTCTGGTTCATCGGCTGGCTAACTGCCGGGATTACTGCTTTCTATATGTTTAGAATGTATTTCTCGACATTTGAAGGCAAATTCCGGGGTACTGACGAGAAAATCAAGGAAAAACTCAAGAAGGCGGCGACAATTGTTCTGGAGTTAGAGTCAGAAGAACTAGCCCCGAATTTTGGCCCTGGGGCAATGAAGAAAGGAGAATTGGCTGCCACTGGTGAACACCATGACTCCCATGACTCTCATGACTCCCACGGACATCACAGCGACTCCCCTCACGAATCGCCGTGGACAATGACTCTGCCGTTAGTATTTTTGGCTGTGCCTTCGATTTTCATTGGTTTGGTGGGAACTCCCTACGCCAATTATTTTGAAGAGTTTATCTTTCCTCCTAGTGAAACTCTCACCGAAGTTCTAGAAAAGGCTTCCGAGTTCAATCCGACGGAATTCTACATTATGGCGGGTGCCTCAGTGGGAATTTCCTTGGTTGCGATTACCTTAGCTTCGCTGATGTATTTGCGCCGTAAAATTGACCCGGCTGCGATCGCTGCTAAAATCCAACCACTTTACGAGTTATCCCTCAACAAGTGGTACTTTGATGACATTTACCATCGGGTTTTTGTCCTCGGCTTGCGTCGCCTAGCTAGACAAGTTATGGAAGTTGACTTCCGCGTTGTAGATGGTGCTGTTAACCTCACAGGCTTTTTCACCCTTGTCAGTGGTGAAGGTCTGAAGTACCTAGAAAACGGTCGCGCTCAATTCTATGCCTTGATTGTGTTTGGGGCTGTTTTGGGCTTAGTGATTGTTTTTGGTGTTACCTGATTTTTATAGGGGTGGGCAAATGTCCGCCCCTATCTCTTAACTATCCACTAATTGGGAGATTAGCTAATTTATGATCGCGTAAATTTTTTGCTAAGGATGCTGGGTCAAGACCATTATCTTGATAAGCTTGGATAGCAAGTTTTCTCCATTCCAAGTTAGCTTCGCCAGGAAAACTACGTTTTAGTTCACGTACTACAGTAATTGCTTTTTCAGCCCAGGTTTGAAAATCCTGCTGATTCCAATAACATACATCTTGTGTATGATTTTCTGCACCACTAGTGATACTTTTACAAGGTGTAACCACAACAGGTATGATTTCTGATTCTTTGCGAAGTAACGGAATATTCTTTTTAATCCAGTTAGGATGTGAAGCGGCTTGTCTAACTTTATTTGCTCCTAGCGGATTTCCATTATTATCAGTTGAATGGTCTTCAAATACAATACAAAAGTCATCATCAGCAATCCACCAGGGATCTGGATCAGCATCTCCGTTTGAATTTCGAGCTTCATAACCCAATAAACGCCCTAATCTTTCATGCCCATTTTCAAATGCTTTGGAGTCTTCCTGAGTATCTTTCACTCTCTGGAGATTCTCAAGAATTGCTTTTAGCTCTGCTTCAAACTTTTTATCGTTGAAATTGCCATATAGTGACAATTGTGATTCTAGTGCTTCAATTACAGAAGTCAGTCTCAATTTATCAGCTTGATTTTCTTGATTTTCTTCTAAATTCAACCTAGAGAGTTGATAGAGCCAACTAACTCCTTCAGTAGTAGAAGCAGCACGCTTAAAGAAATTCCGTGCTACTCCTTCCATAGAAGCTACACCACGTTTTGCCGCTATCCAAGCTGCACTTCCAGCAAGGTAGTACCAAAAGGCTCTATATCCTTTAACATCATCTCCACTAAGCGAACTTAATACAGAACTACATTCTTGAACTGCCTGTTCAAAATTGCCGCTCCAAAGTGCGTTTTGATATCTAACTTCATGAGCAACAGATGCCTGTAATTTTTCTATGCCTGGAAGTTGAAATTGTTCTAATTTGTCTCTCAAATCTATAATATCTTTTTCTGCTACATTCCATTCTTCTTTATGTTTTAAAAAAATTTGCAAGTTTTCAATAAATTCAGATATGTTAACATCTTTAGATTGGTCAATTCCATACTGTATCTCAGCTTGAATTTCTGGATGTAAAAATTTTCTTTTATCCTTATCTAGTAAATAATTATTTAATTCTTCTCCAAGCACTATTACCGCCGCATAGTCATTATCTGCTCTTGTACAACGACCTACTGCCTGAACAATTCTAGTTAATACACGGTCATTAAAAAGAATACTTGCTGGCATTCGTGTCACAAGGAATTTTTCCTGAAGATTTATTGCTTTTTGCAGTCCTTTTACTATTAAAAGACGACATTCATTACCTCCCAAATCAATACCATCATATCGGTTTGCAACTATAGCTACCGCTTTTGACTCAGATATAAAAGGCTGCTTTGACTTCTCAATTTCACGAGCATTAAATATTTTATAATTAGTTGCTATAGATATCTGTTCTACAAGTTTCTTTGCAGTAGAATCATTCGGTACAAGGACGAGAGTTCTTGGTGTTTCTTTGATCATATCTATAGTAAGATTGAGTGCAGCTTCTTCATTAAGAGACCTTTCTGGAAAAAAGAAAAAGCGACGACCAATGCCCTGTTGATCCCAGCCATCTGGAACTGGTAAACGAACTATTTTTTCTGTACCTGCAAGCCTTTCTAGTTCTCCTCCTTCTCCTAATGTAGCAGACATATATATGCGTTGTTTACGAGTAGAAAATGGTTGATGAGTACGAGTAGGTGGTAAAATAGGACGAATTAATATAGAGTTATAGCTGCTGTAAATATGGCATGAAAATAAGTGATCTTTTAAAACAGACCAAGAATATTGTAAGTCTTCTATATCGTTAATATGTGTATCTAGTATGGTAGTTATTTCTTCAAGTCTTTTATACAGAAATGGAGTAGGTATTTTTTCAACCCATTGAATATCTCCTAAATCTGGAGAGTCAGACATCAACCTGGAGTAGTGTGCATCTAGAACAATCCCATGCATAGCCGAAACTAAAGCTTTAAAGAGAGTGCTATGTTTGGAATTATTTCGCTCAATTGAAAGAGACCAATATTTTGCTATGTAATTTTCAGCAGAATGGGCATCATCAAGAATTATTATATCAGCGTTTTTAAAGAAAGTATTTGTGTTGAAAAAACCACTATAAGTAGTTACAGCAATAGTTTCAGCGTTAGTATATTCACCCTTGATATTAGGATAATAATTAGCCTGTTTACCTGTAAAAGCATTTGCTTTTATCCCACAAATAGTTAATGATTGTTCAACTACCTGATTCACAAGCTGAACAGTAGGGCAAAGATACACTACTTTTTCATTAAAACGACAACGCCGCCATTCTCCAATTAAAAGCCCCACTACTGTCTTACCACTGCCTGTTGGAAGTTGTAGGGCAATATCTGGTAAATTGAGAGTTTCTGGCTGACAGTATTTTCTAACTATGTCAGCTTGGTGAGAAATCAAACCTTTAGATTGTTTATTTTTAATATCTCGGAAAAGTGCTTCAGGGGTTTCGGCAGAGGTGTGAGAATGACTAACTTTTTTGAGTGCCATGTTTTTAAAATGCTAAGTATCTGCTTATTACACTGTTGTAACATAAAAGATAAGGAGCATTAGTAATCGTAGAGTGGGTTAGGCACACTAGCTAATTCATATAACGAATCTGACTTTCAATTTGTGCGATTATCATAGGGTTATTTCTCCTGTTATGCTTTTTTGCACCAAATTGCTTTTTTCAACAACCACCAAACAGCATCATGTATTTTTAGCGATAGGTTAGGCTACGCGATCGCACCGCTATAATTCTAGTTTACTGGCTTTTTTAGGGTAAATTTTTATCTTGACTGGGAGTATCAAAACCCACATTCTGCACCCCCAAAGGTGAAAAAAGACTCCCAACAGAAGAAACGGGGGATTGCCAATTTAATTAAATCAACCTAACGAGGAAGACGAAATCCCCAAAAAGCTGTTACTTAATAACTAGTGACTTTTTGCCAAACATGATTTTGATAGCAGACAAATTGTAATGAATACAGCTAATTTCCCGTGGCTGACGACGATTATTCTGTTGCCAATAGCCGCGTCGCTACTTCTTCCCATCATCCCTGACAAAGAAGGCAAAACAGTGCGCTGGTACTCCCTCATCGTAGGGCTGATAGATTTTGCACTAATTGTTTACGCTTTTTATACTGGGTATGATTTCTCCAATCCAGATTTACAGTTGGTGGAAAGCTACCCCTGGGTACCACAATTGGGTTTGAATTGGTCTGTAGGGGCAGATGGCTTGTCCATGCCCCTAATTATTTTGACTGGATTCATTACCACGCTGGCGATTTTAGCAGCTTGGCCTGTCACCTTCAAGCCCAAGCTATTTTACTTCTTGATTTTGGCAATGTATGGCGGTCAGATTGCCGTGTTCGCTGTCCAGGATATGCTGTTATTTTTCCTGGTGTGGGAACTGGAACTAGTACCGATATACTTTCTGCTGTCGATTTGGGGAGGCAAAAGGCGGCAATATGCAGCGACTAAATTTATTTTATACACCGCTGGCGGTTCGCTGTTTATTTTGCTGTCTGCCCTGACAATGGGATTTTACGGCGATACGGTGACATTCGATATGCGATCGCTCGCCTTAAAAGATTTCGCCCTGAATTTCCAACTTGCCGTCTATGCTGGCTTCCTGATTGCTTACGCCGTCAAGTTGCCGATTATTCCCTTGCACACCTGGCTACCTGATGCCCACGGTGAAGCTACAGCCCCTGTACACATGTTATTGGCAGGTATTCTCCTGAAAATGGGCGGTTACGCCTTAGTTCGGATGAATGCCCAAATGCTCCCCGATGCCCACGCTTATTTTGCACCAGTGTTCGTAGTTTTGGGGGTAGTTAATATCATCTACGCTGCCTTGACATCCTTTGCCCAGCGCAACCTGAAGCGAAAAATTGCCTACTCCTCAATTTCTCACATGGGCTTTGTGATGATTGGTATTGCCTCCTTCACCGATTTAGGATTGAGTGGGGCAGTATTGCAAATGGTTTCTCACGGGTTAATTGGGGCGAGTTTGTTCTTCCTGGTTGGCGCAACTTACGATCGCACACACACCCTGATGTTGGATGAAATGGGTGGTGTCGCTAAGAGAATGCCGAAGATTTTCGCCATGTTCACCACCTGTTCAATGGCTTCTTTGGCATTGCCAGGGATGAGCGGTTTCGTGGCAGAATTGATGGTATTTGTGGGCTTTGCTACTAGCGATGCTTATAGCTCTACCTTCAAAGTTATCGTGGTATTCTTGATGGCAGTGGGAGTGATTTTAACTCCGATTTATCTGCTGTCGATGTTGCGAGAAATTTTCTACGGAGAAGAGAATAAGGAATTAGTTTCTCACCAAGCTTTGATAGATGCCGAACCCCGTGAAGTATTTATCATTGCTTGTTTGTTAATTCCAATTATTGGTATTGGTTTCTATCCAAAATTGCTGACTCAGATGTACGACGCTACAACTGTACAATTGACAGCAAGATTGCGTGATTCCGTGCCGACATTAGCACAACAAAAAGATGATGCACTAAAGGTTTCTTTGAGTGCGCCGGAAATTGGTAATTAAGTTGCGATCGCTAGTTTAGTTTAAATATTGATTACTTTGAGGGCGGGTTTTCTACCTGCCCTTTTTGTTACTCACTCGAAACTTTTAATTCAGTAAAGTAAAAAATAAATCATCGAACTGAGTAAAAAAATTCTGTATGGGGTAAGTGATACCATTTATTTTTGAGGCTGCACTAAATTTTCTTTCTTTGTGTCCTTCTCAGCGAGTATTGGGATAATTGTAACTGTAATTTCTTGGTCGCCATTCGCGGTTTGAATCACAGAGAATTGCAAGGCTAATTGCTGGTTTATCAAAGCGGTCAAATATGCGAAAGTTGTAGGTAAACATCCGCTTGGTAAAGTTGTCTTCTTTTTGTGCCTGAATTTCAACATGGATTAATAACCAAAGTTCTTCTCCTTGGATTTGCCAATCTTTGACTAGTTGATGGCATATCTCTTACCCTGTTCAGCTTCACGAGCTATTTGTTGAAATTCTTTATCTATAAATTCATAAGGACGTTCCCAATCAATTAATGCAGAAGTTTCTGGAAAAAAGAAATGCATTGCTTGGGGAAAATAAGCTTCTATAATTTCTTTCCAAGGGCTATCAAAATCATTGCGATCGCTAATATTCGTCATGTCATTTTTCATTTGCCCAGAGTAGCATCAAATTATGGATAGAGTAGCAGTATTTACAGTGACTACTTTAGAATTTTGCTTAATTGGAATCTCAACCCAAAATTCTGCTCCTTTTCCTGGTTCCGAAATACACCAAATAGCTCCGTTGTGTTTTTCTATGACAATTTGAGCGCTAATTGCTAGTCCTAATCCAGTGCCTTTACCTGCCGTTTTTGTGGAAAAGAAAGGGTCAAATAATCGTTGTTTAACTACTTCGGTCATACCAGGGCCATTATCTGCAATTTTTACAGTTATACGATCAAAGTCACGTAACTGAGTACGAATTACAATCTGGCTGGGTTTAGCTTCTATCTCCTCAAGAGTTCGCTGACTGTTATAACTATCCAGAGCGTCAATTGCATTACTGATGAGATTCATAAACACCTGATTTAGTTGTCCGGCATAGCACTCTACTAATGGAATATCACCATATTCCTTGACTATTTCAATTCCGGCATTTCCAGGCGTTTGTTTGAAGCGATTTTGTAAAATCAGTAGTGTGCTATCAATACCTTCATGAATGTTGACAGGCTTCATATCTGCTTCGTCAAGTCGAGAAAAATTCCGCAAGGATAGAACTATTTCACGAATGCGATTAACTCCCATTTTCATTGAAATTAATATTTTAGGTAAATCCTCAGCCATAAAGTCAAGGTCGATCGCTTCTATATGAGCTTCTACTTCAGGTGTTGAATCAGCATTAGACTGTTGATAAAGTTCTACCAGTTCCAACAAGCCCAGCGTATACTCACTTACATGGGTCAAATTGCCGTAGATAAAGTTAACTGGGTTATTGATTTCGTGAGCTACTCCAGCCACTAATTGACCTAAACTCGACATTTTTTCGGTCTGAATCAGTTGGGCTTGGGTTTCTTTGAGATTGTGTAGAACTTGGTTGAGTTGTTCTGCCTGAATAGTAGCAGCAGCAGTAGCAGCGCGGCTTTGATTATACAATTGGGCTTGGTCAATAGCGATCGCTAACTGGTCAGCCACACCTCGAATGATTTCCACCTCATCATCACTCCAGGGGCGAAGCGCTCTACTATGTTCGCAGACAATCACACCCAAGCGATCCGACTGAGTTTGAACTGGAACTGTTAGTAGCGACTTAAAGCCCAATGTCACCAGTAAATTCCGACTCTTGAAATCAAGCCAGGAATCTGTCGCAATGTCATCAAAGCAAAGCAAATTCCCCTGCATAACAGCCTCACTCAGGGCTTCCACATTCTGGATAGGAGAACAGCCTAAAGGTTCTGTTAAATCGGGAGCGCAAGCTTGCTGACTCAGTTCCAAGCTAGTGGATTCATCTTCTTGATGACACCAAAAAAATTGGCATCGATCGATCTGTAACAATTCCCGAACTTCAACTACTACTGTACTCAAAATCGTATTTAGATCCAGCGAGTTGCGAATTTGACTAGATAGACGAGTTTTAAGAATTTTCTCCTGCTCAACTAGCTTTAGCAATTCAACTTCAGATTGCCTTAACTCTAGCTGGGCCATATTACGATTGACACTAGCAAGAGCTAGTAGCCAAGAACCAATGCCAATTAATCCTACTAACCCAGCATATAGCAGTAGCAATTGACTCAAAAATTGGTTTGATTTGGTCGTCAAATTCTCTGGCGACACCCATGAAACAATCTTCCAGTGATAAGATTTAGTATCAATTTGATTTTGGCTTGGTGCAAAAGCTTGTCCTGCTCCCGTACTAGATTTTTGCCCTTCCACAAGTGGATAGACTGTGGTAAAAGTGAACATTCCCTCAGCAGTTTGGAATTGTCCCGATTCTTGTTGAGAAATCTGCTGCCATGCTTGGGGAAAAGCTGTGCCAAAAGTGCGGTTTTTGCGATCGGGAAACATAAATCCCCATTCATCCTCAGGCTTCGCCCCTTTTAACCAGTAGCCATCAGCATTCAGTAGCATTCCCTGGCTAGAAGCGTTAGCGAAAGCTTGATTAAAATTGTCGAGCAGTTTTGCGCCGAAATAATTTAACACCACAATGCCTCGTTTGTGTCCACGGCTATCAAAAACGGGAGTGCCAAAGCGGATCATTGGCTTCAAGGGTTGTTCAACCTGACCTCGTTCGATGTTGAGGTCAAGGGGAGAGACAAATACTTGTCCTTGGTTTAGGCGGAAAGTGTCATTAAACCAGTAGCGCTTGGCTTGAACTTGCAGTTTTTCTTCGGGGACAATCCCTGGTTCACCCTGGTTAAAGTTGACTCTGACAATTTCTTTACCTGATTGATCCAAAAAGCGAATTTGGTCGTAAAGTTTTTTATATCCAGAAAATAATAAAAATTCTTGGGAAAGTGCTTGTTGTTGTCTATCTACTCCCTCCAAAATTCTTTGTAGCTCGTTTTGTTTAGAGATAACTATCAAATCTGAGACAACCGAGTGAAAGTCTCCGCTGATTACTTTAGTTTGTAAATCTACCTTCCTGAGTTCATTGGTTTTTAATATAACTTTCTCAGTTTGTTCCTGTTGGTAGTAGATAGTCCCTACAACACTTCCAGCTAAGACTGACAATGGTAAAAAAACCATTAGGAAGTTTTTGATTAAAACTCGAACTCGTGAATGGATGTGTGGTGACATATCTGATACTTAAGTAAAACTCCAAAATAGGGCTAAAAATCAACTAAGTTCCAGCTGCGCCACATTTTCTGAGTCAAGGTTAAGAGAAGACTTTTTCTCTTGGTAGGTATAGGTAATCAGTCCAGCTACCAAATTCACCATGAAATTGAATACTTTGCGACTTCTGGAATGTTCTATTTGAACAATGTTCCGCCCTTTTTTGCTATTGTCAGTTAGACACTCTGGTAGTCAGTACCGAAAATACACGAATTTAATGGAAAGATTTTACACTTATAAATATTTAATTACTGAGAAGAAAGACACAAAGCGATGTCTACGCTAAAAATGGCTTTTCATTCTTGCGCTGCGATCGCACATCAATAGATTACCTACAATCTATCTAGAATCAGATTTGGCAAAACCGCTCATGTTAAACTACAATCCACTCCATTGTTTGCCATCTTCCGAAGAATTACCCGACTCAGATGATACCGCTGTGGATAATGAACTCCAAAATTTAATTCCCGGCTTGCTAAAAACGATCCTGGCTTTGGTTTGGTGCGATCATTGGGATTGGTTTTTTGGTGTTGATATGGGTATTTATTATCACCCAGATAAACCAGCTATTGTCCCTGATGGGTTTCTCAGCTTAGGAGTTAAACGCTTCATTGATGAGGACTTACGCCTAAGTTATGTGCTGTGGGAAGAAAAGAAACTGCCAATTTTAGCGCTAGAAATTGTTTCTCAAATATATCGGGAAGAATACAGCACCAAGAAAGAATTCTATGCCAAAGAATTAGGAATTTTGTACTACGTTGTATATAGTCCTCTTCGGCGTAAAAAGACACCTTTGGAAGTGTATTGCCTAGTTGATGGGGAATATATCTTAATGTCAGGAAATCCTGTTTGGCTACCAGAAATTGGTTTAGGAATTGGGCGAGAACGGGGAATTTATCAAGGTATAGTGCGGGAGTGGCTGTACTGGTATGACGAAGAAGGGCAAAGATTGCTGACACCAGAAGAACGCATCAGGGAAGCTGAAGAACGTACAGCTTTTGAAGAACAGCAACGTGTCGCAGCAGAACAACAAGTGAAGATGTTAATTGAAAGGTTGAATGCACTTGGTGTTGATCCAGAAACTTTGTCATAGATTCACCAAATTTTGTAATTTTCGCGACCTTAATGTTAATTAGCTTGTTGCTTAGGGAATTATATCTATAAAGTAACTCATAGCTTGACGATACAAATCGTAAAAGCGGGTTGCTCAATAAATATATTTACCAAAACCTTCATCAAAAATATGGAAGTTAAATTAGGATTTGGAGCAGTCCCAAGACCTCAATATATATTTGTCAAAAAAGACAATGATCACTGCTGGTATATGCTATCCGACGAGAAAAAACAAATCCCAATTTATGACAGAGCCTTGACTGGAGTGATAACAGGAATAGAAGTCGATAAAAAAGTTGAAAATACATTTGGCCCAGATGAAAAAATAAATCTGTATATCCTAGCAGATAAACCTTATATTATCCAATCAGGAAATGATACTTACTTTTCTAAAAGTTTATTGTTGTCTTTGGATGCCCTTACTTCTGAACAACTACGTAATCCACTGACGATCGCTGTTAGCCCAGGAGATAGTAATGTAGTTTTTTGTAATATTTACGATCCAGTCACTTATCGCTCTATAGGTGTTAGTTGGGATAGACATAAGGAAATTGACTGGCAAACTCTAGGGCAAAAAGTAAGTTTAAAAATTAACTGTATTCAAAATTCAAATCAAGAGCCGATACAAATATCTGCTAATACAACGACATCAGAACTTAATCCAGTTCTGATAGCTCAAAGTGACACATATTTAGCCCAATTAAATTGGACACCAGAACAGGGAAGGGAGTATTTGCAGCAGAAATATGGCAAGCGATCGCGTCTACAACTTACTGATACAGAAATTCTAGACTTCATTGATTACCTAAAGCTACAACTAACCCAAAACTGCCCAACTTAGCTGCTGTTGTATTAGTGTGCGATAACTGCGATTGCCCTTTTGCTACATCCAGATGCTAGGCTGGGATAATTGCGATCGCAAAATTAGAGTTAAATAAAAGTACCTGATATTAAAATACTTGCATGAACTCAAGGGTTGATTTGTTGACTCGCATTACTCAAATTCCTGGTCAGTGTGGTGGTCGTCCTTGTATTCGAGGCATGAGAATCCGTGTGAGTGACATTTTAGAAATGTTGGCTGAGAATGTCAGTGTTTCTGAGATTTTAGAGGATTTTACCGATCTCGAACTCGAAGATATCCAAGCCTGTTTATTGTTCGCAGCACGGCGAAGATAACTGCTTTAATTTTCATTGCCAATCATCTCTACAAGATTACGACTAATATTTTAGCGTCAAGCTGAGTGCGTAGGCGTAGCCCGTCGTAGACATCGCTTGTTTGCTGCACTGAGGTTATTGTTAAAGACATCCAATTTAGTATTGTATTAGGTTGACTTCGCCTCAGACGCTGGATAAGCTTTGTGTGCTTCTGCATAAATCTTTAATGCTACAGCCATCTGCTGTTCGGCAGTCTCTCCCTGCTTTTGGAACCAAGCAAAAGTTTCAGGATCTACCTTAACTGTTATTGTTACAGGTGACTTGGGCATTCGCAATTGTGCTTTAGCAAAAAATTCTTCTGACAAGGGTGGAATATCTGAGGTGTCGATGTCTTCGTCACTCATTGCATCGACTCTAACCCAATCGGTTCTTGAGGTATTGTTCATAGCGTTTTCGTTCGTGAGACAGTGCCTTTCTTAATGAGATGAGCCGAACCATTTCTTCACCAGGCTCGGTGTAAATAACTACTACGATTCGTCCATCAAGTAGTCCAATACCGAGATACCGATCCTCTCCATAGTTTTCTCGTTCATCTAGGTAGACAAGCATGGGTAGATTAAAGATGCGGAAAGCATCAGCAAAGTCGAAACCATGCTTTGTGATGTTGCTTTGGTTTTTACGCTCATCCCACTCAAACTTCATGGACTCAATATACCAGTGATACCGGGAAAATCAACTGCTTTAATTTTCATCGCCAATCATCTCTACAAGATTGCGACTGATTATTCTAGCGTCAAGTGGAGTGCGTAGGCGTAGCCCGTCGTAGACATCGCTTGTCCATTGCATTGAGATTTTTGTTGAAGATAAGGGCGATCATACTAAATCAAAAAAAAATATATATTGAGTTTATTTACGTTAATTTATAGTGATAGCCGAGCATAATTGTTACCTAATTCGTCGCATACACTATTGATTCAAGCTAGTGTAATAATGCTCAGAATTCGTGGTTAGACGGTGTGAGATTTTCACTCAAAGAGGCTAGCTTGATTAATATCTAAATTTTACAAGCATCGAGTCGAGGATTCTCATGGCAAGTGAAAAATTATCCGCAGCACAAGCAAACTTGAAAATAACTCTGTGGAATGCAGAAGCAGGGGCAATTAAAAGCACTGACTTTTACGAATACCTGCAAGACATGGGTTTACCTGAAGAAGTTGTAACAAGATTACATGAGCTTGTTAGCCAAACCATAAAGATCGGTAAAAAAGTTATTGCAATTGGTAAAGTATTGCTGTTCAAAATTGTCGAGTTTGTTAAGACGCATCCTTTTCTGGTTGCAGGTGCTGGGATCGCTGCTGTTGTGAGTGCAGTCATCTACAACTGGATTGTTTCAATTCCGTGGTTGGGGCATTTCTTAGAGCCTGTAGCCAGAGCCTTGGGAATTGGTATTGTGCTTACTGGGGCAGTTATTGGACATGTGCTAGACAAGCAATTCAAAGGTGTAGCTCAAAATATTGTTGAAGTTGCTAGTGAGTTTTTTAAACTTCTAGCTGATGTTCTGAACGCACTTTCTCATGAACTAGCCTTTTCCTAATTATATTTAATATGCACTGTTTGGAGCTTTTATGACAGAAAATAAGCGCAGCAAAGAAGATATGCTAAAAGCTATTGAGCGCCTAGAGAATAACCCTGGTGATCGGCTCACCTTCCTAACAGACATTGGAGCCATTGGCGTTGGTGCTGTGGGTGCAGGTGCGGCTGCATTCGCATTCGGTGGAACAACAGCCTCTATTCTGTTTGGATTAGTAACCATACCAGTAGCCGCTCCAGTGGCGATTGTTGCTGGGGCTGCGGTATTGGGTGGAGCAGCTATTTTTGGTGCTAAACGGTTTCTGATAGACGGAACCCATCATGAAGGTAAACGAGAAGAAATGCTTAGACAGTTGAGAGATCAACTGCGAGAAATTGAAATAAAGGAAAGACAATCTAAGATTAGTGAAAAGGACAAAACTCACCTATACAGCTTCTTGAAAGAACCATTAAAACTTGATTTGATTAGTGCTGAAGATGCTCAACAAATTATAAAGCTTGTAGAAACAGGCAAAATGTCAATAAGTGATGCCTATAAGGCTGTAGGAGAAATCGTATCCGAAGCGAGAGGACTACCACCTAGCACCTGATAAGAATAGAAAGATGAGCCAAGAAAACATTACGTTTCGGATAGATAGTGATAAAAAGGCTGCACTTGATGCGATCGCAATTCATTGCAACTGCGATCACAGCTACATACTTAATGAAGCGGTAGCTACTTATCTAGAGATGTATCAGTGGCAAACTGAGGAAATTCAAAAGGGGATTGCTGAAGCGAATACTGGAGACTTTGCTAGTGATGAAGAAGTAAAAGCGACTTTTGCAAGACTCACAAATGCATATTAAGTGGCTGCGTAGTGCGCTTCATTCCACACAGTCACAAATAAACTTATCAAATATCGCTTGCTTCCGGTAGCCAGTCTTCATCCAACACTAACTCTAAAGAATATGGGCACTCTTCTGGAAACACGGATAAAAGTATCCCTGTTTGCTTGGCTGCTTGACGACGTGCCCTTTGATAGCTTTCCTCAAGCTGCTCTGTAGGATAGCTCTTAAGACTAGGACTATCTTCTATGGCTAACTCAATTTGGGTGCGAGAATCGGTGATGGAATCGAGCCAACTATCTGAGCGACGCTGGGGTTGATATTGCCACTTCAGCAAATGCAAAAGTAAGCGAGTTAGTTGACTGGCAATACTTCGCCGTTCACTTTTGCCCAAGCCTTCAACCTCTTCAATCAGATGTTCTACATCAACTTCATGCCAGCGATGCGATCGCAATAGTTGGGTTGTCTGTTCAATCCACAAATTAAAATCTGCTTTATAAGCTGCACTCATAGCCGTTCTCGATCAGCCGCATAGCTTAAGCAAGCCAAAATATCCTCTTGTGTCAAATAAGGAAAGTCATCAAGCACTTCCTCGTAGGTCATGCCAGAGGCAAGATAAGATAAAACATCGTATACAGTAATTCGCATTCCTCGAATACAAGGCTTACCACCTCGTTTTCCTGGTTCGATTGTAATAATGTTTTGGTACTGCACAGCTATTCAAACCTTAAAAATCTTCATCATCAACAAAAAATTCCGCATCGTCTTCCAATCGAGAATTACCTTGCCCAATACCAGCAAGTCCCCAGAGGGGTTGCAGCAGTGCCATGCCAATTAACCCTACACAGGCACTAAAAGCTAGCACTAAACCCATTGGTATCTGAATCGATTGAAATGTTAAGAATTTTAACGATACAGGTGTGGCATTTTGGACTGAAATAATTGCGATCGCGATTACCCAAACCGCTACAACTAGAGATGTCAAAAAAGGAGCGATTTTCATAGTTTGATTGAAGTGAGGAATTAGGAGTTAGGAGCTATATTTTGATCAAAATTAGAAATCAGGAGTTAAGAATTGTTAATTTACAACTCTTAACTCCTAATTCATAACTCTTAACTCTTACTTCCTAACTCTGACAGATTAAACTGCTACTGCCTCTAGTTTAGCAATGGCACTCTCTAACTCTTGGGCGATTTGGGTGAGTTTTTCGGGAGTGTTGGTTTCTAGGTAGACGCGTACCAGTGGTTCTGTACCGGAAGGACGTAGTAAAACCCAGCTACCTTCTTCTAAATAGAGCTTAATACCGTCTTTACGCCCCACTTCCTTGACTTTAATTCCTGCTACCTCTGTAGGTGGATTTTTAGTAAAGGAGTCGATGACGGCGGTTTTGTGCGCCTCTATGAGGTGCAAGTCTAGGCGGTTGTTGTAAAGTGGGCCATCGGCTTCAGCGATCGCTTCTTTAACAAGTTGACTTAGCGGTTTGCCTTCATAAGCGATCGCTTCTGCCACCAGCATATCGGCTAAAACCCCGTCTTTTTCGGGAATATGCCCGATAATACTCAAACCGCCTGATTCTTCTCCACCGATTAATACAGCAGTTTCCCGCATTTTTTCGCCGATGTATTTAAAACCAACTGCTGTTTCGTAAATTTGCAGCCCATTTTTAGCAGCGAAATTATCCAGCAGGTGGGTTGTAGCGACAGTGCGGACTATCGCGCCAGTTTTACCTTTGTTTTTGATTAAATGACGTGCTAGAAGTAGCAGCACAGTATTCGGAGTGAGGACGGTTCCTTGTTCATCAACGATACCAAAGCGATCGCTATCTCCATCCGTTGCCAAGCCCAAATCAGCTTGATCGCGAACTACTGCTTCCACTAACTCAACTAACTGTTCTCCTTTGGGTTCTGGCATTCCACCCCCAAATAAAACATCTCTCCAATCATGGAAACTTTCTAATTGAACGCCACTATGTTGCAAAACTTCATCTAAATAGCCGCGAGAGGTAGAATACAAAGCATCGTACTTCACCTTTAAATTAGCGCTTTTGATCTTTTCTACATCAAGTAGAGTGTAGATAAATTGCAGGTAATCTGGTTTGGGATCGAAAATTGAAATTGAACCTGATGGGTTGCTCCCAGGCAATTCATCCGATGCACCTTCTATATTTGCCACAATAGTATCAGTAATCTCTGGAGTGGCAGGCCCAGCATAATCGGGTATATATTTAATTCCACAGTAAGGTGCTGGATTATGGCTAGCAGTAAACATTAACGCCCCAGCGGAATTTAGGTGACGGGCGTTGTAGGCAATTACTGGTGTGGGGCAATCCCGATCGGTAATTTTCACAGTCCAACCCAAGTCTGCTAGTACTTGAGCCGCTGTTTGGGCAAACTGGTCAGCTAAAAAGCGAGTATCGTAGGCAATAAGTACTGGTCTATCTTTTGTGTAGGCTGTTTCTAAGTAAGTGGCGATTGCCCTTGTTACTTTCCGCACATTTGGAAAAGTAAAGTCATCGGCAATAATCCCTCGCCATCCATCGGTACCAAATTTTATCTTGCTAGACATTTTTGCCACTTGCTCCGGTACATTATCAGTACTATAAAAGCTTCCCGCAAAGCGTGTGTAGCAGCAAGTATCCTCCGAAGTTCTTTTCTAAGGAAGCCTTAGCTTAAACTTCTCCCCACCGTATTTTTTCTCACTGTTTCTGAGCAATGTCAACCCCCGATCGACCTTTTGCCAGTTATCACCTTTGGTCTCTAGTTGCCCCAGCGACTGGGCAAGAACGCTGGCATTGCCAGATGAGACGGGGGTTTATCAAAGCACGGCAACACGAACCACAAGTCAAAGCGCTTTTAACGCAAGCCACCGCGCCCCAGCGAATTGGCATACTAGCTCAAAAAGGCGTTTATGAGTTTCATCATCACAGCCATCTGTTGAAGCAAGCAGATGGTGTAGAAAGAGTTGCCCAGCTACTGAAATTAGGCAACTCAAGCGTTCAAGTCCAGCAACGTGTACTGCAAATTTTGCAAAAATATCACGATGCGCCGTTACTTTTGGATAAAAATATTATCCAATTAACTCCGGGTGATGAAGGCTTTCCTAAACCGATAGTAGTTGAACAAGAAGATTATTGCTTTCGCTTATACGCGGCTATGGACTGCGTTTTTATTGAGTCTGATAGCACTTTACATATTTTGGATTTCAAAACTGGTAAGTCCGCTTTTGACAAACGACAGGCATTAGTTTACTTGTTAGCTGCTCGTTATCTTTACCCTGGACGAGAAGCGGTTGCATCATTTTATAATTTAGAAATATGTAAAAAATCAGAGTTAATTAGTATTAATAATAGTGAATTAGAATCATTAAAATTTGAGTTAGCGAATATTGCCCACAAGCACCAGCACGATTTGCAAAAATATCAGGAAGAAACTACTAATTTCAGTAAAATATTCCCTCCTAATCCTGGCTCTCACTGCCGCTTTTGCCCATTTAACTCCATCTGTGAGTTTGCCGATTTTAAGCAGCATCAATCATATCCACTGCCCAGTTTAAGAGTTAATAGCTAATTGGTTTACCTATGCAGCTTGGTCAATTTTCAAAACAATAGACCTCTTGCATAAATCAAAAATAAGAACCCCACCCCGCCAAAGCTACGCTTTGTCTCCCCTCCCCGCTTGCGGGGAGGGGTTGGGGGTGGGGTGTTAGGAACTTTTGCAAGAGGTCTAATTACTAGACTTGATATGCTTTTGCGAGGATATAGTCTGGCTAGAAGAGAAGTTGGCGTACCTCCAACTGAGCCAGAAAGGGAATTTAAAGGTTTTCAATCATGGGTTGAAGAAAAATATGGAATTAACTCAGGTCAGTCATGGGCTAAAATAATTCTTTTCTATTCTGTAGACGAGCATGAGGCACTACAAAAGTTTTTTGAATTGTTTGAAGAATACTTGAATAGGAATAAGAGTTCAGAAGTTGACGAAAATAGTGGTTAAGCAGAGAGGATTAAGGTGCGTTAGCCTACGGCATAACACACCCTACTCGCTTTATCAGCGCCTTTCCAGAATGCCCAATGCCCTAATTCAAAAAGGTGGTAATTCTTTAAGAATTGTAAACCGAATATGATTAATCGCCAAATCACCGATGGGGATATCTTGTTTGGTTAACCGCGCACCTTGACTTGTCACGGTTTCAAAGGTGATGCCTTTGCCAATTTCAATGTGATACCAGCATAAGCCCATAAAAAAGCGCGTTGGATAAGGGCCACCTTCACTCACATCATCAGGATTTGATTCCATTGGCAACCAGCCAAAATTCGGGACGTAGAATTCCAGCCAAACATGATTAAAGTCGGGTTGTAGCGGTACTCCTACGAAGTCACTATGGGGAGGACATTTGTACCTGCCTACGGTGCGGCAGGGGATGCCATTTAAACGGGATAGGGCAAGTAAAACACCGACATATTCGCCACAGGAACCAACGCCCCGTTCTAAAACTGTATCTGGCGCATCAATGTAAGGTTTAATACCGTAGGATAACTCATCATAAACATAGTTGCGGATACTGTGCATTTTCCGTAGCACATTGGTTTCAGAACCAATCGCTTCTCTGGCGGAACGGCGAACAATGGTAGTATCCATTGCTAAATCGTCGTCATCCACTAGGTAGCGTGTTTGTAATTCTGGGGACAGTTGCGGTATATTTTCCACATCTCTAGGTGTGATGCGGTACTTAATCCCTCGAACTTCCAAAAGTGCTTTCCAGCCAAATATATGCCGTTCTCCTGGTGCAAGAGAATCAAATTTAAAGACTGCTACACGTTGCCCCTCTATCACTTCTTCGGTAAAAGGTATACCAATAGGTTCAACGTGTTTCACCTTTTGACGCTCAGTTTCCGATGGTAGGGCGATGCGCCATTCGACATCGGGTAAATAAACTTCGTCTAGAGGTGCAATTTCCTCTGCGTATGACATTTCAATGAGATAGCCATTGGAAAGGGCGTAGCGCTTATCTGGCTGGTAATGATAATACAGAGGATGAATAAAAGTGCGATCGCGGAATGTTAGCTCATGACTCGGATCGGCATTGGGGTTATCCCGAATATAAGGCTCCTCTGAGGCGTAGGCAACGTAAATACTTTCTTTGTCTGTTTCGGCATTTTTATGTATCGCTATGCCTGTAGGAGATTCAAAGGGTGTCAGGACGCTGAATTGCAGCTCTCCCGTGGCCCTGTCCATCGCGTAAACTGATTGTTCGGTGCGATCGCAAATCCATAGCATTTCTTGGTTAACTGCCAAATTCTCTACCCCAACTCCAGGGGCATAAAATCTAGTAATCTCTTTTCGCGTTTCGCGGTCAAAAACCAGAATGTAGCCCAGCCTTTGACAACTGACATAAACTGTTGTTTCCCAAACAGCAACGCCATCAGCTGCATAAGGCAATGTTACAAAATGTTCCAGATCCAAAGCATTGAGCTTGCACAAATAAACACTATTTTCTCGGCTTACCCACAGGGTATCATCCCACACCGCTAGACCAGTGACATCGGTAAATTCTTCAACTTGATGGGGATTGAGAATTTTGCTGTTGTCAGAGGTAGGATCGATCTCCAGTAGATGTCCTTTAATACTGTCAATGGCAATCAGTCTATCTTTAATGAAAGTAATGCCACACAGGGCAGCAGCAGTAAGCGGTCGAATTGTTCTTTGCCCAAACATTTGGCTAACGGTCAAAGTGGGGAGTGCAAAACTCATAAAACCTTGTGGTAAGTGTAAAAAACCCTCACCTTTAGGTAGGGGAGGAAACATGACTCAAGCGGTTTTACCGCCGTCACACCAATTGCTTGAGATGGAAAATCCTAGTCGAGCAATGGCTCCCCCGATTGGGGTGGATGAAGAGTGCTGAGTTAAAAGACTACCCACAATGGGCGTTGCTCTTACTAAGTACATCAATTTGTGGTTTTTGATCGCCACGTTTACAGCGGGGTACTAATAATTATCGGTACAATGTGTTCCGAAAAACTCTTTCGTGAGAAATAATACTATGTGAAAATAGGAGGAATTTACAAATATTAAGAATTACATATACACTCATACAACTGGGCGATCGGCTTAATGTAACTTTAGAAAATGGAATTCCTGCCATCACTAAATTATGATCGAATTTTGTAACCATTTGCTGTGACCTACACGATGTCTGCTAATTCTCTGCCTGAAGGTGCCGCCGTTTGGCATAGTTTAGAAGTTGATAAAGCGCTAGACCTGCTTGATAGTAACGCAGACAGCGGCTTAACACCCCAAGAAATTGAACAGAGATTACAAAAATACGGCCCCAACGAACTTGAAGAAACTGCTGGCCGTAGTGCTTGGGAAATTCTGCTGGATCAGTTCAAGAACATCATGTTGTTGATGCTGATTGGCGTCGCTCTCATTTCTGGGTTTTTAGACCTGATGGCTTTGCGGGAGGGCAGATTAAAGCCTGGTGAAGTGCCATTTAAAGATACGATCGCGATTTTAGCAATTGTCATCCTGAATGGCATACTCGGCTACGTCCAAGAAAGCCGCGCCGAAAAAGCCCTAGCAGCCTTGAAAAAAATGACTTCTCCCTTAGTGCGGGTGATCCGCGACACCAGACTGGTGGAGATAGCAGCTAAAGAACTAGTTCCAGGGGATGTAATGCTGCTGGAAGCTGGGATGCAGATAGCCGCAGATGGACGCTTGATCGAACAGTCTAATTTACAAGTGCGTGAGTCGGCATTAACTGGTGAAGCTGAAGCGGTGAATAAACAGGCATCACTAAAATTGCCGGAGGAAACATCATTAGGCGATCGCTTAAATGTTGTCTTTCAAGGAACTGAAGTAGTCCAAGGACGCGCCAAAGTTCTGGTGACTAACACCGCAATGACTACAGAACTGGGTAAAATTGCTGCGATGTTGCAGGCGGTGGAAAGTGAACCTACGCCTTTACAGCAGCGGATGACTCAACTGGGTAATGTCCTAGTTACGGGTTCTTTAATTCTCGTGGCGATCGTCGTCGTTGGTGGTGTCATCAAGGATGGAGGTTTTAAAAACATCCAAGAACTCTTGGAAGTTTCCTTGAGTATGGCGGTTGCTGTAGTGCCAGAAGGTTTACCAGCTGTAATTACCGTCACCTTGGCACTGGGAACCCAGCGAATGGTGCGCCAAAATGCCTTGATTCGCAAATTGCCAGCAGTGGAAACGTTGGGTTCTGTAACTACCATCTGTTCTGATAAAACCGGCACCCTAACTCAAAATAAAATGGTGGTGCAATCGATTTCCACCAATAACAAAACTTTTCGCGTCACCGGCGAAGGTTATGCTCCCACAGGAGACTTTCAGTTAAATGGTCAAAAAATTTCCCTAGAGGAGTCTCCAGAAATCTCCGCATTATCAGTCGCCTGTGCTGTTTGTAATGACTCGGTGTTGCAAAAAGAACAAGGTGAATGGGCAATTTTGGGAGATCCGACAGAGGGAGCATTACTCACCCTGGCGGGAAAAGCCGGAATTGAAAAAGACCAGTGGAACAGTAAGTTACCTCGCATTGGTGAGTTCCCCTTTTCCTCAGAACGGAAGCGGATGAGCGTGATTGCTCAGGTGGAGGGAGTCGCCACAGGTGAAGCATCTTCGAGAGGTGTTGACCCTGCGATCGCCGATTTTCTCCAATCGGAACCTTATTTAATGTTTACCAAAGGTTCTCCAGAGTTAACCTTGGCACGTTGCACTCAGATTCATTTGGGTAATGACACAGGCCGCTTGACCGAAGAACAACGCCAGAAAATTTTGGCAGAAAATGACCAAATGGCGAGTAAAGGTTTACGGGTGCTAGGTTTTGCCTACAAACCCCTGGTGGAGATTCCTCTAGAAGGTTCAGACGAAACATCTGAGCAAGGTTTAGTATGGCTGGGATTGGTGGGAATGCTAGATGCACCACGCCCAGAAGTCAGGGCATCTGTGCAAGAGTGCCGAGAAGCTGGTATTCGCCCAGTGATGATTACTGGCGACCACCAATTAACAGCACGAGCGATCGCCACCGATTTGGGAATTGCCCAAGAAGGCGATCGCCTGCTCACAGGTCAAGAATTGCAACGGATGACTGACCAAGAATTAGAGCAAAACGTTGATTTGGTGAGCATCTATGCCAGAGTTTCCCCAGAACACAAACTGCGAATTGTCCAAGCACTGCAACGCCGGGGTCGATTTGTGGCGATGACTGGCGATGGTGTCAACGATGCCCCAGCCCTCAAACAAGCCGATATCGGTATTGCAATGGGTATTACTGGCACTGATGTCAGTAAAGAAGCTAGTGACATGGTGTTACTTGATGACAACTTCGCTACCATTGTCAGCGCCACCAAGGAAGGCAGAGTTGTTTACACCAATATCCGCCGCTTTATTAAATACATCTTGGGCAGTAACATTGGTGAAGTTCTCACAATTGCAGCCGCACCCTTAATCGGCTTGGGAGGCGTTCCCCTGACTCCCTTACAAATTTTGTGGATGAACTTAGTGACAGACGGTTTACCAGCCTTGGCATTAGCTGTGGAACCTCCAGAACCAGATGTCATGCAACGTCCGCCTTTTAGTCCCCGCGAAAGTATTTTCGCTAGGGGATTGGGTTCTTATATGATTCGTATTGGCATCATCTTTGCCATTATCACTATTGCCTTAATGTGGTGGGCTTATCAACATACCCATGCTGCTGGGTATCAGGGAAATCCCGAAGCTTGGAAAACAATGGTATTTACTACCTTGTGTATTGCCCAAATGGGTCATGCGATCGCCATTCGCTCCAACAACCGACTGACCATTGAGATGAATCCCTTCTCCAATATTTTTGTACTAGCGGCTGTTGTCGTCACTACGATTTTGCAGCTGATGCTAGTTTACGTCCCGCCTCTGCGAGATTTCTTTGGTACTCACTACTTGAATATGCAAGAATTGGGGGTTTGTATTGGTTTCAGTGCCTTAATGTTTGTCTGGATTGAAGGGGAGAAGATATTTTTGCGGATTATGGGCAAGAAGGCCGTTTGAAAAAGTGAGGAGTTATTAGTACAGACGCGATTAATCGCGTCTGTACAGCAGTTATGAGTTACTAAGATATGAGTTTTCAATTCCTAACTCCTAACTCTTACCTCCTCGCCTCTAACTTTTCTCTATGTACCTAAAAACTCTAAACCTCCGACAATTTCGCAATTATCAAGACCAAAAGGTTGAGTTTACTGCTGCCAAAACGATTTTGGTAGGTAATAATGCTCAAGGAAAGTCAAATTTGTTGGAGGCGGTGGAGTTACTGGCGACATTGCGATCGCACCGCATGACCCGCGATCGCGATTTAGTTCAAGAAGGGGAAGCTATAGCCCAAATTAATGCCACCCTTGAGCGACAAACAGGTGTTAGTGACCTGACCTTAACCCTCCGCCGTAATGGTCGCCGTAGCGTTGCTCTCAATGGCGAATCGATCCGCCGTCAAATGGACTTTCTCGGCGTTCTCAATGCAGTCCAATTTTCCAGCCTGGATTTAGAACTAGTACGTGGCGGCCCGGAAGGTCGCCGCAACTGGTTAGATACACTATTAATTCAACTGGAACCAGTTTATGCTCACATTTTGCAGCAGTATAACCATGTGTTACGCCAGCGCAATGCCTTTTTAAAACACCATGTAGAGACGTTGGATGCAACGTCTCTACAATCAGAACTAGCGCTGTGGGATGCACAGTTAGCTACTACAGGAACCAGAGTAATTAGACGACGCGATCGCGCCATCCAAAGATTAGCTCCCATTGCTACCACCTGGCACGGCAGTATCAGCGGCAGTACAGAAGTTCTGCAAATCAAGTACGTGCCGAATATTCCTTTAGAGAATAACCATCCAGAAGAAGTGCAGCAAGCTTTTTTAGCAAAAATTCAGCAGCGAGCCGTTGCTGAAATGCACCAAGGCACGACCCTTGTCGGCCCGCATCGAGACGAAATAGAATTAACTATTAATCAGACACCCGCTCGTCAATATGGTTCTCAAGGTCAACAACGAACGCTGGTTCTAGCCTTAAAATTAGCCGAATTACAATTAATTGAAGAAGTCGTCAAAGAGCCACCATTACTATTACTGGATGATGTTCTTGCCGAACTAGATTTATCCCGCCAAAATCAATTGCTTGATGCCATTCAAGACCGTTTTCAAACCTTGATTACTACCACTCACTTGGGTTCTTTTGATTCCCAATGGTTGAAGTCCTCCCAAATTATTTTCGTGAAAGCAGGAGAATTAACAATTGAAAATTAAAAATTAAAAATTTATTTAAAAATCAATACGCTTGGGTTAAGGGTTATTGGTGTAGATAATTGGTCTTTCAAGACGCGATTTCTCGCGTCTCTACATCAGGGTTTTGTTGCTCATTCTGAACTGTATTGATTTAAAGATATTTTCATACAGGGATTTATAGCATCCATCTGTATGCCTCTACTCTGATTTTTTTTTATGTTTCTCTAACCTTTTAAAAACGTTGAGAACCAAAAAAGTCAGCATAGCACTGATTAATCCTAACTGCCATAAACCACAGCCAGCAGCAATTCCCAATGCAGACGAAACCCAAATAGCCGCTGCTGAGGTGAGTCCGTGAATTTCAAGTTGCTGTGATTCTTGAGAAGATTGGCGCACAATTTCCCCAGCACCGAGAAATCCTACACCAGCTGCAATTCCTTGAATCACGCGGCTAAGTGCATCAGGACTAGCTTGCAGTCCTCCTGTTTGCATGATTATCAAGGTAAATAAGGCTGAACCTAAACTCACCAGCATGTGAGTTCTTAAACCAGCTGGTTTGCGCCTAATTTGACGTTCTAAGCCGATGATTGCTCCAATAAGCAATGCAATACATAGCCGGAAGCTGATATTCAGCCAATCATCAGTTGCAAGGTAGTAAGTGTTTGACAATGTTTAGTCTGATATGGAGAATTCTATATACTAGGTTAAATCGTAATATTTTTATAAAAAAAGTACAAAACTATTCTAATGTTTTATTAATGGAGTTTAATCCAATGGGTGTAGTGCAATAGCCTATCTCATATTTGGATTCTATCAATTCAGTAATGGTTTTGAAACGGAGAATTAATATTTTGCATTATTAGGATTATTTTTCAAGAAGATATTATTCTGACCAATGAATGGAGATTTGCATTGTTAAATTGTGGCAATGATCGTAATTTGGGCAAACTAGATGAATTTTAAGTTTATTAAATAGTTTTTTGGCTATTTAAAAAGACTTAGCCAAAAAATTATACCTTAAATTCTTAGATTTAACCTATACACTCAACAATTAAATATGATATGGCCATGTACAAGTCGAGCAAATCAGCTATACAGCGTATTTCAAGTTACTGAAGTACACAGCGATTTGTCTCAAAGCCAGGTATAAAGCCTGTTTTACTTCTGACTCCTGTTAGCGCAGCCCATTCTGAATTCTGAATTCTGCTGTCAAGAGTTTCTACCTCCTGTATTCTGCTTCAAAACCCGTAACTTTGTAATTCATCTAAAAGAAAACTGCTGTAAGTCCTGAGTACTTTTTATTCAGAAGTCAGTGGATTAACCTGATAACATACCAAAAAGAAATGGCTGTGGCTACAAATAGACAACTAACAAATTGAGTGAATAAACTCTACTGGCTAGATCAAATTAAACTACAAGACCGCGCCAAAGTAGGTGACAAAGCCTTTTACTTGAGCAAAATTATCCAGCGTGGCTATCCGGTGATGCCTGGTTTTGTAGTTTCGGCAGAAATTTTGCGACAATTTCTCGAAAATCTCAATAGTTCAGAATCATTAGTAGCTGACTTACCCCATTCTTCGCTACACCTGGATGTCACTAATTGGCGTCAACTTCAGCAGGTGGCTAGTCGCTTGCGCCAAGAAATTATGACTGCGACTGTAACCCAGGAGTGGGTGAGTACAATTTTCCAAGCTGCTAGAGAATGGGAAACTAGCTGTTTGATTCTTCGACCTTCCTTGGCAGTATCAACTGCTACTCCAGGTATGAAGAATATATCGGGTTTACTGGAGTCGGTATTTTGCCAGTGCGAACCGGAAGCGATCGCACTGGCTCTAAAGCGTACTTGGAGTCAAATATTTCGGGCCCGGAGTCTATTATATTGGCAGCACTTAGGAATTAATCTGCAACAAATTAATCTTGCAGTTTTGGTGCAACCTGTTGAAAATGCGATCGCCAGTGGCTCGCTCACAACCAATCCCTCTGGGTGGGAAATTGAAGCTACTTGGGGATTAGGAATTGCGATCGCTCAAGGCGAAGTACAGCCAGATATTTACTACATTCAACCAGAAACTGGGGTTGTGCTTGAGCAACAACTGGGCAATAAAATGCTGGCTTATAGTGTTGATGATGCAGCGCCTAAAGTTTTTTCCCAACCTGTGCCGAACTCAGCACTAACACCAGATCGCACTTGTCTGATTACCTATATACTTCCAGAAGCCCAACAAAAACAGTACTCTTTACAAGAAGAATACTTACAACAAATAATTGCCCTGGGAACTCAACTGGTAAGTGAACTAGGTAAAACCTTTACCATTAAATGGACTATCGCCGGACAAACGACATCTGGAAAGCTCTACATCACACAAGTTAGTCCTTCGCAATCTATAATTCCCCACTCACACTTCATTCGGGGACTAGGGGCAGCCGGGGGACGTGTTGCAGCCAATGCGCTAGTAATTACCAATCCGCAACAGAAACCCGAACAACTACCGAAGGGAGTAATTTTAGTAGTACCAACGATTACACCTGATTGGTTGCCATTATTGCAACAAGTTGGTGGTATTATCACAGAACAAGGGGGATTAACCAGTCACGCGGCAATTCTAGCTAGAGAATTAGGTATCACAGCAGTAGTAAAGGCAACATCTGCCACAACTTTAATCCAAACTGGGGAACGATTGCTGCTTGATGGCGACAGAGGAGAAGTTTATCGCATCAAAGGAGACTCAAAGGAGGAGATGGAGAGAGGGAGAGAAGAAAATCTTCTTTCCTCTCATCACCCCAACCCGAAAGCGCCTCATCCTGCTGTTACGTCTCATCTACCTATGATTGCTACCCAATTGCTGGTTAACTTGAGTCAGTCCACTTTAATAGAACAAGTGCAAAACCTGCCTGTGGATGGAGTGGGATTGTTGCGTTCCGAATTGATGATACTAAATATATTGAACGGGCAACATCCCAATAGTTGGATTTTAAGCGGGCGTCAGACAGAATTGTTACAGCTATGGTCTGAGCAGATTATGCAATTTGCCCGTGCCTTTGCACCAAGACCAGTTTTTTATCGTTCTTTAGATTGGCGATCGCAAGATTTACCATCATTGCGTGATAGTTTAGAATCTTCACCACAATCGATGTTAGGTGAACGCGGCACCTTTAGCTATTTACGAAATCCCGCAGTCTTTGAGTTGGAACTGAAAGCTTTGGCGAGTGTACAGGAAGCTGGCTACAGCAATGTCAATCTCATATTACCCTTTGTGCGGACTGTGGAAGAATTTGTCTTTTGCCGTCGCAAAGTTGAGCAAGCTTTTTTAACCGAAGTAGCGCAGTTTCAATTGTGGATGATGGCAGAAGTGCCAAGTATCTTGTTTTTATTACCAGAATATGTTATAGCAGGTGTGGCGGGAATTTCTATTGGTACAAATGACCTGACCCAATTATTGCTAGGAGTGGATCGAGAACAAGGACAGCTAGCAAAAGTATTTAATGAACGACATCCAGCAGTTATGGGTGCGATCGCTCAACTGATCCAAATGGCTAAAAGTGCCGATATACCTTGTTCAATCTGCGGTCAAGCACCAGCCCTTTATCCAGAAATTATTGATAAATTAGTGGAATGGGGTATTACTTCTATTTCCGTTGAACCGGAAGCAGTCGAGCGAACATATCAAGCGATCGCTCGTGCTGAACAACGTCTAATTTTAGCAGCAGCACGAAGTCAATTAAAAGAAGGTAAAAAGTAATTTTATTAAATAGAACCAGTTTCGCGCAAAAACTACTGTGTAAATACGATCAACAATCATGAGTTTTATGAAAGTATTAGTTACTGCCAACGAAGGAATGATTGGTTCGGTTGTTGAAAAAGTTTTGCGTGCTGACGGATGTGAAGTTATTGGCTTTGATATTGCAAGTGGTCATAATATTCTGAATCCAGATGAAATTCGTTCGGCACTTGTTGGCTGCGATGCAGTTATTCATCTTGCGGCGCTACTTGGAAACTCTCAGGACGCGCCAGATGAAATAATGGCAGTGAATCTTCTCGGAACTTGGCATATTCTAAGAGCAGGGGCAGAAGCAAAACTCAAACGTTTTGTTTTCTTCAGTAGTGTTGATGTATTGGGAATCTTTAAAGGTGAGACAAAACCAGACTATCTTCCTTTAGATGACAATCATCCTTGTTATCCAACTACGCCTTATGCTGTTTCCAAGCGGCTTGGTGAAGAAATGTGCAGATATTTTACTGATAGCACAGGTATCCCAACTATTTGTCTGCGACCACCAGGTGTTTTTGATGAAGAAACTTACGATTTTATTATTTCCAATCGGCAAGCTAATCCCGATTTTGAATGGAATCCGTTGTGGGAATACGGCGCTTTTTTGGATGTGAGAGACGCCGCCCAAGCAGCGCGATACGCTTTATACTGCCCTAATCCCGGTCATGTTACCTTGCTACTATGCGCTGATGATATTTCTTCAGCACATCGAACTAGTCAAGAAATGGCTCAATCTCTACTTCCTGAAGTGGATTGGCGCGGAGGCGATGAATATGAACATGAACCTTATAAAGCCTTGATTAACACCCAACTCGCTAAAGAAATCCTTCAGTGGGTTCCGCGTTACAAATGGCGGCAATGACGCAAGGCTTCAGCAATACAATAAAGCGTTACAGATGAAGCTTTTAGGAGTGCCGATTTTTAACAATATCACAAAATACCCCACCTGAATATAGACATTTGGTGGGGTAGCGATCGCGTGAAAAACCGAAATCGTTAATATCGGTAAATCGCCGCAACGGCTGTGCTATATGGAATCTGTTCAAAGGGAATAGCGTAAACCGTACCACCGTTTAATAAAGTATGAGCAGCAACAAAATCCAACAAATCCTCATCACCCGCTTCTTTTTCTGGGTGCAAATAAACCGTTTCTGAGGTTGGATCGAATAAACCCCACTGTTGCTGACCAACTGCAACTAGTAATGAATCCACGCGTTGGTAATAAGCCGCTGAGACAACTTCTTCGAGCTTGTTAGATGCTTTACCAGTATCACCACTAAACAATTCGTGAAATTGCTCTAAAGCATCTTGTTGTGACTTTTGAAAATCAGCCTCGACAATCGGCCAAGCTTGGTTATGTAACTCTTGGGCGCTGAGAATTTCTGGATTACCAGTGATCGCTTCATCCATCAAATGCTGGTAAGTATTTGCCTGTCTATACAGAGGCAAGAGATACTCTACCCCAGCCAGCACCAAAGGCGCTTTTTGCAATTTCAGTTTCTCGTGTAATGCACGATCAACAATTTGAAAGAATTGTATAATGTCTTCTTGATGTTTGTCCTTGTCAGGGCTTCCCTGTCCGTGAAACGTACCCGGCTGTGAAAAAGCATTAGCTGTTCCCCCTTTAGATGTTGCTAGCCGGAACTGACCTTCTTTAGCAGTCTCGTCTTTTTGGAGAGCTTCATCTAGATTTTTAGGGAGATTTTCTACTTCCACCTCATTGACAGTGTAGCGTGTTCCTTCAAAGAACCTGACATCTTGTTGGCTCAAAGCCAGTATATAGAAGCGACCATTGCCATTTAAAATTGGCAGCAGTGGCTTGATGTGAAATCGGTCTGTAACCACGACCAACTCTTGAAAATCAATTGGCAGCGTATAATAGCGAAAAATATTTTCAGAAATAAAAATCGCCAGCCCTTGCTCTCCCTTATGCTCCCAAAACTCTTGGGTATCAAGTTCATGGGATTTTTCCAACAATGCGATCGCATTTTTATGTTCCAAACCCGCATCAATTAAACGAGTCTCGGCTTCCTTGACCAAATTTTTAAAGCGAATTGGGTCTTGTCGCACTTCTGAACCCGCTGGGTGCGTTGGCATATAAATGGAAACACAATTTCCTTTTGGGTGTTCTATTAATGTCTTGATTTCCTCTCTAGAGATTAATTGCATATTATATCCCCCCTATCAACATGACTAGATACATCAGACCAGACCATCGATATTCAACGATCTGATAAAACGTTATTCTCTGGTGATGGCGGTTGAAGTTCAACCGTTTGCTCCTGTGTTTATTTCACCTCAAGGAGAGTTTAGTTGAAGGAGAGTTTAGTTGCATCTTGCTTTTGATAGGCAATATTCATTAAGGGAATTACTAATTAAAACTCCAAATTTCAAAGCCAAAATCGCCACATCAATCAAATGTTTGGTGTATTAGAGTTTGTGCGTTCTGAGTTTATCCCTATTCTGCTATTTGATTGGCTAAGACCTAAAGTTACTCGTTTCATAATCCAGTACAAACCTGCAAGTACCACAAAGGTGATAGCAATAATCACCAGGGGCTGTTTTCCCAGAATTTCTTCTACCCCCTTGGTAAGAACGGCATCAGGTTGAGTAATAAAATCCCAACTGTTGAAACGCAAAAATCTCCCCCAATAAACACCAACAGCACAGAGAAAATGTGTAATCGTCTCAACGCGCCAAATCCATTGGCTCTTGCCGATGCGATGTAAGTAGTGACCCCAATTAATTAACGATATTACATAAGCTTCAAATCCACCTAAAATTACTAGCAAATATACAGGAATAAGTACTAAAGTAATCATCCACACCGATTGAATCGTGCGGATATCATCTATTAAGTGAATTACATCGGTCAGCAAATACGGTGCATTTGGTAAGAAAGCATAGAAAACTAAGAATCCTAGCCACCAAAGCCAAGTGCCACTGCGCCTGATGCGAAATAGCCAGATACTCAAAGCTAAAGGTATAAAAGCCAGGAACAAATTCCAAGTCATCCAACTCATATTAATTCGCAAGACTTGCACGACTTTGGCTATCAATTCTTCTTTCATAGGTGCTTACTCGGAAGATGTTTGATTGATGTATATTCACTTTGTAGTGTTAGTGTTAACTTTAGCGATCGAGTTTTTGTAACCTCCAAGAAAATTAATTTCCTCTAACATCAGACAAGATTTTTATGTCAGTTAGAAGTAAATGCATACTGATATATGTCCAAAATTTAGAGTTTTTGTGTATTTTCTGCTGGAGGATGAAATTTATTAATCAATCGGCTTAAGCCACTAGTATAGCCAGAAAATCATCAGGGTAAAACATACCACCGAAAGGTAGTCTGAGCAACAAAAACGCCGCGAATAACTGATGGTGGACTTTTTTAATTGCAATGTATGCCCCTGTGCTAACTATTATATTGATTTCATTTTGCCCTGCTAGAGTTCCAGAAGCACTCAAAATTTTTGTCAAGTTAGCCTTTGCTTAGGGGCGGACGAGACGCCCACCCGACAAGAAGTAGTTGGATATTTTTTATTTGAAAGTCCCTAACTAAGGCAGTAGCACTCGACTACGGGGGCCGATCGCTTGTTTGGATGAAGTACAACTCTTGGCAGAATCCTGCGAACAAGCAGCTTGAGCAAGGGTTGCAGGGTTGACAACTACTTGATTGACCTCTAGGGAATTACCGTTACTGAATTCCATATTAGGTGTAGTAGAAATTGATGGAGAATTAGATTCAGATGTATACGTTGCAGGTGTCGAGGAAACGATCTCACTACCATCACCAACTGCGGATGTAGGAGCGATCGCACTACCATCACCAACTAAAGGTGCAGGAGCGATCGCACTACCATCACCAACTGCGGATGTAGGAGCGATCGCACTACCATCAATTACTAATGGGGGAATGGGTGTACTACCACCGCTACTTACTGGTGGGGGAGTGGTTGTACTACCACTACCAGTAGTTGGTGTAGGAGTTATGAGAGTTGCAGTTGCAGGTACTTTGATTTCTATTCTTGCTAGGGGTGAGTTACTCATTTCCAAAGATGTCACCTTTGGCGAACCTGGGAGATCGGATTTGAAATCAAAGACTGTGGGGGTTGCACCACCGTTGCGATCGCTATATCGGACTCCATATCCACTCACTTCAAAAGTACCCTGATACTGGTTTCCAGTGTTTGGATCGGTGACAGTACCAGTGTATAAGGCTTTTGTGAGATTAAATTCATCCTGAACTACTCCTTGAAATGTGGTTCCTACCAATTGTCCCTGGTATTTGTAGGGCCTCAACTCACCGCCAGAGAGAATCGGCGAAGTGAGAACACCATTAAAGGAGACAATCGGAATGCCTTTAAAGTCAACAAAATAATGCAAACTACCATCAGCACGTGTTTTTACCTGCACATAGTCTGACTTGTATATAGGAACGTAATTAGGATTGTTCTTAGTACCTAAGTTCCGCGAGTAAGTCCCCGTGTCGTCTGTATCAACACGAGTAATGCTTTGATTGAAATTGGGATTATTTCTGGGGAGTTGGATAGTCCCTGATAATGTGCCAGTGCTTTGAATTGTGATTTGAGCGAAAGCGCTTGTTCCACCTAAACCGATGATGACTGCGGCTAAACTGCTGCTGCTAACAACAACACAACCCAACTGAACTGATGAATTTAATTTCATGAAAAGTTTGCTCCTTTAATCACGTATAAAAAAAAACACGCATGGTTTTTCTTTGCTCCCACTAGGCAATGAAAGCATCTAACACTGAATTAATCAGTACAAAATAGCGTATTTTATTACATTTGCATCAGTACCAAATTAAAACCGGAAACTTGCTCTTAATGTTCCAACGATTAATGCATCGTTAGCAGCATTGTGATCGGGATTGAAAATAACGAATAAGCCTGGAGTCAAGGCGATATTGTCGCTCAGTTGAGCGCGGTAAAAAACTTCTACGTGAATTGATGTGTCACTACGTCCACCTGCTGTCCCCCCATCAGAAAAGTTGGGAAAATTGAAGCTGTCGGGTAAAGTACTGGAAGTAATTTTGGGCGGTTGTCCGACAAGAACACCCCCTAAATTACCAGAACGCAGCAAATTAGGAAAAGCCGCGAACACCATCCAGTTAGTAGTTTCTACACTTCCAGAAAGGTTAGATGGTTTGGAGGAAGTAAAGCCACCCCAACCGCCCAAATGCAAGTTAGGGTTAATTCGCCAAGCAACGGTAGCGCCAATGGCTTGGGTATTGAAAGCTGTAGGATCTGCAAAAGGTGAAATCAGTTGAGAATCGCCAATACCACCTCCCAGTAAGCCATCTGGGGAGTGGGAATAGAGATAATGTACGCCGACATCAATGTTATTTGTGGGTGCTAAACTTAACTGAGCGCCAACAGTATATCTACCGCCAAATAGTCCGCCCTGGTTGATGTCGCCAGGAAAACTGGGAATTTCCGCACTATAAACGCCTTGCAAACTAATGCGATGCCTGCGGCGGGCTACGCCTACGCTAATCTGCCAGTCAAAGCCTATACCACCAGTGCCGTTACCAATACTTAAAATCGGGTTACGCTGACCAAATAGAGAAATTGCACCATCGCTAGAACCTTCTAAAGGGCTAATACCGCGAAAGGTGTTGATTGGGTTGACTCCCGCCGTACCTACGACAATTCCTAAGTTATCCGACAGAAGAAATCGATAAGATAAGTCACTAATAACTAGATTGTTGTCTGTATTTGACTCGAAACCCAACCGCCCCATATTAGTAGATAACAACGATGCAGTAGAACCCAAATTACCCGCAGACAGCCCTGTTAACAGCAAATCTCGCCCTGTAAATGAAGTTGCTAAGGTTAGTTGGACGCTACTTGTGAAAGTCAGATTGGTTTTTCCCTGACGTTCAGGTACTCCATCTCTAGGAAACAAATCGATATCAGGGCTATTGGTTCCCTGAACACTAAAAATGGCTTGACCAAATAATCTAGTAGTCGTGGAAAACTGATTACCTTGTAATTCACTAGTCCGGGTTTCCACAGCCTCGATACGCTGCTGTAATTGCTGCAACTCTGATTTGAACTCGCCTTGCAACCTTTGCAGCAAGATTAAATCTTCATTATTAACAGTATTAATTTTATTGTTAGCGATCGCATCGTTAATCTTCTCCAAACAAGCATTTAAACCAGCCGCAAATTCATAACGGCTAATACTACGATTCCCCAGATAAGTCCCATCAGCGTATCCCGCAATGCAGCCATAGCGTTCTACTAAAGACTGCAAAGCACTAAAAGCCCAGTCGGAGGGTTGCACGTCCTCAAGTTGCGATACTGAGGTGACTTGAGATATTGGGTTGTCTGAGTCTGAGGGATGAAGAGATTGGGAAAATTCTTCTGTGCTTTCCTGGTTCTGTACAACTTCTGTTACAGGTTGAATATCTTTTAATTCAGGTAAGTTAGGGAAACTGATGAATTGAATTTTTTCTCTACTTTTTCTAAGTATATTTTCGGACTTATTTTTTATAGCTGACGAGGTGGTTATATCTGGTTGCACGAATTCAGGTGGTGTAATTTCAGCAGGTGAGACAACTTGAGATAAATTATCCTGTGTTGACTGCTGCACCGGATTGTCTGACAGAATTACGGACTGTTCTGGTAAATTGAGCGCAGATATTGGCACTGTTGCCAGCACACTCGCCATCAGTAGACTCATATCACTCCTGGTATTTCATTTGACTTGCACCAATACTTCTTTTGACAGATAAAGTTGGTGTATATCAGGAATTTTTTTGAAAAAAAAGTGATAAAAATTACTGTCTATCCAAGAGGCATCACCGTGTCAGTGGGAGAATGAAAGAGCAGAGGAGAAGTTGCAGTAACTTTTTCCCCTCTGCACCTCTGTCCCTCTACCCAATGCCCCAAATAGATTATTCTGGCTCGCTACAATACTTATTCATCTGATTCACTAATGTATCTGACTGTTTGCCAAGAGTTGTAGCTGTTGTCAGTGCTGAGTCAATATCGGCTCTCGCCTTTTGGATTTTTTCTCTCCCAGATTCTGAGGCTTGTGCTGTCTTGGTTGCACCAAGCGCCCTACCTGCCTTAGCGATCGCTTGACTAAGATTTTGAAAAATCTTCACAAAACCGCTTTGAAATTCTTTCAGCTTCGGATCTTTTAGCTTCAGTTCTCCAATGGATTTAGTCACAAAGTCTAAATCTTTAGATAGCTGTATGCTAGTTATCACTTGCGTTCCTTTATTTTTATCAATTAGAGAAGTTCCAGCATTCACAACTCGAATCAGTCGTTGGCACTGAGAAACTTTATTGTCGCTGCAACTAGTAACGCATAAAGCAATACTTAGGCTCACAGGAGCAAGAACAGTATATTTATGTGAAATAGACATTAACACCCCAACAGCAATCAAACCCACAATATAGTATCCAATATTACGAGTAAAAGAGGTATTTGGGCGAATAGCAGGAGGTTAAAATACAGCCTTTGCCCTGACTGGCTCCTAGCCTGGGAGGCTCTGCCTCTAGTGGCTTGACCAGAGGCAGAGCCTCTCAGAATACATTCCCAGTCTGAAGACTGGGAACGAGGTTACACAAGCCTTTGGGCTTTTCTTAGTGCCATTGGTGCATTGGGTATTAGGCATAGAGAAGAGGTGGAGACAAGGAAGAGACTTGTTCAATAATTCCCCCAGTCCCCAGTCCCCATTCCCCTCATCTGAAATCACCAATTTATCGGTAATCCCAACTGGTCTAAAGTAGCACCATCTTGTAACAGTGGTTGAATATCGCTGTCTATTTGAATACGACCACCAGACAGTACCAAAGCGCGTTGAGTGACTCTGCCTAACCAATTTAGATCATGGGAGGCAATTAATATCACCTGCACGGGTAACTTTAATAATACTTGCGCCAAATGACGCCGCCATGCTGGATCGAGACCGTTAGTTGGCTCATCCAAAATTAGAATTGTTGGTTCTAGGGCTAAAATCGAGGCTAAGGCGGCTAGGCGTCTTTGTCCGCCAGAAAGTTCGTGGGCGGAACGATTGGCGTACGCTTCTAGACCAAAATCAGCTAATAACTGTCGGGCGCGATCGCTAGCTTCTGCTGGTGACATCCCATAGTTACGTGGCCCAAAGGTAATATCTTCTAAGATAGTCGGCATAAATAGTTGGTCGTTGGCATCTTGGAAGCTAAAGCCAATTTGACGACGCACTTGGGGTAAAGTTTGCGGTTCTACGGGGATGTCATTAATGGTAATTTTCCCTGTTTGCGGTTGTTTTAAGCCGATTAGGTTCTCCAACAAGGTACTTTTTCCAGAACCTGTTGCTCCCATCAATGCGACGCGATCGCCTTTGTTCAAGGTAAAAGATATTTCCTGTAATACTGGCTCCTGGTGGGAATATGCATACACCAGGTTCTCAACCTCGACTACAGCTGCATGGGGATTATGGGTTGATAATTGGGGATTAGAAGTTAATGATTTCAAAATTTACAAACTCAATATGTAAGGGAGTAGAGACGCGATTAATCGCGTTTTAGAGAGAGACGCGATTAGTCGCCTCTGTAGTCGGGAGTGGGTTAAATTTTGTAAGAAGTTAGGGTTACGCTAGCAGCGATCGCCCAAGCTAGTAATAGGGAAAAACGTTCTTTTGGTCTGAGGGTAGAATCTATGGGTAATTGTCCGTTGTAACCACGAGCTACCATTGCCGCATAGACTCGCTCTGCCCGATCTAGACTACGGAGATACAAAGCTCCAATCATGGCAGCACTGGCATAGCGCAACCATCCCGTAGTTCCATTCAGACCGCGTAGTTGGGCGCTGCGCCGCATTCGTGTTACTTCTGAGAGTAAAATTTCCATATATTGCCCAGCTAATAACAAGTTTTCCTTTAAAGGTGCTGGTACAGGTAAGGTTTTAAGGGCAATGCCGAAACTGTGGGGCGGTAAGGTTAACAAAAAACTATTCATCGTCACCAGACAAACCAGCGAACGAACTAGCAAAAAACTGGCTCGTTCCCATCCCAAGGGCAATGCTAGCAATGACAAAAAAATCAATTCTGTGCCGAGTAATCCTCCCAATTGGCGAATTGGTACGCGCAAGAAGCAAGCCCATAAAAGTGCGATCGCGCCATATACACTTAGTCCATACCAGGCATGATGCTTTAATAAAGCTGCTCCCACCACAATCACTAGAGACAGTTGTAAGCGTAGCGGTAAGGAAAGTTTAAGCATTCTTCGGTTTCACTACCTTGGCAATTCCAAAGGCAACAGCAAAGCAAACCGCAGCTCCCACCAGTCCAGCAATACTAGTGCCAATTGGCCCCAAACCCTCAATTCCATAGTCAGCTAAAGGAGTCGGGACAATTATCCGTACTTTCTGGGCTAAGTCGAGGAAGCCTGTATTTTCGGCAACTTTCTCCAAACCATCGGGCCATGCTGAGGCAAAGAGTGACAATACTCCCGCGATCAAGAAAATGGTGACAATGGGCACTGACCAGCCGCGAAACTCGTGCTGTTCGCCTGGTAACAAATCTGGTCTGGCTCTGGCTAGATAAGTCAGCACACCCCCGGTAATCATTCCTTCGCCAATGCCAATCAAAATATGCACACCAGTCATAGCTGGTAAAACTATCGCTACCGGTGCAGTTCCTGAGAGGGCTAATTCAATGGCACAAACCACAGCAGCTACTACTACACTCACACCAGCTGCGATCCCAGCAGCCAAGGGTAAGCGCCCTTTAGACCCCCCAAACAGCCGTTGTAAGGTTTCGGTTAAAACCCAGCCAACCCAAACCCCAACTACTGCCATGTTAAAAATATTTGCTCCTAAGGCTGTAATGCCACCATCAGCAAATAGCACGGCTTGAATAATTAAAACTGTGGCGAGACACAATGTTCCTGCCCAAGGACTGCCCAAAACGATCGCAGCTAAGGTTCCCCCTAACAAGTGACCACTAGTACCTCCTGCTACTGGAAAATTGATCATCTGGGCAGCAAAAATGAAGGCGGTGGTTAGTCCCAATATCGGGGCACGACGAATCCCAAAAGCCTCTTGCGATCGCCCGAAGGCAACAAACAGCGCTGCCGCACTCGCTAAACCAGTAGCCCCTGCCACCGGAATAGAAACAAATCCATCAGGAATATGCATGATCTACCCTGTATTCTTAGAGGTTCATTTACTCAAAACAATGCGATAAAACTACGCCATCATTTTAATAACAAACAAAATTTTTATGTTTTTTGCAATGCTCTATTGGGGGATTTTATCGTGTTACTTTTGACATATTTACAATACAGTTTTTACTAAATAGTATACTTATTTAGTAACTTATTAATTTTTGTTAAACTTATTTTTTATCCTGCTAAATGTTGACAAATCTGGCAAAACAGACTGCACATATCTAGTCTCATTTGGTTAATTAAATTACTTTTAAAAACAAGTAATAGTGAAACATTAACTTGCCTCTTACCTTATGGAGTCGTTCGTTTTTTCCAAAATCAAATAGGAATTTATAGCTGCTCTTACAATTGAGAAATGATTATATTTATCTTATCAAAAAATTATTTTGATTTTTCTTTGTTTTTTTTTGTTTAATTAATTCAATACTTCTTGCATCAACAGATAAGTTTTTCCGGGCGTAACAAGCTCATGTTATCAGCATTGGCACTTTCTTTTTCCCTTGTAACAATAATAATTTATAAGCATATTTCCGAAATTTCCGATATTCTATATTAAATTAATATTTTTTATCGTATAAAAAATCATTTAAATTTGCTTATTAAACTGTATATTTGCTGATTTAGTTAACTTATACATAGTACAGTATATTGCTATAACAACACTTAAGTTTCAGTATATTATCATAAAAACAAGGGGTAAAATGTAAAATTTAGATGAAATTTGGGAAAATACTGTCAATCCTACTGTGAGTCTAAGTGCAGGAATTACTAAACCTTCAGAGCAGCTAACTATAACAAAAGTATTCCTCAAGTTTTGAGTAATTAGGTTCAGTCAATAAAGTCAGCAGATGTTTGCCTCTATTTTTCACAGACTTTACACACCCCCGTTTTGCAATTTGGAATATGAAAACAAACTCATCCAACTCGCTGTTAACAGTATCAACTGGCCCGCTAAAGATTTCAGAGTTGCCTCCCAACTCCGTGGATACAGGTGATGATTATATTCATCTTTCTCTAGTAATTCCTACTTATAAAGAACGTGACAACATCAAGAATGTAGTCGGCATATTGAGTCAATTACTTGATGAATCTATTGCAGGAAAGTATGAACTAATAATAGTAGATGATGATAGCCCAGATCGAACCTGGGAAATAGCGCAATCTTTGATGACAGAATACGCCCAGTTGCGGGTGATGCGACGCCAACAGGAGCGGGGGCTGTCCTCAGCGGTGATTCGTGGGTGGCAAGCATCTATGGGCAGTGTGTTGGGGGTGATTGATGGAGATTTACAGCATCCACCAGAAATACTCATACAACTATTGCGTAATATTGAGCAGGGAGCAGATTTGGCAGTAGCTAGCCGTCACGTAGAAGGAGGCGGTGTTAGTAGTTGGAGTTTTGTTAGGCGTTTCTTGTCTCGTGGCGCTCAGTTGTTAGGCTTGGTGATCTTACCGGAGGTATTGGGCAGAGTTTCTGACCCGATGAGTGGTTATTTTATGGTGCGCCGGAGTGCGATCGCAGGTGCAACACTCAATCCAGTCGGATACAAAATTCTCCTAGAGGTAATCGGCCGGGGAAAAGTAGACCAAGTTGCCGAGGTTGGGTATGTATTTTGCGAACGCAAAGAGGGCGAGAGTAAGGTGACATGGAAGCAATATATAGATTACATCCACCACTTAGTGCGATTGCGGGTTTCCACAGGGAAGGTAGGACGATTGCGTAGAAAAGTCAATTTCCCAGTTGGTCGATTCCTCCGGTTTGGGTTGGTTGGCTTTAGTGGGGTATTTGTGGATATGGCAATACTTTACTTACTCAGCGATCCTACTACCTTGGCTTGGCCGCTGACGCGCAGCAAAATTATTGCGGGTGAAATTGCGATTTTAAATAATTTTTTCTGGAATGACGCTTGGACATTTGCTGATGTCAGCGCCAAACAGCAAGAATGGCAGCAACGCCTGAAGCGGTTTATGAAATTCAACGCCATTTGCCTTGCTGGACTGGTATTGAACGTACTGATATTAAATTTAATATTCAATTTTATTATTCCTAACCGTTATATTGCCAACTTCATTGCGATCGCAGTTGCTACCATCTGGAATTTCTGGGTTAACTTGAAACTTAGCTGGCGCGTCACAGACGTGAAATAATCACAACGAGGGATTTGAGATTTAGACTTTTGTTTTTAGATTTTAGAACGAACTTAAATCTCAAACGTCAATCTACAAATCCATGAGTGTGAGGCCCGGCAATGAGAGTTCTTTTCCAAGGTGCATTTTATTTTTACAAACAAATTATCTCGTTGCTACCCGTCTACGCTACCCATTTCCTGCCTCTGGCAGATAAAAACTCCAGCTCACAACACAAGCATTGGCATAATTGGCAGACTCGTTTTCGTCCTTCCTGGGTTCATCTCTTACCGATCTTAATCTGGTTGATCGTCGGCATCAGCTTACGTCTAGTCAACTTGACTGCAAAGCCTCCTTGGACTGATGAGTTTGCCACCTTGGTGTTTAGCTTGGGGAATACTTTTTTATCAGTACCCCTAGATCGAGCGATCGCACCTGATATCCTATTACAACCACTGCAACCAAACCCAGCCGCTACTATTGGTGATGTTATTCATAACTTAGCTACACAAGATAGTCATCCACCACTGTATTTTGTGCTGGCTTACCTGTGGATGAAATTATTTCCTAGCGATGGAGGATTAGTATCGCTGTTTGGTGCGCGATTGCTACCAGCGATAATCGGCGCTGCCTCTATCCCGTGTGTTTACGTTTTAGGTAGAGTAGCGTTTCGTTCGTCATTAGTGGGACACTTGACTGCTGCGATGATGGCAGTATCACCTTATGGCGTATTTTTAGCACAAGAAGCGCGTCATTACACTTTGGCAATCTTATGGGTAATTGGTTCCCTCACCTGCTTAGTAATTGCCACACGTCATATTCAAAACCGCACACCTTTACCTATATGGGTAGCACTTTTCTGGATAGAAATTAATGCTTTAGGTATTGCTACTCATTATTTCTTCACCCTCACCCTTTGCACAGAAGTCGTAGTTTTGATTTTTCTTGCTTGGCTTCAATTGCAAACTAGCAGCAAATTTTCTCTTTTCTTCTCTCCTCCCTGGCGGCGCATCTATGCCGTTGCTATAGGTACTTGTGTGGCGGGTTTAATTTGGATACCAACCTTGTTAGAGAATGAAAATCGTGGTGCTTTGACCGAGTGGATTCGAGGTTCGCGCATTGGACTAGATTGGTTAAGCCCAATTTTTCAAGCTTTAGGAACATTGATTGCAATGATTTCTCTATTACCAATTGAATCTTCTCAAGCTTTGGTTGTGATTCCTTCTGGATTGGTGATGCTGACTTTCTTTATTTGGGCAGTACCAATTTTGCTGCGTGGAATTAAAATTCAATTACAGCACCGAGAAAGCCGGATGATGATTCAGGTGCTTGCTGGAGTAGTTATCAGTGCGATCGCTTTATTCTTTATATTTACGTACTTTTTGGGTATTGACCTCACCAGGGGTGCTAGATATAACTTTGTTTACTTTCCGGCGATCGTTGTTTTACTAGGAGCAAGTCTCGCAGTTTGTTGGCATCCTCCCCAGGAATGGACGGAAACAGAGCCAGGGAAAAATGGGATAACAAACATAGGTAAATGGGGAATAAACGGGAAAAAAGCCGTAATATTAATTTGGTTAATGGGATTTTTCAGTGCAGTTACAGTAATTTGCAATCTCGGCTATCAAAAATATTATCGTCCTGACCTGTTTGTGCAACTAATTCAACAAACATCCCCAACACCAGTACTGATTGCCACCACCCACAAAACTTATGTACACACTGGGGAAATGATGGGAGTTGCCAGGGAGATTAAACTTGCAAATTCACTTCAAAATCCTCTGTTTCTCCTAGCTCATCAAGATCGAGATCCGAATGCCTCCACCATTGCTCTGGAAAATACTTTAAAAAAACTACCACGACCTTTTGATCTGTGGCTGGTAAACTTTCACGCACCCGTAGCAGAAACCGTGAAAACATGTGTTATGTCTAATACTCAATCTTTGCCAAGCATAGATGGTTACGAATATGAACTTTATCATTGCCAATAAGTTGGGGAGTGGGGACTGGAGACTGGGGAAGGTGGGGCCCCCTCTGGGGATAAGGGGTAATGGGGACTAGGGGGATGAGAAAGATAAGAAGGAGAAATATTGAACAAGTTTCTTCCCAATCCCCACTTGCCCTGAGCGAAGCCGAAGGGATGCCCAATGCCCAATCCCCAATGCCCAATCTATATGCATCTTGTGGAAGTTCCTCAAATATCAATATTCATAGCAGACTAAAGAAAGAAGAAGAAAATATATCTGACACGTTTTCAAGCAGCGAAGGCTGTAATTAGTTAAGGAGGGTTTATGCGTGCAGTATTGATGGCAGGGGGTTCAGGAACGCGGCTTCGCCCGTTAACTTGCGATCTGCCGAAACCGATGGTGCCGATTCTAAATCGACCAATTGCCGAACATATTATCAATCTCCTCAGACGACATCAAATTACAGAAGTTATTGCAACATTGCATTATTTACCTGATGTCTTGCGAGACTACTTTCAAGATGGCAGCGATTTTGGCGTCCAGATGACCTATGCTGTCGAAGAAGATCAGCCTTTGGGTACGGCAGGCTGTGTGAAAAACATTGCCGAACTTCTTGATGAAACTTTTTTAGTTATTAGCGGTGATAGCATAACAGATTTTGACCTGACGGCAGCGATCGCATATCACAAACAAAAACAGTCAAAAGCTACTTTGATTTTAACCAGGGTTCCCAATCCGATTGAATTTGGAGTGGTGATTACCGATGAGGATACACGGATTCGGCGATTTTTAGAAAAACCCTCTAGTAGTGAAATTTTTTCTGATACCGTTAACACTGGTACTTATATTCTTGAACCAGAAGTTTTGGAATATCTGCCAGCAAATGTTGAATCTGACTTTTCCAAAGACTTATTCCCTTTACTACTAGCAAAAGATGAGCCAATGTATGGTTACATTGCTCAAGGTTACTGGTGTGATGTTGGTCACTTAGATGCCTATCGCGAGGCTCAGTATGACGCGTTAGATCGAAAAGTGCAACTAGATTTTGCCTATAAAGAAGTCTCTCATGAGTTATGGGTAGGTCAAAATACTTACATCGATCAGACAGCTGTGATTGAAACTCCAGTAGTGATTGGTGATAATTGCCGCATCGGGGCAAGAGTACAAATTGAGGCAGGAACCGTAATTGGAGATAATGTCACTATTGGCGCTGATGCTAATCTCAAACGTCCCATAGTCTGGAATGGGGCATTCATTGGCGACGAAGCAGCTCTTTCTGCCTGTGTGATTTCCCGTGGCGCTCGTGTAGACCGCCGCGCTCAAGTATTAGAAGCTGCGGTTGTAGGTTCGCTTTCTACGGTGGGAGAAGAAGCTCAAATTAGCCCCGGCGTGCGTGTTTGGCCCAGTAAAAAAATTGAGTCAGGGGCAATTTTAAATATTAACTTGATTTGGGGAAACACCGCCCAACGGAATTTATTTGGTCAACGTGGTGTCCAAGGATTAGCTAATATCGACATCACCCCAGAATTCGCTGTGAAATTGGGAGCTGCTTACGGTTCTACCTTAAAACCTGGTTCTAAGGTAACGGTTTCCCGTGACCAGCGTAATGTCTCTCGGATGGTGACGCGCTCGCTGATTGCTGGTTTAATGTCAGTAGCTGTTGACATTCAAAACCTCGATGCCACAGCTATCCCCATCGCCCGCACGGTTATACCCACAATGTCGGTAGCTGGTGGTATCCACGTCCGGGTACATCCCGACCGCCCTGACTACATTCTGATTGAATTCATGGATGCAAAGGGCATTAATATCTCCAAAGCCTTGGAAAAGAAAATTGAAGGGGCTTACTTTAAGGAGGATATGCGGCGGGCGCTAATTCATGAAATTGGCGATGTGTCTTACCCCAGCCAAGTGAATGACCGCTACTGTACTGCTTTTGAAAAACTTTTGCATGTTCATACACTCCGCAACAGCCGCGCAAAAGTGGTGATTGACTATGTTTATGCCGTATCGGGGGCAGTTTTACCCCAAATGTTGGATAAATTTGGTGCTGATGCAGTGGTGCTGAATGCCAGTGTCACTAAAACAGCGATGTCTGTAGCTGACCGCGAAGGACTGCTGACTCAGTTAGGTCATGTAGTGGAGGCATTGAAAGCTAACTTTGGTGTGCAAGTATCAGCTAATGGAGAACAGCTAATTTTAGTTGATGAATCAGGCTACCCAATTCGTGGGGAAATGTTAACAGCACTGATGGTAGACATGATTCTGACGGCTAACCCCAGAGGAACAGTAGTTGTACCAGTTCATGCTTCCAGTGCTATTGAACAAGTCGCCCGTCGCCATGATGGCAGAGTGATTCGCACTAAAGCCAACCCTACAGCTTTAATGGAAGCTTGCCAGAAAAACCCGAATGTGGTACTGGGAGGTAGTGGAGAGACTGGTTTTATTTTCCCGCAACTGCATCCGGGATTTGATGCCATGTTCTGCATTGCCAAGATAATTGAGATGTTGACTATACAGGAGCGATCGCTTGCTGCTGCGCGGTCAGAATTACCTCGTGTAATTCACAAAACTTATACAGTTCGCTGTCCGTGGACAGCCAAGGGTGCTTTGATGCGTTACTTGGTGGAAACTCACCCAGCGCAAAATCTAGAATTAATTGATGGAGTAAAAATTTGTCAACCCTATGATGACAGTTGGCTGTTAGTTTTACCAGATGCTAGCGAACCACTGGTGCATTTGTATGCAAATAGCAACGATCGCGAATGGGTAGATGAAACTATGAGAAACTACCGCACCCGTGTCCAGTCGTTTGTGGAAAGACAACAAGAATATCAACCAGCCGAAGTTTAATTCGTAATTCGTAATTTGTAATTCGTAATTGAATTATTTAATTACGAATTACGTTAGCGTAGCGGTAGCGAGTCCGCGAGCGTCATTAGCAATTACGAATTATGTTGGGGGGGTTTTAAATTCTCATTGAGAGCATTCTGATAAATTTTTCTCAGCGTAATTGCAATCAAAATAAATTAAAGCTTCCCTAGTAGAATCGAATTCTGGAGTTGTGCTATATGGGCTACTTGTTGGACTTGCTTCATATAGCCAAATTTTCAAATAGTAATTACTATTATCATCTGTAGACCATAATTCATAACGGTAATTACCTCCTGCTCCCTGACTATTTAAGTAGTCAGCTAGTGCCGTATTTGATGTAGACACAAAGCTCAATACACTCAAAACCGGAATTACAGCTAGTTTTAGTATTTGGATTAATTTCATAAATGCACAAAAAACTTACTCCCTCTAGCTTCTTTTACCGAAGTGATTTTTGAAACCAGTAATTATCAGGAATGTTTTGTGAGGATATCGTAAGGTACTTAATCTTTCAAGACGCGATTTATCGCGTCTCTACAAGCTTTATCGATATTTTTAGCAGCGATCGCACTATTCTCTTGCAGAGTGCATTATTCACTTTTAATATTAAAATACAGTAAGTCGATAAAGTTATTGTACTTTAGTCGACCAAAAAATGGCGTCACATAACTCCTCCAAGATCGAGTCTTGTAGCGCTTTTAGCCTAAACTCTTTTGTTCAGACGTTCATCTCAACTACTTCTATTCGAGTAAGTACGAGGTTTCTGACCAATTAAGGTACGAGAATTCTTGCTGCCTCGTCTAGTTTTCGGTTTGGTTACTGAAAGTCTTAACAAAAGTTTACTTAATTAAATAAAAAAGACTCTCAATAAGTCTGGTAGTATATCTTCAGAATTATTGAGACTAATACTCATTAAGTGAGTCATGTATTTCAGCTATTTGCAAACTTTCTGAAAAGATAACGCTTTTGACTTGCGTGGCAGTTCAAACACTGGAGTCGATGCCCTGATGGGTAGGGAACGCTGGATTAACCAACCTCTCAGGGCAACTTTTCTACATAGCACACAACTATTCATTTATCAGGTGTCAATATGTCAAAAAAAATTGGTTTGTTTTACGGTACTCAAACTGGCAACACTGAATCTGATGCTGAAAAAATTCGGGATGAGTTTGGTGGTGATGTTGTAACATTACATCCCATTTACGAGGCGGATACTAGCACTTTAGATGATTATGACTTGCTGATTATTGGCTCTCCCACTTGGGATATTGGTCAACTTCAGAGCGATTGGGAAGGCTTTTTCTCCGATCTGGATGAAATAGATTTTAGTGGTAAGCTGGTTGCCTATTTTGGTGATGGAGATCAATACGGCTATAGCGATAACTTCCAGGATGCAATTGGAATTCTGGAAGAAAAAATTTCCCAACGAGGTGGTAAAACTGTTGGTTACTGGCCAACTGAGGGATATGACTTTGAGAATTCTAGAGCCTTGAAAAATGGGAAGTTTGTTGGTTTGGCACTTGATGAAGGTAGTCAATCTGAGCTAACAGATGAGCGAATTAAAACTTGGGTTGCTCAGTTGAAGACAGAATTTGGTTTGTAGAGATTTGGGGCGCACGGCTAGCTGTGCGCCTTTATTGAAATTGATAATTTGGAAGTTATAGGTATTTATGTCTGATTCATTTGATGTTTTATGGTTAAGTGCCAGTCCTGTTTTACAGCGTTTTGATAAACCATTACTTGAACATTTATCTAGTTATATAAATGTCGCCCAGTGGGAATATCAGCAAACCAAAGATGAAGCCAGTTGCATAGATCAAGCTGTGGATTTGGTGTATGACTTTTTAAAATCGCGCGATCGCCCTGTGCATTTAGCGGGACATGGGATGGGTGGTGCGATCGCCTTAACCTTTGCACGTCGATTTCCTCAAAAAGTGCGATCGCTGACTCTGCTGGCTGTTGCAGCTCAACCTGCAAACAATTGGCAAGCTCACTATTACTTTCAACGACAACTTTTTAGCATCAGCCGTGAGTTAGTTTTAGCAAGTAGCGTTCGCAGTCTTTTTGGAAATCAACCACCTCATACTACTAAGAAGTTAGTAGCTGCTTTAGATAAAGATTTAGAACAATCTCCATCATCACACTCTTTATTTAAGTTGGTTTATTTACCCAAGGGTGGAGTTTCTATGCCAATGATGGTATGTGGTAGCAAGAGCGATCCTGTAGTCAACCCTACTGCATTGCATGACTGGTTAAATTGGTTGAAGCCAGAAGATAGACTCTGGGAATGCCCACAAGGGTATCATTTTTTTCACTACTTCTATCCTCAACAGGTTGGCGAAGAGATTTTGAGTTTTTGGCAATGCCACCATCCGCATCTACTGGAAGCATCTGCATTATCTTTTAGCACTTCTACAAATTAGTAACTTTGAGAGTGCGATGTCTGACGACAAGCCTTACGGCTACGCACTTGTTAAATTTGAGGGGTTTTGGGGTGCGTAGCTTGCCGCCGTAGGCATCGCCTTTGGTGTTGGTGCTGCGTAGGCGTAGCCCGTCGTAGACATCGCTAATCATTTTACCGCTAATTATTGATGGTTCATCCTTTCAAGCTAAGTGTAATCATTCGGATAGGCGATCTCGAAAATAAAAGCGATATAAATTACAAAGGCATTGAACTTTATTTTCTTTAAATTCAATTAAGCCTAGACTGCGTAATTTAAAACTTTGTGCAGAGTCTAACTTCACAGGAATATCACTCTCAATCACTTTTTTCATCGCTGCTTTTAACAATTTATCTTCTTCCAGTAGTGAAAGATAGGGATGTAAAAAGCCTCTAAATAATCCCTCATCAGTAGGAGCAACTTTCAGAAATTGTTCTAAAGTTAAATTACCTGTGGCAATTTGATAAAGAGCAGTCCTTAATAAATAAGGATGACCATCAATCATTCCCCTTAATTGTTCGATTTGTGTCTCTGACCAATTTAATTTATGTCGTTCGACTAATTTTTTTATTTGTGTGACGTTGAATTCTCCAATTTCGATAGATAAACCCACATTAAAGGGGGATTGATTGACATTTAAGGAAACATATACTTCTTGAGAATGAGCAATTACTAAACGCAATTTTTGCCAGATTTCTTCGTTTTTACCGTTTTCATGCCAAGCTCGGAGTAGAGCAAAAAATTCTTGAGCAATTTCGGGGTAAGGAAAAATTTTGTCAATATCATCTAAGCCTAATACTAGAGGAACATCAATATTTTTTAATAAATAGTCTTTTAAATAATTAGTGCAGTTAACTTGACTGCTTAAGCGTTTTTTCCAATATTTATCTATTTGTTCTTCTAGCCCCAATTCATAACTCAGAGTTGCACAGAATGCCTGTAAGAAATTATTGAGATCGGTAAAATTTTCTTTACTCCATAAATTAAGAGAAACTGTGCGATAACCTTTTTGTTTACTATGCTCAAGAATGCGGCTCATTAAAGAAGTTTTACCCATCTTTTGCGGCGCTTTGATGCGGATTAACGCCCCTGGTTGGAGGATGGATTCATAACATTTAATTTCCACCTCTGGACGCTCGATATAAAAGGGGGAGTTAAGAGGAACTTGACCATCAGGATTTTCAAAAATCACTGAGGAGTTATTCTGTTTTACTTTTGGTGTTGATTGTTCAACAATGCCTAGATTAATTAGCAATTGTTGCTTAATAAACTGACTCACTCCCTTGTAGACTAAATTCTCTGTTGATTTTGGCTTGGTGATAGAAAGATGATCGTCATCTGTAGCGGTAGGTTGGATATCTTTGATACCTGGGTTAGCGCTATCTGGGTCTACAACTAAAAAACCTTGAGTGGGTTTCGTTTCATAATAAACTTTTGTAGTAATTTCTAAAAAATCAACATTTTGCCGATACCACTCGTTAAGTTGACGCAGTTGGGGAATATGTGCTTTCAATTCATTAACACTAACAGAGGTTCGTGCCAAAATACCAATTTTATCGATTAAGTTAGCGAGATGAGAACCAGTGTGAGGAGTGGATAGAAATACAATGCCTTTTGTCTGTTGAATTACTGCTTTCTTTTGAAAAGTCTGAGCATTACGCAGCATTTCTTTGACTAATAATCCACCCATACTATGAGCGATAAAAATTATTGGGTATTTTCCAATATCAGAAACTTCTAAATATTCTTGTAAATTACTAGCTCTATTAAAGAGTGGCATTGTTGAACCTCTCCACTCAAAGGGTTCAGCTTTGTAGCCAAAAGACCAAATACCTAAATCTGGTCTTTCTTGTGCAAGCCACGTTAACCAAAAATTATCATCGTCGCGTCGTTCTTGTGGATGCCAAGTTCCGCGTGCGTGACCACCTAAGCCGTGAACAAAAATCACATCTCCGCACCGCTTTGGGTTGTCACATCCCGATATTTTGATTAAACCAGTCATCTCTGCGGGTTCAGGTTTTGGGGTTTTATTAAAAAAATTGTTAAAGGGCATAGATATTATGGGGAGAATTAGAGAATGACAAATTCTTCTTATGCCACGGCCACAGCGCGACTTAAAACTAGGATACAGCTATTACGTCACTACTCGGACTACAGTGTACACACAAGTCGTATCACCCCCCTTAATCCCCCCTTATAAAGGGGGGAGATGAGATTTCCGGTTCCCTCCCCTTCACAAGGGGAGGGTTAGGGTGGGGTAAAACCTGTCTTCTTCAGCTATTTTCAGACTTATGTGTACACCGTAGCTTAAAAAGGGGGGAACTTCTAAAGCCCCCTTTTTAAGGGGGTTGGTCGATGTGAGTGCGTAAGTCCTAAAAGTGACCATCAACGGGCATTGAATACGCTGCGGTATATTCACGCCAACCCAAAAGCTGCGGGAATGCAAGAAGGCTTTTTCTATGATTTTAGTAATTATGGAGTCTATGACCGACTTGGGGATGATGGTTTAACAACTTGGCATCCGGCTTTTTTGGCGTTGGGTAAAACTTTGAATGAATGTGCTGCTAAATATCGGGGTTTTTGTAAAAAGTACAAACCAAAAGCGAAAACAGAAAAACGCTATTTTTGGGGTAATCAATTTTTGCCTAAAGTAATTAAAGGCAAAGGCAAAAAAGCATCACCAGGACAGATGCGATTGCCTTGGGATAGTTGGGAAGCAAGTAATCCAGAAATTGTTGATGTGGCTGATAAATTTATTTTTGCTAATTGTTATAATCCGCAAGTTGCAGGGATGATTTTTAGAAATCACAATTAATGATTTTAGATGAAGATAGGAGCAGTGTCTCTATTTATCACTCTTTGATGTCTTTTTTAGAGGAATTTGCTACTTACTGGTAATATCAGCGACTCTAAATTAGCTCTTCTCAATTCCCTTTGTGTTGTTTGTTTTTTTTCTTTGGGTTGTGCATTGCCTAGTGCCAGATATCAAATCTCCCAAAGCCTTATTACTGCGTGGAAAATATCCCAGTAATAAATCTTTACAAGTCTCTGAAAGCCTTATCTGTTACAATTTACAAGTCTCTGCATGAAGAAAGAAGTAACCCCCAACCAATACCCGTCATTCAAACCACCCCACGCCCGAACTTGAACTTCCACAACGAAACCCACGCCCACCCAATACGGGAGTTCACCCCTCATACTCATAGATATCTCATTCTCACCCTCTCTCGTGAGGTTCATGGGTAATTCCTCATAACTTCTCCACTCCCCATCCTGTCCTCTCCATCCCACACTTTTTGTATAATCATTATACCTTTTCTCGTTCCAATTTTTCCATTCACCCTTCTCCCAATCATAATCGAGAGAATTTCCACTAGCCAAATATATTTTTTTCTGGACACTATAACCAAAATACCCCTTAGAGTTATTAACCCAAAGTGTATCTAGTTGTTTTAAATCCTTACAATTAAAGTTTTTGATATCAATTAAATCTAAATAGCCTTGTTCTTCCTTTCCTGCTAAATAGAGAATAAACTGCCAATGTTTTGAATTTGCTTCTCTCCATCTTTGTTGCTTCATTAAAGAGTCTAATTCATTCAATAAATGTTCCTTTAAAGATTGATCATAAACTGGATTTGAGCCGTCTAATTCTTTAAGTTGACGATAAAGCAAAGCCACAATATCAGCATTGCCATTGTAGAGAATATTTTGAGTAAATAATTCAACATTAGATTTCAACTTAGATTTTAGACTGCTGAGATGCTCAAATGCTTTCTTGTAATCAACTAAAGACTTAGCTTTATCTAAGTGACCTTTAACATAGTATATATAAACTAAGGTAGCCAAATAAATTGGATTATGATCAATTTGAGTTTCTATTTTTAAGAATTTTTTTAGACTCCTAGACAAAATGTCAGCATTTTTTAAATACTCTGTTTGATTTAGCTCTTTTTCTTCATCAGCTAGGTATTGATACCCTAAAAGCAGCGCACTATCTAATAAAATCTCTTTTAGCTTGGGATTCTCAATTTTATCTTGCAAAACCAACCCTGCAATATTCAAAAACTGATTCGCTTCGTTTATTTTTCCTTTTTGTTGCAGTTTAGAAGCCACTGCTGATAATTCCTTAATTTTAGCAATAGATTGATTGATTTCTTTTATAGTTATTTTAAGGGTTTCCAAGTCCCTAGATGCACTCTCTAGTTGCTTTTCTGCTTTCTGTTTAGCTTCAGCCTCAATTTCTCTAGCTCTTTCTGCTGCTTCCTTTTCTTTCCTTTCTCTTTTTAATTCTGCCTGTCTTTCTGTTTCTACTAGTTCCTCTTTTCGCTGTAGTATACGACTAGCTGCTAAAAAGTCTTCATCTTGAAAACTTAATCTTTTACCCTTTGCCCAAGCTTCGGCTTCTGCTAAAGCATTTACTCTCAATAACCGAGACTCATCTTGTTTTCCTGATAAGATCCACTGACGATAATTCTCTGCATAAGGACGCAAACTGGCTAAAGTTCTCTCAATCCATAAGTTGTCAAAAATGGTTTGATAAATTAGGTTATAAACCTTTAATTTTCTCTCATTTTTAACAACAATTCCCGCTAACTGTAAATCACTCTGTTCAATACTACTATCAATATCAATTCCGCCTGAGTGCCATACTTGTTGATATAAATCTAATAAATATGCTGCTTTCTGTTCATCTCTTTTTAAAATCCTATTCCGAATCGTTCTAAAGTGTTCCGGTTCATCTTGAGATTCCCAATTCTGAATCACTCTATCTCTGACTAAATTCTCTACAAAAGGAGCTTCTTCACCTGGGGGAATTACAGTTGCAGATTTTCGGACAAATTCACAGACTTTCTGAGTTAAAAAGGGCTGTCCTCCAGTCCAGTCTAAAATTGCTTTGAGTACGGCTTCCGGGTTGCTAGTTTGTCCAGATAATCCGTTGATTAAAGGTAAAGCTTCTGCAAATTCAAATCCGGTTAACTCAATTCCTTTGCCAATATTAAAAGGAGTGCGCTTTTTATCTTGAATTAACTCAGAAGGCGTGGCGACTCCCAAAAGCACAAAAGTAATGCGTTGATATTCAGGATTATCAACTCTTTGATTAAAGAAAGCTCGAATTAAAGCAAAAAAATCATCAACCGGAAATTTTAAACTGAGAATACTATCAACTTCATCTATAAAAATAACAATCTGTGTGGAAACTAAATTTAGTAATTTGTCAATAAATTTACCAAAAATCTGCACATCAGAAAATCGGGAATTTTCTTCCCATAACTTATCTATATCAAACTGCTCACCTAAGTTTAAACTTTCAGAACCAGCAATAGTATCAATAATCCCAGAATACCATTGTTCAGACTTTAGCCCTGATGTCCCAATTGCGGTTAAATCAATAGATACACAAGCAATTCCTTCACCCTGTAACCTTTGCATTGTGCGGACACGCAAACTGGATTTACCCATTTGTCGAGAGTTGAGGACAAAACAAAACTCTCCAGCTTTCACAGCGTTATACAAATCTGCATCAGCCTTGCGTGTGACGTAGGTAGGTGCATTAGCAGGAAGACTACCACCAAATTGATATTGATAATCTTTGGGAATAGGCGAGTTCATAGTCATACTCTACATGCCTAATACTCAGGTGATATGTCAATTAAGACACAATATACTACTAGAAGGCTGAAGTTTCTTTCATAAGTGCATGAAAATTTTGATTTACCAATTAAGAGAAGCAAGCTACAACTTAACCTACAATATCAGGCGATCGCGTAGCCCAGAGCAGGCATCGCACTTTTGATCTCAATGTCTGAGCCGTCCCCCCGATGCCTTGGCTACCGTGTATACACAAGTCGAATTACCCCCCTTAATCCCCCCTTATAAAGGGGGGAAATAAGAAATCTTGTAATCCCCCCTTATAAAGGCGGAAAATAAGAAATCTTGTTCCCTCCCCTTTATAAGGGGAGGGTTAGGGTGGGGTAAAACCGAGATTTATCAACTACTTGAGACTTGTGTGTACACGGTAGCCTTGCTAAGGGGGACTACAGGGGGGTTAAAACGATCTCAAATTCTCACGAATGATTTAGGACTGCTATATAAGCAACAGATACCTCAAAGTCGTGTTGAGGTACTTCAAAGTCGTGTTGAGGTACTTCAAAGTCGTGTTGAGGTACTTCAAAGTTGTGTTGAGGTACTTCAAAGTCGTGTTGAGGTACTTCAAAGTCGTGTTGAGGTACTTCAAAGTTGTGTTGAGGTACTTCAAAGTTGTGTTGAGGTACTTCAAAGTTGTGTTGAGGTACTTCAAAGTTGTGTTGAGGTACTTCAAAGTTGTGTTGAGGTA